>JBFXGJ010000012.1:0-53760 GCA_050178135.1 Methanoregulaceae archaeon | reverse complement strand
GGGTATAGTGACAGACTAGCCCCCAACCTCCATCTCCAGTAACTCAAGGACGCGCTTCAATTTCATTTTGTCGCTCTCTTTTCTGTGATTATAGCGCCACACGTACTCACCTAAATACAGGAATAATTTATCTCGACGAATACCACCCTTTGCTGCGAGTTTTCGCTTCAGATATCCCCAGAATCCCTCCAAGCCATTGATGTGATTTCCCTTCCCATCGCTGTACTCTCGTTCACCATGATTGACCATCCGATGGACGAACCCTTTCGATGCGATGCCAGTGTACGCTCGCCAGGAATCTGAGCAGACGATTGATCCTTTCTTCACCTTGCTTGAGATCAACGGTTGGAGTGTTGCGGCCTCGACATTCTCGACGATTTCAGCCCAGACCAAACCATTTCGGCAGAGAATGCCGAAGACCGGTTGTTTCTTCGTACCTCTTCCTCGTTTGGTCCCTTTGTCACGGATTGACTTCCGTTTGTTTATCCAGCGCCCGCCGACGTAGGTTTCATCGACCTCAACAGTCCCCGAAAAGATACCCGGGACATCCCGGATGAGAGCGCGACGGATCCAGGTCAGGGCTCGAAGAACTCGTTTGCGTTCGATACCAGTTTTGTTCGCAATAGTCTGACTGCTCTGTTCGAGAAGGAACCAGGTGATGATTGCTCTCCATTGGTCTCGAGTCAGGTAAAGGGGTAACCGATGGGGACGAAAGTCATACCGACAGTGGGAGCAGCGATGCTTTCCCGTGTTCATGCGATACAGCTTCGCGCAGTAACAGCGCGGGCATACAATCCTGGTCATAAAACCCCACCCATATAATAGGAGTCAGGGGCTGAAATGACACTATACCCAAAAAGAGACCGGTTCTGGCCGGCTCAGAGGTTGTTGAAGAGGGCGACGGCGTCCGCGAAGTCGATCCTCCCGTTTTTATTGATGTCGAACAGGGAGAGGGGTTCGTTCCCGGCGATCCAGGTCATCTGGTTGAAGTAGAGGACCACGTCGGCAAAGTCTCGCCGCCCATTCCCGTTCACGTCGTCGATCGTGCCGTCACCGTCCATATCCCGTGGCACATCCACGCCGCCGGGAACCGGCACTGGGTCATCGGCATTATGGTGTTTGAAGATCACGATCCGGCTGTTGTCCCTGTCGACAACGTAGACGAGCCCGGATGCATCGACCGCGATCCCGGCAGGGTTACTGAGCTCCATGTCTCCGGATGCGTCAACAGCGTTGCTGGCAGGGTTGCGAAGCTGCCCGTTTCCGGAATCCTTGCCACCAAACGTGGCGAGCAGTTCCCCGTTCGGCGAATACTTCTGGATCCGGTTGTTATGGGTGTCCGAGACGAAGACGTTGCCCTGGGTATCGACTGTCATCGAGTATGGCCAGTTGAGCTGTCCCGTCCCGTTGCCGATCCCCCCCCAGGAGTTGGTGAGATTACCGTTTGAATCGTATGCCTGAACGGTCCCGCGCCCCGAGTTCAGGATATAGAGGGAGTTATCCTTACCCACCGCGATGTCCATTGGCGAATACAGCTTGGCTTCCGGCGGAGGGTTCAGGCGCCAATTTTTGTCAACGGTGCCATTGATGTATCGAATGCATTTGTTGCCCCACGCGTCGGTGACATAAAGGTAGGTGGTTGGAGGATCTCCCTGGACTGTGAATGCCACCCCTGTCACAGAAGACAAGTCTCCAGTATGATAACCCAGGGTGCTTAAGTCGCCATTTGCGAAGGGGTCGTAAACTTGAATTCTCAGGTTGCCCTGGTCTACGATGTAGAGTCTTCCATTTATATGGTCCATTACGAGATCGCCAGGAGAGATGAACTGTCCCTCTCCAGTCCCGCGAGAACCGACGGATTTTACACAGGTTCCGGTTTCGATCTCCCATTGGGTGACCGTGTTGGACTTTGAGTCTGATATAAAGGCATATCGGGGTGGTTCGCTCAGCGCAATGCCGTACGGAGCCAAAGGATAACTTACTCCCCACGTGGGGTCAAGAGGAAGAGCGCTCAGATTAATATTATTCCAATATTCATATTGTGCCGAGACGACCGGTACCATCGCGCTTGCCATGGCGAGGACGAGGAGGACCACCAGGAGAGGACGCATCGATTGATACTATCACCATGGAGGGCATCATTCTTTCGGTCGAATACCACTTACACCAGGAGCAGAACGAACAAACCCGAAGTGGTCGTCGATGGGCCCGGATGAGTGCTGGACGTGGTGAGGACGGACCAGGCAGGATACAGCGGTCAAAAATGGAACGATGGGATTCCTGGTCCACAGGATGAAAAAATCGAAAGACTGACGGACTAAAAGTCCGTCATAATCCGGAACTGATCGATCTCCTCGCGGTTGAGCTGCTCGAGGAACTCCTCTGCCGCGTGCCGGACGTCCTTCGACGCCGTGATCGCCCGACCGACGACCAGGATGTCCGCACCGGAGGCGACCGCCTCGCGGACCTTGTTGACACGGATCCCGCCGGCAGTCGCCACCAGCAGCTTGCCGCCAGCCGCTTTGCGCATCCCCTCGATGTTGCCCCAGACGTGGCACTCGCCGTCCGTCTCGCAGTCGATCGCCCGGTGGAGCTCCACGATATCGGGCTTGACCTTGAGGGCTTCCAGGAGGGCGACGGGATCGGCGACATTCAGCATGTCGATCACCGAGTAGATCCCGGTCTTCTTCGCCTCGGCGAGCGCCTTCTCGATCGTGGCGAGCGGCGCAAGTCCGGAGATGACGACCGCGTCCGCCGTCGCGTCCGCTGCCATGCGTGCTTCCAGGTTGCCTGTATCGAGGGTCTTCAGGTCCGCGATGATGAACGCGTTCGGCCGGACCTTCCGGATCTCCGAGAGGACCGAGAGCCCGAACTGCTTGATCGTCGGCGTGCCTGCCTCGATGATCAGGTGATCGGAGTCGGGGAGCTCGGCAAGGACATGCCGGATCCGGTCCATGCTCACCAGGTCGAGCGCCACCTGCAGGTAGGGCGGGTCCCAGAGACGCTGGACCTTGAATCCCATCACCGCGTGGGCCGCGCGGTCCTTCTCGTAGAGCAGGGTCTCTATCGTCGGGAAGCCCTCCATGGCCCTCGTGAGCGCGAGCTTGGTCGCTCCGTAGTTGTAACGATAGATCCGGTTGAAGTCACCAGCCTCGGGCGCCAGGTAGATCGAGGCGAGGATCACCAGGTCGTCGACGTTCAGATCGCCGAAGACCCCCTCTTCCAGGGCATCGGCGACCCCCTTTGCCACTGCTGCCTGGACCGGGCCGAACATCTCCCGGACCTGTTCGCCCTTCTTCATCGTCACCTTGGGGATGATCAGCGTCGCCGGCTTGGTCATCAGGTTCGGGCGGATCACCGCGAGGAGCGGCGTGTGGCCGATCGAGAGCTGCGAGAGCGCGTTCGCGAATGCCTGCCCGACCGGGCCATTCTTGTCGCCGACCATCAGGTCAACGTGCGCGAGTTCGGGGCCGTCCCCCACCAGAGCTTCTCCAATAAGATACATCGACAAAATTCCCCTGCGTGCTCTCATTAGTTGGAGGGCGGTATTAAAAAAATCGCCCCGCCCGTTTGGGCCGTACCGGCAGCGGACTTCGAAAGAGGGCGGGGGAGATCGTGCCCTGGATCGGGAGACGCAGGGGGCATGCGACGCTGTTCGGAGATCCTGTCAGGACTGCGCCACCGGGAGGAGGGCGAACTGTGACCCAATTAATCCGGCTCACCTCCGCCTCGGTACCCTGACATGCGGAACCGAATGAGGGAGAGGCCCAAGAGGACCTGGTGGTGATGAGCAGAGCGAGGGCGTCAGCTTCCCGCGATAGTTTTTAGAAATGTGGGGTCGGTGAGATTTGAACTCACGATCGACGGGTCTCTCCGATGTGCGTCAGTGCTCCAACGGGTCATCACCATTCAGAAGACCCATTGTTCATCACCCGCACGAGACCGCTGGAGCCCGTCGCCATTCCGGACTAGGCCACGACCCCGGTGTGCAGTATATCCGGTCGATTCCGAAGCATAAATTTCTTGTTCTTTGAACCCTTGTCCGCTTGATATCAGCACTGCTATATTCATGCGGTCCAAAAACTGTACAGATGGCTCTGATCAGCTACGAGACGGGCACCTCCGCCGTCCCCCTGATCGGGAAGACGGTCGGCGAGATGTTCGATGAGATCGCCGGGCGCTACCCCGACACCGAGGCCGTCGTCTCGGTCCACCAGGGAATTCGGTGGACATACCGCGAACTGAAGGAGGAGGGCGAGGCGCTCGCACGAGGGCTGATGGCGCTCGGCGTTGAGAAGGGCGACCGCGTCGGGCTCTGGATGATGAACCATGCCGAGTGGATCGTCACCCAGGTCGCGACCGCGAAGATTGGCGCGGTGTTGGTCAACATCAACCCCGCCTACCGCACCTACGAACTCGAGTACGCGCTCCGGCAGTCCGAGGTCCAGACCCTGATCGTCCAGGGCCGGTTCAAGACCTCGGACTATGTCGGTATGTTCTATGAGTCCTGTCCCGAGGCCTACGACTGCAAGGCCGGTCGGATCCGTTCCGAGAAGTTCCCGTTTCTCAAAAACGTGATCTTCGCCGGAGAGATCCCGTACAACGGGATGTTCCTCTGGAGCGAGGTGAAGCGGAAGGGTGAGGGGGTCAACGCCGACGAGCTCGCAGCGCGGGCCAGGGCACTCGACTTCGACGACCCGGTCAACATACAGTATACCAGCGGAACGACGGGTTTCCCGAAGGGAGTTGTCCTGAGCCACCACAGCGTCCTGAACAACGGCTATATCATCGGTGAAGGGATGCGGTTTTCCGAGAAGGACCGCCTCTGCATCCCGGTGCCGTTCTACCACTGCTTCGGCATGGTGCTCTCCAATATGGCCTGCATGACGCACGGATCGACCATGGTTCTCCCCTCGCCGGCGTTCGATGCCGAGACCGTGCTTCAAACGGTCCAGGACGAACACTGCACCGCCCTCCACGGCGTCCCCACCATGTTCATCGCCGAGCTCGGCCACCCCAACTTCCCGAACTACTACCTCGGCACGCTCCGGACTGGGATCATGGCCGGATCACCCTGTCCCGTCGAGGTGATGAAGCAGGTCAACACGCGCATGAACATGTCCGAGATCGTGATCGTGTACGGCCAGACTGAGACGGCACCCGGTGTCACCATGACGACGACCGATGACCCGCTCGACCGCCGCGTCTCGACCGTCGGCAAAGCCTTCCCCCACACCGAGCTCAAGATCATCGACTCGGCCACAGGGAAGATCCTGCCCCGTGGCGAAGTCGGCGAGATCTGCGCCCGCGGTTACATGGTCATGAAGTGCTATTACAACAACCCGTCAGCGACCCACCTGACCCTTGACCGTAACGGCTGGGTTCACACCGGGGACCTCGGTGTGATGGATGAAGAGGGTTACTTCAAGATCGAAGGCCGGCTGAAAGACATGGTGATCCGTGGCGGCGAGAACCTCTATCCCCGGGAGATCGAGGAGTTCCTCCACCATCACCCAAAGGTCCGTGACGTCTACGTGATCGGTGTTCCCGACGAAAAATACGGTGAGGAGCTGATGGCCTGGGTCGCCCTGAAGGAGGGCGAGACGGCGACTGATGAGGAGATCCGCGAGTTCTGCCGTGGCAGGATTGCCCACTTCAAGGTCCCGCGGTACATCAAGTTCGTCGACGACTTCCCGATGTCGGTCTCGGGAAAGATCCAGAAGTTCAGGATGCGCGAGGTCTCGATCGCCGAACTCGGGCTCGAGGGCGCCTCGCGAATCGAGACCGCCTGATCTCTTTTTTAGGGTCCCGCCACGGCGGACGCCCGGTCAATCAGGGACCGGGAGGCCTGTCGCGCGCCGGCGAGAACCTCGTTGGCGCCGGGGACGAACCGCTCGTGCATCAGGACACGCCCATCGCAGATCGTGGTCGTTACCGCGTCGCCCGAACAGGCGTAGACCGCGTTCGAGACCGGGTGGTAGAGCGGGGTGTTGCAGGGCGCTGCGGTCTCGATCAGGACGAGATCAGCGGGGGCCCCGACCTCGATCCGCCCTCCGGCCCACCCGAGGGCGGCGTGTGCATTCGTTGTCGCGAGCGCGAGCGCCTCGTGGGCCGGGAGCGCCGTCGGGTCGTTCCAGGCAAACTTCTGGAGGAGGGCAGCGATCTTCATCTCCTCGAAGAGGTCCAGGTTGTTGTTCGACGCGCACCCGTCCGTTCCGAGGGCCACGCGTGCCCCTGCCGCTCGGAGGGCCGGGTAAGGCATCGCCCGACCGGTCGCGAGCTTCATGTTCGATGCCGGGTTGTGCGAGACGGTTGTGCCGCGAGCGGCAAGGAGCCGGCACTCATTGTCATCGAGCCAGCACCCGTGCGCGGCGACTGTACCGGGGCCGAGCAGGCCCGCTTCGTCGAGGGACACTAACGGGCGCTTCCCGGTGGCGGCCACCGCATCGTCGACCTCTGACCGGGTCTCGGAGAGATGGACGTGGACCCCGATCCCCCGTTCACGAGCGAACTCTGCGCACCACGCAAGCCCGTCCGGCGAGACCGTGTAGACCGCGTGGGGGCCGACGGCGGCAGCTATCCGGGGGTTCGCCATTCGTGAGATGTGATCGGCGAGCGCCTCCGTCGCCCGGCATTCGTGCTCGCGCTTCTCGGCATCCCCGAGATCGATGAAGCCGTAACTCAGGACAGCCCGCAGGCCCGATTCCTCCGCGGCACGCGCTGCCGACTCCATGAAGAAGTACATATCATTGAAACCGATCGTCCCGGTCCTCACCATCTCGAGACAGGCTAGTCGGGTGCCCCAGTAGACGTCGTCGGCCTGGAGGTGGGCCTCGAGAGGCCAGATCCTTTCGGCGAGCCAGGGCTGGAGGAGCATATCGTCTGCATAGCCCCGCAGAAGAGTCATTGCCGCATGAGTGTGCGTGTTCGCGAGAGCTGGGAGCAGCACCTGCCCCCTTCCGTCAATCACCTGGTCGAACTCGTGTTCGCGGCCGGCACCGGGCCCGATCGCCGCGATCGTCCCATCGTCCGCTGTCACCACGTCGACGATACGGTCCTGGTAGTGCACGTCCTGCAGGAGGAGCGGCGCTCTCTTCTCGAAGATATCGTTCTCCATTCTATTGTCACATCCTGGTGATGATCCGGCCGACGATCTCGGCCATACGTTCAACATTCGCCCGTGCGGCCTCGACGATAGACTCGTACGAGACCTCTTCGCTGGCAATGCCGTTGGCGTAGTTTTCAACGGTGCAGAGCGCCGCTACATCGAGCCCGAGCTCGTTCGCGAGTGTCGCCTCGGAGGCGCAGGTCATCCCGACCACGTCCGCAAAGAGGGCGAGGGCTCGGACCTCTGCCCTGGTCTCGAGACGGGGACCCGGGGTCTGGACATAGACCCCGCCCTGCCTGGCTTCCGGCACGACCGAGGCGAGATCGGCGGCGAAGGCGGGAGTGAAGACCGGGGAGGCGTGGGCGATCCTCCGGTCGTGGACCGTGGGGATCGGCGCGGTTGTGGCGTAGTCGTCGGGGACAAGGAGCGAACCGGGCGCAACTTCCGACCGGAGCGAACCGGTCGAGCCGATCAGGACGACCCGGTCGGCCCCCAGGAGGGTGAGCGCAGAGAGGTGGGCCCGGTGGTTGATCCGGTGCGGTGGACGACCGTCCTGGTGCCGGAGAAGGACGAGGGCTCGATCTCCGACAAGAACGTTCGCCGCGCCGAAAGGGGTCATGATCCGTTCCTTTCGGAGCGGGGGGAGGGGACAGTCCAGGAGGCTCGTTCCACCGATCACCGCGAGCAGAGCGGACCCCTCCCTACCCACGCCGGTGCGCCTCAACCAGGAGGAGCACACGGCAGGCATGTTCGGCGAGCGACGTATAAAGACAGGCCTCATCCAGGTTCGCTCCTCCTGCGAAGGTCCCGTGCCCCCGCACGATGGCGAGGTTCCGGAGACGGAGCGCATCGGCGACGGCGCGAGCGAGTTCGGAGGTACCGGGTGCGCCTTCCACCACCGGGATCATCGGGCAGAGGAGCTGCCCCTCCGAGTCGATCGGCACGATCTCACTGTAGAGGATAGATGCCGCCACAGCGTGAACCGGATGGGCATGGACGATCGCACGGTGTGGCGTCTCCAGGTAGACCGCTCGATGGACTCGGAATTCGGATGAGGCCTGGGGTGGTGCCTGCCCGATCATCGGGAGACGTACCGGGGTCCCCGGCTCGTCGAGGTAACAACCAGTCTGCGTGATCTCCAGCATGTTCCCGTCCCTCACCGACATATTGCCGAAGGTGCCGCCGACGAGTCCCTCGTCACGCAGCCGCCTCCCTATTCGTAAAAACTCCTGATCGAGCATCCCTCGCACCGTTTCCTGCTGCAATGATCTTTTGCGTATTCCACGATATGTGCATGGGTCCGCCGGTAGCGGTCGTTGTCCTGCGGTAGCACCTCCACGAAGAGGCCTCGCAGCAATGCGTCGGGACCCACTACCCCCGCGCAGGCACAGATACGGCGCGTGTAGGCATCGATCACGAAAGCGGCGCGCGAGAAACCATAGCAGAGGATCGAGTCGGCGGTCTCCTCTCCGACTCCCTGGATCGAGAGAAGGGCCTGTCGAAGCTCGTCGGATCCGATCGCTTCCATCACCCCGATCGACCCGAACTCCCGGACGATAAACTCCGCGAGGGCAATGAGCCGACGAGTCTTGACGCGGTAGAACCCGGTACATCGGACCGCCTCTTCGAGAAGCGCCGGCGGTGACGACGCGATGGCGGGAATCGATAGGAGCCCCCTCTCGCGGAGATGGCAGATCGCACGCTCCACGTTCTCCCAGCGCGTCTGCTGGGTGAGAATAGCGCCCACCATCACCTCGTCTGGGGGCGCGTTCCACCAGTCGATCGGCCCGTACCGCTCTTCGAGGCGGTTGACGATAAGTTGGACCCGTTCCCTATCGGAACTGGATGCCGACATCGTGCATCTTGTTGAATCGTGCCACGCCGAGCAGCAACCGTGTGATACCCTTCACCTTGAACGCGGTTGCGAGCGGGCAGGCTTCGTAGCCCTTGAGGGCCGGAACGGTCCAGGTCAGGTCGAGCACCACCTGATCGTCCTCGGCGTCATCCGGCGTCATCCCTGCAGATTGGGACATCGTTATCGATCGCCTCGTGCTCATGCGAGAGGTGCATCGCCACCCCCTCGCTGATACTCCTGTTCCCCTGAGGATTCACACCTTCATTCTGTTAACAGCGGGGTGAGGAGCTGCTCGAGTTCTGCTGCCCCTGTGACGCCCTCGAGACGACGAACGACCTTGCCGTCCTTCTCGATCACAAGGGTGGGAACGACGCTGACGCGGTATTCGGTCGCTTCCTTCATATGCTGGTCGACATCGAGCTTGCGCACCTCGATCCTGTCGCCCATCTTCTCTTTCAGTTTCTCCAGGATAGGGGTCTGCATCTTGCAGGGTCCACACCATTCGGCATAAAAGTCGATCAATACCGGTTTGCCCATGATAATTGCCTCGTTCTCTGGATCTGTTGCCCAAAGACGAGATAAAGATTCCCACACTCCCAAACCAGGTCGCTGAGAAGTCAGAAGGGAAAAAAATCATCTAAAAGCGGGATCTCCGGTCCGTGGAGACTTCTCGTGATCAGAAAAGGAAAAAAGGATGAAGCCCGATTCAGGCCATCTCGGCGTTGGTGATGGTGACCGGTGTGACCGGTCGGTCACCCGGGCCGACCCGCACCTTCCCTATCGCATCGACCACGTCCATCCCTGAGACGACTCGACCGAAGACCGGGTGCTTCGTGTCCAGGTAGTTGTTGTCGACAAGGTTGATGAAGAACTGTGAACCGCCCGTGTTCGGGCCGGCGTTCGCCATCGAGATGGTCCCACGGTCGTTTCGGTTCGCACGGTTGGCCGGGAACTCGTCCTTGATCGCGTATCCAGGTCCGCCCGTGCCGGTGCCTGTCGGGTCGCCACCCTGGATCATGAAACCGTCAATGACCCGGTGGAAGATCACGTTGTTATAGTAGCCCTTCGAGACGAGGTCGGCAAAGTTGCCGGCGGTCACAGGCATGTCATCATAGAGGGCGATGGTGATATCGCCCATGGTCGTGTGGAGCACAGCCTTTCTGCTGGTCGGAATGTCGGTCGTCATTGTGGTCTCTCCTGGAGTCGAGGTGGACGTCGATACCGTGACCGCTGGCGTGGCGGTCGGAGTAGCCTGGCCTGTGCCTGGCGTTGTCGAGCAGCCGGCCGCTAAGAGCGCGAAGGCGAGCACAACCAGGGCGAGCACGGCAAGTCTCTTTCCACTCATCCTTAGAAGGTGAGATGGAGAGGTTAAGATGGTTCCCCTAGAGCACGTACGTCAGGTAGACCAGGACGAACGAAGCGGCGATCAGCACACCGAAGACCAGGGGGTTCCAGGCGAGGACCTTCCTGCCGTCCAGGACTGAGACCGGGAGCATGTTGAAGGCCGCCAGCATCGCGTTGATCCGCATCCCGAAGAGCCCGAGCAACCAGAGAATGCCGCCGGGAGGTACAGCGAGATAGAGCACGGCAAAACCGAGGGCGAGGATCAGGCTCATCACAGGTCCTGCCGCGGAGATCAATCCGTCCTGGCGACGGTCGATCCGGTCCCCGTAGACCACCGTGGCCCCGGGAGCGGCGAAGACGACCCCTACCAGTGCCGCCAGCACCACCGCGACCAGGAGCATCTGGTTGTCCTTCCGGAACTCGGCCCAGTAACCGAACCGCATCGCCGTGAACTTGTGCGCGAGTTCGTGAAGGACAAAACCGACTCCCACCGTCAGGAGCGATATACCGAAGTAGGCGAGGGCGGTCAGGGGGTCGACATGGTTGCGAATAAAGATCAGGGTAAACGCGATGGCGATGGCGAGCCAGGCGATCACGAGGTCAAGCCGTTCGCGGCGAGGTATCCGTTCGAGCATCTCTGGACCAGTAAACAGGATTGGGACCCGCGGTATATCCAAGCTTTGGAGCCGACCGATTTATCAGGTCGATCTGCGGAACATGGTACGGGCATGCACAGCATCGAGGAGCTCCGTGCGGAGATAGACCGGATCGATACCGCAATCGTCGACCTGATTGCCGAACGGCAGTCATGTGCGGGACGAATGGCTCGGGCGAAATACACAGAGGGTCTGTCAATCCGTGACACGAGCCGGCGCCGGCAGGTGCTCGAACGTGCTTTCGATTATGCAGTGGAGCGGGGGGTCGATCCGAAGGCCGTGCAGCGGGTGATGGAGCTGCTGGTCGAGATGAGCGAGGAGCGGCAGCGCGAGTGCCAGGGAGAGGGCAACCTCCCGTAGCCGATCGATTTCAGATCAACTTTTCGACATACTTGATAACGGCCCGCTGGGCTCTGAGCCTGGCATACGGCTTGTTTCTGGAGTCGATCACGGTCCAGGGGGCATGGGAGGTGCTGGTCCGCGCGAGCATCTCCCTGACGGCCTCTTCGTACTGGTCCCGTTTCTCGCGGTTTCGCCAGTCCTCCTCGGTGATCTTCCACTGCTTGAGGGGGTCCTCTTCGCGCTCTTTAAATCGCCGAAGCTGGGTCTCGCTGTCGATCTCGAGCCAGAACTTGACGATGCCCCCTCCGGACTCCACGAACGACCGTTCCATCTCGTTGATCTCGCCGTACGCACGTCGCCACTCCTGCTCGGTGGCGAACCCCTCCACCCGCTCGACCAAAACGCGCCCGTACCAGGAGCGGTCGAAGACACGGACATCCCCTGCGGGCGGGAACCGGCGGTAGAACCGCCAGAGATAGTGGTGGGCGAGCTCGTCGTCGTTCGGCCGCGATACGGGCACCACCGAGTACCCGCGGGGATTCATCGGTTGCACGAGCCGCTTGATCGAGCCGCCCTTCCCCGCCGCGTCCCACCCCTCGTAGACGATCACGAGCGGCACCTGTCGTTTGAAGAGGGAGTACTGGCAGGCCCTGAGACGTGCCTGGCAGTCTGAGAGTGCAGCATCGTACTCCTGCCGGTCGACCGTGTGCTCCCCCTTCGTGGGGTCCACCGGGGAAGGGGGCGATATGGGTGGAAGGTCCCCGAGGGGTCGGCACCTGTCCGGAAGGGCAAGGCGGTCGCGGAGACGGTCAACGACACTGGCAAGCACCTCCATCACCGCGCTGCGGGTATCGTCGGCATCCACGACGCACCAGGGGTTTTCTTCAGTGTCCGTCTCGGTGATGATCCTTCGGATGAGAGGAGCGTAGGCATCGTACTGGCGATGGAAGTCCCAGTCGTTCCGGGTGATCAGCCAGGAAGTGAGCGTGTCGCGTTCACGGGCAAGGAGACGCCGTCGCTGTTCATCGCGGCTGATCTGCAGAAAGAACTTCAGGACCAGGGTGCCATCCTCGGCGAGCTGCTGTTCGAAGGTTCGAACCGAGCGAATCGTCCGGTTCACCCGCTCGGGGCAGTCGACCCCGTGGAGTTCCTCTGCGAGGAGACGTGAGTACCAGGACCGAGCGAAGATCGCGATCCGACCGCGGGAGGGAGTCCGGATCCAGAACCGCCAGAGGAAGGTGTGGGCCTGCTCCTCTTCGTTCGGATGACCGAATGCATGAAAGTCGAAACCTCGTGGATCCAGACCGTCAAGCAGGGTGGCGACGGCGTCGGAGATCCCCGAGGCATTCCACCCCTCCATCACGATGATCACGGGGATCCCACGTTCTCTGAGCGCACGCTGCTGCTCGCCCAGTTCGATCCCGAGCTTCTTTCGCTTCTCGGCGGTTCGATCTCTGTTCACGAGATAGGTCACCCTGGTGATCTATTCGATGGATCGACGAAAAAAAGAGAGGTATCGCGATCAGTTGATGTTTTCGAGGGAATACCCTTTCTTGGACAGGAGCTCCTTAACCCGGTCCCGGTGGTCTCCCTGGAGCTCGATAGAACTGCCCTTCACCGTCCCACCGCAGGCGAGCCGGCCTTTGAGGTACTTGGTAAGGTCCTGGAGGTCGATATCCGCCGGGTCGAGTCCCTCGACCACAGTGACCTCTTTCCCATACCGACGTCTATTCACGATGACGTTTATCCTCTGCTGCTCTTTGGCAACTTCTTCGCAGATACACAGCTCCTTCGGCAGTCCACAGGTGGGACAGATCCCTCCACTCATTACATCTAAATTCAAGTTCTGCTTATATATTTGTTGGCATAACGCGGCAGAGATCGCCTGTCTTTTCCCTGACCTCGACACGGAGCACGTTGAAATGTCCCTGATGATACTCGGTACCGCCTCGCACGTGGGCAAGAGCACCGTCGTCGCCGCCGTCTGCCGGCTCCTCTCGGACCGCGGGTATGCGGTCGCACCCTTCAAGTCCCAGAACATGAGCCTCAACTCCTGGGTTACCCGTGACGGCGCCGAGATTGGAATTGCTCAGGCGATGCAGGCATTCGCAGCCCGGACCGAGCCGCGGGCCGAAATGAACCCGGTCCTTCTGAAGCCGAAGGGGGACCGGACCTCGCAGGTTGTCCTGATGGGGCAACCGTACCGCGATCTGGCGATCGCCGACTATTACCTCGAGACCGACTACCTCCTCGAGCGCGCCCTCGAAGCGTACCGACGGCTCGAGGACGACCACGACGTCATCGTGGTTGAGGGCGCAGGTGGGGCAGCGGAGGTGAACCTCTACGGACGGGACATCGCCAATATCCGGCTCGCCGAGAGGCTCCGCCTGCCGATCGTGCTGGTGGCCGACATCGAACGAGGCGGTGTCTTCGCCCAGGTCTGCGGGACTATCTCCCTCCTCCCCCGCACAGTGCGGGACCTTGTCCGCGGGGTGATCGTCAACAAGTTTCGGGGTGACCCCGCCCTCTTCGAGGACGGCGTGGCGCTGATAGAGAAACTGTCTGGCGTGCCGGTTCTCGGCGTGCTCCCGTACTACCCCCTGGAACTGCCGAGCGAGGACTCTCTCTCGATCGGGGACAAGCAGGTCCGGGACCACCCGGTGCGGATTGCGGTCCTCCGTTTCGACCGGATCTCGAACTTCACGGACTTCGAGAGACTGGAACGACGAGTCGCCGTCGATTACCTCCCACCGGGAGCCCCCCTTGCCGGGTACGACTGCGTCATCCTCCCGGGGACGAAGAATACCATGGAGGACCTTGCTCGACTGCATGCCTCGGGGGGTGCAGACGAAGTCCGGCGCGCCCGCACGGCGGGAGTCCCGGTGATCGGGATCTGCGGCGGATACCAGATGCTCGGGCGCCGGGTGGAGGACCGTGGCATCGAGGCGGGACATGATACGCTCCCGGGCCTGGACCTCCTCGGCGTCGAGACATGTTTTTCTGCGTACGAAAAGACGACGCGGCAGGCGGTGCACGATGCCCGCCCGGCGGGACCGATCCTCTCCCGGATCGAGATGGTCGACGGATACGAGATCCACATGGGAGAGACGGTGAGGGACGCGAACGTCTCCCCCGCCTTCGGCGACGACGGGGCCGTAAGCGACGATGGGCTGGTCTTCGGCACCTACCTGCATGGCCTCTTTGATAACCCCTCGGCGGTCGACGGGCTCCTGGGATACCTCCACGAACAGCGGGGGCTTCCGTACGAACCCATGGCTGATAGCGACCCGTACGACGCACTGGTGCGGCTGCTCATCGATCACACCGATGTCAACCGGCTCCTCGCCCTCGCCCTCGAGGGACGAAAGGACGATCATCTGATCGGCTGAACGTCCCTGTTGAGAGTTCCCGCGCCCCGTTCCCGAGCGCGTTCCTTGGCACGAACAAACGGGTCATCCAGGTCAGTGAAGCGCCCAAGAGAGAAAGTGCTGGACCTCGGCCCGGACAGACTTTGTCGTGCTCTTCTGGGGCATGCTCGACGGACGCTGTCGGTGTCTCGGTGAACGGGAGATCCCAGGGGGAGACGACCAACAACGAAGGCTTATTGTCAGCCTCGTGCAAGGTACCAGGAGAGGTGGTCTCCGTGCATGTCTCTATGAAACTGGAGATAAAGGACAGCCCGGGCCAGCTGGTCGCTGCCCTGACGCCGATCTCTGAATACGGCGGCAATATCATCGCCGTGATCCACCAGCGAGAGCCGGAGACTTCGTCGGACACTCTCGGTGTCCAGATCGTGCTCGAGATCGAACACGAGCGGCTGGATGCCCTCGTTGCGACGCTCAAGCAACAGGGGGTGAGCATCCTTCGCCTCGGTGAAGAGCGAATGCTCTATCGGCAGTCGGTGATCATGATCGGGCACCTGATCCACACCGATATCGGGGACACGATCGACCGGATCGACCGGACGGGGTTTGCGGAAGTGGCCGAGCTGAACGTCCAGATGCCGGCGATCGCAGAGCCATCGACGGCGTTGATAACAATCAAGGCGACCACACGGTCCGAGATGGACCGCGCCCTGGAGCTGTTGCGGGATGTCGCGGCAGAGAAGGGGCTGCTGATCGTCGAGCCGCTCGAGGAGGCGGATCGATGAGGATCGCGCTACTCGGGCTCGGTGCCGTTGGAAAGGGCGTCCTCCGGGTCCTTGCCGAGAAGCCGGAGCTCGGCCTGGTGCTGACCGGGGTGGCGGACTCCACCTCTGCCGTGATCGATCCTGCGGGGATGGACCCGCGCGAGGTTCTGGACCGGAAATGCGAAACAAACCGGTGCGGCAGAGCGGGACTCTCCGCCGCCGACATCCTCGATGCCGGCGCCTTCGATGTCCTGGTGGAGGTGACCCCCACGAACGCGACGACGGGCGAACCTGCGCTGACCCATATACGGCGTGCACTCGGTGCAGGACGCCATGTCGTCACCTCCAATAAGGGACCGATCGCCGCCGCCCACGCCGAACTCGAGGCGCTCGCCCGGGATCAGGGAGTTGCACTCCGGTATGAAGCGACGGTCGGCGGGGCGATTCCCGTGATCCATGCGATCACGGCCGGCCTTGTCGGCAATCGGTTCCACTCGATCACAGGGGTCCTGAATGGCACCTGCAACTATATCCTCACCAGGATGGATGACGAGGGGCTCACCTATGACCAGGCCCTCGCAGAGGCTCGCGAACTCGGGTACGCCGAGGCAGACCCGACCTACGATGTGCGCGGGATCGATGCAGCCATCAAGCTGGTGATCCTCGCGAACACCTGCTGGAACCTCGGGGTCACCCTTGACGACGTCTCTATCACCGGGATCGACAACCTCACGGTTGACGCCCTTCGGCTCGCCGCGGGCCAGGACTGCACGATCAGGCTGATCGGCGAGGCTTCGCCCGAGCGTGGTCTCCTCCGGGTCGCGCCGCGTGTGCTTCCACGCACCCACCCCCTCGTGATCGAGGGGACGCTGAACGCGGTGACCCTTTCGACGGACCTGGCCGGCGAGGTCACCCTCATGGGGAAGGGGGCCGGATCGATCGAGACCGCGTCGGCGATCGTCGGAGACCTGCTCTCGATCCGGGACCGCTTCATCGAGTGCGAGTGAGACGATGTCACGGGTCCTCGAGCGTCGGCGCCTCTTACTTTCCCTGATGCGACAGGTTACGCTCGAACAGGGCTCGTTCGGAATCGCGGAGATCGCGGGGAGAACCGCGCTCCCGCGATCGACCATCCAGGACTGGGTCAAACGACTTGTCGTCGAGGGCTGCGTGGCGGCCCAGACCGATAGTCGCGGACGGCACGGGGCGCGGTTCGTCGCGATAAGCGCGATGCCCCGATCCACATGCCGGCGGGTCTTCACCACCGTGGACGGGGACGAGGTCGCGATCTTCCATAAATGCCTCTCTTCGGCGTGCGCCGGGTTCTGCGCCTACCACCACCGGGTGGCCGGCGGGGTGATCGGATCCGTCGAGCGGGACGGCAACCTCCTGCGCGAGACTGGGCGCCTCGGCCGGGTGCCCATCGAGATTGGGCTCTATCCCCGGTCAGCCGTCGGGGTGGTAGGTCTTCGGCGCGAGAGGGGCCTGGTGGTCCAGGAGCTCCTCTCCATCGGGGGGCCCGCCTACTCGCTCTCCGAGATGATCGCTCATGCAGATGGGGTACTCGAGGTCCGGGTAGAACGGAACGATTCGTTCGTGCGGGCCGAAGTGGTCACCCGTGCCCTGACTCACCTCCTGATCGGGATAGACGATACGGACACCCCTGGTGGCGGGGCGACCTTCGCGCTCGCACTGGCCCTCCTTCAGCACCTGGCACGCCTGGAAGGCGTCCAGCCGATCGGGCACCGTGTCGTGATGCTGAACCCGACCATACAGGAAAGGACTGCGGGGAATGCCTGCAGTTACCTCGAGCTCGCAGTGGATACGGAGGCGCTGTCAC
This sequence comes from Methanoregulaceae archaeon, assembly GCA_050178135.1. Taxonomy (GTDB): domain Archaea; phylum Halobacteriota; class Methanomicrobia; order Methanomicrobiales; family Methanospirillaceae; genus UBA288. The sequence goes on along the minus strand of JBFXGJ010000012.1, from coordinate 36,486 downwards.
GCGTCAGGGATCACGCGGTTCGGTTCATCGGGGACGAGGCCTTTTCTCAGGAATGGGGGGTGGCGGTCCGAGAGGGATTCCGTGTCCCCGAGCCACTTTTCGATTTCGCACAGAGGGCTCGGACAGGAACGGTCACACAGGACGACGCATTACGGGTTGCTGACAAGACGGGAACACGGCTCTTCGGCGGACGTGGTGCGATCGGTGCGCTCGCCGCCATCGGCACCGCCGGCGCCTCAATCGAGGCGCAACTCGATCCGTCGATCTCTCTCTGACTCACTCTCTCTTCTTCGAACCCCTGGCGAGCGAGGCGAATACTCCAAGTGCGCAGAGCACGGCAAAGACGGCAAATGAGATCCGGATCGCCGCCAGCAGGTCATCGTCGTAGAGATCGGAGAGCTGGACCCGCCCGACGAAAACGATCAGGGCAAGCATCACGATTTCGAGCGAGAGAAGCTGGCCGATGAGGCGCATCGTTGAGACCATGCCGGAAGCCACCCCGTAGAATCGTCGGTCGACCGAGCCCATGATCGCGTTCGTGTTCGGCGACGAGAAGAGCCCATAACCGAACCCGATCAGCATCAGGACCCCGAAGATCAGCGAGAGGGGGGTAAAACGGTCCAGGAACGCGAAGAATGCCAGCCCGACCACCATCAGCACCATGCCTGCGGAGGCGAGCAGTCGTGGCTCGATCCGGTCCGATGCTCGGCCTGCAAACGGTGAGACAACCGTCTGGACAAGGGGCTGTGAGAGGAGGACCAGGCCGGCGGTCTGGGCGTCCAGGTCGCGCACATGCTGAAGATAGAACGAGAGGAGGAACCCGAGTCCGAAGGTGGCGCTGTAGTTAATCAGGGCGGCGAGGTTCGAGAAGAGGTAGACCCGGTTGTCTCGAAAGAGAGAGAGCTGGATCACTGGGGAAGGAACACGCAGCTCCCACCAGACAAAGAGGGCCAGCAACACTGATCCCGCCAGGGTGAGCACAAGACCCATCGCCCCGGGGAGGAACGAGAGGCCGAGCATCAGCGTGCAGAGCCCTGAGCCGTAGAGGACCGAGCCGACAAGGTCGAGCCGTTCGCCGCGGGCCTCAGCCCACTCCCCGGGAATGCGGAGGAGGAGGGCGAGGGCGATCAGGCCGAGAGGGATCGTGACAAGAAAGATCGCCCGCCAACCAAAGGAGTGGGTGAGAAAGCCGCCGATGGAAGGGCCGAGGGTGAGGCCCAGGTAGACGGAAGCTATCGAGATCCCGAGGGCCCGCCCACGCTCCGCCGGAGGATAGACCGAGCTGAGCAGGGCCACCGCGGTCCCGAAGACCATCGCTGAGCCGAGACCCTGGACTACCCGTACGCCAATAAGCGCTAAGACGGATGGGACAAAGACGCAGAGTGTCGTTCCGATGAGGTAGACCAGGAGACCGGCGACGAAGAGCCTCTTGCGCCCGTGGATGTCGGCGAGGCGGCCTGCCGGGACGATAAACACCGCGGTGGCAAGCAAAAAAGCAGTGGCGATCCAGTTCAGCAGGATCGCATCTGCACCGAATTCGTGCCCGATCGCCGGCAGCGAGACGTTGATGGAGGACCCCATGTAGGGGGTCAGGAACGACGCGAGCGAGGCGGCGACGAGGACCGAGCGTTGCAGTTTTCGAGACGCCTCAATCGTAGACGCGGGCGCCGCCATTGTCGTATACCCTGTCTCTCTTGACCGTGTACGGCCCGATGTCGTTATACACCTTGACTCTCGTCGCCTGGTTGAGCTGCAGCAGCGACAGCTTTTCGGTCAGGACATTGAACGTCCCCAGGTAAATGTAGGTATTCCTGCCGATCTGCGAAATGTCGGTGGGAATCTTCCGGGCGGTTCTCCCGACGAACCCCTCGAGCATCACCGCCCTCGGGGTATCGCAAAAGATCGTTCGGTTTCCTACCGCGTGAAGCCACTGCGAGCCGGCGATCTCCTGGGAATTGAACCGGGGGGAGTCGATCCGGTCATCGAGGGCGATCGACGTTGGGTCGTCGGCGAGGGCGGAATATATGAACCCCGTGTTGAAGAGGACGAAGACGCAGAGAAAGACCGACGTCACCCGGACGGCGGAATCGCTCGAGAGGTCGAGACTGGTCCGCTGCAGGAAGCGGCGGAGGAAACGGAACGCCTCGAAGATACCGATCACGAAGAACGGCGCCAGGAAGATGAGCGTGATCTGATACAGGCGCGTCGTGTTAAGGGCGCTCGAGAAGAAGGGCAGGATGACGCCGGCGGCGGCGAGCGCGAAGTTGACGAGCGAGAGTGCGAAATATTCACGGTCGATTGAAAAGTATTCGCCGCCGAAGTCCATCTTCTGCGGCTTGAGAAGGAGCGAGAGGATGCCGAAGAAGATGAAGAACTGCGTCACCAGTTGCACATACTTACCCACCTGGTGCAGAGGTGTTGCCGCCTCGGTGACGATGATCGAGAGCCCCTCCGTCGTCTCGGTGCTGAGGAAGCCAGAGACCATGTTGTTCGAGAACTGCACCGCGAGCCCGGTGAACGAGTTCAGGGCCGAGGACGACGAGATGAACATGTACCAACCGAGCGCGAAGATGAAGAACAGGAGCACGTAGTCGAGCGTGATCGCCCGCTCACCGGCGTGACGGGGCCTGAAGTTCGGCGCGTATCCCCGCTTCTCCCAGTTAAAGATCATAGAGACGCGGTCTTTCAACCGGTTGACGGACCCGATCTCGGAGAAGACGAGGATCACCAGCGCGAGCAAAAGGGCGATCATGAAGAGGTATGACAGCCCGTAGTGCGAGACGGCGAGAGAGAAGGAGAAGACGATAAGGATGATGTACTTCTTCATCTTGTCCAGGTCCTTGTTGATGATCAGGAGGGCGATCATGATCAGGAAGAACTCGGCGATCTCCTGGCGCGCCACCTGGAGCATCTCCGTGAAGAAGACGAACATCGAGATGAAGAAGAATGTCCCGAAGAAGGCGACCCGGTCGTACGACTGGCGGCGGATTACCATGTACATCGCCGGAGCCATGAGTGAGAAGAAGAGCGGATAGACGATCTTGAAGATCCAGACGATATCGAGGTTGCAGACGATCGAGTACACCGGGGCCAGCATCACGATCGAGAGCATCGCATTGACGTTCGAGTAGATCGAGAAGTCCCACGCCGCGTTGTTGACCACGAGGTTGGCGATATAGAACTCCTGGTTGATGTCGTAGCCCCAGATATGGTTCGAGATCAGGGATGTGTGGAACAGGAGGGCGAGGGCGACTGTCCAGATCATGAACGGGTAGTAGCGCTCGGGGATCGCATGGCGGAAAGCGATAAGTGCCGGCACGATCGCGATCGCCGCGAGCAGGACAAAAAGCAGGGTGTTGATCCGGTAGTTGTTGACGAGCCAGGTCCCGAAGATCGCAAGGATGGGGAGGAGCGAAAAGAGGAAGACGGGCCAACCAAAGGTCTCATCTGAGTAGATGTACTCCGGCTGGTTGTAGTCATGGTCCACGATATACGCGATCACCGCCCCGATAAAGACGAATACGGTCATCGTGATTAACAGCGGCCCCTCGGAGATCGGTTTCAATATGTCGAGCACCGGGTAGACGGTGTTCATGACGAACCCGAGGAACATCACGCTCGACAGCGAAAGCCCGACGGCAAAGAGAGTGGTCTCAATCGCTCCTATCGCATGGACACGGAGTATCCGGAGAAGCACGATCCCCGGGATCCACGTGAGGTAGATAAAACCGACCACCTGCCGGAGGAGCGGCACACCGGCGCCATTTTCCTCGAGCACAAGGGTGGCCCAGAGCAGAAGCTGGACCCCCAGTACGACTCCGAGGAACGAGACGATTCCCCAGTCGTTAAGCCGAAACGGATCGCGAAACTTCATCGGGCCCGCTCCAGTACTTCGCGGTACGCCGTGATCGTCCGTTCCGAGATCGGCCCCCAGGAGAGTTCGCGGGTCATCTTCTCGTGTGCGGCCGTACCCATGATAGTCCTCAAAGGTTCATTCTGCAATAACTTCAATATTGCGTTGGCAAGGGCTGTCGGATCACGGGACGGCACGATATGACCGGTTCGCCCCTCCTCGACCACCTCGGGGATCGAACCGACGTCCGTTACCACCACGGGTCGGTAAAAGGCATAGGCGATCGGGATCACCCCCGTCTGGGTCCCTTCGATGTACGGAAGGACAACCGCCTTCGCTCGTTGGAAGAGCACAGGAACCTCGTCGTCCTCGATAAAACGGTTGACGAGCTCGATCCGTTCGTCGCCAAGGAGATCGGCATCCGGGTCGAGATCGCCCGCCCCGGCGATGATGAGCCGCGTCCTGGGGGACGCCTGCCAGACGAGAGGCATTGCCTCAAGGAGGTACCGAAGGCCCTTGTACTCCTCGATCCGCCCGAAGAAGAGGATCGCATCCTCCTGCTCGACCCGTGCCCCATCACTGAGCCCGGTAAAGAACGAGTAGTCGCCGTGCGGGATGACGTAGGTGGGAACCGGAGCGGCGAGCTGGCGGCGCGCCCACTCGCCGTGGACGATCACTGCGTCGGCATACCGGAGAAAGAGCGAACGGGCCAGTTCCTGGTCCCACGCCCGCGAGCCAGTGTGCGGCATGACATCATGGACCGTCACCACGATTGGGTAGCGACGGGACAGGAGGGGGAGAAGAAGTCCATACCAGGGGGAGATGCCGTTGAAGTGGAGGAGGTCCGGCGCCTCGCTCTTGATGGCCCCGAGAAACTGGAACGGGCGCCAGAAGAGGAGGGTGTTCGCGATGAAGGTGCGGACCACGTTCCCGACGTGAAGTCGTCGGACACGGACGTCCGACGAGAAGGGGAACCGGGATGGGTCGAGATCGAACGGGGCGAAGACGACGAGGTCGATCCGGGAGGCGAGCGCACCGGCGAGCTGAGAGATGTACTGGACCAGACCGCCGCCGGTGTTGTGAGTGAGGAGGACAACCTTCATCTCGCCTCCGCCTCGAAGAGGGCCAGATAGCGATCCGCGATGACGGACCAGTCGTGGTGCTCAGCAGCGAACCGGCGCGCCCTCTCCCCCGCAGAGACGAGATCGGTCCCGAGGTGGTCGGCGATCAAGGTCGCCGCCTGTTCGGGTTCGGCGAACTCGACCACCCGACCCAGACCCTCGTCCCCAACGAAGCGCAGAGGCGGAATCGCCGAGACGACCGCTGACAGCCCCGAGGAGAGCGCCTCCAGGAGCGAGAGCGGGCTCCCCTCGCTCCGACTCGCCATGACGTAGCAGTCGGCGAGCCGGTAGAGATCGGGAACCCGGAGGTAATCGACCGGACCGAGGAAGCGGACGTGATCGGCAAGACCAAGCGCGTTTACCCGGACGCGCGTTCGTTCGAGCTGCTCCCCACCACCGGCGATGATGAGCAGGGCCTCGGGTACCGCCTCGTGGACACGCGCGAAGACCTCGACAAGACGAATCGGCTGCTTTGCCTCGCTCACTCGTCCGAGCGATAGGAGGACCTTCCGTTCTTCGGGAATCTCCCACTCGCGGCGGAGGATCTCCCGGTCCTCCGCGGGGGCGAAGATGGTCGTATCCACCCCGTTCGGGATGAGTTCGATCGCCGATGGATCGATACCGATCTCTGCGAGGTCGGCCCCGACGGTCTCGGAGACGGCGGTGAACTGTGCGTGCCTGGCAAGGCGGCGAAGGGATCGCCGCTCGAGCCAGGCGGCCGCCCGGAAATACAGCGCCGGCGACATCCCGTGCCGGTACTTGTTGAGATAGGTTGAATGGACGGTCGCGACAGCATGAGGAAACGGAGATGCACCTGGGAAGAGCGGGTTATGAAGCCAGGTGACATCGAAATCCCGGGCGTTTTTCAGCCGGGAGACGCCGTGCCAGTAGTCGAGGAGGCCGCCGATTGCCACCTTGTGGATCAGGCCTCCGCTTCCGACGTACATCTCCGGCCCGGTCGGAGAACAGACCGTGCATGAGACGCCCCGTCGTTTGAGACGTTCGACCACATGGTGCGCGACATTGGCGATTCCCGAACCGTGGGGGTAATACTCAGAGGCGCAAATAAGGAGATTCAATCGGTCACGTCCCAGTGCGGCAATCGGTTTGCTCCTACGAGTGAAGGGTCAGGCCTTCGCAGCCATCAGGCCGTGGCGAGGTCCTGGTAGAGGTCGAGGGTCGAAGTGACTGTGTTCCGCCACGAGTTCTGGACGATGATCGTCTCACGCCCGTGCCGTCCCAGGGCCGCCGCTTCATCCGGCGACTCCAGGAGCCATCGTATCGCCGCCGCGAGGGCACCGACATCCCCCTTAGGAAACATGACACCCGCGCCCTCAACCAGGTGCCGGAGGTGGTCGAACTCCGAGATGACCACTGGCCGACCACATGCCATCGCCTCGAGCATGGTCCGAGGCACTCCCTCGTGGAGGCTCGGCAGCACCAGCATCTCTGCACGGCGGTACTGGGCCGGCATCTCGTCGTAGGACATGAAGGGGAGGTACTCCACATGAGCATCGAGCCGGAGCTCGGTGGCAAGCTGTCGAATCGCCTCCTCCTCGGGCCCTTCGCCAACGAGCGTGATGCGGAGGTTCGGAACGACCTTCACCAGCTCGGCGGCGGCGTGGACTAGGAATTCAACCCCCTTCCCCTTGACGTACCGCCCCACCCAGAGAAGACGGCGCACCTCGTCATCAACCCTGGAGAGATCGGGAGAGAAGACGTCGGTGTTTACCCCGTTCGGTATGACAGCGATACCGTCGGGATGGACACCGAACTCCGAGATGAGCCGCTCTCGTTCGAGGGGGGTGTAGCAGATCACCCGGTCTGCCGAATTGAGTGTCCACCTACCGAGGGTGTTCATGTATCCGACGTTCAGCCAGTGAGGGGCTGAGGCAGACATGATCCCGTGGTTGGTGATGACGAGTGGGGAGGAACCGTACTTCTTGACGAGGGCACAGACGTTGGTCGGGAAGAAGAGGTGGGAGTGGGCATGAATCACGTCGTAGTCGTTCCGCATCTCCATCATCTTGAAGAAGAGTGTCGGGCTGATCGTGTTTCCAACCATTTTGATTGAATGGTTGAACCTGATCACGCGGTACCCGTCAACATGCTCCTCCTCCGGGAGATGGTCCGGGTTCGCCGTCAGCACGGTGACATCGTGACCCAGGGCTGCCTGCATCCGGGACATCTCGTGGACATGGATGCCGTAACCGCCGACGACAGACGGGTACAGGTCACTGGCAACGCGCAATATCTTCATCGTGATTGATCCGCCCGCTCGTCAGGAACGGTGCTTCCTGATCTCATTTCGGCGGTGGATTAATAGCCTTTCTGGACAGACGAGGTTCAACCGGCATACGAACGCTGCCAAATAGGGGAGGGAGACGAAACCGGAGTCCGGTAGGGTCGTTCTTCCGGATCCGCGCAGAGAAATCAAACGATTTAATACTTACAGCGCAATTATTTGATTATCCATGATCAACGTCGGAGTACTCGGAGCGACCGGCGCTGTAGGACAGCGCTTTGTCCAGCTCCTGGCGGATCACCCGTGGTTCTCCCTCACCACGCTGACCGCTTCGGGCCGGAGCGCGGGCAGACGGTACGCAGACGTCGTGGACTGGAGGCTCGACGCCCCCTTCCCCGACGCCTTCGGCGACCTGGTGGTCGCCCCCACGGAGCCAGAGGCCCTGCGCGACTGTGACCTCGTCTTCTCGGCCCTTCCGGCCGAGATCGCAGGCGAGGTCGAGACTGCCTGCGCCACCGCTGGGCTTGCCGTCTGCACGAACGCCTCGTCGCACCGGATGGACGCGGACGTCCCGCTGGTCGTCCCCGAGGTGAACCCAGACCACCTGGGGCTGATCGACCTCCAGCGGGACGCAGGAAGCGACGGGTTCATCGTGACGAACCCGAACTGCTCGACGATCGTCTTCACCCTCGCCCTCAACCCGATCGCCCGCCTCGGGTTCACCGACGTCCGGGTCGCGACCATGCAGGCGATATCGGGGGCCGGGTTCGCGGGGGTGCCGGCAATGGCGATCTACGACAACGTGGTCCCGTATATCGGCGGAGAGGAGGAGAAGATGGAGATCGAGACCCTCAAGATCATGGGAACGTTCGACGGTGCCTCGGTAACGCCCGCCCCATTCCGCGTGTCGGCCTCCTGTAACCGGGTCCCGGTGATCGACGGGCATACGATGGCAATCTGGGCGGACGTGACCGCTTCGGTCGAGGACGTGCTGGCTGCGTACCGTTCCTGGACCCCACCGATCTCCGGTCTTCCGACCCAGCCTGAGCCAGCGGTCCAGCTCTTCGACCAGCCGAACCGACCTCAGCCCCGCCTCGACCGGATGCGTGGGAAGGGGATGACCGTCTCGGTTGGAAGGGTGCGTCCCGGCCTCAGGCTGATCGCGCTCGGCCACAACACGATCCGGGGCGCCGCAGGTGCGTCGATCCTGAACGCGGAACTGATCGCCCAGAAGAAGTACCTCTGAACGGAGGGGTCGCTTTGGATAAAGACAACACAGTGTACGTCGGCAACAAACCAGTGATGAACTACGTGCTTGCAGTGGTGACCCAGTTCTCGAACGGCGCGGAGGAGGTCGCCATCAAGGCCCGCGGTAAGGCGATCTGCCGGGCGGTCGACACCGCCGAGATTGCTCTGAACCGCTTTCTCCAGGACGTGAAGAAGAAGGAGATCGTCACCGCCACCGAGGAGGTCGAGACCGATGCGGGCAGGACCAACGTCTCGAGCATTGAGATCGTCCTGACACACCGGACCTGATCACCCAATTTTTCCCGGCTCACGCCTGCGACCGTCGACCCGTTCACTTTTTCCCCGCACGGTAATGCCGTCATATACCCCGGGTTCGAGAGATTTAATGAGTGCAGGATTCGAGAGACGTCTCCTCCCACCAGTTGAGTCTGCCCGCGTCCTGCCCTTGGAGATGGAACGATGATCCTGCGACAGAAGAAGACGATCCCGCGCCGAAGAGACCGATCAGTTATGACCAGGGTCCTCGACTGGTACGCCGAACTCGCGGCCCGGAGAGCGACGCAGCCCCTCATACCGGCAACCCCCTTCGATGACCTGTGATGGGCTGCCCGGGGCCCGACAGTCTTTTCCCCCTTCGCGCCCACGAGAGACGCATGGCAGACTCATGGACCGAAGCCAGCGAGGAGGCGCGAAGGGGCGGCTTCCCGCTCGTCTTTCACGACCTCGATAGAAAGATATACGGCGCCTGCCGGCGCGAGGACGACTGTGGCCATTTCTCTCGTGGGTGCTTTGTCTCCCACCGGGCAATCTGCATGAGAGCGGAGACCGATCCCGTCGAGATGGCAGAGAAGGAGGCGACGTTCCTCAAAGAGCACCCCGAGTTCGTCGAAGAACACGAGCGTTGATTCGATCGAACGACCTATCCTCATCATGGCGTCTCCACTCCTCGCGCTCGTCCTGTCGTTCTTTGTCCCGGGCCTCGGGCAGTTCTACACGGGCCAGTTCCTGAAGGCGGTTGTTCTCTTCGTGCTCGCATCTGTCTTCGCCTTCCTCTCAACCGTCCTCGTCGGCATCCCCTTCTACATCATCGTCTGGCTCTACTCGATGTACGACGCCTTTACCGCCGCCCAGGAATAGAAGAGGACGGGTTCTCCACCACAGCGAGGGCAGGTCGGCGAGAGGGCCGAACCCTCCCTGCGATCACCCCCGCCTATCAGCACCGGCGATACCCGAGGAGCGCGGCCAGAGCCAGCACCTCAAGAACGACAATGGCGGCACCGGGCCCCGCCTGTGTCACCGGGATTGACGTGGACGAAGGGGTGGTCGCCGGTGCCATGGACGTCGGCACCGATGTCGGCGCCTGGCCCGGCGGAAAAAGGACGCCATCAACGATGTGCACCATGCCGTTCTGTGCCGGGATGTCGAGCAGGGTGAGGTTCGCCCCGTCTATCCCGACTGCCCCGCCCGGCCGGACAGCCACACTGAGCGGTTCGCCGAGGAGGGTCGGCACCCGGGCGCTCGCCGTCACGTCGGCGACGGAGAGCGACCCTGGCGCAAGGTGATAGGCGAGAAGGACGGCGAGCGCCGTACGGTCCTCGAACAGGTCGTCGAGTGCACCCGCCGGCAGCGCGGCAAAGGCGGTGTCCGTCGGGACGAATGCCGTGACGGGTCCCGGCCCATCCAGGACAGCGGAGAGGTCTGCCTCACGCACCGCCCGAGCGAAGGTGGAGAACTCCGGGTTCGCAGCGATGACCTCCAGGACGGTACGGTTGGAGGCAGGCATTGCCCCGGAAGCGACAGGGGTGATCGTTGTTGAGACGGCACCGGTGTAGTCGTCTCCGTGAAGGATGGTCGTGGGCGGCGACACGGGCGAGGGGAGCGTGAGCGGGGGACGCGTATACGTGGGAACCGGACCACCAGCCGTTGTCGCGCTGGTGATACTCGGCGTCGAGGGGACGGACGTGATGGTCACTGCGGTGGAGTCCAGGACGACGAACGTTCCCGCTCGGACTGATGCCGAGCTTGCCAGTTCCAGGGGCCTTCCACCGGGGTAGGCCCTGACATGGCCGATCTCGAGATCGATGGTCGAGCTGCCGTTTGCGAGGCCCGCGAAGCTGAACTCCAGCAATGGCCCGGACTGGAAGCCGGTGGTTTCTGAGAGGAGGACGAGCACACTGCCGGCCTGTGTTCGCGTCGCGGTGACGGGCGCCCCGACGAGGGAACGCGTGTTCTCATAGCGGATCACGGCGGGATCGAACCGCAGCGTCATCCAGAGGTCGGAGGCTGCCGGTTCCCACGAGGAGTTGAGCGAGAGCGTGGTCGTGGCTCGCTCGCCGATGATGGCTTCGGTGTCCTCGAGGAGGAAGGTTCCCGTCCCCGCGGCGCCCACGGGCACGACTGCTGCGACGAGCAGGAGGAGGAAGACGGCGGAGCACGGCCAGGGCTGCATCGATCCAAGATGGGGGAGATCCCTATTAGGGCTTTTCCTCTCCCCGGTCATGCCGTGACACGGAGGTTCAGGAAGAGGAGGAGGAGGAGTGCCACCAGCACGATAAAGGCACGGAGCAGGATTGAGCGCGCCTTCTCCTTTCTCTCCCAGCCGGCAGGTCCGATCTTGAAGAAGAAGATCCCGAGAAACCCGCCGATCATCACGCCGATGACGTTGTCGATCGAGAGGGCGAGGGCGGAGAGTGCGTTCGTCCTGAAGAGGGCGAGGGCGATGCCGGCGACGGCGGCGGGCGGCAGCAGGGAGAGCGAGATCCCGATCCCGACGAGGCTCTCGTGGAACCCCCGAACCTGGGCGAGCATCGCGGCGAAGCCGAGCAGGACGGCCATCACCAGGTAGGACTCGCGACGCTCGAACCGGTCGAGGATCTGCGGCGTCAGGTTGACCGGCCCCATCGCGTACAGGACGGCGGTTATCACGGCGGAGAGGGCGACGACCAGGACGATCAGCACGATCAGCACCTTGAGGCTGGCGAGTGCCCGGTGGGGCCGGCCCAGGGAGAGTTCGAGGATAAAACCCGTGATCGGCGTGAGGAGCGGGGAGACGACCATGGCGCCGACGATGACGGCGACGTTGTTGTTGAAGAGCCCGACCAGCGCCACGACGGTGGCGATCATTGTCATGAGTATGAGCGGCAGGGTGAGAACGGTCGTCTCGGGGAGGGCACGGAGGAGGTCCTCCGAGGACGCGGGCTTCTCCTCCTCCTGGATGCCTGGCCGATCCGTCTCGTCTTCCGCGATCGGTCCCTGTTCCGCCTGTGCGACCATCTCTCTTCTCCTGGTGGACGACGTGGGGCCGGTTCCTCTCCCGTCCCGTACAGATCGAAGTATGGCGCACGATCCTGATGAGCGTATCCCCGGCGATATCGCCGTATAAGGATGACCGCCGGAGTCAGAGGAGAAGTGCCGGTTGGATGAAAACACCGGGGGTGCGGAGGGTAAGCCGACGGAGATGAGCAAAGACTAAGACCTCAGCACCCAACCCGCCTGTATGCAGCATCGCATCGTTCTCGCCCTCCTGCTCCTCCTCGCGCTCGCCTCGGGCGCGGGGGCAGTAGCGGCGGTACAGTGGACTCACGCCGGCACTCTCCCATTGTACCAGCAGATCTCGGAACCTTATCTGGCGGTTAACCACACTGGACATCTCTTCGTCACTGATCAATACGGACAGACTGTCTCGACCTTTAGTCCCGATGGTAGCGGTCCAACTCCATTCCTGACAAGCAACCAGCTGACAACGTTGCAGGGACTGGGACCTTACGTCAGTCCCAAGGGAATCGCTGTAAACTCGTCGGATTTCGTCATCGTTGTGATTGAGAACACTCCATATCCTGCAATAATATTCGACCGATCCGGACAGGAGAAGAAGAGGCTCTTGGTTAATTCATCCACAGGCTTCACGTACTACGATGTAGGGATCACCAGTAATGATGAAATCTATATCTTCGGATCCTATAACTCCGTCAATGTAATTTTCAAATTTAACCGGGGTGGTGACTACATCGGCCCGTCATTCGCTCTAGATAATCTGAAGAGTGGTGCAACCGGTTTCGGCTCCCAGACGGTCGGTGTCTCCAGTGTTGGTGGTATCGGATCCGTCTTCAACCCCGATATGTTCGAGGCTTCGTCTTTAAACGATCTCTATCACCCGTTCGATGCCGCCGTCGATCCACTGACGGGACAGATCTTGGTCTCGGGTCTGCAATTAATCGAGCAGACATCAGTACGAACACCGGGAGGGTATGGGGTCGTGAAGATCTTCGACCCAGCAACCAGCACCAATCCGATTGCCTCCGTCGACTACACATTCCTCAATCCCACCGGGATTGCAATCACCCCCGACGGGAGCACTCTGTACGTCGCAACAGGGAATCAGCATGATACCCAGCCTCCACAGGTCAATGGGGATCGTTCACCAAGGACGCGGGGTGTAAACCCGACGTCCATATCTATCGAGGTCTTCCACCGTGCGCCGTCCGGATTGACTCCGTCCTTCGTCGGATACCCCCAGTCCGGCACGGCGCCGCACACGGTCCAGTTCCTGGACTACACCGCCGGCGCTGCCTCCTGGCGCTGGGACTTCGGTGACGGGGGCACCTCCGAACTGCAGTACCCGTCCCACATCTACGAGCATCCCGGGCTCTACACCGTCTCCCTCACCGTCTCGGACGGCGAGGGACGCACCGGGACGAAGACCGAGTACCACTACATCCGGGTGACCGACCCGATCGGCCCTGCGCCGACCCCCGTCGCGAACTTTACGGCGAACACCACCTCCGGGCCCGCACCGCTCGCCGTCCAGTTCACCGACCAGTCGGGCCCGTCGCCCTTCCACTGGTGGTGGCAGTTCGGCGACGGCGCCTCGTCCACCGACCAGCACCCGGTCCATACCTACCCTCAGGCCGGCACCTATTCCGTGAACCTGACAGCCTGGACCCCGATCGGCTCTGTCTCGGTCTCGAAGTTGGCGTACGTCACCGTCGGCGGCGACCCCCGGGCGCCGGTGGCGAACTTCACGATGAACCGGGATGCCGGAAAGGCGCCGCTCTATGTCCGGTTCACCGACACCTCGACCGGCGACCCGACGTCGTGGCGCTGGGACTTCGGCGGGTTCGCCTGGACCACGGCACGGAACCCAACCCAGGTCTTCGCCCGCACCGGCACCCACACGGTCACCCTTACCGTCTCGAATCCCTACGGCACCAGCAGCATCTCGAAGAACGTCACGGTCGGAAACGTCACCCCGACACCGACGGTAACGGTGACGCCCACCCCGACGGTGACGTCCTCACCGACGCCATCGCCCTTTGTTCCGATGACCCTGCCCGGGCGCGTCCAGGCAGAGGACTATGATCAGGGCGGCGAAGGGGTCGCCTACCACGACACGACGCCGGGCAACGAGGGAAGGACCTACCGCCAGGACGACGTCGACATCGAGCGGATCGATACCGGTGACACCACCCCGAACGTCGGCTGGATCCGCGCCGGCGAGTTCCTCACCTACACCGTGAATGTCGCCACCGCCGGCACCTACGACATGAACGCCCGCGTCTCGTCGAACCGGACGGGGCGGCATTTCGAGGTCTACCTCGACGGCGAGGCGGTGCCCCGGACGAGGGTCGCCGTTCCGAAGACGGTGACAACGATCGCCGCCAACGTCACCGTTCCCTACACCCGCGAATGGGAGTACTTCACCACCGTCGACACCCTGATCGACCTCCCCGCCGGCACCCATACCCTCCGGTTCCAGTTCCCGATGGACTACATGAACCTGAACTGGATGGACTTCAACCTCCGGGCCTGACCCGGAATCCTCTTTTTCCACCCAGAGCGGCGCTTCGTCATCTCCCTACGGTAAAGAGACTTGAATCCTTCGGCGAAATCAGGGGAGCAGGATCGTATCGAAGCGCGGCATCACGAAAAATAGACGCGATGACGGCAGGAACGGTCCCTTCGTCCCCGGCATATCCTGCCGTCAGTTGACCCGGAGCCGCTGGCCGTTTGTCATCGGGTGGACGGTATCGTTCAGGGTGTATCCAAGCTCGCCGGAGAACTGCACATACTTCGAAGCCATGGAGAGATCCCCGTGCGCGGGGATGATGTGCTGGGGCTGGAGCAGGTGCATGAACTCGTAGTGGTCCTCCCGGTAGGCATGGCCGCTCACGTGCAGATCGGTGAAGATCCGGGCACCGGCTCGTTCGAGGAGGAGCTCGATCTCTGCCCGGTTCGCGTGGTTGAGCGGGTTCGGGATGACGTTCGCGGAGAAGAGCACCTTGTCGCCCTTCGAGAGCTGGTACGGTGTGTCTCCATGAGCGAGGCGGGTGAGCAGTGCCCCGGGCTCGCCCTGGTGGCCGGTGACGATGGGAAGAAACTGCTCCTTGCCCTCCTTCATCATGCGGCGCATCATTCGGTCGATCACCCGCCGGTTACCGAAGACGCTCGTCGTCTTCGGAAGCGAGACAAACTTCATCCGTTCGGCAGTCAGTCCGTATTTCTCCATCGAACGTCCGAGCAGCACGGGTTTGCGCCCGATCGCCTCTGCGCACTCCGCTATCATCTTCACCCGGGAGATGTGGGAGGAGAAGGCAGAGACGATGATCGCGTTCTTATCATCCTCGTAGCTGGTCAATACGTCCCGCACGAGGTTGCCGGCGATCCGCTCGCTCGGGCATCGTCCTGGGTGCTGGATGTACGGGCACTCCACGATGACGGCAAGGACCCCTTCCTTCCCGAGCTCTCGAAACCGGGCGAAGTCCGGTGCGGCGCCGATGACCGGCGTCCGGTCCAGCTTGAAGTCGCAGGCGTAGACAATTGCCCCATGGGGGGTATGGAGCACCGGGGTGACTGTGTCGATGATCGAGTGCTGCGTCCGCACGAACTCCAGCACGAGGCTCCGGGAGACCGTGTGCCTTTGCCCGGCCTTCATCGGGATGAGCGCGTTCTCCACCCGGAATTTCTTCTCCCCCTGGATCTGCTGGCGGATCAGTTCCGTCGCATACGGTGTGGCGATGATCGGCGCCTTGTAACGGTGCGCAAGTTTCGGTATGGCGCCGATATGGTCGAGGTGACCATGCGAGCAGACGATCGCCTTCACGGTCCCCGGGACTGCCTGGAGGACGGTGTCGTCCGGTATCGCCTTGATCTGGATCAGGTCAAGGGAGTGCATGGTGTCGACCTCTGCGTCCTCGTGGACCATCAGCTGGTCGAGGCGGAGGCCCATGTCGAAGATGACGATCTCCTTGCCGCACCGAACGGCGGTCATGTTTCGCCCTACTTCCTCGTAGCCGCCGACGGCGATTATCTCTATCTCCATGGTGTCTGTCCTGGTCCTGTCTTGCTGGACCGCGTCTCGCGTTTTCGAACTCGTGCTCTCATGGCCCACCCGCGGGCCCGGTGGACAACCTCCGACCAGCAGGGGTCGAACCCGGCACGTACCGCGCTGCCGAACGCACCCATCTCCGGAGAACCGGTATCACCGGGCGGGGTGACCACCCTGCCCCGGTTCGGCGTCTTCCACGCCCGACGGACATCGCCGTCGCTCGTGAGAGCATCGGAAGAGGTGCTGATCGGTGGAGGGGTACGAGAGATATTGGCCACGCCCCACGCGGATCAAGCAGGTTGTTTATACCTTACCCGGAGAGCATATAAACATTCATCTCAAGGCCGGGCGGGATATCCCCGGGAGAACCGAACACCGATGAGCCAGCCCCGAGCGTTTCCATCCTGTCGCCGACTCGTCCATCGCCGGACGAGGCGGTGAGCAGTCGCTCCGGGCCATTCGTCATGGAACCGGGTCGTATTTCCGGATGCCCGGGGACGAACCTTTTTTACACCCGTCGGAGCACGAGCATACATTCAAATTATTACCGGGCCATTCTCCGAAGTATACCGGCAATGTCATTCGAAGAGGAGTCGATCGCATGGCATGCGTTCGACAGGACGACGCTGTTCGAACGCCTCACGTCGGGCCCGGCTGGGCTTGACGAGATGGAAGTGGAACGGCGCCTCCAGCGGTTCGGTCCAAACCGGCTCCCGGAGCGACCCCCGCCTTCCCCACTTGCCCTCTTTTTCAACCAGTTCAAGAGTCCCCTGATCTATATTCTCCTCATCGCTGCCGGCATCTCCCTCGCAATCGGGGACGTGACCGATGCCGTCTTCATCCTGGTCGTTGTCCTGGTCAACGCCATTGTCGGGACGCTCCAGGAGTGGAAGGCGGAGCAGAGCGCAAAGACGCTCCGGTCCCTCCTCACGACCTCGACAACGGTCCTGCGGTCGGGCCGAGCCCACGAGGTGCCCTCTGAAGACCTGGTTCCGGGCGACGTAGTCCTCCTCGAGTCCGGTCGCCGCCTTCCTGCTGACCTGCGTCTCCTGGAGGCTCGGGACCTCCGGGTCGACGAGTCCCTGCTCACCGGGGAGTCGGCCGACGTCGAGAAGGGGGTCGGTGACGGGCTCCCGGACGAGACTCCGGTTGCGGACCGGTGGACGATGGCCTTCGCCGGCAGCACGGTCACCTACGGAAGGGGGACGGGGATCGTCGTGGCAACCGGCAGTTATACGCAGATGGGGCGGATCGCCCGGTCCATCGCGACTGTTGAAGGGGCGAAACCACCGCTCGTCCAGAGGATGGAGCAGTTCGCCCGCAAGGTCACGATCGGTATCGTTGGGGCGGGTGCAATTCTCGGTGCGATCTCATTCGCACGCGGCATGCCCCTCATCGATGTCTTCTTCTTTGTCGTCGCCCTCGCAGTATCCGCGATCCCGGAAGGGCTCCCCGTCGCGCTCACGGTCGTCCTCTCGGTTGCGGCATCACGAATGGCCAGGCGCTCGGTGATCGTGCGGCGGATCACGGCAGTCGAGAGCCTGGGAAGCTGCACCTGTATCGCCAGCGACAAGACCGGGACCCTGACGGTCAACGAACAGACCCTCGGATTGACCTGGCTCCCATCGGGAGCGATCTTCCCCGTCACCGGCACCGGCTACACCGGCGAAGGCGCGGTCGAGGACGCCCGAGGAAGCATCGATCTCACGGATGAACGGGCCCTCCTGAACCGGTTCGGGAGCGTAGCTGTCCTTGCAAACGATGCCGAAATGGCCCGGTTCGGTAACCAGTGGATGAGCCGAGGCGACTCGGTCGACATCGGTTTTCTCGCCTTCGCGTACAAGCTCGGCCTCGACCCCGAGGAGGTCCGTGCGAATGTCACCTTGGTCCACCAGATCCCATACGAGTCCGAGCGACGATACGCCGCCGCTATCGTCGAGGAGGAGGAAGAGCGGCGGATCTGCGTGAAGGGCGCCCTCGAGACATTGCTTCCGCACTGCATAGCGATGGCAACGATCGCCGGTCCTGTCCCTATCGATACGGAGCGAATCGAGCGTGCCTTCGAGTCCCTCTCAAAAGAGGGGTACCGCGTGCTCGCCCTCGCCGAGGGAGCCGTCACCGAAGAGTGGATCTCGGACCTGCCACCCCTCGAACTTCTCGGCCTCGCTGGTTTCATCGACCCTGTCCGCCCCGACGCGGCCGAATCGGTCGCTCGCTGCCGGGAGGCAGGGATCCGCGTGGTGATGGTGACGGGAGATCACCCCTCGACAGCCCTCTCGATCGCCCGAACTCTTGGCATCGCCAGGGACGAGGAGGACGTCGTGACCGGGGTCGAACTCGACACCCTTGGCTCGATCGAGGTGCCCGAGTATCTCGACAGGGTGGGGAGCGCCTCGGTCTTTGCCCGGGTGGCACCGCTCCAGAAGCTTGAGATCGTCGAGGGTCTGCTCCGGCTCGGGCACTATGTCGCCGTAACCGGCGATGGCGTGAACGATGCCCCGGCGCTCCGACGAGCGAACATCGGCGTCGCCATGGGCTCGGGGACTGACATCGCAAAGGACACCGCTTCCATGATCGTCACGGACGACCGGTTCAGTTCGATCGTCGCCGGGGTCGAGGAAGGACGGTTCGCGTACGACAACGTCCGCAAGGTCACCTACCTCCTGGTCGCCACGGGTTCGGCGGAGGTGCTGCTCTTTCTCCTCTCGACGCTCGCCAGCCTCCCGCTCCCACTTGCAGCGGTCCAGCTCCTCTGGCTCAACATCGTCACGAATGGAATCCAGCACATCGGCCTCGCCTTCGAGCCCGGCGAGCCCGGAACCATGCATCGTCCCCCCCGGCCACCGGAAGAAGGGCTGTTTGACCGGTTGATGCTCGAGGAGACGCTGCTTGCTGCGGGGACGATGAGCCTGGTCGGGTTTGGAGTCTGGGCGTGGCTTCTCGGGTCGGGTATCGAGGAACACGTAGCACGGACCATGCTCCTGGTCCTCTTCGTTCTCTTCGAGAACTACCATGTCTTCAACGCTCGATCAGAGACGACGTCCGCGTTCCGAATCCCCATCTCGCGCAACTGGCTGCTCGTCGCATCGGTGATCGGCGCCGCAGCGATAAACGCGTTGGCGATGTACATCCCGGTGCTGGCCGACGCCCTTCACACCGGGCCGATCCCGCTGCAGGCCTGGGGCGCACTGATCGCGCTCGCCACCTCGGTGCTGGTCGTGATGGAGATCTACAAGCGGTTTCGTCGGCCCTCGCACAGCATGTGTTGACATGGTGGAACGGATGGCGCCCACATGAGTTGGGTCAGGAGCTGTCCGCGAGAGGCGCCTCCCGGCTGCATGGGAAACCCTAACTCGCCTCCCGTTCCATGGAGAAGAGATGACGATGAGGGATAAGGAAACCCCCCAGCAGCCCCTCGGGGTCAATGACCAGGGGCCGGGAAAGAGCGGGTCATGAACGAGACGATCCTGAGTTCCATCGAGTTCCAGATGAGCCTGCTTCTCTTCGTGGCGATCGCCGGGTACTTGATCGCCTCGAGGATCAACCAGTCGGCGGTCATCGGCGAGATCCTCGTCGGGATCCTGGTCGGACCGTCGGTGCTCGGCCTCATCACCTACACGGACTTCGTCCAGTCCCTCGCCCACCTCGGTGCGATCTTCCTCCTCTTCGTGATCGGGTTCGAGTTCTCCCTGCGTGACCTGACCGACATACGGTACATGGTAATCGCGTTGATCGGGGTGATCGTGCCCTGGGTCGGAGGGTACCTCACCACGACGATGCTCGGGTACTCGACCGCATCGGCCCTCTTCGTCGGAACGGCCCTGACCGCCACGAGCATTGCGATCACCGCGAACGTCTTGAAAGAGCTCGGCCGGCTCGACTCGCCGGCAGCACGGGCGATCATCGGTGCCGCCGTCATCGATGATGTTCTCTCGCTCCTGGTACTCGGGATCACGACTGACGCCATCAAGGGCTCGCTCGAGATCCCCACCCTGGTGACGAGCCTGGTCGCCGCTGTCCTCTTCATCGGCCTCGGCCTCCTGGTGGGATTACAGATCGTCTCACCCCTGCTCGCCCGGCTCGACTGCCGGCCCCTTGCCCGTCAGTACCCAGAGTTCGTCTTTCTCACCGCGCTCGCAATCGCCTTCCTCTACGCAATGGTCGCCGAGCTTATCGGGCTCTCGTCGATCGTGGGCGCGTTCATCGCCGGCGTCTCCTGCAGGGAGATCACCCTCTGCCAGAGTAAGGACCCGCGCGAGGGGGCCGAGTACCTCCAGGTGATCTTCGCCGCCATCTTCTTCGTCTCGCTCGGCATCATCGTCGACCTTCATGCCATGACACCGGGCATCGCGATGCTCGTCGTCGCCGTCACCCTCGTCGCAATCCTGACCAAGGTGATCGGCTGTGGGCTCCCAGCCCGTCTCTTCAGGTACTCCTGGCGGGATTCTGCGGTCATTGGCTTCGGCATGGCCCCCCGTGGCGAGGTTGCGATGATCGTGGCACTGATCGGCCTCAACCAGGGCGTTATCGGCCAGGACATCTTCGTGGCGATCCTGCTGATGAGCCTCATCACCACGATCATCACGCCGATCGTCTTCCAGAACTGGCTCTTCCGTGCCGGCAGTAGGACGGACGCCGGCCCGGCACCGGATTGAAGGGGTAACCGTTCAGTCGGCCCCATCCCGGGAACGGTCGGTGCGCGCCAGGGTGTAAAAGAGACCCCGCGGCCCGCGCCGGGGGACAATCAGCCCCTCCCGTTCGAGCTCCCCGAGGAGTTTCGCCACCTCGCCGCCGGCACACCCGGTCAGGCGGACGAGGTCATCGATGGTCGAGGGGCGGCGGGCGAGGGTCGAACAGATGCGCTCGCGGGCTTCATCGCCACCCGGGAGGGGACCCTGCCCATCGGGCGAACGCGAGATGACGGTGGTTCCGGGACCTCCAAGCATTTCGCTGATCCGCGCCATCTCGGGTGCCGGGACTGCCTGCACCCAGCCCTCGGCCGACGGCCGGTCGAGAGTGTTCAGCTGGACCCGGTCGGGCTCAAGGAACCTGACAGCCTCCTTCAGGCCGGCAAGTTCATCCGGCGTCGTGTTCAGAGGGGGGACCAGGAAGACTTCGAGCCAGAGTTCGCCGTCCCAAACCTCCCGGAAATGCCGAATACCTCCGATGATCGAATCAACCCTGAGTCCGGGACAGGGACGGTGGATACGCTCGAAGGTGGCCTGTGACACGGTCGAAAGGGTCGGTATCACCCGGTCGGCAGATACGAGGTCGTTTTGAACGTCGGCCCGGTCGAGGAGGCTGCCGTTGGTGAGGACAGAGATGGTGTACTCCGGGAACTCCTCCTTGATGCCCCTGATCACATCCCCTATCGCGAGTGAAAGAGTGGGTTCCCCTGAACCGGCCATGGTGATCGAATCAAGGGGGGGGTGTTCTGCGAGGAGCGATCTGAGTTCTGCCAGGACCGAATCGGCCCGGACGAACTCCTCTCTCCTGGTGGTCTTCAATGTGGTCGGCCCGCACTCACAATAGACGCAATCGTACGAACAGGTCTTGTAGGGGATCAGGTCGATCCCGAGCGAACGGCCGAGCCTCCGCGAGAAAACCGGGCCAAAGACGTGTCGGACTTTCACTGATTATTCACTTCCATCACGGTCTGGATGATAAAAAAAACACGCGGCGGCATCATCACTCGTGGTCCGCCGCACGGGCGTTCCGATCATGTCTCGGCGGGAAGGGCCGCCAGGTGCTCCTCGAGACGGCCCACCATCGCCTGCACGGCGCTCAGAGCCGGCGAATCCACGGCGCGGGTGATCGGGACCCCCTGCCGAACCGTCTCTATCACCTTCAGGTCAAAGGGGATCTCACCGATGAGCGGGATCTGCTCGTCCCGACACCAGAGCTGGATCGTCCTGGCAATGGTCGGCGAGAGGTCGAACCGGTTGACCGCGACGAGCACCTTCGGTTTGAACTGCCGGCAGACCGCCACCACTCGTTCGAGGTCGTGCAAGCCCGAAAGGCTCGGTTCGGTGACAACCAGGACCATATCCACGCCGCTGATGGTGGAGATAAGCGGACACCCGGTGCCTGGGGGCCCGTCGATCAGTAAAAGGTCGCTCTCCGGGTCGTTCTCGAACGCGGTCTTCTTGACCGCGCTGACGAGAAGACCCGAATTGCCGGCTCCAGGCACCAGGCGGGCGTGGACCAGGTGCCCCCGGTCCGTCTCCGAATAGAGGATCTCCCCGGTCTGGCGAGGCTTCATGCTCACCGCTTCGGCGGGACAGACGTATGTGCAGACGGCGCATCCCTCGCAATGGAGGGTCTCGACCCGAAAGATCCCCTGGTCAGGTCGAACGGCATCGAACCGGCAGTTCGCTTCGCAGGACCCGCACCCAAGGCAGAGATCGGGATCGATCACCGCTGCCTTCATCCCAAAAAATGGCTTCGTCCAGAGGGGGCGCGGGTTGAGGAGGAGGGCGAGGTTCGCCGCGTCCACATCGCAGTCGGCCATCACCAGGCGTCCCTGCAACAGGTGGGCAAGGGCCGCCGTCACCATGGTCTTTCCCGTGCCGCCCTTTCCGCTGATGACGGCGAGACGCTTCATGGCGACATCCCCGCCAGGCGACGGCACCCGGCATACAGTGCCCGGAATCGTTCCTGCCATTCAGGGCGTTCCCGACAGAGGAGACCTCCCCGGTTCTGGATCGCCGCGAACTCGCGATCGAACGGTACGGTCATCATCACCTCAAGGTCGTGCTCTACGCAGAAGTCCAGGGTGGCCTGGTCTTCACCGTCACTCCGGTTGATCACGACACCGGCAGGGATTCCCATGCCGGCAACCACGTCAGCGGCGAGCTCCAGGTCATGCAGGCCGAACGGGGTCGATTCAGTCACGAGCACGCAAAAATCCGACCCGTCCAGGGTCTCTATCACCGGGCAGGCGGTCCCCGGAGAGGAGTCGTAAAAGACCAGGGGATGGGTCGCTGCCCGCGCCTTTGCCGCCCCAATCACCGGGACCGCGAGCGGGCTTCCCGTGTCGAGAAGACCGGTAACGAGGGTCAGGCCGGGAAGAGGGCTGGACACACTGACCGTCCCGATCCGAACCGGCGACTCGGTGATCGCCCCCTTCGGACAGACGAGCAGGCATCCGCCGCAGGAATGGCAGAGCTCAGGGAAAAAAAGGACCCGGTCACGCAGTACCGTGATCGCGCCGAACTGACAGAACTCGCCGCACTGTCTGCAGAGATCGCAGGCGGCGGGGTCGAATACGGGAACCGGTATGGTCACGTCAGTTGATTCGGCCGGTCCGGGAAAGAAGAGGTGAAGGTTCGGCTCCTCGACATCGCAGTCGACAAGGGTGACCGGTTCGGCCAGGGAGAGGGTATAGGCGAGGTTCGCCGCCACCATGCTCTTACCGGTACCTCCCTTACCGCTCGCAACCGCGATCTTCATCAAGCTCCCCTACTCGGAGCGCTGGAGAGCATTCTTCTTGAACTGCTCCAGGGCGTCCTGGACCGAGCCGCCTCGGAAGGTGAACATCTCGATACCTGCTGCCACGAGCGCCTCGCGTGCGTTTCCGCCCACCTGCCCGCTCACCAGTGCCTTGACGTCATGCGAAACGAGGATCTGGGCAGCCTTCGGTCCGACGCCGCCGGCCCCCTCGACGTGGGGGTTCTGGACCGCTTCGAATGCCCCGGAATCAAGGTCGACAATAATGAAGTACGGCGCGCGACCGAATCGCTCTTCGGAGAGAGAATCAAGGGTCGCGCCCTTCGCAGTGAAACAGACTTTCATGAGTAATACCTCACTTATTACTCATATGAGCAGAATTGGATAAAGGTATGGATACTACCAGGAGACGAAACGCGTACCCAATCCCTTCGGTTGCCGGTTCGGGGGGCAAAGCCAGGCTCCATGAGAGACCGGGCACCACTGCCTCCTTTCAGAGCGGCCAGACGATGAGGATCAATGGAACGGCAACGGCGATGATGATCAGGGAGAGGGGAAGGCCGAGACGCCAGTAATCCCCGAACCGCAGCCCCGCTGGTTCCATCACCATGGCATTGGACTGGTGGCCGATGGGCGTCAAAAACGGGGTGGACGCCCCCACCACGATGGCCATCAGGAACGAGTCCACCGACACGCCGAGCCCGCCCGCAAGACTGAGAGCGATGGGTGCCATCAGCACCGCGGTGGCGGCGTTGTTGATCACGTTCGAGAGCAGCATCGTTGCGACCAGGATCAGCACCAGTATGGCCGTCACCGGAAGATAACCTTCGAGGCCGAGCAGGGAGTTCGCGATCAGCTGGGCACCACCCGTGGTCTCAAGGGCATGGCCCACGGGGATCAGGGCACCGAGGAGGACGATGATCGGCCAGTCGATGCTGGTATAGATCTCTCGCAGGGGGATGAGTTTCATGATCACCATCGCGACGGCTGCCATCGGGAAGATGACCTGGACAGGGATGACGGCAAGCGCCGCGAGGAGGATGGCAATACCGAAGGTCCCGATGGCGAGGGCGACCCGCCTCGGTTCGCCGATCTTAAGGCCTCGTTCGGCGAGTGGGAGGAGGCCCAGCGGCTTCAACACCTCGTGGAGGACCGACGGCGTTCCCCTCAACAGCAGAATGTCTCCGGCTTGAAGGGGAATCTCCTTGAGCCGTTCATTCGATGCCCGGTCCTCTGCAGCCACGGCGATGAGGTGCACCTCCGGCTCCGAACCAGCGGCGACCTCACGAAACGTCTTTCCAATCGAGGGAGAGCCCCGTTGGACGGTCGCCTCCATCAGGACCGGTTCGCCGGCCAGTGGGTGACCTGTTCGCCCAATCGGACATGCAGCGACATCCAGGCCCGACTCCACCAGGAACAATCCCAGGTCGACCGCACATGTCCTGACTGCGAGGAGATCGCCTGGCTGAAGGACTGCCAGGCGGTCCGAGATCGGCAACCGAGCCCCCTCCTGCAGGACCCACACAAGGGTTACGTCGACGTCCGACATCTCCTCGACTTCCTGGAGTGTCCGGCCGACGACCCAGGATCCCCGGGGGATGCGCACCTCCGCCAGGTAGTCCGTTACCCTGAAGAGGTCCTTCCGGGAGGCCTTTCCCCTCCGGGAGGGGACCAGGCGCCACCCCACGACCGAGATGAAGACCAGACCAGCAAGGGCAACCCCCAGACCCACCGGCGTGAAATCGAACATGGTGAACGGTGCTCCGGTCGCTTCAGCCCGATACGTTGCGATGATCAGGTTGGGTGGGGTCCCGATCAGGGTGATGAGGCCGCCAAGGAGGGAACCGAATGCAAGCGATAGGAGATAGGGAGCGGGGGAATTGCCATCCGCACGGGCCATCCTGCGGCTGACGGGCATCAGGAGAGCGAGTGCCCCGACGTTGTTCATCACCGCAGACAACGCAGTGACGAGGGCTGTCGTGGACGCGATATGGACCGAAGGCCGGGCACCAACGCGCTCAACAACCCGGGCGATCGCGTCGATCAGCCCCGCATTGGAGAGGCCCTGGCTGATCACGAGCACCGCAGCGACGGTGATCACCGCCGGATTGGCAAAACCGATAAACGCCTGGTCCCAGGGGACCAGCCCCGTCACCGTAACGATGAAGAGAGCGAGGAGCGAGACAAGGTCATAGCGCAGGCCTCCGTGAATGAAGAGGACGAGGGCAAGGATAAGTGTCCCGAAGACGATCGCCTGCTCGGTGGAAAGGGGAATCATCGGGGTCTCCTGCTCTTCGAAATCTACGGATCCCCTGCGCCGTCCGGCACGCTGGGATCCGCCTGTGTATAGAGATGAAGAGTGATTTAGGGATTAAAACCCATCTCATCACGACCAGAAAGTCAAAACCCGGAAAAGATGCCCCATCGGAACCTGCTGTCGAGAATGATGAAGTGAAGAAGAATGCGAGGGAGGCGATTCGAACGCCCGAACACCTGCGTGACAAGGCCCTCAACCTTGCGCCTTTGACCTAGCTCGGCAACCCTCGCGCCGTGTGCTATACAAGGTCACCATCCGCCCGTATATACCTTCCCCTCGGCATTCCCTCGAGACTGCGCGGTAGTATTATCCCAGACCCCGATGACCAAAAGAGCGCAGATGTGGTCCGAGATTATGCGGGCGTTCGCCGACTCTCCGTCACAGGGCAGGGTGATCCGGTTCCTGCTCGAGAATGGTCTCGGCGTCAACGACGAGGGGCGCGTGGTCTGTAACCGAATCGCGATCCCGGCAACGCAGGTGGCAGCGGCGGTCGGTGTCGACCGGAGAGTGGTGGATGCAACGGCACGACGGGTTCGTGATGACGAACGCCTTGCCCCGATCTTCTCGCGGATGAGGGCGACGCCCGACCTCTCGATAGTGGCCGAGCACCTGGGACTCTCGGTGATAACGATCACGGTCGATGATGCCCGCGCAAAGGGGATCGTCCTCGGCGCAGTCCGCGCATTGACGGACCACGACCTGGCAATTCGCCAGATCTTCGTCACCGACCCCTACCTCGCGGAGGAGCCGAAGCTCGTCGTCATCGTAGACGGCGCCCTTCCGCCAGGTGTGATCGAGGAGCTTCGTGCGCTCCCGCATGTCCGCCGGCTCACCCTGTAAGCAGGTCCATCTCCCGCCTGAGCCGGTACATTCTCCGGCGAGCGCGGTGCGGGAGAATGATACTGCGGTCGATCTCCCGCTCCATCGAGACAACCCGGTCCCCCTTCAAGCGCTTGTCCGCGTAGGCGACTAGGCGTTCCTCGGGGGTCACCGGGACGCAGTCGATCGGCTCGAGGCCGAGCAGTACGCAGTCGTCGGCAGTGAGGCCCGCGCCGGTGTGCCGCTCGACGATCCGTGCAACGGGTTCTGACAGGCCGAGGGAGCGGCAGATCCGGGCGCCGACCTGCGCATGCCCGATGCCGTGCGTCACGGAACGCCCGATGTCGTGGAGCATGCCCCCTGTCTCCAGGAGAGAACGGTCGAAGAGGGGGTCATCGCCGGCGAGGGCGAGGGCGAGGCCCGTCACAGCCCGGCAATGCCGGAGGACTCCCTCGTCGCAGCCGGCAGAACGGAGGAGGGCCTCCAGGTCACCCATGCCCGAGTGAGGCGGCAATCGACTCGCGCCGACGGCGCAGTGCGAGCAGGAGGATCTCGTTGTCGAAATGCGACATCGATGAACCGCACTCGGGGCACGCGAAGTCGAAGTCCATCGCCTGGTTGAAGGTGAGGAGAAGACCACACTGGGCGCAGCGATAGAAGTCGTTCTCCTCTTCAAACCGCTCTCGCGCCCGTAGTTTCTCGAGAATAGTCTCCATCTCCTCGGCGAGGGCGACCGGTATGTTGTCGAGTCTGAGCCGCCAGAGGTAAGTCAACCACCCGGTCTCGTTGTTCTTGATCCGGCGGTACTCCGCCAACCGCCGCTCGTAGAGCGTGTACAGCGTGTGCCGCACCGAGTTGAGGTTGATCTGGGTCACCTCGGCGAGGTCCTCATCGCTGAACTCTCCCTCGTCGGGAAAACGCTCGATCAGCAGAATCCCCTCGTCGCCGATCAGCCGGTGCAGATACGCAGCGACGGCAGGCTGTTCCTGGATCTCAGCGATGGCTACCATCGCTCCATATATGTACGCACGCCGGTAATATGCTTATCCAGCCCGACAAGGACTTCTTCCGCCGTCGATCCGGTCGCCCGCACCGAGATGACGGCACCGCCTGCCTGTACCGGCGTACCGGGGTTGGGAATGTCGCTGATCCGGGAGGCGAGTGGGGAGAGGTCATCGCCGACCACCAGGTCGTGGTCGGCAAAGAGGATCCGTCGAGCGGCATACTGCCGGACCACGGGACGACCCTCCGGCAGCCGACCTTCGCAGGCATCGATGTGGAGCCGTACCAGGTTCAGGCCTGTCGCCGCCTCGATGGTCTCGAGTGTCCCCTGGAACCGCGGGTTCACCTCGATCGCGATGGGGATACCGCCCTCGTCAGGGAGGACGAAGTCCACTCCCACCGCCCCGATACAACCGCTCGCCCCGGCGATCATCTCGGCGGTCGTCGCCATCTCTCCTGCCAGCAGGTGGTCACACGGGGTCACCGATCCGGCAAATCCAAAGGTCATATCGCCAGTGCCCCGCAGGAGCTGCCGGTTCGTCGCCACTGCCACGGCCCGTCTCCCGTCGGCGATGCACGAGACAGACGCCGGCGTCCCCTCGACCACCTCCTGGAGAATGTACGGCTGACCCGGAAAGAGGCCCATCCACGCCTCGAGCTCCGCGTCGGACGAGACGATCGCGTTCCTCCAGCCGCCCGATCCGTGCAGCGGTTTCGCCATCGCGGGGTACTCACCGGGGTCGAGCCGGCGGGGCGCTCGGACGCCGAGCCCCTCAAAGAAGGACTGGGTCGTACCCTTGTCGAGAAACCGTGCGGCGACCTCCGGCGGGGTGCCGAGACGGCGGGCCGGGAAGGTCAACAGCTCGGCGCCCGATCCGGTGAGCACCCCGTCAACCTGGTGTCGGCGAACCGCCTCGTCCACCAGCGCCGCGAGATCCTCGAGCGTCTCGAACCGGTGGCACTCCTTGGCGACCGCGATCAGGTCCCTGTCGCAGAAGTGGTCGATCGCGATGACGCGGTACCCCGCATTCCGGGCGGAGGCGGCGATATGCCGGGTGGCGAACCCGGCGACGAGGAGGCAGGAGGTCACGTCTCCTCCGCGGGGCCCTCCGCGAGTTTTCCGTGTGCGCTCGGGATCACGCGGATCTTCGCGCCGGGGAAGCCCGACGTGAGCTCGCGTCCCTCGAAGAGCCGGTCGAGGAAGACCGCGAGCCCGGCGATCTCGGAGTGCGGCTGGTTCGTCACGGCCACGTTGTAGTCGGCAAGGCCATACACCTCGCCCGGCACCTTCTCGGCACCGACGACGGCCAGGACATGGTCGTGTGTGCGGACCTCGTCGATCACGTCGGGGAGGTTCAACCCGTACATGGTGAGGTGAACGACCACCCCCCCGCCGGCCTTCCAGTCAGCGATGCACCGCCGCCACTTCACGTCGTTCTCGGCCTTGAAGTCCCCGCCCCACCGGTCGACCACGTCCGAGATGGACCGGACCACGCCGGCATCGTCGGCGGCCAGGAAGAACTGCCCGGCTCCGAGGGCCCGCGCGGTCAGGCCGACGTGGGTCGTGACGCGCTGGTCCCTCTCCGGACGATGGCCGAGCCGGAGCACCGCAGCCTCACGTGTCATCGGCCCTCCGGGCACGCACCACACCATTCTCGAGTACGAACGGCAGGTCATCGCTGTACCGGAGCTGGCAGGCGAGCAGGGACTCCTGTACCGCCATCGGCCGGGCATGCTCGCCGTCGAACGAGACCAGGAGCGCGTGAACGAGCCGGTCGACCGATGCTCGCGCAGCGTCCGTGGAAACACCGACCCTCGCTGCCAGCTCGTCGAGGGTCGCCGGCTCGGCCCGGCGTGAGAGGAAGATATAACAGCACCAATCAAGGTCCTCGTCGCGCATCCATATGTGGTTGGTCGGGCGAGGTTATAGGAGTGGCCGCTCCGATTGGGGTCGGGCCGGATTAAAACACAAAAGGTATTATTATCATAATTCAATTTTCTTTCCGGTATGACAACCGCGCGATACGGGCTGCACCTGGCCCTGGTACTCCTTCTCATCGCCGGCACCGGGGGTTGCCTGGCCCCTGGCGTCGAAAATTTGTCGGAGAAGTGGACGGTCGAACCCGCATCTGTATCGCCGATAGAGGACAGCACATGGGCCGACGCTCGGACGAACGGGACCATCCGATCCATGAACGTATACCTGGAGGCATTCCCCTCGGGCGTATACGCGGCAGAAGCGTTTCGGCAGAGGGACGAGCTGCGCAACAACTCGACGCCATTCGATATCGCGGTTCGAACAGGCAGGGCGGATGCCCTGGAGACCTTCCTCATCGAGTACCCCGGACACCAGAACGAATCCGACGCCCTCGCCGAGATCCGGGCTCTCCGCGAGCAGGAGATCCGATCGCTGGACACCCTTGCCCGCAACAAGGAAGTTCACCTCGATATCTCCGGGTCACAGAGTGTCACCAGGATATCGCTCACCATCACTTCGCGCATGGAGAGATCGGTCTCGTTCACGCTTCCCGTTGGGACGATCTTCCGACCGGTCAACACACAGCATCACGATGTGATCACCCTGATGGCGATCCAGAGCCTCAACCAAACGCTCGAACCGGGTGAAACGCTCCGGTTCACCCTCCCGGTCGTCCTGCTCGGAACCCGGGGGATCGGCGCGACCTACACCCAGCTCGAGATCCGCGGCGACCAGCCACCCGACACCAACGGGCTGCTCCGTCTTCTCCCCGTATTCAAGAGTGCATCACCGGAATTGGAGGCGGCGCAGGCTGCTGTCTGGATCGTGACCGAGGACGCGAATTACCGGCAACTTGGAGTCCTCGTCGATACGAAAAACAACACCCGGGTGATCGGCCCTGCCGAGACCCGCGAGGCGATCGAACTCCTCCGAAGCGCCGGTTTTACCGTTGAAAACCGACCGATCTGGAACGACCGGAGCCAGTTTCTGAACGATTGAAGAGGCAGGCCCCGATCTATCGACACCATCGCGATCGTCGTTCCTCGATGCTCCGAGCCGCCGGGTGCTTGGAAGCTGCCAAGAAAAACCTCTCCCGTTCCTGCCGGACGGACGGGTAATGGATCGGCCTCCCATCAGTCGTGGAGTCGACAGGTTTCTCCGTCAGAAACAGAAGAGACGTTGCCCAAGAGTACTGGCCGGCATTCTCTCCCGACAAGGAACGGGCTGGTCCAGGGGCCGTATCTATTCTCTCTCGTTCTCCCCGACCAGGATCTGGAAGAGCTCGGGGCCGAGGAGGGAACGGGCGGGTTCGGCGTAGCAAGCGCGGATCCGTTCAAAGAGCCGTATCGTTCCTGCTGGCGTGGTCCGGATCCCGACCCGCTCCGCCCGGGTGACGAGGCCATCCGCCTCGAGGGTGCCGATCAGGGGCAGGACGTAGTAATGGGGCACCCCGAGACGATCGGCGATCCGGCGGGTCGTGGGAAGGCGGATCAGGACTCCGTCGGTCGTGAACTCGAGCCCGATCGCGCGGTCTTCGGATAGTGCGATCGAGAGCATCGCGTCGACGACCGCGTCGAGCGTTGGTGCAGGCATAAAAAGAGAATTGGTTGTCGGGCTACTTCTTGCTGCCGTGCTCGCCCTCGGGCATCGGCGAGAGGTAGACGAGCTCGGCGCCGAGGTCGGAGGCGATCTGTTCGAGTTCGGTCTTGCGCCAGTGGTGCGCGTAGACCTTCAGGTCGCCGCCGGCGACGGCGAGGACGATGTACCGGGGCTGGCGGACACCCTCCCCGACCTTGGTTCTTTCGCGGACATAGATCTTCATGGATATCACATCAACTGATAAACCAGTTGATATACCTGTATATTCATCTGGTACTACATATAAGTATGCATATGACTGGCAAACGCCACCGCATCGAACTCGCCTCGGGGCTGAGCGCAGAGACCCTCGTCCGCCAGGGTCTGATGGAAGAGATCGGAGAGGCCGGCCAGCTCCGGATCACTCCGAACCTGAACGTGATCAAGCTCGGCGGTCACGGGGTGATCGACTACGGCAAGGCGGTGATGCACCCGCTCTGCGCCGAGATCGGGGAGCTCTCCCGCACCGAGGACGTGATGGTCGTCACCGGCGGCGGCGCGCGTGTCCGTCATATCATGGAGGTCGGGATCGACCTCGGGATGCCCACCGGCGTCCTCGCAGAACTCTCGGCGAAGATCTCGGAGCAGAATGCGATCATGGTGGCGATCCTCCTCTCGGCATGGGGGGGCACGCGCATCCACTCCGCCGACCTGCTCGAGCTCCCGACCCTGCTTCGGCTGGGCCAGCTCCCGGTTACCCACGGGACACCGCCCTACGGCCTGTACGAGCACCCGGCCCGAATCGGGGCAATCCCCCCGCACCGCACCGACACGGGGGCTTTCCTGATCGCCGAGGTGATGGGCGCGCGCTGCTGTATCCTGGGCAAGAACGTCGACGGGCTCTTCACGGCAGACCCCTTCACGCACCCCGACGCCGAAATGATCCCGGAGATCCGTGCCGAGGAGGTGATCGAGATGAAGCTCGACGACCTGGTGCTGGAGCGGATGGTGCTCGACCTGATGCAGCAGGCGGTCCACATCCGGGAGATCCGGATCGTGAACTGCCACGTTCCAGGCAACATCACAGCAGCCGTTCGTGGCGAGCGGCTCGGGACCGTGATCAGGGCATAAGACCGTCCTTGTCCCGGGAGGCGTCCTGTCCTCTTGGGACGTCTATCTCCAGAGGGCTGGAAAGGGAATCCTTTTCCAGCCGAAACTGAAGAGAGATACACAGGTAACGGAAGGAAGCATGAAGAGAAACACCTTCTACCTCCTCATCGGTGTCACAGCACTGGTCCTCGTTGGAATCCTCTACGCCGCGATCCAGCTCTCATGGCCGGCGCTCATCCAGGGTGCTTTCCTTGTCGCAGTCCTGGCGATCTATTCCCTGAAGCGAACCGTCGACGAACCAGGGGAAGACGAGCGGACGAACGTGATCACCCAGCACGCGGCGGTGGCAACGCTCGGGATCTTCTGGGTCGTCTTCTTCCTCGTCAGCCTGGGCCAGGTGGTGATCTCGTTCAGCACACCGCTCGGGTTTCATTTTCCTCCACCGGGCATGGCACCGCCACCGCCGGAGAACTTCCTCCACGTCGGCAGGCTCGGTATCATGCAGCTGGGTCTCCTCGGCCTGATGATCGTCCTGTACGGAGGCTTCCGTATCTATTACGCCCGCAGGTTCGGCGACTGGGAGTCGGATGAAGAATAAGATCAGGGTCCACCGGGCGGAGCGCGAGATCACCCAGGAACAGCTCGCCCAGGGGCTCGGCGTCACCCGGCAGACGATCATCGCGATCGAGAAGGGGAAGTACGATCCATCGCTCTCGCTCGCCTTCCGTATCGCGCGCTTCTTCAACGTCCGCGTCGACGAGATCTTTATCGACGACGAGGCATCTCCAGGAAAACCCTGAACCGGCCCTCCTTTCCTCAAAGAGGCCTCCTTCTTCACAATCCGGGTTCAAGACCGGGATGGAGCCGGCCTGGTAAAATTTTTATTACATAATGTAAAATGTGTTTTACATATGCCAGAGAAGATCCAGGGCATCCCGGGACGGCTGGCGATGAGGGTGGGCGTCCTCTGCCTGCTCCTCTTCGCGCTTGCCGTTCCCGGGACGGCGATAGAGAACACGACAGCAGCTGCGGGGGATTCCCCATCTGCGGTTACCACCACGGGTACTCTGGTGGCGATCGAGAGCACCACCCTCAACCCCGGCACCTTCTTCACCGGGGATACCGGCACCCTCACCGTGAAGGTGACCAACCGGGGGACATCGGCGATCCGCATCGCGGCGGCACACGTCCGCTCGAGCGACTTCGATGTCCTGAACGAGAAGACCTATTCCACCGTCGGCCCCCTCGAGGCGGGGTCGAGCCGTGAGCTCACCTTCACCCTCAGGGCGCGTGCCGGCGACGGCGTCTACTACCCCG
Source organism: Methanoregulaceae archaeon (assembly GCA_050178135.1). Classification (GTDB taxonomy): domain Archaea; phylum Halobacteriota; class Methanomicrobia; order Methanomicrobiales; family Methanospirillaceae; genus UBA288. Next base: position 3,125 of record JBFXGJ010000012.1, on the reverse strand, counting down.
AGGTCCAGTTTGACATGGGAGACGCTGGCTCCATCAAGTACGCCGTGCCGATCCGAGTCGACAACAGCCCACTCCAGGTCTCGCTCATGAACACCCCAGACACCTACATGAAGGGCCAGAAGAACACCGTGACAGTCGCCGTCTTCAACCCGCGGCAGAGCACGGTAAACAGTGTCGTCGTTCGAGCGGCTGGACCGGAGCTCACCGTCTCCGACTCGGCCGGTTTCATCGGGTCGCTCGGTCCCGACCAGTCCAGGAACATCACCTTCTCGGTCACGCCCGCCGGGTCCACGAACCTGACGCTTGACGTCTCATACACGAACGGGCTCTCCGACCGGTCCGCTGTCCTCACGGTACCAATCACGGTCGGTGACCGCTCGACGGCCGCCGAACCGGTCGTGAGCGACGTTGAGGTGACGAACGCCGGCGGGACCTACACGGTCACCGGCGACGTCACGAATGCCGGCATCAACGACGCGCGCGTCGTCGTGGTGACGGTCGGCAGTCCGGCAGAGCCGGCAGACCCCAACCGGGTCTACGTGGTCGGGTCCCTCGAGTCCGATGACTTCGCCTCCTTCGAGCTGACCTTCAGGGCCTCTGGGGTTTCGACGGTCCCACTCCTCGTCCAGTACAAGGACGAGGACGGCAATACCTTCGAGAGGTCGGTTGAGATCTCGATCTCCGGGGGGAGCGGCGGCAATAGCACCGGAGGAGCGGTGAGCGGCAACTCCGCGGCAGGTGGTCCACCGGAGGGTGGTCCCGGCGCGATGGGCGGGGGCATGATGGGCGGACTCATCGGCGGAGGTCGCCCAGGCAGCAGCAGCGGCGGATCATCGATCCCGGTCCTTCCGATCGCCGGCGTCCTCGTCGTCCTGGTCGTCCTCGGTGTCGCCTGGAAGAAGGGCTGGATCGAGAAGGTGCGCGGACGGCTCCGGAAGAAGGAGTAGACCGGATGTTACCGGCACCCATCATCGAGCTCGAGGAGGTGACCAGGATCTATCCCCTCGCTTCCGGCGATGTCGTGGCCCTCGACCACGTCACCCTCTCCATCGCAGAGGGGGAGTTCGTCGCGATCATGGGCCCCTCGGGGTCCGGGAAGTCGACCCTGCTGAACCAGGTCGGCTGTCTCGACGTCCCGACCTCGGGCCGGCTCCGCATCGCGGGAAAGGAGATCGGCGAGATGGCCGACCACGACCTGACCGAACTCCGGCTCAGGACAATTGGATACATCTTCCAGAGGTTCAACCTGATCCCGCTGCTGACGGCGTTTGAGAACGTGGAGTACCCGTACCTGATGATGCACCGCCAGAACGACACGACGGGACGGGTCAGCGAGCTCCTCGCCTCCCTCGGGATCGACGAGGCCCTCGCGGCTCACCGTCCGGCGGAGCTCTCGGGAGGCCAGCAGCAGCGGGTGGCGATCGCCCGGGCGCTCGTGAACGACCCCCCCATCCTCATCTGCGACGAGCCGACGGGGAACCTGGACACGAAGACCGGTACGCAGATCATGGAGACGCTCTCCGACCTGAACCAAAGGGGACGGACCATCGTCATCGTGACCCACGACTCGACGGTGGCGGCGTATGCGGACCGTACGATCACGATCCGGGACGGGAGGGCGTCATGAAGCGAGGTGGTATCGTCTTCCAGCTCGCCGTGCGCAGCATCCGCCTCAACCTCCTCCGGTCCCTCCTCGCCGCCCTCGGTATTGTGATCGGCGTGATCGCGATCGCCGCGATGGGCATGATGGGCGCGAACATGACCCTGATGGTGAAGGACCAGATGTCCGAGATGGGCAACGTGCTCACCGTCACCCATGACGCCGGCACGAGCGGCGGGAGCGGGATGGGCGGTGGCGGCATGGGAGGCGGCCCGCCCGTCGCGGGGAGTGATTCGAGCGATGATGACGAGGACGATGATAATTTCATCACCGAGTCCCAGTTCAGGGCGATCCGGAGCGCAGTCGGGTCGAACGGCACGGCCTACACCGTGCACAGCACGAGCGACCAGTTCTCTGCTGGAACGCGGGACGGGCGCGCGACCGTGTATGGCCTCGATTCAACCGTGATCCCCGGGGTCCTGAACCTCTCCGACGGGGCATATCCCCGGGGTGACACCGGCGCGCTCGTCGGCGCCTCGCTGGCCGAACGGTTCAACCTGACGCTCGGGAGCCGGCTCTCACTCGGGGATGAAGACGAGGGGACGCACACGGTCCGCGTCGTCGGGATCGTCGAGGAGCGCGGGATGTCGTTCGACCTCTCCACCGATATGGCCGTGATCCTTCCCGACGAGTCATATACGAGCTTCTACGGCGACGAGAAGGAGTATGACCAGGTGAACGTCGTCCTCGAGGATATCGACACGGCGGATGCGACCTCGACATCGATCACAGACAAGCTGAACACGAAGAAGACGCAGGTCCGCGTCAGTGACGCGAGCCGGATGCTCGAGACGATCACCTCGACAATCGGAACGATGACCACGTTCGTGATGGCGATCGCCGGTATCTCGCTTCTCGTGGCCGCGGTCTCGATCTTCAACGTGATGATGATGTCCGTGACCGAGCGGGTCCGGGAGATCGGGATCATGCGGTCTCTCGGGACGCAGAAACCCGAGGTATTGAAGATGTTCCTCTACGAGTCCGCGATCCTCGGGTTCACGGGGTCGCTGATCGGCGCTGCCTGCAGCTTCGGGATCGGGTACCTGGTGGTCGTCAGCCTGCTCGGTTCTGCCGACCACTTCTTCGAGCCCCAGAGCCTAGTGTATCTGCCAGCGGCGATGCTCGTCGGCACGGTGATCTGTATCCTATCGGGCCTCTACCCGTCCTGGCGGGCGGCGAACCTGGACCCCATCGAGGCGCTCAGGGCCGAATGAGTGGCGAATATGTGATGAGACCGTGGGGCACTCCTCCCCGGTGTCAACCCTTCCATACTTCCCGGCGAACAGAGCCTCGCGTCCTGGCCAGCCGGACCGATTCCCTGGCCGGTGGATCATATAACTGACATTCCGCACTAATTTTTCAGTCGATAATATTTTTCGCACTCTGGCCCAAGGATTCCAAGAATTCGATTCAAGAGATCATTCATACCCAGTATCATCCTCTGGCTATCGTCTCCCAAGGAGTA
>JBFXGJ010000011.1:0-54497 GCA_050178135.1 Methanoregulaceae archaeon | reverse complement strand
GGACAAAGACCGTCGACCAGCCGTCGGGGGTGCCCACTGAGCCCGTCGAGACGTCGGCGAGGTTCGCGACGTAGTCGAGGCAGACGTGGCAGCCGGGCTGCTCGTACTTGTGGGTGACCTTCAGTGGGAGCTGGACCGTCGCACCGCGCTCGGTGTAGACCCAGAACTTGCCCTTGCCGATGTCCATCTTGGTCACGTTCTCGAGCTTGGTGTTGGCGTGGTCCTCCACCAGCTGGAGGATCGACTGGTACGGGAAGTTCTCCATGCAGAAGATCCCGATCGCCAGCGCGATCTTGTCCGGGACGTCCCGGAGCCCGACCGGGTAGAGCTGGCCCTTGCGCACCGCCTGCATCTGGCAGGGCGTCCCGACGATGCCGACCTTGTCCAGGCCGTACGACCGGGTCGCCTCCTTGATGAAGGAGACGTTCGGGCTGATGTTGTACTTCGTGCCGCGTGCGGCAAGGAGCTCGGCGACCGAGGTTGCCACCATCGGGCGGGGCCGCCAGGGCTCGTCGCCGGGTCCGGCGACGATAGCGCCATCGATGATCCCCTCTTCGAGCGCGAACGCGAAGAGCTGGGTGACGATGCCGCCGTCCTGTGATCCCGCGAGAATTGCACGGTTGGTGCTGCGTGCGGCGACACAGGACGCGTAGTTACCAAGGAAGTTGTCCTGAACCATCTCAATCACTCCTGCATGGCGGCATCAATGGTCTCCATGATGCCCTCGTACTGGTTCACGACGTCGAAGCTGAACCAGCTCCGGGGACACTGGTTGTAGCACGCCCCGCACTTGATGCAGAGGTCGCGCTGGCCCTGCGGCTTGCCGTACTCGTGCGTGATCGCACGGACGGGGCAGGCGGCGGCGCAGGCGCCGCACCCGATGCAGAGGCCCTGGTCGATGACGTCGATCATGAGGTCGCAGAAGCAGGCCTCCGTGCCGCGCTCCGCCGCCTTCATGAGCGGCGTCAGGTAGGCCGTCGCGAGCGCCTGCTGATCGGCGTTGCCCTTCAGGAGCAGGTACGCAGCCACGCAGACGTTCTTGATCAGCTGGGGCGACGGGCCGCACCCGGGAAGATAGACGTCGACCTTGATCAGGTCGCCGATCGGCAGGTACGACTCGTGCTGGGGCTGGTTCTGCTGGCCGCCCCGGCAGAACCGGGTGATGTTCCCGTAGCAGGCGCACGAACCGAGCGCCACGACGATCTTCGACTTCTCTCTCGTCTGCCGGATCTCCTCGACGGAGATCTTGTCGTTGATGCAGACCGACCCTTCGACGAGCGCGACGTCCATCTCGGGGATGTGCCGTACGTCGGCCAGGGTCAGGTCGTAGACCCAGTCAACGTACTTGTCAAGCAGGGTCAAGAGCCCCGCATAGTTATCAGCTAATGCAACCTCACAGCCCGTGCATCCACTCATGTGCACGTGGCCGGCGGTAATCTTGTCAGACACAGGTTTTGCCTCCTTTGTATCGGTTTGTGCCGTTGTCGGTACCTTCTCATCAGGGGGGATGGCAGGCTTCTGCTCCTCCACCACCGGTGCACGTTCGGCCGGTATGGCGTTCGTCGGCGGTGGTGCCGGTCGCTCCGGTACCGCCGGCTTTACCGGCTCGTCTGGTTTCGGGGCAGCCGTCTCGCGTGGTTCCACCGTGACGTCCTTCTTCGTGAAGATGCTCAGGATCTTCTCAAAGAGCCCCATTCTCGACTCCTAATTCCTTGAGGACAAACGACACCGTCTTCGGTATCGCAGCTTGCACCTCTTCGGTGAGTCCCATCTCGAAATCTGGCGAGCTGACATGTTTGGGCTGGCACCCGATGATCGTGATCTCGACCCGGTCTTTCAGGCGCTGGAGCGGCTCGGCGAGGTCCCATGAGTGGGCATCCCGATAGGCGCCCGGAGGGAGGTCCTCCACCGAGAGCCGCGCCAGCGTCCCGGGTTCCGCCCCGAAGTCCGCGCAGTCGATGATGATCAACCGCTCCGTCACCTCGGGGTCGAGCAGGGTGAAGATAAAGTGGGGACCGCCGAGCCCGGCGTCAATCACCTTGACGTCCTCGGGCAGGTCGATCTCCTGCAACGCCTCGACCACGGCCGGCCCGAAGCCGTCATCCGCGAAGAGGGGGTTGCCGCACCCCGCCACCACGACCCTTGGGAACAGCATGCCAGTATCGCTCACTGGATCAGCTTGTCCGCAACGAGCCGGCGGTCTTCGTCCACGACGATCATGTGCGTCGCACACGATACGCAGGGGTCGTATCCACGCATGATGACCTCGGCCAGCTGCCACGGTGCACCGGTGAGGGCGCGGCTGCAGGTCGGGAAGTTCCAGGTGGTCGGGACGAGCATGGAGTAGTACTGCACGCGGCCGTCCTTGACGCGGGCCAGGTGGACATCGCACCCGCGCGGGGCCTCGTTCGCCGCCCAGCCGAGCGAGCCGTCGCCCTGCGGGATCTCGTCCGCGAGGACGGGCGCCCCGCAGTTCAGGGCGTCGATGCACTCGATGATCTTGTAGAACGAGTCCGTGTACTCCATCTGCCGGGCGATCTGCTGGCCGATGGTGCCCTTCTCATCGTAGCCCTTGAAGACGTGGAGACGCGCCCTCGGACCGACCTCGACCGGCTGCCCGTCGTAGAGCGGCACGCCCGTGCAGGCCTCCATCTGGGGCCAGGCCTTCGCGCCCTTGGGCGTGGTGCCGCCGACCGGGTAGCTCGGGTAGTCGTCCGTGATCTCCATCTCGCCCATGTACCAGTCCCAGGGCCGGGTCTCGTTCCAGCGGGCCGGGTCCCAGCGGGGGTTCTCGTCCAGGCTCGAGGAGCCGTAGAGCGGGTCCGCCGCCATGTATCCCTGGTTGTGGTAGCCGAGGGTGTCGGGGATCGGGACCTGCATGCCGCCGATCTCGGTGAAGTCGCGCTTCTGGAAGTTCCGGAAGACCGCGATCATGAACTCCATCTGGTCGCGGGCGAGCACAAGACCCTCCTTGGCCAGGTCGTAGATCTTCGCCTTGGCACGGGGCTGGAGGTTCTTGTACATACCGCCGACCCGCGGGTTCGACGGGTGGATGCACTCTCCTCCCGAGATCTCACCGATCGTCTGGGCGATCTCGCGGATCCGCTGGATGCGCTTTGCAACCGAACGGACCGGCTCTTCTGCCGTGAACGGGTTGATCTTCGTCTCCGTTCCCGGGATATACATGTCCGGGAGCGAGAGGATGTTGTGCAGGGCGTGCGAGTGGATACGGTTCGCGCACTGCAGGATCACGCGGAGCAGATAGGCGTCGTCCGGGATGTAGACGCCCATCGACGCCTCCATCGCCTCGATGCCGGCAAGGCAGTGGGCGATGGGACAGATGCCGCAGACGCGGGACGCAATCTTCGGCACCTGGTCATAGGTCTTGCCAATCGCAAGTTTCTCCACACCGCGGACGGGTGTGATGGAGAGCCAGTCACCGCGCTCGATGATCCCCTGATCATCGACCTTTAAGACGAGCTTCGAATGCCCCTCGTGTCTCGTGGTGGGGGATATCTCAATAACTTTCGACAATTGAATCTCCTCTTGGGAATTCGGTGTTCGACAGCCGGTACAGGGTCTTGATGAAAGACCGGCCGCAATGGCCAGCCGGACGTACTGGGTACGTATAATGTATGCTGCGCTTGCCCCGCATATAATCCTTCCCAAGTTTCCCGAGGAAATGAAGCCGATTGGAAAAAGAGGTTTAATTTACCGATATTGCTGGAGGAGAAGTAGCCTCGGGAGTCGGCATGACAGGGATGCCGGGGGGGTCCGAACAGTGTGGTGTAAAACGTATTAGATTTAGGGGATTTAAATCGCTCCCCTAGGAATGGGTGTTCGTACCCTCCTCCTGGAGTTCGACCACCAGCTCCGCCAGGGTCGCCTTCCGCTCCGCGTACGCGTCGTGCTGGTGGATCGACTCCTCGTTGGTCTGCTTGATCGTGATGCGGGTATCGCCAGGCAGGTAGTTGAACTCGGCGAGCACCTTCTTCGCCATCTCCCGGACGCAGTCCTCGACGAACCGGGGGTTCTTGTGGGCCGCCATCACCACCGCCGACTCGTCGCCCCGCTTTAGGAGCTCGAACGTCCTGGCGGACATCGAGTCCTTGAGGACCGTGATGATCGTCTCGAGCTCCACGTGCTCGTCATCGTCTGTCTCGATGCAGAGGAAGCCCCGTCCCCGCTGGTTGTGGGTCGCCATCGGCACCTGCTCGAAGAACTGGCCCGCGGTCTCCTCGGAGACCCCGAGGTCGTGGAGCACCTGCGCGGCGTGGTCCGCCATGATGTTCTGGGCGCACGGGCAGGCCGTCATCCCGGTCACCTCGGCCCCGATCGACTTCCGGACGATCGGCTCGTGGAACGTCCGCTGCGCGATCGCCCGGGCATTGACCTTCACGACCTCGTGGCAGCTCGTATGGGAGACCGGCGTCTCGCGCTTCACCATGAACTCCGACCGCATGATCACCTCGGTCCTGTCCGCGTACTCGTGGCGGTCGAGGAGCTTGCGCGCGACGGCGCTACAGAGCTGCTCGATCTCGGTGACACCCCCCTCGATCGCCTGCTGCAGCACCTCGTCGATCACCTCGAAGTTGCGCGAGAGGTTCGCCCCCTTCAGTGATCCGGGGAGGTCGACGAAGACGTCGAACTTCGAGATGAAGATGACAGGCCGTTTGTTCTTCCGAGAAACCTCGACCAGTTTCTTGACATTCTTTACGCCGACGCGCGTCAGGTTGATCCGAACGTCGGGGCAGGTGGACTGGACATCTGGTAGTTCCATTACTCCGGGCCTCTACACGCTTTCCGCATGGAATTCAGTACAATGAAAAGAATGAAGGTAAACAGTTTATCCTCTTATATTTAATATGTATGTGGCTTCGGGCCAGGGATGAATCGAGTTATGATCCAGAAATACTACGAGTCGGACGCCGATATCGGCGCCGTACAGGGAAAGCGGATCGCCGTGATCGGCTACGGGTCCCAGGGTCGCGGACAGGCACTGAACCTGCGTGACTCGGGCCTTGACGTCATCATCGGCCTGAGGCCCGGTCGGTCCTGGGAGCAGGCGAGCACCGACGGCTTCGAGGTCTATGCCGTCGACGAGGCGGTTAAGAGGGCCGACATCGTCCAGGTGCTCCTCCCCGACGAGACGCAGGGAGCGGTCTACCGCGCCGAGATCCGCCCGCACCTCGCAGACGGCAAGGTCCTGATGTTCAGCCACGGGTTCAACATCCATTTCGGCCAGATCGTGCCGCCGCCGAACGTCGACGTGATCATGGTCGCGCCGAAGGGGCCCGGCCACATGGTGCGCCGGACCTTCGAGGAGGGCAAGGGCGTGCCGGCGCTGATTGCGATCCACCAGGACGCGAGCGGGAAGGCAAAGGCGGTCGCGCTTGGCTACGCAAAGGGGATCGGCGCCACGCGGGCTGTCGTGCTCGAAACCACCTTCGCGGAAGAGACCGAGACCGACCTCTTCGGCGAACAGGCCGTCCTCTGCGGCGGGATCACCTCGCTCATCAAGGCGGGCTTCGAGACCCTCGTCGAGGCGGGGTACGCCCCCGAGATGGCATACCTCGAGGTGCTCCACGAGACGAAGCTGATCGTCGACCTGATCTACGAGGGCGGTTTTACCAAGATGCGCAACTCGATCTCGAACACGGCCCAGTACGGCGACCTCACCCGCGGGCCTCGGGTCATCAACGAAGAGTCGCGCGAGGCGATGCGTGAGATACTCGGTGAGATCCAGACCGGTGCGTTCGCCCGCGAGTGGATGCTCGAGAACCTGGTGAACCGGCCGGTCTTCACGGCCCTGACACGGGCCGACGAGGAGCACCTTGTCGAACAGGTCGGGACTGAAGTTCGCGGCATGATGCCGCAGTTCCGAAAGTAAGCCGAAATTCACCCTCTTTTTGTATACGTCGCCGGCGAGGGCGCAGGTTGAAAAGGAGACAGGACCGATAGATCGGTCCATGCGTGTCATGATCGTCTTTCACTCCCTCTCGGGCAACACCCGCCGGGTCGCCGAACTCCTCGCGCGGCGGCTCAAGGGGGTCGTCGAAGCGGCGGACCTGGTCGAGGTCCACGACCTCCACCAGTACTCCACCCTCACCGCGTACATGGTCGGAGCTCCGCGGGCGATGCGGGGCGAAGCGGCGGCGGTCGATCCGGTCGAGATCGACGTCACCGACTACGACGTGGTCGTGGTCGGCACGCCCGTCTGGGCGTTCGCCCCAACGCCGGCGGTTAACGGGGCTGTCGCCGCTCTCCGTGGGGCCGAAGGAAAGGACGCCGTGGTCTTCGTCACATCGGGCGGAGCCCCGGGGGAGGCGGCGGAGCGGCTCGGCACCGCCCTGGAGCGGCGCGGCCCCCGCGTCCGGGGAGCGGTCCTGTTCGACCGCCGGAACCTCGAAAACGAGGAGCGCATCGACGAGCTCGTGGCGCTCGTCACCCGTCCGCCATCCGGCGGCTGAGCGTGGCACTGGCGGCGACGAGCTCCTCGCGGGTCAGCGTCAGCCGTTCTTCTCCCACGGCGATCCTCAGGCCGTTCCCTCCGACCCGGCCGATCACCGTGTGCGGAAGGTCAACGATGAGGGCCGGGTCGGCGACCGCGAGCAGGAACCGGGCCGGCCCCTCCGAGAAGAGGGCCTCGAGCGGGTCGCCCATGAGCCGCACCTCGGCATCAGGGACGAGAGACGCGAGCGCACCGAGGAGCCCTCCCTGCGAGATGTCGGTCGCGGTCACCCGCTCCGAGCCGGCGACCACCGTCCGAACGGCGGCGACCATCGCGGGGTTCCCGATGGTCGGGGCGTGACCCCCGCACCCCGTGACCGCATCCAGGACAGAGCCGCCGAAGTCCGGCCCCGCCTCCCCCACGAGAGCGAGGGTCCAGCCCGGTTCGGGCAGGGTCCATCGGCGGACCGGGCCGCGCCCGACCATCCCGACCGAGGGTGTCGGCTTGATCTGGGTCCCGTGCTCGTCCGACTCGTTGTAGAGCGAGACGTTCCCCCCGACCACCGGGCAATCGAGGGCGCGGGCCATCTCGCCGAGGCCGTGCACGGCCTGGGTGAGCTGCCAGTAGACCTCGGGATGCACCGGCGAGGCGAAGTTGAGGCAGTTCACGATCGCGATCGGGACCGCCCCCACGCAGGCGAGGTTCGCTGCGTTCTCGAGGACCGCGTTCGCCGCCCCCTCGTATGGCTTGAGGTGGATCTGCCGGGGGTTGCAGCCGCACGAGAGCGCGAGCGCCGCGTTTCCGAGCCGGAGTACCGCCGCGTCGTGGTTCGCATCGACCGTCCGGAGCTGGACGTCCCGGTCGTACTGCTCGTAGACCCAGGAGCGGTCCGCCACCTCGGGGTGGGAAAGGACGAGGAGGGCGAGCTCCCGGAGGGGGCGGGGCGGGGCCTCGAACGGGCGTTCGGCGGCATAGGGTTGCTCCGGAAGGCTGCATGCCGGCGCTCCGCTGATCAGCACCTCCATCGAAAGGTCGCAGACGACCTCTCCGTTGAAGGTCACCATGTACCGCGGCTCCGCGATCACCTCCCCGATCTCCGACCAGGGCAGGTCGTAGCGGTCCGCCAGTCCGCCGATCAGGGCGACGTCCTCGGGCGCCACCTCGAGGAGCATCCGCTCCTGGCTCTCGGCGAGCATGATCTCGAGGGGGGTCATGCCGGTCTCGCGCAGATGAACGCACTCGGCCCGGATAAGGCCCCCGAAGGTGGAGCACATCTCGGACGAGGCCCCCGCGAGCCCGGCGGCGCCGAGATCACGGCAGGAGAGGACCTTTCCCGTCTCGATCATCGCGAGGCAGCCCTCGATCAGGAGTTTCTCCATGAACGGGTCCCCGACCTGGACCGATGGGCGGTCCGCTGCCTCCGCGTCCTCTGAGAGGTCGCGCGAGGCGAACGACGCCCCGCCAAGGCCATCGCGGCCTGTCGGCGCCCCGACGAGGACCAGTCGGCTCCCCGGCCGTTTCACCCGGCCAGTGATGTAGGCGTCAGGAGGAACCGTGCCGACGCAGACCACGTTGACGAGCGGGTTCCCGGCGTAGGAGGGGTCCACCACGATCTCCCCCCGGACCACCGGTACCCCGATGCAGTTACCGTACCCACCGATCCCCGATATGACGCCGGAGAAGAGGTGCCGGTTCTTCTCGTCCTCGAGCGGGCCGAAGTAGAGCGGGTCCATCAGGGCGATCGGGCGCGCGCCCATCGAGAGGACGTCGCGGACGATCCCTCCCACCCCGGTAGCCGCACCGTCGTACGGGTCGACATAGCTCGGGTGGTTGTGGCTCTCCATCCCGATCGCGAGGGCGCATTCGTCCGAGAACCGGACGATCGCAGCGTCGTCCCCCGGCCCGACGAGCACGTCCGGCCCGGTCGTCGGGAGGGTCCGGAGCAGGTGCTTCGTCGAGCGGTACGAGCAGTGTTCGGACCAGAGGTTCTCGAGGCAGGCAGCCTCGACCGGGGTCGGCTCCCGGCCGAGCTGCCGCCGGGCCTCGGCGAGGTCGGCATCGGACAGCATGGCGGATCAGGGTCGACCGGCACGGGCATAAAGGCATGGCGGGACCGGTGCAGAGAGGAGTCTCTCCAGCGAGGGCCACCGATCTAACACTATATAATACTCGCCCGCCTATAGTGAGCCATCATGGTGGACCCGTACGAGTCGCTGCTCAAGAAGGCCTATGAGCAGATCACGGAGCCGAGCGGGACCGGCGAACGGTTCACGATCCCGGAGGTCCGGTCGTATATCGAGGGGAAGACGACGGTCTTCGAGAACCTGACCGAGCTCGCCGATACCTTCCGGCGGGAGAAAGAGCACGTGATGAAGTTCCTGGTCAGCGAGCTCGGAACTGCCGGGAAGATCGACGGGAACCGCGGGATCTTCAACGGCAAGTTCGAGACGTCGCAGATCGCGAACGGCATCGCCAACTACTTCAACGACTACGTGCTCTGCAGCGAGTGCGGCAGGCCCGACACCCGGCTCGTGAAGGACGACCGGATCCTCCTCCTCCGCTGCGATGCCTGCGGTTCGCACCGCCCGGTCAGGAAGCGGAAGGCGAAGGCCGAGGAGCCGGCGAAGCTCTTCGAGGAGGGGAAGATCGTCGACGTCCACATCCAGTCGGTCAGCAAGCGGGGCGACGGCGTGGCACGCGAGGGCAAGTTCATTATCTACGTCCCGGGCGGGAAGCCCGGCCAGACCGTGAAGATCAGGGTGACCCGGGTCTCCGGCTCGATCGTCTTCACCGAGCGCGCCATCTGAGACGGCTCGAGTCCGCGAAAAGACGCCCCGTCCCGCCGGGAGCGTCCTCTTTTTTCTTTGTATTCTCGAGACCCGCCGTTCCCGGAACGATCACAAATCGAATGAAAGGGACTCATAGAAATACACTCCACGAGCAACCGTGCACTGTTGTCCATGACGAATGCGCGGGTGGTGAAGGGGAGAGGGGGGGCCTCTCAGGAGAGGGTGAAGGAGTCGAAGTTCTGGCCGTCCCCGTAGAAGACGATCCTCACCCGGTGCTCGCCGCGTGAGAGCCGGATCGAGGTCGATATCGTGGTATAGGCGTCGAACGAACCGGTACGCGGGACCATCACCGTCACCTCGGACCGGTCGTCGACCCGCATCTCGAAGAACTGCCCGCCGGTCGGGCTCGACACCCGGAACTGGAGCGGGTAGTCCCGGTCCGCGGGTGCCCGGACCGCGTACTCGAGCCACTCCCCGGAGCGGATCTGGGTCACCGCGTGGCTCCCGATCGACGGTACGTGGATGATGTCAACGCCGTCCTGGCGATAGGCCCCACCCTGGTTGCCCGGGGTCGTGTCGTGGTACCCGACACCGTCCCCGCCGGAGAGATAGTCCTCCGCCTCGATCCGTGCCGGGAGGAGGACCGAGCCGGAAGGCACCGTCGGAGTCGGCGTAACGGTGGTAAGCACCGTGGTCGGCACGGTCGTTGGAACGGTCGTCGGGAGGATGCCGTCGGCGATCACGATCCGGTCCAGGATCTGCTTGTCGCCCCCGAACCGGACCACCAGGCGGTGGGTGCCCGCCGGGAGCGTCACCGAGGCGGAGATCGTCCGCCAGCCCTGGCACCGGTTGTTCGGCACGGCGATGGTCGTGAGCGGGGTGCTCCCACTATCGAGAAGGAGCGAGATCGACCGACCATCCGCCCAGGACGCGACCGAGGCAGAGACCGTGTACACTCCGGAGCGAGGGACCGCGACAGTGTAGGCCAGCCACTCGCCGTCCACCACGTACCCGATGTTGTATCCTCCCGAGGGGTTCACCGAGAGGTCGACGTCGTCCTCACGGTAGACATGGTCGTGGTTCCCGGGCGTTGTGTCGTGGTATCCAGTACCCTCGCCGCCCGTGTCGTAGTCCTCCGCCTCGAGCGTCCCCGGCACCGGCCGGCCCTGGAGGGTCGCCGTGGGAACCGGGCTCGGCGTCGTCACGACGGTCGTCGGGGCGGTGGTTGTCGGCTTGACGGTCGTCGGCACCGAGGTCGGCGCAGTAGTTGAAACGGTCGTCGGGAGGGTACCGTCGGCGATCACGATCCGGTCCAGGATCTGCCTGTCGCCCCCGAACCGGACCACCAGGCGGTGGGTGCCCGCCGGGAGCGTCACCGAGGCGGAGATCGTTCGCCAGCCCTGGCACCGGTTGTTCGGCACGGCGATGGTCGTGAGCGGGGTGCTCCCACCATCGAGAAGGAGCGAGATCGACCGACCATCCGCCCAGGACGCGACCGAGGCAGAGACCGTGTACACTCCGGAGCGAGGGACCGCGACAGTGTAGGCCAGCCACTCGCCGTCCACCACGTACCCGATGTTGTACCCGCCCGAAGGGTTCACCGAGAGGTCGACGTCGTCCTCACGGTAGACGTGGTCGTGGTTCCCCGGCGTCGTGTCATGGTATCCAGTACCCTCGCCGCCCGTGTCGTAGTCCTCCGCCTCGAGCGTCCCCGGCACCGGCCGGCCCTGGAGGGTCGTCGTGGGAACCGGGCTCGGCGTCGTCACGACGGTCGTCGGGACGGTGGTCGTCGGCTTGACGGTCGTCGGCACCGTGGTCGGCGCGGTCGTTGGAGCGGTCGTCGGGACGGTGGTTTGGGCGTTGGTCACGCTGAGCGGCGTGAAGACCACGCGGTCCAGGTTCTGGCCATCGCCGACGAACCGGAGCGTCAGGACCCGGTTCCCGGACGAGAGGGGCAGGTCGACGGTCGCCGTCGTCCAGGAGGAGTATCCCCCGGTGTTCGGAATCGGCACATTCGCGGCGACGTGGCCGTCCACCACGACCTCGATCGCGTGACTGGCCGTGCCCCAGGCACTGGCCCGGAACGCGGCACGGTACTGCCCGGTCGTGGCGACCGGGACCGTGTAGCGGAGCCACTCGCCGCTCCGGACATAGCAGATCGAGTACCCGCCCCCGGAGACGGGCTCGATGTCGACGTCGTCCTGGCGGTACGCACCGCCCTGGTTGCCGGAGGTCGAGTCGGAGTACCCGCCCGCGTCGTAGTCCTCCGCCTCGAGCGTCCCGGGGATGGCGTTCTTCGGGGACTGCGTCGCCGTCGTCATCGGGATGGTCGTCGGCAGCGTGGTCGGTGCGACGGTCGTCGCTGTCGGCGGCGCCACCGGCTCCAGCCGGAGCCAGTCGAGGCCGACCTGGTCCCCAACGAACCGGAGGGTGAGCGTATGCGACCCCGGTGTCAGGACGACGGTGCAGCCCGGCGTGGCGAACGCTGCGGTGCTCCCGGTCACGGGAACCGTGACCTGGCCCACCTGGTTTCCGTCCACGAGCACCCTGACCTGCCGTCCGGACGCCGCGGCGCTCGTCCGGAGGGCGAGCCAGAACGGTCCCCCGGTCGAGGTGCCGACCGTGTACCGGAGCCATTCACCGTCAGCCACCCCGGTCACGACGTAGGCGCCGTCCAGTTTCGAGATGTCGACGCCGTCGCCGCGGTAATAGCCCCCGCTGTTGCCGCTCGTGGTGTCGTGGTACCCGATGCCCTCGCCGCCCCCGTCGTAGTCCTCTGCCTGTATTTGGCCCGGGACAGGCCATCCCGCCGGCGTCGGGGAAGGAGTCGGCGTCGCGGTGGGCGACGGCGTGGGCGTCTTCGTCGGTGTCCGGGTGGGCGTCGGCGTCGCGGTGGGTGTGGCCGCCGACCCGGGGATCTCCACCTGGAGCGAGCACTCGATGGTGTCAAGGGCCAGGCCGTTCGAGAGGCGGAGCGTCATCGTGTGGTCACCCGCCGGAAGGAAGACAAGACGCCCTTCGGTGGAAAACTGCGAGAGCGATCCGGTCTGCGACGCCTGGAACTGGGCCCACGTCGCACCGTCGACCTGGACCGAGATGCCGGCCGAACCCGTGGTGCTCGCACTCGAGATCTTCAGCTGGTAGATACCGGGCGTGAGGACGTGAAGGCGGTACATCAGCCACTCCCCGTCCGTGATGCCGGTCACCGCGTATCGCCCGCCGCCGAGTGCAGTGATATCGACCCCGTCCTGGCGGTAGGCGCCGCCCTGGTTGCCCGGGGTCGAGTCGTGGTACCCGACCCCTTCGCCGCCCGCCGCATAGTCTTCGGCCTGGATCACCCCGGGCACCGTGTGGCTCGTCCAGGGCGCCGGCGTCGGAGTGGGCGTCCCGGTCTTCGTCGTCGTCGGCAGGGGGGTCGTGGGGTTGCCGGGAGCCCCGAGCACCGGGACGAGGGCGGCATACCACTTGGCAGCCATCTTCTGCTCGCCGGATGTCCTGGGATGTATCCCGTCGTACTGGTTATCGTTCACCCCGTGGTAGCCCGAGTACTGGTCGACAACCGTCACGGGCGACGCAGGCGTCGAGAGGCGGGCCGCGAGCGCCGGGAGCGCCTGGTTGTAGGTGATCAGTCCCGAGTTGGAGTTCCGGAATGAGTCGCCGGTCGGGATGATCTGAGCCATCAGGACCCGGACCTTCGGGTTCTTCTGCCGGAGGAGCCCGACGATCGCCTCGACGTTCGCGAGGCGGGTTGCCATCGGCACCTGCTGGATCACGTCGTTGGTCCCGACGTGCATCAGCACGATATCCGGCACGGGGGCCGATGCGAGCCAGGACGTCAGGGGGGAGGAGGAGGAAGTCCCGAGCATCTTCACGGTGGTGTACCCGCCGTGCCCTTCGTGCTGCTGGTCGAACGTGAACCTCGTGAACCTCGGGTCGGACGTCGAACCGACGAAGTCCACGCTGTACCCGGCATCCGTGAGGGACTCATAGAGATAGTACCGGTAGCTGGGATACGGGGAGTCGGCCTGCGACCCCCCCCGGGTGACTGAGTCGCCGAGCGGCATGATCCGGACGGATGCGTCAGCATGGATGATGAGCGGGCCGATGCAGAGGCAGATGAGGAGGATGGAGCAGAGGAGGTATCTCATGGCGCGATCATCTCGTCGAGTCCGGACCCACGGGTCGACAGATCCACGCAGGGGAGTACGGCGACCGCAGGCCGGAACGGTGCTACAGCATTAACATAAACTTCTCAATGTATAAATAGTTTGTTAAAAACCACACACACCATCCAGGTCGATTCCGAATAATAAAGAAAAATTGAAGGAATAATCGGGAAAAGCCCGGTGCGGTCCATCGGGCCGGGGGACGGCCCTCCAACGCGCCCCCTCAGGGCGGTGGCCCCCCAGGGGTTCCGCCTCCCGGGACGGCCCTGCCCCCTCTTCGTCCCTCCCTCCTCAACACATATCCCCTCCGCCGTCGACCCGGATGTATGCGGACGTTTCGCGGCCCGCACCTCGCGGCAGCGCACGAATGGGCGGTCAGGACCGTGCTCGAGAAGGGCTACCTGGTCACAACCGAGAACGGGGAGGAGACGGTCGAGTGTGAACCGCTCGCAATCGAGCTCCGCGATCCCCTTGTCGAGCCGATGGCGAGCCCGGCCTCGCGGTTCCAGCGCCGGTTCCTCGAGCAGTACGCCACCGACCTGATCGAGGGCTCGGATGCGATCTTCGAGTACGACTACCACTCGCGCCTCTTCGGTTGGGGGGATGGGCTTGCCTCGGAGGGGGGTCCGGTGAAGGTCGACCAGGTCGCCTACATCGTCGAGAAGTTGTCCGCATCCCCGGTGAGCCGGCGTGCCGTCGCCATCACCTGGAACCCGGTGACCGACGAACAGATGCGCGACTGTCCCTGCCTCCAGCTCGTCCAGTGCCAGCTCAGGGACGGGCGGATCTCGATGCAGGTGGTTTTTCGTTCCAACGACATGCTCTCTGCAGCCGGCGCGAACATGTTCGCGCTCGTCCACCTCCAGAAGTCGATCGCCGAACGGCTCGGGGCCCTCGTCGGGACGTATTCGCACATCTCCCTCGTCCCCCACCTCTACCACCGTCGCGACGCAGCCGATCTCGCCCGGTTCTGCGAGCGGTTCGGGAACGTCTCGCCCATAAAGGGCGCGTGCGAGGCCTGCAGGGGCTGTGCGGGGCGCTAGAAGCGCTCCTGCTCCGGCACCTTTTTTATTCTGCAGCACGACCTCTATAGGCAAGCAGCCCGGTAGTGTAGCGGTCAATCATGGTGGACTCTGGATCCGCCGACAGCAGTTCGAATCTGCTCCGGGCTATCTCCCCTTTCTCGAACCGTCCGATTCCTGCAGCGTAACCGCTCCCTGAAGGCTCAGAGCGTCTCGAAGAGCCGCACGATGTCCGCGAAGTCCACCCGGCCATTGGCGTTGAAGTCGAACGCGGACGGCGCATGCGCCGCGCACCAGTCGAGCTCGTTAAAGAGGAGCACGACATCGGCGAAGTCCGCCCGCCCGTTGCCGTTCACGTCCTGGTACAGGCCGTCATCTGAGAGCGAATGGGCAGGCCCGATGCCGCCGGGAACCGTGAACTGGGTCGGCGTGGGTATCGTGGGGAGCGTCGGATTCACCGTTGGCGATGGCGCCGGCAGGAGCGGGACGAGCGCCTGGTACCAGGTCGAGGCGATCTTCTGCATGCCCTCCGCGTTCGGGTGGATCCCATCCGCACTGGTGTCGGCAACGCCGTCGAACCCACCGTTCTGGTCGACGATGAGAACCCGGGACGTACCCGTCGAGGCGTCTGCCGCCAGCGCAGGGAGCGCGGCGTTGTAGGGATCGACCTGCTTTTCGTTCCGGTACCAGTTATCGGTCGGGATGATCTGGGCGAGCAGGACCGTGACCCCCGGGTTCCTGTTCTGGAGGATGCCAATGACCTGACGGAGGTTCGCGAGGCGCGTCGCGAGGGGGATCTGCTGGAGGGCGTCGTTGGTGCCGATATGAAGCAGGACGAAGTCGGGGGGGGCGTAAGTGCTCATCAGGGTCACGAGCGACTCGGTCTGCCTGTCCGAGAGATACGTCCCGGTCGTGTACCCGCTGTGGCCTTCATGATCCTGATCGAACGTGAACCCGGTGAAGTCAGGAAAGGTCGTGGAACCGACGAAATCGACGTCGTACCCGGCCGCCGTCAGGTTCGAGTAGAGATAGTAGCGGTAGCTCCCGCTGGTCGAGGCTGCCTCTGTGTCGCCCCGGGTGATCGAGTCGCCGAGGGGCAGGATCGTGACCGTCGCTCCCACCGGCAGGACGAGCGCGACGATGAGGGCGAGGGGGAGGAGGGCGTGGCGGAGGAGCATGGCAGGTGACCTCCCGGCGACCGGGTGACACAGGAGTTGGGCGGGCGCCACCAAGGGCTTTTCGACACCGGCAACCGTTCCGACCCCTGAGTTTGGGGGAAGGCCAGGTTACTCTCCCGCGAGCCGGGCGACCGCCTCGCCCGTTGAGACAACGATCCCATATCGGCCGTCGAGCGCCGCGAGAAAGGCCGCCTGGACGTCCGGCGCGGGGATGGTCCGCCCCTCCCACGACAGGTCTCGGGTGGCACAGGCATCCGCCGTGAGCACGACGTCGTACCCCAGGTCGACGGCGGCGCGAACCGTCGCATCGACACACATATGGGTCATCATACCCGCCACGACGAGCCGATCGACCCCGGCGTCCTCGAGCACGGCATCAAGCCCCGTCTCCAGGAAGGAGTTGGGCAGGTGCTTCTCGATGATGGCCTCTCCCGGCGCCGGCTCGACGGCGGTGGCGAAGAGGGCCCCCCTGGTGCCAGGGAGGAAGAACGCAGCGTCAGGCCGCGTCGAGAGGTGGCGGACGTGGACGACCGGGATGCTCGCCCGTCGCGCAGCTTCGAGGAGATGGGCCGCCCGACCGACCGCCTCGTCGGCGCCCACGAGAGGGAACCTCCCGCCCGGGAGATAGTCTTGCTGGAGTTCCACCAGGATGAGGGCGGTCCCCATCACTCCCTCCGGACCATGATGTGGAACCGCGGGAGAAATCCGTGCCGCGCGTAGAATGGAAGGGACTCCGGGTTCCCGGCGAAGACGAGCAGGACCTGCTCGGTGACCCCGATACCGTCCATCCACCCGGCGGCGCGATCGAGAAGGGTGGACCCGATCCCCCGCCCCCGGCACGGCTTGGTGACCGCGATCGACTCCACCTCGCCGACAGAGCCGGGCGCGGCGCTCGAGATGCAGTACCCGATCGGCTGACCGGTCGCCGGGTCGATCGCCAGGTCGACGCGAATGAGGCGCCTGCGGTTCTTCTCGAGCAGTTCCGCCCGGCGGGCCTCGAAGGTCTTTCCGGCCATCTCCACCTCGAAGGCGGGCGCCGCCTCGTGGGCGCACGCCACGTGGTGGCGGGCGAGCTCCTCCCAGAGGGGCTCGATCTGGTCGAACGCCTCGGTGCCGTGCGCCTCGAACCGAACCTGCCCGACAGGGTCCGTCGTCCCGGCATCCATGGGTGCCCGGGCGTCCTCGCGCCCTGCGAGGTCAGGGTCGAACGCCGGGAGGCAGACAGAGACATATTCCGCCCCGTCCGGGGTCAAGTACGCGACCCGCTCCCCGGCCCTTACCAGGACGGCCTCTCCCTCCCGGACAGTGAGCGGGGTATCGCTGGTCTCCACGACCAGGGCTCCTCCGAGGACGAGTGAGTACTCGTCGAACTGTGCCCGCTGCGGGGGCTCTGACCAGCCCGCCGGGCTCCGCATCCGGGCGATGCTCAACCGCTCGGTGCCCGACGCGAGCCGGCCGAAATACTCCTCGATCACCTTTGGCGGTGAGCCGGCGGCGGGAACGCGCCGCGGCCCGGGGATGTGCCGCACCATGCCCAGAGGGTCGACGCCTGCCGGGATAGGGATGCCGCTCCCCCTACCGGCGGTGGGCAACGACGGCCGCTGCGCCGAGCGCAGCAAGCCCAAGGAAAGCCGAGAAGCCCGGGGTCTTTTCACCCGAACCCGGGGAAGCGCCGGCATCAGAGGGGGGTGACGGTGGACCACCGCTCGCAACGATCGAGAAGTCCGCGACCGGTTGCTGAGCCCCTGTCGCGGGGCAGGCGGGGCTCTGGGAGACCTCGCCGCCGTTGAAACGGACCCGGAGTGCGGTCCCGTTCAGGGTGGCGTTCCCCTCCCCTCCCGCCGGGAGATCGAGGGTCCGTGACTCGGCGTCCTCGCCCCGCTCGACGGAGAAGGTGATGCTCGCCGCCGTGGCGGCACCCGGGCTGCCGGGGGGCCCGCAGAGACCCGATATCGTGTACTGTACCTGGACCTCGCCCGGCAGACGGCTGACCAGGAAGGCCGGGTCGCCGAAGACCGCCGTCGCCCGGGTGGGTGGTTGGAACGAGGGGGAGGAGGGTGCGAGAGGGGCAAGCATCGTCCAGCGGCCGCCCGGTGTCCCGAGACTAGCCGCCTCGACCAGGGTTCCCGGGGCGAGCGCTGCGAGGTCAGCTCCGGCAGGGGCGACCCCCGAGAGGGGTCGGTGCGTCGCGCCGGTCCATGCCCCGCCCGCGAACTCGGCGGACGGCGTGACCGTCACGTTCCGCGAGCCCGTGTCGACCCCCTCGACCGTCCCCTGGTAGATGAACGGCCTCTCGATCGCGGAGGCGCCGGTCGCGAGCAGGAGCAGGACGAGGGCTACGAGCGCCACCCGGTATCGAAGAGGAGAGAGGCCCATAGCTGATCAGCAGCCCGGCGCCCCATAAACCCATCGGGAGGGTCGCATCCCTACCATTCGACCACCATCACCGCCTCCTCCTCCTCGTTGAGCGGAAGCTCGGTCGCCGCCGGGTCGAAACGGTAGGCGTCCCAGGGGTCGTACTCGGGATAGAGCGCTGCCTTGTCGAGCACGTCCACGAACTCGCGGAGGAAGAGGCGGGGGATCACGTCGACACGCCCGCCGAACCGGCCAGTCAGCTGGCGGATCTGGGCCCGGATAAACCGGTGGCTGACCCGCTCCCGGTCGACCTCGCCGTGCGCCTCCGCGTAGATGTCCATCACGCGGAGCGCCACCTGCTCGAGTTTCTGCGCATCGAACCGGGAGAGCGTGAGCTGGGGCTGGAGCGGATTCCGATAGCCGTCGTCACCAACGGTCCCGATCCGGTCCGCCAACGGAGGGACCGAACGGACCCCTTTGGCGCCTTCGAAGAGCGAGGGAGTGCCGGTCACGAGCAGGTAGCAGTGGGAGAGCTCGCTCCGATCGAGCAGGTCGATCAGCTGGCGCAGGTTATTGTAGGCCTTCTCGCGCTGGGCCCGGGGGAGGGCCTGGGTTGTCTCCGCCTCGTCAAGGGCGATGACGAGTCCGGAGTACCCGGCCCCGCGCACCACCGCGATCAGGTCGACGAGGAACGCGAGCGCAACCGTCTCGTCGATCGTTCCCCGGACGCCGGCTTTCGCCCGGAACGGCCTGCCCACGTTCGGCTCCCCGGCGAGCCACCCGAGCGCCCCCTGGGCGAGCCCGTAGTCCTCGTCCGCGTTCGCCTCGTAATACGCCCGCACGGCCGCTGCGAAGGCGGTCGAACCCTCGGCAAGCTCGGCGAGCGAGCGCTCGATCGAGCGTACCGTCTCCTCTCGAAGATCTTCATCGGAGAGGTCGTCTCCGCGGATCTCGAGCACCCGCTCCTCGATCGCGTACAGGAACGAGTCGAGGACGGCCTTGAAGGCGGATTCGTCGTCGCGGGTCCGCAGGTTCGCCGCGACCCGCTGGTAGACGGACCGGAGCCGGGCGAGCGGGGTCTCTGAGGAGACCACGACGTGCGTGGTGGCGAACCCGGCGTCCTGGGCGAGCTCCAGCGCGCGGGCGAGGAGGAAAGTCTTGCCGGCGCCGTAGTCGCCCTTGATGAATTTTAAGTCCCCGCCGCCGTCCGCGACATAGGCGAGTTGCCGGGCGATCACGCCCTCTTCGACCTCGATCCCGACCGCGAGCCGCGCGAGTCCGCTCGCCGGCACGGTGCCGCGCCGGAGCGCGTTGATGATGTTGAGACTCTCTGATCGTCCCCTATCGTCCGACATAGGCATACACCTCACCCTCGTCCCCCGTCCCCCGGCGCTCGACCAGGATGACCCCCTGCTCTCCTGCCCGCCGGATCAGGCGGTTCACCAGCCCGGCCACCCGGCGCGTCCCGAGCACGGCCCGCAGTTCCCGCTCGGTCGCCGAACGGTGTTCGCGCAGGAACTCGACCACCCGCGTCTCCTCGGGGGAGAGGGAGAGGGACGCGGCGGGCGGAGGGACCGGGGGTTCGGGTGCCATTACGACCGCCGACCTGGTCCGCCCGAGCACGGGCCGGTCCAGGACCGCCTCCTCCTTGCACCGGGCGAGCAGGGCGTAGAGGTCCTCGAGCTGGAGCTCGCCCGCGTGGACCGGGAAGAGGTCGAGCCCGACCAGGCAGCACTCCTTCGCCCGGTCGTATCGTCCTGCCTCGAACGCATCGGTCGCCCGTGCCAGGAGGGCGACGGCGGCGAGCTCCTGACCGAACGACGAGAGCGTCTCCCGGTGGGCCGCAAGCCGTTCCGCCAGCCGGTCGAGCAGGCGTGGCAGACGGTGCATCCCTGTCTTCGCATCGAGCGCGACCTCGGCCACCCGCTCCAGGTCGGCCGTCTTGGTCGCGTGCTCGGCGCAGTAGAGCATCACCTTCTCGCACTCACGCCAGTCCTCCTGCCGCGCGAGGTATCGCGCGTAGGAGAGCCCTCCCCGGAGGAAATCGGTGCGGTATGCCCGGTAGAGATGGTCGCGCGCCTGGACGAGGTCCCCCTGCCGCTCTGCCGCCTCCCCGATCGCGACCAGGCCGACCGTGGTCGGGTTCGAGCCGACGACCTCCACGAACCGGGCGAGCGCCACGGGAGCGGGGCGGGCGGCACGGAGGAGGTCCTCGAACCGCCGGAGCACGATCTCGAGGGTATCAAGGTCCTCAAGCGACCCGAGCTGGTCGAGGGCGAGCGCCTCTGCTGCACGCAACGCCCCGTCGGCGTCGCCGGCAAGCGACCGGAGCTCTGCATCGACCAGGCGGTGGAAGGGTGCCGGCACCTCAGCGACGAGTGCGGCACTCACCTCGAGGGCGTCCCCATACCGGCCGAGCGACTTGAGGAGGAGGACCCGGTCGAACTCGATGCCGGGGTCGGTCCCGGCCCACCCCGCGTAGGCATCGGTTGCGCCCGACGGATCGAAGACCGCCCAGGCGGCGAGGTGGGCCCGGAGAAAGGACAGGTCCCCCGTCGCCTCGAACCCCTCCGCCGCGAACGCCGCCGCACGCCGGGCCCGTCCCGCGCCGAGCAGGGCCTCGACCGCCGCAAGCGAGGGCACCCCGGGAGGAGACTCCTCGACCACCGCCGCCGCCTCGTCGCACTCACCGAGGACGACGAGGGAGTGGACCAGGAGTTCCCGGTCCTCGTCCCGGGCGGACAGGAGCACCAGGCGGCGCCCGAGGCCGGCGGCGGCCCGGTGGTCCTCCCGGGCGGCGAGATACCGGGCGTACTCCCGGAGGGCCTCCGGGTTCTCGGGGTCGAGCCGGATCGCCTCCGCGAACGCCGCGGTCGCCCGCTCGTCTCCGCGCTCGGCAAGCACGCGCCCGAGGAGGCTGTGGAGGTACGAGGCCTCCGGCATCCGGCGGGCAAGGTCCCGCAGGTGCGCCTCCGCCTCGTCCAGCCGGCCGAGCCGGTGGAGGGCGGTGGCCGCGAGCACGCCGAGCTCCGGCTCGACCCCGTCCTGCATCAGCCCCTCGGCGATCCTGAGCGCCCCCGGCGCGTCACCGGCCTCCAGCAGCCGGAAGGCCTCCTGCTTCTCCTCCTCGCGCGTCATCGGAACCGGAGCGAGACCAGGTTTCTCAGCATCCGCATCGAGTCGCCACCGCCGACCTTCGACCCGCCGCGATCGCACCAGACGGACGGCACCTCGACCACCCGCCCCCCGCGCCGCCGAAGACGCCAGAGGAGTTCCACGTCGAACTCGAACCCTGAGAGGAGCATTTCGTCGAGCACCGGCCGAATCGCTGTTGCCCGGAACGCCTTGGCCCCGCACTGGGTGTCCGCGTACGGCAGGTCGAAGAGGAGCCGGATCAGGAGGTTGAACGCCCGTGACTGGAGCCGGCGGAACGGGCCCTGCCGGACGGGCACGACTGCCCCCGGGCACCAGCGCGAGGCGATCGCGCCGTCCGCGTCCCTGAGACAGGAGAAGAGGCGGGCCATCTCGGCGGGCGACGTCGAGCCGTCCGCGTCCATGAAACCGACGAAGGGCGTCGTGGCGATGCGAAAGCCGGCGAGGATCCCTCCGCCCTTCCCCAGGCGCCGGGGAAAGGAGAGGCAGAGGAGCCGAAGCGAGGGGTGTTCTGCGGCATGGGCTTCAACCATCGCCACCGTCCGGTCGGTTCCGTCCGCGACCACGATCACCGGCCCCTCGAACCCGTCGAGCTCGTCGAGCAGTCCGCCGATCCGATGCTCCTCGTTGTACGCCGGTATCACGATCGTACAGTCGGCGGGCGCAACGGCGCCCATCTCTCGCATCGCCCCCTCCTGCACTCCGCTTCCGCTCTCCTCCGGCCGAGAACTCGGCCGATCATTACCCATTATGCGCGCGTGGCGGTGAATAATCCTGCGTTTCGGTGGAACCTTTTTTGGTCTACAGTGCGACAGATCTCCGCGATGACGTCATACCTGGACCGGCTCAGAGCTGAAGGCGAACGGGCGAACCCCTTCTTCTCCTGGATGGGGATCCGGGTGATCCGGGCGGACGGTGGCGTCGGCGAACTCGAGCTGGACGTCCGGCCCGACCTCTGGAACGGCGAGGGCTGGGTCCAGGGGGGCCTCTACACGGCGCTCGCCGACGAGGCGGTGGTGCTCGCCGTCTACCAGACGCTCGAGGAGGGCGAGACGATCGCCTCGATCACCGAATCGACCGCGTTTCTCCGGGGTGTGAACCAGGGGAAGCTCCGGGCCGTCGGGCGCGTGACCAAGCGCGGCAGGCGGGTGATCTTCGGCGAAGGGCAGGTCTCCGATGACGAGGGGAGACTCTGCAGCACCACGACCGTCTCCTACGCCGTCTCGCGCCGATGACAAGGCTCATTGGACCCGGGCTCCAACCTTTACGCCGAGAGGCGAGCGGGTGAAGTACATCTTTGTGACCGGCGGCGTGATGAGCGGCCTTGGCAAGGGGATCACGACCGCATCGGTCGGCCGGATCCTCAAGAACCGCGGCATGACGGTCACGGCCGTCAAGATCGACCCGTACCTGAATATCGATGCGGGGACCATGAACCCGGCCCAGCATGGAGAGGTCTTCGTGCTATCGGACGGCTCTGAGGTCGACCTCGACCTGGGCAACTACGAGCGGTTCCTGGACATCGATCTGACCGCGTCCCACAACATCACGACCGGCAAGGTCTACCGCGAGGTGATCGAGAAGGAACGCCGGGGGGACTACCTGGGGGACACGGTCCAGATCATCCCGCACATCACGGACGAGATCAAGGCCTGGATCGCCCGCGCGGCGTCCGAGCCGGACGCCGAGGACCGGGTGGCAGAGGTCTGCCTGGTCGAGGTCGGCGGGACGGTCGGCGACATCGAGTCGATGCCATTCCTGGAAGCCGTCCGCCAGATGCGCGGCGAGTTGTCCCACGAGGACACGGTCCTGATCCACGTCACGCTCGTGCCCGAGGACACGATGGGTGACATGAAGACCAAGCCGACCCAGCACTCGGTGAAGGCCCTCCGCGAGGTTGGCCTCTACCCCGACATGATCGTCGGGCGCTCGGGCCACCCGCTCTCGCCGCACACCAAGCGCAAGATCGCTGCGTTCTGCGACGTCGCCCAGGGGGCGGTGATCAGCAACACCACGGTGCCGGACATCTACCAGGTGCCGGCCGAGCTCGAGAAGGAGGGGCTCGCCGACGCGGTGGTCGACCACCTGCGCCTCCCCCGGAAGGAGGTCGGCTCGGACTGGTACAACACCGTCTCACGGGAGTTCACGAGCCGGGTGACGGTCGCCATCGTCTCGAAGTACGGGATCGAGGACGTCTATCTCTCGATCAAGGAGGCGCTCAAGCACGCGGGGCGCGCCACCTCGACCGAGGTGAAGATCCTCTGGCTCGACGCCGAGCGGTTCGAGTCCCGCCAGCTCGCGGACGTCGACGGCGTCCTGGTCCCCGGAGGCTTCGGAAGGCGCGGGATCGAGGGGAAGATCGAGGCGATTCGCCATGCGAGGGAGGAGCGGGTCCCGTTCCTCGGGCTCTGTCTCGGCTTTCAGCTCGCGGTCGTCGAGTACAGCCGGCATGTCCTGGGATGGACCGACGCCTGCTCCGAGGAGATCGGCGAGGGGCGCCACGTCATCGCGATCCTGCCGGAGCAGGGAGAGGTCGAGGGCCTTGGCGGGACGATGCGCCTCGGCGACTACCGGGTCGACCTCTGCGACGGCACCCGGGTGAGAGCCCTCTACGGCAGGAGCGAGATCGTCGAGCGGCACCGGCACCGCTACGAGGTGACCCCCCAGGAGATCCCGGCACTCGTCGAGGCCGGCGTCGTCTTCTCGGGGACCTGCGGTGAGCGGATGGAGGTGATGGAACTCACGGACCATCCCTTCTTCCTCGCGACACAGTTCCACCCCGAGTTCCGTTCTCGACCGGCCAGGCCCTCCCCGCCGTTCGTCGGGTTCGTGCGGGCCTGCCGTGAGAAGAGACAGGCAGAGCAGGTGATCTAGATGGTCAACACGGAGAAGTTCATCACAGATGCAGTCGACGAGATCCGGCGCGAGGCCGCTGGGCGGGCCGTCGTGATCGCCCTCTCCGGGGGGGTCGACTCCTCGGTCTGCGCGGCCCTCGCCGCGCGGGCGATCGGGGACCAGCTCCACCCGATCTACGTCGACACCGGGCTGATGCGGAAGGGAGAGACCGACCGGATCCGGGAGCTCTTCGGGCACCTCGCCCTCACCGTCGTCGACGCCCGTGAGGAGTTCCTTGCCGCGCTCCGCGGGATCACGGACCCCGAGAAGAAGCGGAAGGCGATCGGCGAGCGGTTTATCCGGGTCTTCGAACGCGAGGCCCTGAAGACCGGCGCAACCGTGCTCCTCCAGGGCACGATCTATCCCGACCGGATCGAGAGCGAGGGCGGGATAAAGAGCCACCACAACGTCGGCGGCATGCCGCTCGAGTGCGCATTCGAGAGCGTGATCGAGCCGCTCCGCGACCTCTACAAGGACGAGGTCCGGGAGCTCGCGGGGGCACTCGGCCTGCCGAAGGAGATCCAGCACCGGATGCCCTTCCCGGGTCCCGGTCTCGCCGTCCGAGTGATCGGCGAGGTGACGGCGGAGACGATCGAGGTCGTCCGGGAGGCGAACGCGATCGTCGAGCAGGAGCTCGTCGAGGCGTTTGCACCCTGGCAGTGCCTCGCCGCGCTGGTCGGCCTCGGGACGGGGGTGAAGGGCGACGTCCGGCTCCACGGGTGGATCGTCTCGGTCCGGGCGGTCAACTCGAGAGACGGGATGACCGCCGACCCGCTCGAACTCCCGTTCGAAGTGCTGGCCAGGATCGCCTCGCGCTGCACGGCGGAGATCCCCGGGGTCGCCCGGGTGGTCTACGACGTCACACCGAAGCCCCCGGCGACGATCGAATACGAATAACCACAGGATACAAGACATGACAGGAACGGATTACCGGGCGCTCGACGCCCGGTACTATATGCCCGCGTTCGGCCGCGAACGGATGCTCGTAAAAGGCAAGGGAGCGCGGGTCTGGGACGACGAAGGGAACGAGTTCATCGACTGCGTCGCGGGTATCGCGGTCTGTTCGACCGGGCACTGCCACCCTCACGTGGTCGAGGCGATCTGCCGGCAGGCGGGCCAGCTGATCCACTGTTCGAACCTCTATTACGTGCCGGGCCAGGCGGAGCTCGCCGAGCGGCTCGTGCACCACACGGGGATGGCAAAGGCCTTCTTCTCGAACTCGGGCGCGGAGGCGAACGATGGCGTGATCAAGCTCGCCCGCCTGGCGACGGGACGCCAGCGGTTCGTCGCGTTCGAGCACGGGTTCCACGGTCGGACCATGGGATCGCTCGCCGTGACGCACAAGCCGGCGATCCGCGAACCGTTCGAACCGCTCGAACCCCGCTGTGACTTCGTCCCGTATGGGGACCTCGAGGAACTCAAATCGGTGGTCACCCGCGAGACGGCCGGCGTCTTCGTCGAGCCGATCCAGGGAGAGGCGGGCATCATCACCCCGCCGAACGAGTTCTTCTCGGGCGTGCGCGACCTCTGTGACGACGCGGGCGCGCTGATGATCGTCGACGAAGTACAGACCGGCATGGGCCGGACCGGGACCTGGCTCGCGATCCAGCAGACCGGGGTCTCTCCCGACATCGTCAGCCTTGCGAAGGGGATCGCCTCCGGCTTCCCGATGGGCGCTATCGTCGCACGCGAGGGGCTCGAGTTCACGCGCAGCCAGCACGGCTCGACCTTCGCGGGCGGGCCGCTCGCCTGCGCGACGGCGCATGCCACGCTCGACGTGATCGAAGAGGTCCTCCCGACAGTCACCCCGAAGGGCGATCGGTTCCGGGCTGCGCTCTCCCAATTCGATCCCCGGGTCCGCGGTCTGATGATCGGTGTCTCGGCCGGTGAACGCTGTGCCGAAGTCGCCGCCGCCTGCGCCGCAGAGGGTGTGCTGGTAAACTGCGCGGCCGACGGCAACCTCCGGCTCGTGCCACCGCTCGTCATCACCGACGCGGAGATCGACCGGGCCTGCGACGTCCTCGTCCGGGCCCTCGCCGGATGAGGCCCGCTGTCCGGCCGTACCTCGACGGTCCCGGATACGTCTACGCAGAGCGTCCCGAGGCGATCGCCGCCCGGTACGGCTTCGACCGGGTGGCCCGCCTCGGCTCGAACGAGAACCCGTTCGGCCCCTCGCCGGCCGCGATCGAAGCCGCCGCGAGCGCTCTTGCGGAGGCCCACCGCTATCCCGACGACTCGACGAGCACACTCCGTGCAGCGCTCAGCGCGCGGTTCGGCGATCATCCCTGGGTGGTCGGCAACGGTATGGACGGGATCATCGAGACGGTCCTCCGGATCTTCTGCGAGGCCGGCGACCGCGTTGTGATCTCGACCCCGACCTTCTCCTTCTACGGCATCGCCGCCCGAGGACAGGGGGCCCGCGTCGTGACCGTCCCGCGTGGGCCGGGTTTCGAGGTAGAGGTCGACGCGTTCGCCGGCGCCTGCCGCGAGGCGAAGGTCGCCTTCCTCTGCACCCCGAACAACCCGACCGGGACCGCGACATCGATCGAAGCTATCCGGGCGATCGCCGAGTCCTGCGGAGACTGCCTCCTCTTTCTCGACAACGCCTATGTTGACTTCTCGGACCGCGACTACGGGTCGCTCCTCGCCG
Source organism: Methanoregulaceae archaeon (assembly GCA_050178135.1). Classification (GTDB taxonomy): domain Archaea; phylum Halobacteriota; class Methanomicrobia; order Methanomicrobiales; family Methanospirillaceae; genus UBA288. Next base: position 27,838 of record JBFXGJ010000011.1, on the reverse strand, counting down.
ACTGCGATAACCTGGTGATCGGCAGGACCTTCTCCAAGCTCTTTGGCCTCGCCGGGTTCCGGGTCGGGTACGCGCAGATTCCCGAGTGGCTCCTTCCTGCGTACGGCCGGGCGGCGACCCCCTTCTCCGGGATCTCCTCGGTCTCGGCCGCCGCGGCGATCGGCGCCCTCCAGGACGAGACCCACACCGACCTGACGCGCCGGCACGTGGTCGCCTGGCGTGAACGGATCGCACGCGAGTCTCCGTTCCCCTGCCTTCCCTCCGAGGCGAACTTCCTGATGGTCGACGTCGCTCCCCACACCTCGGACGGGGCTGTTGCCGCTTTGGCCCGGGAGGGAGTGCTCGTCCGCTCCTGCCGGTCCTTCCCCGATCTTGCCGACCACTACCTCCGTGTCTCGGTCGGGGCCGACTGGGAGAACGAACGGTTCCTGGCCGCCGCCAGCGCGCTTGCCGACCAGGAGTAGACCCCCCCCCTTTTTTACAGACTGTCGAAGAGATCGACCACGTCGTCGAAGTCGATCCGACCGTTTCCGTTGAAGTCGAATGCCTCGACAGGCTCGTTCACCGCGATCCATACCAGCTCGGAAAAGAAAAGGACGACGTCCCCGAAGTCTGTCCGACTGTTTCCGTTCACGTCCTCGTACCGTCCGTCGCCATCGAGGTCCCGGGGTGCATCGGCCGATGACGGCAGGGGGATTGGGCCGTCGACCGTCCCGACGGCGACGCGCGCCGAGGACGTGGTCTGTCCAAGAACCCGCACGGTCACGCCGGTCTCTTCACCCGCGTAGCTCCCTGAACCGGGCCAGGTCGAGATACCGAAGTGGGAGCCGGGGCCGTAGAGGTCGTCCGTATCGAAGTAGCCGTCGAGGGAGCCCTGCTGGTGCTCGAGGTGCTCCTGGCCATCGGCCTCCATTAACCGGAGGAGCTTGTGGGAGGTGAACGAGTTGTCCCAGGCGAAGTTCGTCTCGCTCCCGTCGAGCCGGGCGTCGACGTGCCAGATCACCAGGCCCGGATCCCGGTGGTCGACGTACCCGGTATAGTGGTCTCCCGAGGTGACCGGGACGTACGTCGGGATCAGACCCCTGCCGGGCACGCGGTACTCGACCATGAAGAACTCGGCGTACGAGTCGAGGGAGGCATCCGGCATCACCAGGACAACGTCCTGACTCACGCTGGAAGGCTGGAGGTCGATCACCCGCGTTCCTTCCGCGAGAATGGTCGGCGTCAGCCACCCGAGGAGGTACTTGGAGAAGGCGTTGTGGTCGCCCCAGTTCGAGTCCATCATGTCCCAACCCCCGACACCGCCCGTCGGCCCCGTGGTCCTGTCGTAGTCGTAGTAGTCCGGCAGACCGAGCAGATGCCCGGTCTCGTGGATGTCCGTCCGGGGGAGGTAGAGAGGATAGGACGCATCGTACCTGCTCGAGGAATACCACGAGAAGACGTATTTCCCGGGTCGGACGCCGTCGAAGGTTCCCTCCCAGACGTAGCCCGTCTGGGAAGCCCAGAAGAGGCTGTCCCACGCCCCGGGCTCGCCCGCGTATTTCAGGAAGATCGCGTCGGCCGTCCCGTCGCCGTCGCTGTCGTACCGGGAGAGGTCGACCTCGTCGTCCAGCGCGTTCAGCACATCGTAGAGGAGTTCGCCGCGGGCGCAGGTGATTCCGATCCGCGGGCCGAACGTCGCGCCGTACTTCGCCTGGTACGCGCTCGCGAGGTCGAAGTAGTGCTGCCTCGAATACGGACTGTGATACCAGCCGACCACGTCCCCCGAGAGGTCGAGCTGGCCGTACGACGACTGCCGGTAGAAACGGCGAAGGTTGTCGCAGGGAGCGTCCGGGGCGAACCCTCCGCCGCCGAACATCTTTTCGGCGACGTCCTGGGGCGTCTGGGACCCGAGGGCACGGGAATCGGAGAAGTCGACGAGGATGACGAGAGCACGGGGGTTCCCCCTGGATGGGAGGCCACCCGCCCAGACCCGGGGCGGGGCGAGCCGTGTCGAGATAAACCGCCGGACCGCGTCGGGATCGGAGGACGATGGCAGGGTGCGGGTCAGAAGGTCACGATGCATCCGCCTGACCAGTTCGGGCGCAGGACCTGTCACGTCGTCGTTGGGCAGGCCGGGTCCGACTGCGGTCAGGGTCTTGTGGCGTGAGACCTCTCGGGCTGCGGCTGAGTTGATCGCGAGCCCGGGGGTCGGCACCGACGAGACTGCGCCGTTCGATGCCGGGTCGACGCTCCACGACGCGTTCCTCTCCTCACCGGGCGAGAACGCCGGTACCGGCACGGCGAGGAGGCCGGCCAGCAGGACGAAAAGGAGCAGGATCGGACCCACATGGCGCAGATATCGGGAGATCGAGGAAAAACCGGGGACCAGTTCAGGCCTGACTCGGGGGGTCGGGCTCGGGACTGGCATATGCCTCCACATCGTCGTCGCCGGTAAAAGCAATATCGAACGTACTAACACGCCGACAGGGGGGAGCGACATCCGGTGTACGCCTCGTGAAGGGTTCCGCTGGAGACGATCGGTTATTATCTGCGTCGCGTGCACCTGAGATAGGATGATGGTCGGGATCGCCGGGACGCCGGGGACGGGCAAGACCGCGGTCGGCGACGAGATCGCCCGGAGGGGTGAGCGGGTCGTGCGGGTCGCGGAGACGGTCGGACCCTTCGTGGTCGCCGAAGAGGACGGGGTCCGGGAGGTCGACGAAGAGGCCTGGTCCGCCTCGTTCGAACCGGTCGACGGCTACGTCGAGGGGGGTCTCGCCCACCTCCTCTCCTGCGACCGGCTTGTGATTCTCCGCTGCCGCCCGGACGTCCTGGAGCGGCGGCTCGCCGCACGCGGCTATTCGCCCGCAAAGGTCCGGGAGAACGTGGAGGCGGAAGCGCTCGATGTGGTCCTCTGCGAGGCCCTCGAACTCCATTCCCCGGACCGGATCCTCGAGATCGAGACGACCGACCGGAAGGTCGAGGAGACGGCGGACCTCGTCGCCGCCTTCGTCGCCGGTTTCGAGCCCCCCTCGCACGGTCGCCTCGACTTCTCGGGTTATCTCGCGGTGGGCCCATGACCCTCGATGCGTTTCGGCCACAGGTCGCCGGGGTCCTCGACCTCATGGTCCGGGTCGCACTCTATCTCCGGGTGTCGCCGAACCTCCTCTCCGCCCTCTCGTTCTTCCTTGCGCTCGCCGCCGGGATCCTGTATGCCGTCGGCTCGGTCGCCGGTGGCCTCGTCTGCGTCGCGGGAAACGCGGTCTTCGACGCGGTCGACGGGGCGCTCGCACGGGCGACGGGCCAGCAGGGGCCGCGCGGTGATTTTCTCGACCACGCGATCGACCGGTACGCCGACATCTTCATCATCACCGGGGTCTTCGCCGGCGGGTTCGCCTCCTGGCAGATCGGGGTCTTCGCACTGACCGGCGTGCTGATGTCCTCGTACCTCGGGACGCAGGCGCAGGCGGTCGGCGTGGGGCGCTACTACGGCGGACTCCTGGGTCGGGCCGATCGGCTCGTCCTCCTGATGGCCGCGTCCGTCCTCGACCTGGTATTCGGTGGACCCATCGCCGGGATGCGCTTCCTCGGTTGGACCCTTGTCCTGTTCGGTATCCTGGGACACTTCACAGCGTTGCAACGCTTCGTCTGGGTCTGGCGCCGGGTGTCCTAATCGACCCCTTCGTTTCTTTTGACCACACTACGGCCGGACCGCCAGCATGGACCGTAGGCTACTGGAGAGAAATTAAAAAAGAGGGCACTCTTTCCAGGGAGGGGGCGCTGCCACCCTACCGGCGTCGGCTGGCGAGAACACCGGCGATGACCAGTGCGCCAACGAGACCGGCGAGAGGGGCCGGCAGGCTCGTCGGGACGGTCGGGGTACTGTACGGCGTGATGTTCACCGCCGTGATGGTCGGAAGCGGGGTGAGGGACAGAGCCGCAGTCGTCTCCATCACCGTCTCGTTCGCGGCAGGAGTCTCGTTGCCAGGGGCTGTCACCCGGGGCGACGTGCCGTTCAGCGCGGTACCATTCGGGGCGGTGCTGTTGATACCCTCCTCCGTGCTATTGCCCGCGGGGACCGAGGGGTCCTCGTCCGACGGAGCGGTTGAGTTCTCTTCGGGCGTCACGACAGGTGGCTCTCCCTGGACGAAGATCTGCACCCCGTGCCGGGCCACGTCGGGGACATAGACGGCACCCTTCGAATCGACCCACACGGCGTACGGTCCTTCCTCGAACTCACCATCCTCCGAGCCCCGCGCTCCGAAGACCGCGAGCACCTCACCCTCCGGGCTGTACTTCACGATCCGGCCGTTCCCGGTGTCGGCGACGTATATGTTGTCCATGACGTCAAGCGCGAACCCCTCGGGATGGTTGAGCTCGCCGTCTCCTTCTCCCTGGGAACCGAACCGGAGGACGAACTCCCCGTTCCGGTCGAACTTCGTCACCCGGGCATTGGACTCGTCCAGGACCAGGAGATTGTCCCCTGAGTCGAGCGCGAGGGCCCGCGGGCGGCGGAGCTCCCCGTCACCCGTTCCTTCGACCCCGATGGTCGCATCGACGTACCCGTCCTCGTCCGCGATCAGGATCTCGGGCTGTTCGAGGTCGGCCACGTATGCCTTCCCCTTCCGGACGATCGCCACATCGACCGGTTTTTTATACCGGACCCCGGACCAGGTCGCGATGATGTCGCACCCCGAGGTGAAGATCTGCACCCGGCCGTTCCCGGTATCGGCCACATAGAGCCGGCCCAGGTCGTCGATCGAGACGTCAACCGGGTCGTTAAAGAGGAGCGGGCCTGAGCCCGGTGCACCCCATCGCCCCAGGTACTCCCCCAATGGGGAGTATGACCGGACGGCGGAGCGCGCGCGGTCCACGACATAGACCCGGTCCTGGGAGTCGCCGGTGATCCCGCCCGGCTGTTCCAGGTACCCTTTGTCCTTCTCGTCGAACGACCATCTTTCGGAAAACTGGTAGTACTCGGCCGCTGCAACCGTTGCCGGCAGCGCGGCGCAGCCGAACACCAGCGCGATGCAGAGACACAGCAGAGACAGTCGCATTCCAGAGTGTCTGGTATGGTGGGGGCATATAGATTCTGGTAGGACTGGCCGCGAGCGGCCCCTGGCCAGGCGTTCGCCTCCGGGGAGGAGTGCCGGGCGCGGACGGGAACGGGCGGTGCCCGCACCGCCCACCCGTGGTCGAGGGCCTCAGAAGAAGGACGATGTGTGGATGAACCACTGCCGGGTCATGGTCCGGGTACTGCCGTCGGCAAAGGAGGCCAGGAGCGTGACGGTATAGAACCCATTTGACGTGTAGGTGTGCGCAGGGTTCTGCAGGGTCGAGGTCCCGCCGTCACCGAACGACCACGCCCACGCGACAGGAGAGCCGATTGAACCGTCAGTAAACCGGACCGTGAACGGCGCTCGCCCGCAGGTGGCGGAGGCGCCGAAGTCGGCGGTCCTGTCGTCGACGGGACTCGACACCCGGACCTGGTCGAGCCACCCGCAATCGGACCCCCTGGCAAAGGACGCGTCCTTGACGTACTCCCAGGCGACGGCGTGGGTACCGGGGCCAAGCGTCGTCGTGGACTGCTGCCAGTCGGACTCACCGGAGATCACCTGGCGAACCTGCCCGTCGACGAGCAGGTGGAGGCGGTCGTACGCTGCCTCGGACGAAGTCCGCCACCACCAGGAGACCGTCGCCGGGCCGGTCACCACGGTTGCGAGCCGGGACCGCTGCCCGTTCCCGACGCTCCCCGACCGGGCCGCGTCGGACCCGTCGTGGGTGACTGACTGCTGGACAGTCCAGGAAGAGGTGCCGTCGGCGCTCCAGGAGAGCTCAGGGGCGTCGACCGCGTCACCGAGCGGACTGCTGGACGAGGGCGACGAGCCGAAGGTGATCGCGTCGATGTTCATGGACCCGCCGTGGTACCGGAGTGTGACCGTGTGCCGGCCGGCTGGAACCGGGACCAGGGTCGAGACCGACGTGTACGCCGAGCTCGAACCCGTCTTCGGTACGGTCACCGTCGCCTGGCGGGTCGAGTCCACGAAGACCTCCACCGTCCGGGGCGTGTCGTACCACCGGCTCACCCGGAGCTCGACCGGGTAGGTCGTGCTCGCCGGCGACTCGACCGTGTACCGCGTCCACTCACCCTCGCGGATGTAGCAGACGGCGTACCCGCCGCTCGAGACCTGCTCGATGTCCACCCCGTCCGACCGGTAGGCCCTCCCCTCGTTCGCCGCCGTCGTGTCCCAGTACGCGCTCCCGGGGCCGCCCGTGTCGTAGTCTTCCGCCTCGACCCGTGCCGGCAGCACGTGGGGGACGAACCACGGGGCGGGGGCGTCGGAGCCGCCCGTGACCGTCACCAGGCCGGCGGACGTCTTCGTCCGTACCTGCCCCGACGCGTCACGCACCGAGAGCGAGACCGTGTACGTCCCGGAGGACGCATAGGTGTGCGAGGGGTGTTGCTCGGAGGACGTCCCGCCATCACCGAACGACCACGACCACGAGATCGGGGCACCCGCCGACGTGTCCGTGAACCGGACCAGGAGCGGCATCGGACCCGAGGTCGGGGAGGCGGTAAAGTCGGCCGAGAGGGACGGGGGCTGTGAGGGGGCGCCAAAGGTGATCGCATCGATGTTCATGGACCCGCCGTGGTACCGGAGTGTGACCGTGTGCCGGCCGGCTGGAACCGGGACCAGGGTCGAGACCGACGTGTACGCCGAGCTCGAACCCGTCTTCGGTACGGTCACCGTCGCCTGGCGGGTCGAGTCCACGAAGACCTCCACCGTCCGGGGCGTGTCGTACCACCGGCTCACCCGGAGCTCGACCGGGTAGGTCGTGCTCGCCGGCGACTCGACCGTGTACCGCGTCCACTCACCCTCGCGGATGTAGCAGACGGCGTACCCGCCGCTCGAGACCTGCTCGATGTCCACCCCGTCCGACCGGTAGGCCCTCCCCTCGTTCGCCGCCGTCGTGTCCCAGTACGCGCTCCCGGGGCCGCCCGTGTCGTAGTCTTCCGCCTCGACCCGTGCCGGCAGCACGTGGGGGACGAACCACGGGGCGGGGGCGTCGGAGCCGCCCGTGACCGTCACCAGGCCGGCGGACGTCTTCGTCCGTACCTGCCCCGACGCGTCACGCACCGAGAGCGAGACCGTGTACGTCCCGGAGGACGCATAGGTGTGCGAGGGGTGTTGCTCGGAGGACGTCCCGCCATCACCGAACGACCACGACCACGAGATCGGGGCACCCGCCGACGTGTCCGTGAACCGGACCAGGAGCGGCATCGGACCCGAGGTCGGGGAGGCGGTAAAGTCGGCCGAGAGGGACGGCGACGGCGCGGTGATCGAGAAACCGTTTGCGAGCGATACGCTCTGCCCGTCCGGGTTCGTCACGACCACGTTCCACCCCCCGGTCGTCGCTGTCGGCGGGAGGGTGAACTGGCAGGTGATCTGCGTGGAGGAGACGGCGGAGACCCCCGTCGCCGGGATGTCGGCGGAGCCCGTCCGTTGCAGTTTCACCGTCGCGCCGGGCTGGAAACCGGTGCCGAGCAGCCCGGTGACCACGACCGTGGACCCCTGGACCCCCGTGGCCGGGGTGATCGAGACGATCGTCGGAGCCGGCACGGTCGAGAAGCCGTAGATCCACCGGATCCCTGCCCGGTCGCTCTCGTGCAGGGTCTTGAGGTTCTTGTTGCCGAACTGGTCGTTGTTGTAGCCGAACATCACCTTCCCGATGTCCGACGGGAACCCCGGGGCCCAGCCGTACAGGTCGCAAAGGTTGAGCCAGTGCCCGAGCTCGTGGAGGACGATGGCCTCGACATTCATTGAGTCCCCGCTCGCCGTACCGGTAGTCCAGGACCACTGCGAGTTGAACTCGACGTCCGCCTCGATGATGTTCCCGCTTGCATCGGTCCACGCGCTCGCCCAGGCGATGATCCCCTCCTCGGAGAAGTCGGATGCCGGGCCGAACGAGATCAGGTTCTGGTTGTTCCGCCCGAACGTGGTGCTCGTCGACGTCCCCCGGTAATCGAACCGGAACGACGACCCGGGGATCGCGGCGTTCCAGGTGTTCGCGGCGTTCCGGATCGCCGATACGATGGTCGAGCCGCCGGACCCCGGGTTGACATAGAACGAGGCGGGAGTCGCCCACTTCTTCCTCCCGTAGCCGAAGGTGACCGTGAATGGCTTCATCGCACTGACGGCATTGTCGTCGGTCCAGACCAGGACGTACCCGCTGCTCGCACCGCCGGGGTACTGGTCGCTGGTGAGCCCGGTCGGCACCCTCACCACTATCCGGGTGTCCGACCAGGAGATGATGTCGTTCACGTTTTCGCTATAGTACGGGTATCCCGAGGCCCAGATCGTGGTTGCGCCGGCCGATGTGTAGCGATAGAGGAACCCGACGTCGCCCCACGAGGTCCGCGAGGCCTTGGTCCCAAACCCGCTCCCGGTGATGGTAACCAGCGTCCCGGTGCCGGCGGGGGCGGTGGACGGCGAGACGCTCGATATGACGGGCGTCGAACCGGCGGCTCGAGGCGCGGGTCCTGAAGAAGCCGGGAGCGCGGCGGGAATGCCGGACGATATGTCGCGGAGGAAACGATCGAACTCCTCGACCGGGATGCCGCGACCCTTTGTTGTCCCATCGATCACGACCCGGCCGTTCTGGACATGGAGCATACCCTGGCATCCGCCCGCGAAGGTGGTCCCCCACCGCGGGTTCTGCATGAGAAAGAAGTACGCCTCCGTTCCGGGCACCAGGACGGGCTGGTCCTCCACCCACTGGGTAAGACCGTCAACGGTCCCCCCGGGAACGGTGACCGGGATCGTCCCGGAGAACCGGTGCGTCGTCGACTGGTCGACACGGACCCGCGCCGTCGTCACGATACCGGTGTGGTCGGCGTTCCAGGCGCTCTCCGTCCCGACGACGGTGCCGAGAACGATATCGTCCGACCGCTGCGCCAGGGAAGAGAGGTCCTGCTTCACCATCAGACCCTCAACCCCGGCAAGGGAGAGGGAGATCACCGCGATGCAGAGGAAGAGCACCACGGATCGCGTCCAGGAGGCCGTCGGCCTCGCGAGTTCAAGAATACAGTTCATGCCGGCCCTGCTCCCCCCACCTCATGCAGTTGGTGGTGGATTAAGCATCAGGCCGATCGATGATAACCATTGTGGAGGGGCAGTGAGGACGCCTCCGCTCGAGAGAAGAGGGAGGAGCAGGGCCGAACCTCGCCCGCTTGACCTCGCCTGACTAAAACCACTGGTCGAGGGTCCGCTGGCCAGCCGTCATACCGAGCCGCTCGAAAGCCCCGTTCACCCGCTCCCTGGAGAACGAGTACTCGTCGCAGAGCATCGCGCAAAGGCCATCGGCGTTAGGGGGCCGCCATGCGAGGTCTACCACTCCGCCCGACGGCGGGCTCTGGAAGAACTCCATGACCGGGGTCGGGTCGAAACCCGGAAGGCGTTCGGAGACGGTCTCTTCGAACCGGCCCTCGCGTACGATCTTCAGTGCGGTCTTCGGGCCAACCCCACGCACCCCCTCGTTGAAGTCCGTGCCGACGAGGACCCCGACCTGGATCAGTTCCTCCCGCCCGATTCCAAGCCCCTCGAGGACCGCGACAAGTCGGATCCGCTCGGGCTCCACCGTGATCGTCCGGCCATGGAGCCGGCGCCTGCCGCTGATCGTGATGTTCCGGGCGAGCACCGGGGCGCCGAAGAGGAGCGAATCGTAGTCCTGGCTCACGGCGTATGCCACCTGACCCGTCGCGGCGAGCCGGGCCGCCTCCGCCTCCCCCTCGCTCGGCGCCTGGACCCAGGGAACGCCGAGGAGGTCGAGGAGCCGGCGGGACGACTCGATAATGATCCCGTCGATCCTCGTCGCCGACCGGGCCTGCCGATAGGCCTCCTCGTGGTCTCCGCGTTCAACTGCGGCCGCGTACCGTCGGCCCGCCTCCTCGCGCACGCTTCGCCGCGCCTCGATCGTACGGGACTTCAGGGGAGGTGGAGGACCGTCGTAAACATAGACCGGCCGAACTCCCAGCTCGAGGAGCTTTATCGTCCGGAAGAAGAGGCCTGAGAGGTGGGAGGTGACCCGCCCTTCCGCGTCCACGAGCGGGGTTCCGTCCGGCTGCCTGATGATCGTGAGAAACTGGTAGAGCGCGTTGTGCGCGTCGATCGCCGCGGCCCCGGAGAGGCCGTCCCAGCCGATCGGATCTCGGTACGGGGCGAGGATGTCCCGGAGAGCGACCCCCATGGGATCAGCTCTCGGAGCCGAACCGGTTAAACATGACGGCGCTTACCGGTAAAGACGCCGCTGAAAGTCCAGGATGATCGCATCGATCTGGGCAACGGTCTCGTCGTACTTCTGGGTGAGGACCTCCTGGGTCTCGATCAGGTTCATCCGGATCCCGCGCTCCCGTTCGACCAGGGTCCGCGAGAGGGCGGTGATCTTCGCGCCGAAGACGAGAAAGAGGCCCCCGAGTGAGAGCATCATCAGTGTCGCCGATACCGCGATAGTGAGGTCCTGCCAGAGCCGGAGGACGAGGACGAGGGTCGATATGACCAGGATGATCGTGAGCACGAACTCAGGCAACGCATCGCGGAGGTCCATGCTTTTAGGTGATGAAGTCCCAGTACTTAAGCTACCTGTTTCGCGGGCGCTTATGAAGAAGAGCCGGTTGTTGCCCTTTATGGGGATCGTGGTGATGCTCGTTGTCGCGGAGCTCGGCGCGGTCCTGCTCGGCCCCCTGATGCACCGGGCGGGCATCGTTGCGTTCGAGGAGCCGGGTTCGGCCCTGAACCCCCTGATCTTCCTCGTGCTGCTGCTCGGTTTCACGGCCCTTCTCCTCGTCCTGATCCGGATGGGGATGCAGCGAATCATCCGGGCAATCGTCTTCCTCTCCATCGGGCTCTCGTTCGTCTACATCTTCATCGCGCTTCTCGGGGCGGTGACGGCGGAGCCGGCGATCGTGCTCGGTGGCGCGGTTCTGATCGGGGCGGGGGCGGTAATCCTGCTCCACTACTACCCCGAGTGGTACGTGATCGACCTGCTCGGCCTCCTCCTCGCCGCCGGCGTCGCGGCGATCTTCGGCACCTCGCTCGACGTCCTCCCGGTGCTCCTCCTCCTGGTGCTGCTCGCCGTCTACGACGCGCTCTCGGTCTACCGCACCCGTCACATGATCGCCCTCGCCGAGGGCGTCCTCGAGCAGCGGGCCCCGATCCTCTTCGTCGTGCCGAAGGAACGGGGCTACTCGTTCATACGGGACGGCGTTGGCCCGGTGGACGGAGGCCCCGTGAACGGTGATCGGCCGGCAACCGGGGAGGGAACGGGGCGCTCCGCCCTCCTGATCGGGATGGGCGACCTGATCATGCCCGCCATCCTCGTGGTTTCGGCGAACACCTTTATCTCAGCCACTGGGCTCGGATTCGTGAACGGGCCGGCACTCGGCGCGATCGTCGGCTCGGTGGCCGGCCTCGTCCTGCTCCTGCGGTTCGTCGATAAAGGGCGGGCACACGCGGGCCTGCCACCCCTCAACGGCGGAGCCATACTGGGGTTCCTCGCCGGGTGCGCTGTCACCGGCGCCTGGGCCTGGTTCTAACCCTCTCTGCATACTCGTGTGGAGACATCTTGAGAAATTCTATATACTTACATACATGATCGATCATTATGGATCTCTCGCTCATTCAGAAGGATATCCTGATCACCCTGATCACCCTCTATCACCGGGACTCGCGACCGATCAAGGGTGAGGACATCGCCGAGGTGATCCAGCGGAACCCCGGGACGATCCGCAACCAGATGCAGGCATTAAAGGCGCTCAAGCTGGTCGACGGGGTGCCGGGGCCGAAGGGGGGATACAACCCCACCACGAAGGCCTACCAGGAATTGAACATCTCCCAGTCCGGCGGAGACGCCGAGGTCCCGATCGCCCGCAACGGCGAGCCCCTCCCGGGCCTCGGCGCGACCGAGGTCGACCTCACGACCCTCTGCCATCCCGACGTCTGCCACGCCGTGGTCCGGATCATGGGCAGCGTCAAGCAGTTCGAAACCGGGGACGAGATCACGGTCGGTCCGACCCCGGTCAACAAGCTCCTGGTCAGGGGCGAGATCTTCGGCAAGGACGAGGTGGAGGGCGCCCTGATGATCTCCATCTCCGAGATGATCTCGCTCCCGAAGAAGCCAGTCCGTGATTACATGTCCCACCCGCTCATAGTCGTGCCGGGAGAGGCGACGCTCGATGACGCGATCCGGCTCTTCGCCGGGGAGCAGATCAACGGCGCGCCGGTGATGGACGGCACGACCATGCGCGGGATCGTGACGGTCACGGACGTGATCCGTGCACTGGCGACCGGACGTGACCTCGCGACCCGGGTCACGGAGGTGATGACCGAGGACGTGGTCCAGGTGGAGGGCGATGTCCGGCTCTTCGAGGTGGTGAGACTGTTCAAGGAGCGTGAGATCGGGCGCCTGATCGTGATCGAAGAGGGCCGACCCGTCGGGATCCTGACAAAGACCGATATCATCCGGGTCTTTCCGCCCTCGTGAACGCACGAGGCGGACTTGTACATGTGCGGGAGGAGAACGCAGTTTTTATAGTTCAAGAAGCAGACCATTCTGCCATGGTGAACACCTTCTCCCGGAGCCTTTCGCGTAAAAGGATCATGTCGAACGACGGGATGGTGATCGGGACCCTCAAGAATATCCTCGTTGACCTGGACAGCGGCCAGGTCGTCGACCTGATCGTCCGTCCGGACCCGACCTTCGATGTGACCGGCTACCGTGTCGACGGTGACCGGCTTCTGATCCCCTTCGAGGCGGTGAAAGATATCAAGGACTACATCGTCGTCGACCGGTACGCGTCCAAGCAATAAGAAAAAGGGCGATCAGGGAAGGTAGTGGCGTACGGCCTCCACGAAACCGTCGCCGAACGGGGCCGTCGCCACGAAGTCGGCCGCCGCCTGTGCCCCGGGGACGGCGTTGCCGACAGCGGCTCCAGCCCCTGCCTCTTTTATCATCTCAATATCGTTCTCGGAGTCCCCGATCGCAAGAAAGTCCGACAGCTCGAGGTCCATCGCCCGCGCGAGCGCTGCAAGTGCCGTCGCCTTGGTGACGCCCGCCTGCTGGAGGTGGATCGCGAAGCCCGTGTCAAGCACCCGGACAGGGTGACCCTCGAGCAGGTGGCGCACCTCGTCGACAGGGACGTTCCGGGCGAACGCGACGTCGGCGTGCCGCAGGGAATGGGAGTAGAGATCGAGCTCCATGCCCTGGGCGGCATAGTACCCGCGGATATCGTGGAACGCGGCGAGCGTCAACCGTCGATCGGCCTCGACAACCGGCTCCTCAGGGTACTCGCGCCGCCAGACACCCCCGTTCTCGGCGATCACGGCGCCATTCGTCCCGATCATCTTGGCGATGCTGTCCATGAAACAGAGGGTGTTGCCCGAGGCGAGCACCACGGGTATGCCGTCATCGACGAGCCGCCGGATCTCCCGGATCGCGGAGAGGCTGATCCGGCGGGCACCGTCCGTGATCGTGCCGTCGATGTCGGTGACGACGGCCCTCATACGGGCTTGAGACCTGCCTCTTCGACCATGAAGGTCGCCTCTCCCTCGGGCAGGTTCGGACTGTCGACCAGGCGCGCGATCCGCTTACCGCCCTTCGACTTCCGGAGGTAGAGTCGGAATGTGGCCGTGTGCCCGACGATGTTGCCACCGATCGGCTTGGTCGGGTCGCCAAAGAAGACGCCCGGATTGGACATCACCTGGTTCGTGACCAGGCCGACGGCGTTGTTCTCGTCCACGAGCTTGAAGAGCTCGTGCATGTGCCGGTTCAGCTTCTGCTGCCTGGTCGCGAGCGTGCCGCGTCCAGCGTACTCGGCACGGAAGTGGGCCGTGAGCGAGTCGATTATGAAGAGCCGGACCGGGTAGTCCGACGACTTCAGCTCGGCCGCGAGCTCCCGGGCCGTATCGATCAGGAGCATCTGGTGGTCCGAGGTATGCGCCCGGGCCACGTGAATGTTCGCCAGGAACTCCTCGGTCGTCGGGAGTTCCAGGTCGGGCTCGTCGGGGAACGATAGCCCGTTCACCATCTGCTCGATCCGCTCGGGGCGGAAGGTGTTCTCCGTGTCGATATAGATGGCCGAGCCGCCGAGCCCGCCGAGCGACTCGGGCAACTGGACGTTCACGGCCATCTGGTGGACGATCTGCGACTTGCCCGAGCCGAACTCGCCGTAGCACTCCGTGATCGCCTGGGTCTCGACCCCGCCGCCGAGGAGGTCGTCGAAATCGGGCACGAAGGTCCGGAGTTTGCGGATCTGTTTTCTCTGCTCGAAGACGTCCTGGCCGGTCCTGAACCCACCGATATCCGCGATCTCACGGGCGGCCTTGATCATCTTCTTCGCGGTCGATTCACCGATCTCGGCGGATTCGGCAAGGTCGGCCGGCGAAGCGGTTGCGATGCTCTCGACGGTCAGATACCCCGCCTCGCGGAGCTTGTCCGCGGTGGTCGGTCCGACACCGGGGAGGTCCTCGATCTCCAGTGAGCTTCCTGCGACTGGTGCAGTCATATCGTATCTCCTACAGAACTGGTGAGTTCTTCTTGCGTTTCGATCCGACCGGGAGTCCCGGCCGCTCTGGATAGTGAGGTCGACGCAGGCGGTAATAACCGGGACCGTCGCGGAGCGAAAGTAAAGGGTGCCGGCGTTGCCCGGCCGGTTCCGGACCTACTCCCTGGGGGGAACGACCACCAGGTCATCGAGCCGCCGGCGGACCGATCCGGCGTCAGGGGCCGCTGGCTCGGCACGATCGGGGACCAGCCGGTTGCCCGAGAGGCGACCCTCGACCCGGAGCTCGTCGCCCATCCTGAACGCCACCCCGTCCAGCAGGTAGCGACGGTGCCCGTCGTCGATGAAGAGGCCGGCAGGGGTCTCCAGCACGGTCCCCTCGATCACTACTGCCACCTCCCCGGCGGACGGGAGGAGGACCCCGGCGCTCCAGCCGGCCGAGACCTCGAGGTCGCCGTACCGGCCGGGCTTGAGTGTCCCCCCGTAGACCTCGAGCCGGTCGCCGGCCGCGATCGGAAGCAGCGCGTGGTCCCCCCAGAGGACGACCGGGACCTCCCCGGAATCGTCCCCGAGCACCAGGTTTCTGACCCAGGAGGGCTCGCCCGAGCGAGCGATGAACTGGCGGGGGGGCTGGAGCACGCGAACATCGCCCCGGATCGAGACCGTCCCCTCCGCCGGGAGAGAACCGAGCGGCACGGTTCCAACCTCCGGCGCGTCCTCGACCGGTTCGACTGTCGAGCCCTCGTCGATAGAGAACTCGCGCCGGTCCGTCCGCCGGCCCGGCTCCAGGTTGGCGACCCGGATCGCCGCCCCGGGGACAAGATCATCGAGTAAGCCGGGCTGCCAGGCGACGAGCCGAAAGACCCCGTCGCCGTCCCCCACGAGGGCCTCGGTCATCGTGCCGACGGTTCCGTCGCGGCGCGTGAACGACCGCGGCGGCCGGACGGTAAGGACGCGGACGACGAGCTCGGCGAGGGGCTCGGAGCCGGGCGTCCACGCGCCAGCCCCCGGCGGCGGCACCTGGCAGTCGACCTCACAACCGGCCTTCTGGAGGGCGAGCGCGGTCACCTCGCCGCGGCGGCGGGTCGAGGGGCGGGCGATCACTTCGAGGACCTCGCCTATCTCGATCTCGGCGGAGGCGTCCGCCCTCTCGTCGAAGAGGGCGACCTCCACGCGGCCCGTCTCGTCGCCGAGCGTGAGGGTCGCGATCCGCCCCTCCTCCCCATCGGCGCGGACGAAGGTGCGGGGCCCTGAGACGGCGAGGACCCGTCCGAAGAAGAGGACCAGGCTTGCCTTTCCGATGAGATCGGAGACCTTCCGGTGAGCCCTCCCGAGGTCGCCGACCACGAGCATCGCGGCCGTCGGCTCGTCCACGAGCCCGCCGCAGGCAGCGGCCTTCGCCTCCACCCGCTCCTCGAACTCCGCCTCGGGGAGGAGGTCGTCGACGAGCGCGTAGTGAAAGCGCATGGCCTAGAGCCAGGAGGGCATCGATTGGGCTGCGACCAGGTCGTCGACAGTCTCAGCCCGGCGCATCAGGGCCCGATCGGGTCCTCGCACGAGCAGCTCAGCCGCGCGGGGACGGGCGTTATACTGCGATGCCATCGCGAAGCCGTACGCGCCCGTGTCCAGGATCGCGAGGAGGTCGCCCTCGGTGACCGACGGCAGGGCACGGTCCTCGGCGAGGAGGTCGCCGGACTCACAGATCGGACCGGCGACCGTGCAGGACGATTCCAGCATAGCGTCCGCCTGGTTCGCGACCACGACCTCGTGGTAGGAGCCGTACATCGCCGGGCGGATCAGCTGGTTGAAGCCGGCGTCGACGTTGACGAAGCGCCGGTGGGCGTCCTTCGTGGAGTTGACCCGCGTGAGCAGCACCGTGGAGTCCGCCACGAGCGACCGACCCGGCTCGACCCAGAGGGCGGGCCGTATGCCGAGGGCAGTCACTCCATCCACGAAGACCGGCATCACTGCGTCCGCGTACTCGCGGGGGGTGGGGGCCCGGTCCTCGTCATGCCGGTACGGGATGCCGAGACCCCCGCCGAGGTCGATGAACTCCAGGACGACCCCGAGCCGGACCAGCTCGCCCACGATCCGGACCATCACCCGCGCCGCCTCGACGAAGGGCTCGAGCGCCAGGATCTGCGAACCGATGTGACAGTGGATCCCGACCGGGCGGACATGCGCCGCCTCGAGCGCGGCCCGGTAGGCGTCCGGGATCCGCTCGTGGGGGATCCCGAACTTGGACGAGGCGAGGCCTGTTGCGATCTTCGGGTGGGTCGGGACATCGAGGGCCGGGTTGACGCGGAACGAGACGAGAGCCTCCTTTCCGAGCGCACCCGCCACCTCATCGATGGCGCACAGCTCGTCCATCGAGTCGAGCGAGACGCGGATCCCGTGCTCGACGGCGAGGCGGAGTTCGTCGCGCGACTTGGAAGAGCCGTTAAAGAGGAGGTGCGCGGGGTCCATCCCGGCGCGGAGGGCAAGCTCGAGCTCTCCCGGACTGAAGACGTCGGCGCCGGCTCCCTCGTCGGCGAACACCCGGAGGAGGGCGGAGTTGCCGTTCGCCTTCGCTGCGTAGAGCACCTGGACCGGCCCGTAGTGCGCCTGGAGGGCGTCGCGGTACTCCCGGTACCGGGCCCTCACGCGCTCTTCGTCGGTGACATAGAGCGGGGTGCCGTACTCCTCGGCGAGCCGGACCGTGTCGTGTTCGCCGATGAAGAGGTGGCCGTCCCGGACCGAGAGGTGTGAAGGGAGGATCATTGCATCGCCTCCATCCGCTCAAGAGCCTCGCGGATCCGCTCGACCGACCGGGTCAGGGCGAAGCGGACGTAACCCTCGCCGTGGGAGCCGAACCCGACGCCCGGCGTGGCGACGATCGCCACCTCGTCGAGGAGCCGGGCGGCAAACGCCATCGAGTCCTCGACCGGGAGCCAGACGTAGAAGGTCGCCTTCGGGGCCTCGACTGCGTACCCGAGGGACCGGAGCCCATCGACCAGCACGTCCCGCCGCTCCTGGTAGACCCTGCAGGCGGCCGCAACGCAGTCCTGCGGCCCAGATAGGGCTGCGATCGCCGCATGCTGGACCGCGTCGAAGACCCCCGAGTCGACGTTCGTCTTGACCCGCCCGAGACCGGCGATCATCTCCGCGTTGCCGACGGCCATCCCGATCCGCCAGCCGGTCATGTTGTAGGTCTTGGAGAGGGAGTGCATCTCCACCCCCACCTCCGCGGCGCCGTCGGCCTCGAGAAACGAGGGTGCGCGGTACCCGTCGAAGGAGATCTCGGAGTAGGCGTTGTCCGAGACCACGACCACATCGTGCTCGCGGGCGAAGGCGACGACCTCGTCGTAGAACGAGAGGGGTGCGACCGCCCCGGTCGGGTTGTTCGGGTAGTTGACGAAGAGGAGTTTTGCCCGCCGCGCCGCGTCGGCGGGGATCGCGTCGAGGTCCGGCAGGAACCCGTTCTCAACCGTGAGAGGAAGCTCGTGGAGCGCACCCTCGGCGAAGAGGGTCGAGGTGCGGTAGACCGGGTAGCCCGGGCTCGGGGCGAGGACCAAGTCCCCGGGGTTCACGAACGCCTCGGGGACGTGGGCGATCCCGTCCTTGGAACCCATCAGCGCGAGCACCTCGGTCGAGGGGTCGAGTTGTATCCCGAAGCGGCGCCCGTACCACCCGGCGACCGCCTCGCGATACGCGCCCATCCCGGCGTAGGACGGGTAGTGATGGTTCACCGGGTCGCGGGCGGCGGTGCAGAGCGCCTCGACCACGTGAGAGGGTGTCGGGAGGTCGGGGTCGCCGACCCCGAGGTCGATGATATCGGCGCCGGACCGGGCCTTTTCGGCCTTCATCGCGTCGATCCGTGCAAAGAGGTAGGGAGGGAGGGCGCTGAGCCGGTCCGCGTACATGCGCCAGATCTATTGACCGGGCCGGACTTTAAGCTGAGGACCGCCTCAGTACCCGGTCGCATAGTACCAGCCGTTCTCCCGGACCAGCCGAACCGACACCCCGAAGAGAGCGCCGATCCTCTCGTCGGTGAGCACCGCCGCCTTGGAACCGTCCGCCGTAATCCGGCCGTCCCGCATCAGCACCACCCGATCGCATTCGGGGATGATGTCGTGGAGCTGGTGCGTCACGACGATCACCGCCGTGCCCGTCCGGGCGACCCCTCGGAGGGTCTGCCGGAGGGCGTGTAACGCCGAGAGGTCCAGGCTGTTCGTCGGTTCGTCGAGGAGGAGGGCTGCGGGGTCGTGGACGAGGGCGCGGGCGACCAGGCACCGGCGGGCCTCGCCCGAGGACATGGACCCGATCGGTCGGTCCAGGAGGTGCCCGATCCCAAGGAAACGACCGACCTCCTCTGCCCGGGTGAGCATTGCGGGCGTCACACGGTGATTGAAGAGCCCGATCGAGGAGAAGAAGCCCGAAAGGACGACCTCACGCCCGGTGGCCCCTGGCTCGTACGCCTGCTGGAGATCGTTGGATACGACGCCGATCGCAGAGCGGAGGTCGAAGACGTCCCAAACCGCGCGCCCCCGGCATGAGAAGATTGTCCCCTCCCGGCGGACGGGGTAGAACTCGCGCAGGATCGTCCTGATCAGGGTCGACTTACCGGCGCCGTTCGGGCCGAGGATCGCGAGGTGCTCGCCCTCGTCGAGCCGAAGAGAGACCCGGTCGATGACGGTCCGGCCCTCGCGGACGACCGTGACGTCCCTGAACTCGAGGAGCGGCGGATACCCTGCCGCTCGGGGCGCCGTGCCCGCGTCCGTTCCGTTCCTGCTCGTCTCTTCCTGGTCGGTCGTGATAGATCTCATGGGTCCGGGGCTCCGAGAGGCGTGTCCCATGACGATTGGCGCAGAGGCTCTTTAAAGCCCGCACGGAGAC
This sequence comes from Methanoregulaceae archaeon, assembly GCA_050178135.1. Lineage (GTDB taxonomy): Archaea > Halobacteriota > Methanomicrobia > Methanomicrobiales > Methanospirillaceae > UBA288. The sequence goes on along the minus strand of JBFXGJ010000011.1, from coordinate 8,424 downwards.
CGCTGTTCCCCCGACGCCAACCCCCCGGCGTCAGCCTGATAACCACGGACGACGGAGACGGAAGACATGGAAGCGCAGGTGCCGGCTCCGGAGCTCGCTGGCCGGCTGGAGAGGATCCGGGCGCGGCTGGACCAGGACGACCCGTGCTGGGAGATGGCGGCGGTCTTCGGACCGGTCAACCGCTACTATCTCGCCGGGACGCTCCAGGACGGAGTCCTGGTCGTCCCCCGCGACGGCGAGGCGACGCTCTGGGTCCGAAGGAGCCACGAGCGGGCCTGCCGGGAGTCGCTCTTTCCCGACATCCGGCCCATGCGCTCATTCCGTGAAGTCGCTGCCGGGCTCCCCGCCGTCCCGAGGACCGTGCACCTGGAGACCGACATCGTCCCGATCGGCCTCTTCGAGCGGTTCAGAAAACACGTTCCGGTGTCGTCCGTACGTCCCCTCGACCAGACCATCGCCCGCGTCCGGGCGATAAAAACCCCGTATGAACTCGCGTGCCTCGAGCGGGCCGGCATGGTTCACCGGCGCGTCCTCGAGGAACGGGTGCCGGCCCTGCTCCGCGAGGGGTGCTCCGAGGCCGACTTCGGCGCGGCCGTCTATGCCGCGCTCGTCGAGGAGGGGCACGACGGGCTTGTCCGGTTCGGGGCACCCGGCGACTTCGCCCAGGCCTACGTGATCGCCCACGAGGTCGGCCACCATGTCCAGACGCAGCTCGGGACCCTGCAGTATGTCTCGAACGCACAGCGCCGGGCGCCGAACGAGGCCGAGGCGAACCGGCTCTCGGTCGCACTCGAATTGCAGGCCGACTGCTACGCGGGGATCTGGGCGAACCGATCGAGCGCCTATAACCTGGTGCTCGAGCCGGGGGACATTGAGGAGGGGATGAACGCTGCGAGCGCCGTCGGCGACGACCGCCTCCAGAAACAGTCCCAGGGTTACGTCGTGCCCGACTCGTTCACGCACGGCACATCGGCTCAGCGCGTCCAGTCCTTCCGGAAGGGCCTCGACACCGGCGACCTGAGGGCCGGCAATATCCCCGGGCTCCCCACGATCGGGTGAGCCCGACCACGTGGGAGCCCCCCTCCAGCCCCCTCGTCCCTCCATTTCGGCATCGCGGCTGGCCTCGTTCGCCGACCGATCTGAAAAGCGTTCGAAAAACCTATTTTACTGGCGGGGCATGGCAGGGCAACGGCGGACGGAAACCTGCCCCGCCGGGAGGGGGAGAGACGATAAAGCGCGTTGCCTGCCAGTACTGTGGGTATGTCGACGACCCCGAGGTGGGGGACCCGCTCGGTGGGATCCCACCCGGAACCTGGTTCAGGGAACTGCCGGATGACTGGGTTTGCCCCGAGTGCGGGGAAGGGCCGGAACAGTTCGTGCAGGAACGGTGACGGGGGAATGGGAGGACGGTCGTGTCGGCTCGCCCGTCGTACGTCCCTCGCCGGGCGGCTTCCAGCGTGGGGCGTCAGAGGTGCGGCAGGAGAAGGACCGCGAGCATGCAGTGGATCGCAGCGCAAAGCGGGACCGCAACCACGAAGAGCATCTTCCTGGTCTTGTGCCGAAAGAGGCTCATTCCCACGAGCGCTCCGAACGGCCCTGCGAGCGCCGAGTACAGGAGCGTCCGCTCGGGGGTCCGCCGTTCCCGCAGGCGGGCGCGTCGCTTGTCCCCGCCGTAGAGGGCCATCACCGCCAGGTTGACGGCAACGTAGACCCCGAACACCGCTATCAACGGGAGACTGGGGGTCATCCCGCCCCCTTCATCGTCCGTATCACCGCCCGGAGCGGCCCCTCCAGTCCGCTCATTTGCGGCGCACGGGTGGGCGCCCCGTCGTGCCCTTCATACGCCGGTACCCGGTGCCGAGCCGGGCCAGGAGCCACTCCACCCGGTCCCTTTCCGCCTCCTCGCTCTCGAAGGCATGGTCCGTGTAATACCACCGAACAAACTTCGGCTCGCTCGCAGCGGCGGCGAACGCCTCAGAGCGCTCGCGGGAAAAGACCCTGTCTCGCTCTCCGAACTGAAAAAATCGGGGCAATGGTGCCGCGTGGCAGAGATGGGTTGCCGGGTCGATGGGGGCCATCACCTCCCGGTAGTGCTCGAGCTCGTCCCCGGCGAGCGATGGGAGGTTCGCGAGGGCCACATCGGCAAAGCTCGGAGCGCCGACCACAAGGACGCAGGCGCAGCACCGGGGGTCGATCCCCGCAAGAACTGCCACACAGAGCGCTCCCATGCTCTGACCGACGCATGCGATACAGGAGGGATCGACACCGGGGTGATCGATGGCGACGTCGAGGGCGCGGGAGAGCCCCCGGATGGCATCGACGAAGACCTCCCGGTTCTTCTCCGGGGCCCCGAGGGTCTGCGCCCATGCCTCGCCCGCAGCCCACGGCGCCTCGACGAGAAACGAGCCGATCCCCTTGCTCCCGAGCCGGAGCGCCTCCTGGTAGAAGCGGGAGCGGTCACCCGGCCCGGGATGGACAAAGAGCACGATGCCGAACCGGTCGCGACCTTTCGGAATGACCCGGTAGGCCGGCACCCGTTCGCCGGTGATCCCGGCGAACGTGATGTCCATTACCGAGACCGGGCCGCGGTCCGCCGTCTCCAGCACCTCTGTTTCGAGGGGCAGGTCGGACCTGCGGGTCAACCGTTCCATCCACTCCTTGTCCGTCCCTCCCCCCGTGGGATCCCGGGGGTCGGTCGTTCTGCGGTCCTGCATCGTGGAGGGAAGAAGGAGGGCAGACGGAATAGCCCTTTCGCCGGTTCGTCCCTCCCCCAGTGTAAGCAGGGCCGGGACCCGCCCCGTCGGAAGGGATACCTTCAAGAGGAGGGACCGAAAATCTCGTCGCGATGCCGATCGATGCCGCCGTCGTCCTGGCCACGGCTCCGCCCGGCGAGGCGCCCGCCCTCGCCCGACTGCTCGTCGATGAACGCCTCGCCGCCTGTGTCCAGATCGCTGGGATACGGTCGATCTACCGCTGGGAGGGGCAGGTCGAGGACCAGCCCGAGGAGGTGCTGCTGATCAAGACCAGGCTGTCCTTCGCCGACCAGGTGGTCGACCGTATCCGCGAGGTGCACAGGTACGAGGTCCCGGAGGCGCTCGTCCTCCGGGTCGAATCGGGGCTGGACCTGTACCTCGACTGGCTCCTCGCGGAGACCCGCCCCGGTCGATGACGCGGGGTGCATGTCCCCGAACTCATGGTTTTTATTGAACCACCCACCATGATCCCGGGGAGAGATGCCCATGCAGGACGGTGAGGACGGAGTCAGCGAAATCGTGGCGGTGCTGCTGCTCGTCGCACTCGGGATGATCCTCTCCGCCCTGGTATTCGGCGGGATCCTCTCCTTTGCCGGGAGCATGGAGCGGACAGCCTACGTCGCTGTCGACGCGGAGGAGTCCCCGCCGGGGAAGGGGATCCGTATCACCTCCATGGCCGGCGACGTTCTGGTCATCGGGGGAGGGGAGGACGAGATCCCCCTCGAGATCATGGTTGACGATACCTTCGGCGCCCAACGGACCATCACATCGAAGAGGCTCGTCTTTGCCCCGGGGAGCTCAATCTGTGTCTGGTGGGATGGCAAGAACTATTCCGCGGAAGACACCTTCCCGCCGTCGGGACCTCCGGAGAATCTTCGGTCTCCCCTCTCGATCCGCCTGATCGACGGGCGCCACCATACGCTGGTAGCGAGGGTCTTTGACGCCGTGCCGTCCTCGGTATCACCGGGGACGACGGTCCCAATAACACTGCCCACGACCGAACTGACAACAGCGGTCACGACTGTGATCACGACGCCGACGACCACCACGTCAACCATCCAGGCGGACTTCGACGTCCCATACGTCATCATGAAGCAGAATGCCCTCTTCGAAGGGCGGGTCATCGTGGGCGAACCGGTCACCTGGACCTGGACCTTCACTGATACCGGGGGAAAGAGCGAGACCCGAAACGGGCAGACAGCCCGGCACACCTTCACGAACAGTGGTAGCGGCTGGAAAGTCACCCTCACTGTTACCGACGCCGCCGGCAGGAGCCACACGGTCACGAAACCTGTGGACGTGCATACCAGATGAGGCCGGGAAGCCCCTGGCAGTACATCACCCCCTGGGAGCCGTGGTCTATAAGAGGGGGGGCGCCGAGGATCGATCATGAAGGCGATGGTTGCCACCCCCGTTCGGGGGATGGGCGGAAGCTCGGGAGAGTGCCGGCGATGATCCACACCACCCACCGCGGGATCCAGTACCGGGGGGGCGATATCGGCGAGGTCGAGGACGTGATCGTCCGGGAGACCACCGTCCGAATCCTCCTGAACGGCGAGCAGGTCGCGGCGCAGGTGGCAACCGAGGAGCAGCTCCGGGAGCTCGGGGCCGGGTTCGTGATCAACGAGGGGCTCGCCGACACCATTGAGGCGGTCTCGGTCCGCGGTAACGTGATCCTGGTGAAGGCCCCCCGGAACTGCGGTGCCCAGGCCGAGACCGAATCCTCGGGAGGAGTCTCGTTCCGGTGCGGTGTCAGGCATGTCCGGTCAGATGTGCGGGTCACCCCTGAGGAGGTGATCGAGGTGACCGCGTCCATCTTCTCCGAGGACTGGCAGCAGACCGGGGCGCTCCACTGCTCGGTCCTCTATTGCGACGGGGAGCTCGTTGCCAAGTCGTGCGACGTGGGCCGTCACAACTCGGTCGACAAGGTGGTTGGGGCCGCCGTCCTCGCCGGCGTTGACCGGTCCCGGTGCGTCCTCGGGTGCACGGGCCGGCAGCCATCCGGGATGGTGAAGAAGGCAGCGAACGCAGGGATACCGATCCTGGTCTCCCGCGCCGCCTCCACCGACCAGGGGATCGCGACCGCCGGGGCTGCCGGCGTCACGCTCATCTGCTTCTCGCGCAACGACCGGTTCACGGTCTACACCCACCCCGAGCGGGTGACCGGCCTTCAGGCCTGAGATGGGCCGGTGGTCCCCCCTACCGGCTCGAAAAGCCGGTCTGCCCCGAGCAGGACGTTGATCCACCGGGTCTCCTCGCTCACCTGGAAGAGGATCAGGACCAGCATCAGGAGGGGGACCGCGAAGAGCATCCCGACGACACCGAGGAGCCAGCCGAAGAGGATCACGGCGAAGACCACCAGCACCGCCGGCATCTCGAACGTCCGGGAGGCAAAGTAGGAGAAGACCGGGTTCTCCACGACCAGGTTCAGGACCGCCGTCACCACGATCACGGCGAGCGCACCGGGGATCCCGAACTGGAGCCAGGCGAAGAAGATCGCGGGCAGGGCGGCAGCAAGCAGACCGAGGTACGGGATGTACCCGAGGAGGAAGGTCATGGTCCCCCAGAGGACCGCGGCGTGGACCCCCATTACCATCAGGATCCCGCCGAAGACCAGGCCGTGGACCAGGTTCGTCTCGGTCCGGACCACCATGAAGTCCATCACGAACCCGCTCATCCGCGACACCTGGTCGATCAGGGGCGAGTTGGGACCGAAGAGCCGTGCCGCGCGTTCCGGGAGAGCTGGGGCCTCAAGGAGCAGAAAGAACGTGGCAATCATCACGAAGAAGGCGGTCATCACGATGTCCCCGAGATCGGACGCCCAGGTGATCGCCGTCCCCGTCACCGCGCCCAAGTTGAACGACGACGGCTGGATCAGGCTGAGGTCGATCCCGAAGCCCTGGGCGAACGAGAGGAAGCCGGCGATCCGGCTGTCGAGCTCGGCCTGGAAGAACCCGATGTCCGTGACCAGGAGGTGGACCGCGTACACCAGCAGGCCCAGGAGGCCCAGGAGAAGGAGGAGGGCGACGAGGGAGACCAGCGTGACGGCGATGGCGTGCGGAACTCCGTGCTGGCGGAGCAGACTGACAGCTGGGAGGGCGAGCAGGGTCAGGATCAGCGAGACGACGAGGATCGTAGCCAGGTCGGATGCGATCCGAAGCCCGAGCCCGAGCAGGAGGACGAGGGCTGCGATCAGCAGGAACTGCGTCGTGCGGGGGGCAATCAGCCCGGTCATGCAAGCTAATCCCCCTCTGACCTGAGAAATGTTCCTCCTCTGCCGCGTCATTCGAGAGAGGACCGCGGAAGGGAACGACCGTTGCGACGGCACCCTTTTATCACGCGGAGCGTAAGTCTCTGCAGGACAGGTCCTACCTATGGCCACCGATACCAACGAAACACCGACCGCGCTCCTGCTCCTGGGCTGTCCGCAGGTTCCGGTCCAGACCAGCGTCGCAATCCACCTCTGCGACCAGCTCCGGGAACGGGGGATCACACCGGTGATCGCCGGGACGGGTGCGGCGAGAAAGCTGATCGAGGTCGCGGATCCGAAACGTCACTACATCGGCGAGCTGATCGACCTTGACCTCTGCATCGACCATATCGCGGAAAAGGAGCGGGACTTCACATATGCCTTCGTCTTCATCCACAACGACGGGGGGATCAGTTACGCCGGCACCATCTCTGCGATCTCGAAGGCCCGTCTCTTTGGCATCGTCTACGGCGAGCACGCGGACGAAACGGCGACGGCGATCACGTTCCCATGCGAGGTGATCGCGGTGAAGGCGACCCACAACCCCATGCCGCTCATCGTCCGGCTCGGGAAGGTGCTGCCATGAGTTGTATCGAGCAGATCAAGTACGAGATCCTCCTCCAGGGAGCGAGTTTCAGGGAGAGCGCCGAGTACATCCGGTCGCACTTCGCCGAGTGGTACGAGGTCGAACCCGGGTACGTGCTGTTCGGGGCGCACCTGATCGGCGTCCCACCTGTGGTCCTCGGGATCGATGGGGAGGACGTGATCTTCCCGTATACAAAACCCTGCCGGGGTACGTTCCTGCTCCGCGCCCGGGGCCCGGAGGAGATCGCACGGCTCCGGGAGAGAAAGAAGAAGGGGTAGTCAGGACGGAAGCCGCAGGGGGCACCCCTCAGGCGAGCCCTGTCCCGGGTGAGATGGCCAGGGTCAGGGCGCTATCGGACCCGGTCACGGCAAGATCTCCTTTATTCCCTGTCGGCACTTCACGGGCTGGAGCGCCGGCGATCCTGATACCGGGCTTCGAGAACGACCGGTTCACCACGGCATTCGGCTCGATGGTGATCGAGTCGGCGATGGAGATCGGCCCGAAGATCATCGCCCCCGGCCCGATGCGGACATCCGCTCCGATCGTCGGAGCATCCGTGTCCTTCCCGGCGGTCGTGCCGATGTTGACGCAGGTACCGATCCGACACCCGGAGCCGATCCGCGCCGAGGAGTTGACGACGATGGTCCCCCGGTCGGCGATCGCGAGCCCGGGGCCGAAGACGTGCGGCGGGATCGTGAACCCGAGCCGGATGGACGCGAGGTGAAACCTGAGGAAGAGCAGGGTCCGGCCTGGGCGGTGATACCAGGCTCGCCGGCATGTCTCTGAGAACTCGACAGCCCGGAGCAGGCGCTGGAACTTCCAGATCTCGTCACCGAAGAGCCGGGGGCGTACCCGCTCGATGCCGAGAGCCTGGCGGTCGGCCTCGAGATACCGAAGAAAGTCTTCCCGAGACCTCATTGTTCCGCTCCTCCCAGGGCGAACGGGGACCGCGCGTCCGAGAGGACCGTCGGTTCACGAGATCGATCGAGGTGCGTACGTTGGCCTGACAGCCCGGGCATGGGCTGGCAGGGGAGCGGAACGGGAAGGTCATTGTGCAACCCCCTGCTGGGGTTCTGCGGGGAGGGGTCATCCCTCCGGTTCATTCGTCCTGGATACCACCTGACGGTGTGCATTGCGTCAATACCAGGCACCGCCGCCGAAGGCTGACGGCGCTTCGCGATGACCAAGGTGCGCCGATGCGCGTACACGGTCATCCATCTCAGCCAGGGACTCCTGTCCAGGGCCGTACTACCGGGTGCGGCGTCCTTGGAGGCCGCGAGAGAGACGGGCCGGACACCATCATGCCGCTGATGGACCGTACTCCGTTCTCCGTGCAATCGCGGGGGTCTCCAGTCACCTCCTGTCGTGACAGCCCGCCCAGGGGGGCGGAGTGACGCATCTTTCTACTGGTCCTGATGCGAACGACAGGGGCTCTATGAGAAGATTGTGAGAGGGATAGATATTTAACCCTTTTCCGGGGTCGGAAGCGTGATCCCCAGGATTGCCGGATCCGTAACTATCTTGTTCATATGAATATATATTCATAATACGAGGCAGAAATAATGCCAGGATTTGACCAGACAGGACCGGTCGGGTTTGGACCCGGAACCGGGAGGGGCATGGGCCCCTGTGGACGTGGAATGGCGATGCGGAGAGGAGGTCGTGGCGGATACACGAGAGGCGCCGGCATGGGCTTCGGCAGGGGCTTTGGAAGGGGCTACTGCTGGAGCATCCCCGCTGAGGAACCACTCACGGCAGATGCACAGAAGCAGCTCCTCGAGGCCGAGCTCAAGAGGATCGAGGCGGAAAAGATAGAAATCCAGCGCCGGCTCAAC
>JBFXGJ010000010.1:0-54739 GCA_050178135.1 Methanoregulaceae archaeon | reverse complement strand
CGCGGACGTTCGTGATCCCGTACCGCGTGGCCACGGCCAGGATCTCGCTCCGTTTCTCGGCGACCAGGGTGTAGATGTCGGCCGGCATGGCACTCCTCCAGCCTGAGGGTTCCGCGCGAGGGGATATGAAGGGATCGGCCGGGGCTCTCCGAAGGTTATACCGGCAGCCGCTGCTGGCCGTTCGCCCAGTCCCCCCCACCGGTGCCGGTGGTGCCGCGGGAGCCGGCCCGTCGAACACGGCCCGGCCCGCGTCCTTTCTGCGGGCCTCGTCATGCGTCGTCGCCGTGGTTATCGCGGTCCATCGCAGCGGCGATTTGACGCGATTCGAGGCGGTCGAGGGAGTCGTCCCCTTGTACCTCCCGGAAGCCCGTGCACGCCAACCCGGCGTCGAACACGTGATCCGGTCACGGCATCTTCAAACAGTCGTCGGACTGGAACCTCTCGTCGCCCTCGCAGAAGACCGGCAGGCCCGGGCCCGTGACCGGCCGCCCCTCGCGCTCGAGCGAGGCGCAGCGCTGGTTGAGCGCGAGGAGGAGCGGCAGCGGCTCGAGGCCGCGGAGCGCCGGGGGCAAACCCCATGCGTATGCTTCGGCCACGGCTTTGTCGAGCGCCTCCTGCGCGTCGCGGAGCCGGTTCGCGCCGGGAAGTTCCAGCGTCCGGTAGAGCTCGCGGAGCGACATCGGCGTCGCGGCCCGGATCTCGGCCCGGATGCGACGGAGGTCCCGTGCCGCCTCGGCGACGGCGAGGGCCGCCGCAACGGGCGAGCGGGGGGAACGGGCCGACGCCATCTCCTCGTCAGCCGTGACAGCGCCCCACTGGGGCCAGGGGAAGGAGTCGAAGACGGTATTACTGGTGTACCGATAATCTCCTTTAAGGGTCGAGCATCGTGCTGTGAACCATGCCCAATGGTAGCCGCTCTGAAGGATGCCAAAAGAGAAGTCATCCGAGAATAAAAAGACGACAAGAGTCTTATTTGGATGAATTTCACTCGATGTGAAGGTAAAAATTGGTCGTTTGGTAACCTCGCCGCAGACAATGTACCGGGGGAGCTCCTCAAGCCTTTTGATTAGATTCCACCGCCCAAAGGAATGCAACCACCATCGTTTGTAATATCCCTCGTAATGTCTATCAACTCTCGCTGTCGGATTCTTGCTCAGTAACTCCCTATTTCGCTTCTGCTCCATCTCATAGGCTTCCTTGCGAGTTGGAAGCACTTTATTTTCTATGATCGAGAACGTCTGTTTATATCCCTTAGCCTCGTAGATGTCGCGCGGCTGAAAGTCGATGGCATACCGGCTTGGCAACGAATCAATTCGACCGATGAGATCCTCGGCGATGAGAAAGGGAAATGTCACCTCTGCCGCTGACGGTTCGACCGCGAGCAAGTCCATACGTTCGGCAGGAGAGAGCAAGAACCCTGCATGTCCGTGCATCTGTCCCTTATAACAGACCTTTCCGACTACATTTGACCGAAGAGCAACCGCGCTTGCCACATCAACTGTCGGCGAAAGCGACGAAGGTATCGATGCAAGGGAGTATTCCTCCCATGGGCCCTTTTTATCGTCCCCTTTCTGAACCGCAAGAAAAAACGGCCCTTTGGGAGTCATGCGCTTGACCCAGTTGACAACCGAGACGTGAACGGCTGCCTCTCCCGACCAAGGCATGGTCCCCACCGCCTCCACGATTGTCCCGTCGTTCTGAACGATGTAGTCGAGTCCACTCTCACGCGAGAGGTTCTGGCGGATTGTGTTCGTCCCGACGAGCCCGGCTCTTCCTCCATCACGAAGGTGATCGTGCGCCTTCCGGAACCAGTAGACGCAGTAGTCCGCGTACCCTGATATATCAGGATAAGCAAGTCGGAGACGATTGACGTATACCTGCCCGAACTCCGTTAGCATCGCATTCTGCGCTTGGTACGGCGGGTTTCCGATGATCGCGTCGGCCGCTGGCCAGTCCGAAAAGAGCGCGTCCGCCACGACGATGTTGTCCTCCAGGTTGTCGAACGGCAGGGGCGACTCCGCCTCGTCGAAGAACCGGTGCTGTTGCGTGACCCGGTTGAAGTCGTCGGCCGCGAACTTCTTGGCCATCGAGAGGGTGATCTTCGCCATCTCCACGCCGAGCGGGTTCGTGTCGATCCCGTGAAACTGCCGGGCCGAGACCCGCGAGTGGACCCGCTCCGGCCGAATCGATGGGAACCGCTCGAGGATCGTCGCGAAGAGGCCGCGTTCAAGCTCCTTCAGCTCTCGAAACGCCACGTACAGAAAGTTCCCGCTTCCGCAGGCCGGATCGAGGACCTGGAACTCCCCGAGCGCCTCGGCGATCGCCTCGAGCTCCCCGAGCGTCCGCGCCCCCGCGATCCGTTCCCGCCACGGCCGGAGCACCGTCGGCTCCACGATCCGCATGATGTCCGACTCGGCCGTGTAGTGTGCCCCGCTCGCGTGCCGAAAGCCGGCTTCAAGACTATCCTCGAAGATATTGCCGAAGATCGACGGCTGGACCTTCGACCAGTCCGACTTCGAGGCCCGATCGAGGAGTTCCAGCTCCGTGTCGTCGAGTTCGATCCGGTCGATCATCGCGAAGATCCCGCCGTCGAAGTACGGGACACCCCGGAAGCGCCCGCCCGCCGCCGGCACGGACGAGTTCATCTGCGAAAAGAGGAGATGGAAGAGGTCGTAACTCGACTGGCCCTTCCGGCAGTCCTCGATGATGGACGAGAACGTGTACCGGTCGGGAAAGAGGCCCGTGTCCTCCGCAAAGAGCGCCACCAGGCACTGCAGCACGAACCGCTGCGCCGTCGCCGGCGCAATCCCACGGTCAACCAGGTGCCCATGCAGGTCCGCGATCCGGTCCGCCGCCTCCTTCGTCAGCGCGACCAGGTTGTTGCCGAAGATCGGCTCGACCCGCTCCGTCGCCAAAAACGCGAGCGACCGCCACATCTCCGGCAGTCTTTCGAGCGGCACCCGGTCGAGCGGCTCGCGCTGGAGGTTCCAGTTGTAAACCACGAACTCATCGAAGTTGCAGAGGACAACGTACTCCGTCCGGTCCTTGTAGGCGTTGTCCCAGTACGCCTTCGCCTGCGGCACGACCCGGTCGAGGTTCACGCCCCGGCTCTTCATCTCGATCAATACCCGGCCCGGCCAGAGCAGGTCCGCGAACGTCGTGGCCTTCTCGATCCGGATCCGGTGCTCGAACGTCGCGCCGGCCTCCACAGCGCCCGCATGGCCGAATGCCTGGAACAGACGCGTCAAAAAGGTCTGCGCCTCGCTCTTCTCGTCGCCCTTCAGTTCCCGGGCGAACGCCACGAACTCGGCGAGACGGGTCTCGTCCATCGTGATAGTGGTTGCCGGGACACCCGTTATGCGTTCCGACTCTCGCCGCCAGCCCACCATCGTCGCATCAGGCCGCCCCTGGTCGATACGCCGGTCGAGCCCGCCGAATGCGAGATCGACGCGCTCACCCGCGACCTCCACGGGCTCACGCCCGACGAAGACACCGGCGTCGAGGTGGGCGCTGCGAGACAGGGGGGCGACCGACCCCTCCGCCCCGGCCTCACCCCTTTTGCCGTGGCTCCCGTCGGTCGCCCGCCTCGCAGCACCGAACCCCCCACCCGATCACGCCTCGGTCCAGCCCCGCACGCCCGCGGCGCCAGGCACGAGGGAGCGGGAGGTGCAGCACCCCATCGCCGGGGTCCGTGCCGGCCCGCGCGGGAGCCTTCTGAGTACCCAGCAGGTTCATATATTGTGTACACAGAATACCCGCAAATTTGTCGTGCATCCTGGATCAGAGCGATTTTCAGCCCAATAACCCCCGATAGTTTTTCCTATTATTACCGATCATCCCGATGTATATGGATAGAAAAATGCCACGGACCGGAGCATCGCCGTGATGCCCGTCTTCCGGACGAACCCGGCGGCCACCACCCTCCCGCGTGCGGCCACAGCTAGGGCCGTCCGAACGGGGATGAACCGCCCGGCTCCGTTCTCCGTGCACCTGGAAAAACTGATGAAAGCCGATCTGGACGGGGCCGACGGGCCTGGCAGCAACGAGGGCCCCGTCCAGAACACCACCCAGCCGAAGAGGAAGGGGGTACGCAATCGTGCACCCGGCAACGGATAATCCCGTCGGTCCGGATCGCCCGATCGCGGTCCCAGACCCGCTCGAGCCAGTCGACCTTCGGCTCGTCCCCATCGAACCGGCATCACCCACCGGGCCGATGCCACCGGACGCACAGGCATCCGCGCCCGGCGGCGAGGGGAGAGCGTCCACCTACACCGAGCTGGAGCTCCGGGGGGCCGTCGATACCGCCGTCCGCGATGGGCGAGCCGTGAACGTCGCCGCCCTGATCGCCGACTGGGGCCAGATGGTCGGAGGGGTCGAGCGCGCCGCGGCGATCATCGCCGATGAAACAGCCCGGGCGAAAGCGGAACGCGCCGAGCGGGAGCGGCAAACAGCCGCCGACTTTGCCCACCGCCGTTTCCATGCCGCCGACGCGGCCATCGCGCGAAAGGAGCACCGCGAGCCCAACCGACGAAAAGAACAAACCCGGGTCCAGATCCAGGCGAACGACCGGCAGCTTCCCGAGATCACGACCGAGGCCGTCGCCGCGCTAAAGGGTTGGAACGACCCTCCGTCCATGTTCATCCGGGCCGGTGCCCTGGTCAGGATCGTCCCCGACGAACGCGGGTGCCCCGTCATCCAACCCGTCCTCGACCACGGGGTCCGATGGGCGCTCGGCGAAGCCGCCGACTTCGTGGACGCCGTCACCGCCGGGAGATCAACGATCCTCAGGTCGACGATGCCGCCGATGCCGGTCGCCCGGAACATCCTGTCGTCCGCACACCTCTGCTCCTGGTTTCCGCCCCTCCTCGGGATCATCGAGTCCCCAGCCATCTGCCTGGACGGTCGCCTGGTCACCGAACCCGGGTACGACCCGCAGACCGGGCTCTACTACAGCCCCGCTGACGGGCTCGTCCTGCCGCCGATCCCCGACCGCCCCACGCCAGACCAGGTGGCCGAAGCGACCGATCGTGTCGCCGACACGGTCGCGGACTTCCCGTTCGTGGTCGAGAACGACGGCAGCGAGGCGAACAGGGCCAACGCGATCGCGGCCCTGATGACGCCGATCGTCCGGCCCATGATCGCCGGGCGGGTGCCCCTCATGCTCTTCGACAAGCCGCAGATGGGCACGGGCGCGAGCCTCCTCGCCGAGGTGATCGTGACGATCGCGACCGGCTCGAGCGCGGCGATGACCCAGGCTCCGACGATCCGGGAAGAGTGGGGAAAACTTCTGCTCTCCGAGCTCTCCGCGGGCCGGGCCGTGATCGTCTTCGACAACGTCACGGGCATCCTCTCGGCGCCCGAGCTCTCGACGGCGATCACGCAGCGGGTCTACAACGGCCGGGTCCTCGGGAGGACGCAGACCCTGAAGGTCGAGAACCAGCCCTGCTGGATCGCGACCGGGATCAATATCGCGCTCGGCGGCGACCTCCCGCGGCGATGCGTCCTGATCCGGATGGACCCGAAGGACCCCCGCCCCTGGCTCCGGAACCGATCGACGTTCAGGCACCCCGACCTGCTGGCGTGGGTCAGGAGCGAGCGGGGCCGGATCATCGCCGCCGTGTTGACGATCGCCCGGGCCTGGATCCGCGATGGTCGCCGGGTGCCCGACGGCACCCCGCTTCTCGCCGTCTTCGAGGACTGGTGCGAGTGCCTCGGCGGGATGCTGTCCGTGATGAAGATCAATGGGTTCCTCGCGAACCTCGACCGGCAGTACGAGGAGGCCGACGTCGAGGCCCCGCAGTGGGGAGCGTTCCTGGAGAAGTGGCACGAGCGGTTCGGGGAGACGCCCCTCACCGTGGCCGAACTGATCGCGGAGCTGGAGAAGAACGCCTCCGCACCGTATATCGACCAGACCATGCGAGGGTGCGCGCCCGACGAGGTGCTGGAGGCGATCGCCGTCCGGGGCAAGGGGAACCAGAAGCTCGGCCAGCTCCTCAGGTACCGGAAGGACACCCGGTATCACTCGGGGTGCATGCTCGTCAGGGCGGGCGCCAGGAATCATGCAGTCCAGTGGGCCGCTCTTCGGACCGCGTCGACCAGGAGACCGGGACAGGCGACGGTGGAGCAGTTTGCCGGCGGAGAGGATGCTTCGTGAGTCTGGGGGTCTGGATGAGTTAGGCCCACCCCCCGTGCCAAACGGATCGTGGTTCCATGCAGAGACGATGGAGACAGACTCCGCCAGACCCCCAGGCTCATACGCAGACCGGTCCAGACAGCAGGGAGGCGGTTGCAGGAAGCGGCCCCGCCTGGACGAGGTCCAGGTCCAGCAGACGACGAGACCCCGGTGCGGGACCCCCGCTCATCCCGGGGGGTCCTGCGGGGAGATTTCTAGCCGCTCGAGGCGACCCGGTAGACCACGCCATTGTAGTCGTCGCCGACCAGGAGCGCGCCGTCGGGCAGGACGGCCAGGCCGGCGGGCCGGCCGAAGACACGGTTCCCGTCGAAGCGGAAGCCCGTGAGAAAGTCCTCGTACCCCTCGGGCTCGCCCGCCGCCGAGAAGCGGAGCCGGACGACACCGTAGCCATTCGGCGGGTCCCGGTTCCAGGAGCCGTGCAGGGTCACGAACGCGTCCCCGCGGTAGTCCTCGGGGAATGCCGTCCCGTTGTAGAACCGGAGCTGGATCGGCGAGGCGTGGGGCGGGAGCTCGAGCAGGGCCGGCTCGGTGGTGGCCGCGAACGCCTCCTTCGTGCGGCCGGGCGGATCGGAGGGCGTGAGCCGATCGACCACGCGTGCGCCGTACACCCATGGCCAGCCGTAGTGGCCGCCGTCCCGGATGCGGTTCACCTCCTCGGGGGGCAGGTCGTCGCCGCGGAGGTCGGAGCCCTGGTCCGCGCCGTAGAGCGCCCCCGTCCCCGGGTGCCAGTCGAAGCCCATGCTGTTGCGGAGCCCCCGGGCGAACACCCGCCGCCCTCCGTCCTCCAGCACCAGCATCGCGGCCCGCTCGGGGCTCGCCTCGTCGCAGACGTTGCAGCTCGACCCGATCGTGAGGTAGAGCCGGCCGTCGGGGCCGAGGCCGAGCCCCGGGGCCTGGTGGTTGCCGCCCGAGGGAAGGGCGTCCGTGACGACCCGCGGCGTCTCGAGGGTGCCATCGGCAGAGAGCGGGGCCGCGTAGACCGCGGTCGGCGTCGCGAAGTACAGCGTCCCGTTCCCGAGCGCGAGCCCGTGGACCCGGGGATAGCCCGCGAGCACGGGCTCGGCCGGCTCGGAGGAGCCGTCGCCGTCGACGTCGCGAAGGCGGATGACCGTGCCCGCGGACGGGACGGAGGCATAGATCGTGCCGTCGGGGGCCACGACCATGACGCGGACGCCGCCGAGGTCGCGGGCAAAGACGTTCACCGCGAACCCGGGCGGGACCACGAGACGGGAGAGGAGCGAGTCGTCGAACGCCACGCGTTCGGGCGAGAAGGTGGAGACCGTGGGCGGGATGCCGGGTGCCGTGCAGCCGGATGCGAGGAGCGCGGCGAGCGAGAGCACGACGAGAACGAGGTGGAGGCGAAGGTCCGGAGCCATGCCCCATCCAGGGGCAGGGGCAAAAAAAAGGTTTCTCTTCAGTCGGTCCCGACGCGCCGGTTCTCGTGGTATCGCGAGAGGGTCGCCTGCCGCTGGCCCTGGTACTTCGCGTCCCCCTTCGCGCTGTACGGCTGCTCTGCCCGCTCGGTCGTGTAGAAGACCAGCTGGCCGATCGGCATCCCCGCGTAGATCTTGACCGGCCGGCTGTTGACGTTGCACATCTCGAGCGTGATCGAGCCCGAGAAGCCCGCATCGATCCAGCCCCCGGTCTGGTGGAGCTCGACCCCGAGCCGGGCGATCGATGACTTCCCCTCGATCGAGGCGACGATGTTGTCGGGCAGGGTGATCAGCTCGTGGGTCTCGGCGAGCACGAACTGCCCCGGGTGGAGCACGAACTCCCTGGCGCGGCACTCATCGACGTCAGACAGGACCGAGTCCCGGTCATACGGGTCGATCACGCTCTCGCCCGGCCGGTACCAGACGAAGTGATCGCCAAGCCGGATATCGAGCGAGTTCGGTTGCACGAGCGATGGCTCAAACGGGTCGATCACGATCTGGCCCCGCCTGATCCGGTCCATGATCTGCCAGTCGACGAGGATCATCAGGTACCTCTTTGCAGACAGGCGTCATCATCGTTTCGAGGGACCGCGCCCGAGAGGCGCTGCTCGGTCCGCCGGAGAATTCCGTGGATCGTCGAGGCCTCCCGGATGGTGGGCATCGCCCGGGAGAGGAGGCGACGGGCAAGGAGGAGGGTGATATCCCGCTTGTGGGGGGGATGATCGACCTGGTCGAGAAACCGGTCGAAGTGCGCATAGAGGCTCTCCATCTCGAACGGGGATGCCAGCGCGTATGTCCCCCTTTCGAGGCCGGCCAGCTCGTAACAGACGATCCCTGCGGCGTGCGAGAGGTTCAGGATCGGGTAGATGGGGGACGTCGGGATCGTGCAGATGATCCCGGCGCGCGCGAGTTCCTGGTTCGAGAGCCCACAGTTCTCCCGCCCGAAGAGGATCGAGACAGTCCCCTCGACCTCGGCGACCATACCGCGGAGCTCGCGGGGAGAGAAGTAGGGCATCCTGGTTGGGGAACAGACCGACATGGCGAGCTCACCCGTCGTTGCAACCACGAGGGCCGACTCCTCGACCACCTGGTCAAGGGTGACGCTTCGAGCCTCCTCGAGCACGTCCTGGGCGTGCGATGCCATCGCGCGCGCCTCGTTCCGGAGTGGGCACGCGTCGACGAGGGCGAGGCGCGTGTGCCCGAAGTTCTTCATCACGCGCGCCACCGATCCCACGTTCCCCTCGTACAGGGGATTGACAAGGACCACCTGGATCTCGGGCATCGATCTACCTGACCGCGCGAACGGTCTCCTTCAGGACGCTCGCACCAGCTTCGTAGACGGCGTTCCCGACCACGATGGTGTCGGCGTACCGGGCCATCTCCGCCGCCTGCGCGGCTGATCGGATCCCCCCTCCGTAGTAGAGAACGGCCCGGTCGATGGCGTCGCGCACTGCCCGGACCACCTCGGGGTCGCCGTACGTCCCGCTGTACTCGATGTACACGACTGGAAAGCAGAAGTAGTGGTCCGCGACCGACGCGTACGCAGCGGCTGATTCTGGCGATAGCGAACAGACGGCCCGCGTCACCCGGCCGACGGCCGATGCAGGATTGAGCACGATATAGGCCTCGGGGACGACCTTCTCCCAGGCAACCCTCTCCTGCTGGACCCACTCGTGATGCTTGCCGACGATCCATCGCACATCGGTGGTGTTCATCACGCTCGGTATAAAGAGGAGGTCGATCCCTTCCACCAGGACTCCTTCCGGCCCGGCAGGCTCGACCACCAGCGGGAGGCCGTACTCGGCGACCTGCTGCTGGAGATCGGCGAGGTTCTCGCGGGTCACGTTCAGGGTGCCCGAGAGCATCAGGGCATCGGTGCCGCTCGTCGCAATCTCGGCGATCGCGTCGGGCGGCAGGGTCTTATCGGGGTCCAGTTTCGTCACGTGGACCCAGTCCTGCCAGCGGGGAGCCATCTGTACTAAATCGACGTCGGACCTTTAAGCCTCGATCATCCCGCCGCCTCGTCTGGGGTCGAGGCCTGGGCCTGGAAGTCCATGATCCTGCGCACCGGCAGGCCGGAATTTTCTGCCACCGTGTGCGGATCGGCCTCGATCAGACTCCGGGCGTCGAAGATCCCCCCGCTGTACAGCTTCTCAATGGTGGATTCGCCGACACCCGGGATCGAAAGGAGCTCCGCCCGTCCCCGTTCGAGCTGCACGCGCGTTGTCCGACGGGGAGCCGGACGCCCGAGGGCCTCGCAGACCAGCTCCATGTGCCGGTGGACCGTGTCGGGCGAGATACCCGTCTTGAGCGTGAGGAACGGGGCTGGATGGCGAAGGAGGTCCTCGGGGCTCATGAAACCGGCAGCGTAGTACTTCTTGAGGCTGATTGCCGGGATGCCCATCGCGCGAAGCCGACGGTCGTTTAAGAGACCCCTCGCCGCATCGAGAAGGGCGGCAGCCTCCTTCTCTCCGATTCCCGTCGACCGGACGAGTTCGGGATCGGCAGAGGCGAGGTGTTCGACCGTGTCGATCCCCTTCGCGAAGAGGGCTTTCATGATCTTCGCATGGCTCCGACCCCGCCGGGGAGGGACATGGGATCGGACGAACTTGCGGAGCTCGGAGCGGAGGCGCAGGAGGGAGAGGACTTGCTCCGCCTCATCTTTCAGTCGTCTGGCGGTCTTCGTGTCCACGCCGGCGGTTTCGGCGAGCGTCTCAGGCTCCGATGCCGCAACCTCGTTGACCGCATAGATATGCCGCCCATTCAGCCGTTCGATCAGCGCCGGCGTCATGGACGGCATCAGGGCCATCGTTTCGCGGTTCGAGGTGATGTGGTGGCAGAGCGGACAGCCGATCTCCCAGGGTCGCGAGCCCTTAGCAATCAGGCGGACATGGGCGAGCCCATGCTCGGGACAGACGTCGTCGGTGCGGACGGCGAAACCCCAGGTTGTGACCGGCAGCCCGATATTGAACCGGCACTCCGGATAGTTGACACACCCGATGAACTGGCTCGACCGGATGTGATGCAGGCGCAGATCGGACCCGCAGACCGGGCACGGGCCGAGGATCTGCTCCTCGACCGTCCGGCCCATGATGTCCCGACCGATCTCATCGCCGTGGGCCTCGAGGTCGTCGAATGCACGGTGGAGCATGACACGGGACTCGTCGATAACTTCGTCGCGGCTCCGTCGCTTTTCCTTGATCTCCTGCATGTGCCGGTCGATCGCGGTCGTCATATCGGGCTTCGTGATCAGGTCCGCATGCTCCTCGAGCGACTCGATCACGGCCCGTCCCACCAGGGTCGGGCGGAGCGGGTTCCCCTCGACATACTTCCTGCTCACCAGTTTTCCGATCACCTCGTGACGGGTGGACTTGGTCCCGAGTCCGAGCTCCTCCATCACCTGGATCAGGCGCGACTGGGTGAAGCGAGGCGGTGGCTGGGTCTCCTTTTCCTCGAGCCGCACGTTTTTGACGGGCAGACGCTCGCCGACGGAGAACGGCGGCAGCTCGTGTTCCGCTGCGTCCGAGTAGGGGTAGACGGTCCTCCAGCCGGCCTCCGCGAGGGTGGAGCCGGTCGTAGTATAGGGCTCACCGCCAGCATCGAAGAGGACCTTTCGCGTGGTCCAGCGGGCGTCGGGGGAGAGGGTTGCCAAAAACCGGCGGACCACCAGTTCGTAGAGCCGCCACCGTTCCTCTCCGAGTTCTGCGCGGGTCGCCGCTCCGGCAGGGTGGATCGGCGGGTGGTCGGTCGAAGACTTCTTTCCCCTGGTCGGAACCGGACGCCGGTTGGCGCGGACCCACTGGATATCCTTTCCGAACTCGGTCTTTTCGAGGGCCTTCAGTGTCCCGTCCAGGTCGAGCGACGCGGGATAGATCGTGTTGTCCGTGCGGGGGTACGAGATGAACCCGTGCATATACAGGTCCTCGGCGATTCGCATCGCGTTCGCGGCGGAGAAACCGACCCGGCCCGCGGCCACGATGAAACCCGTCGTGTCGAACGGGGTCGGGGCACGGTCGAGTTTCTGGCCCTCCCGCGACTCAGTGACGACGAGCGGGGCCACCGTTCGGTCGCGCGCCGACATCGCCGCCTCGCGTTCGGAGAAACGTGTCGTGGTGTGCCGCGCCGAGAAGTCGACGTCGTCACGCTCCGAATCGACGGACAGAACCCAGTAGGGCTCTGGCTGAAAGGCCTCGATCTCGCGCTCACGGTCCACGATCATCGCAAGGGTCGGTGACTGGACGCGCCCGACTGAGAGGATGTTCCTGCCTCCCCTGCGGGCGGCGAGGCTGATGAAACGGGTGAGGGAAGCGCCCCAGATCAGGTCGATCACCTGGCGGGCCTCCCCTGCCGCCGCAAGCGCGAAGTCGAGTTCGGCTGGTTCACCGAACGCACTCCGGATCTCCTGCGGTGTTATCGCCGAGAACCGGGCCCGCGTTACAGGCACGTCCTTCCGTACTGCCCGGACGAGGTCGTACGTCTCCTTGCCGATCAGCTCACCCTCGGTGTCAAAGTCCGTCGCGATCGTGACCCGCTCCGCCCGGCGCGCGAGTTTCTGGACCAGGTTCACGATCTTCTTGTCCGTCGGCGTCTTGATGGTGCGGGCGTCGATGAGGGAACGGGGCCGGTGCTGCTCGGAGCGCCAGTTTGTGTACCCCGGCTCGAAATCGATCTCGACGACGTGTCCGCGCAGCCCGACCACGGTCGTACCGTCGAAGGAGTAGGTGCTGACGCCCCCCTCCTTTCGGGTCTCGACATAGGACCGGTCAGCGAGGATCCGCGCGATCCGCTCTGCCGCGATGTTCTTCTCAGTGATGATCAGGTGCACCGGTCGCTCACCCCCCCAGGGCCTCGGCGAGGCGTCGGCCCACGTCCCGTGGGTCCGCGCGCCCGCGGGTCTTCTTCATCACCTGGCCGGCCAGGTAGTTGAGAGCGTTCCCCTTCCCGGCCCGGTAGTCGGCGACTGCCTGGGGCTGCTCGGCGAGCACCTCGGCGATCGCGGACGCGACAATGTCCTCCCCGGTCACGGCGAGCCCGAGCCGCTCGACGATGGAGACCGGGTCCTCGGGGGTGTCGAGCACCGCCCGGAGGACGTCGACCCCGGAGCGGTCGGTGATCGTACCCGCCTTCCTGAGCGCGAGCAGGGAGCGGAACCGGGCCGCATCGACCGTTGTGATCGACAGATTCCGGTAGTTCAACTCACCCAGAAGAGTGTCGGCAACCCAGGTGGCCGCAAGCGCCGGGTCGTCGCCAGTCACCCCCTCGTAGAACTCTGCGAGGTGGGGGTCGCCGGTGAGGGTCCGGGCGTGGTTGACCGAGAGGCCGTACTGTTCCATGAACCGTTCGCGCCGAGCGTCGGGGAGCTCCGGCAGGGTGATCCCGTCCACCCAGGAAGCGACCCGGAGCGGAGGGAGATCCGGTTCGGGGAAGTACCGATAATCGTGCTCCTCCACCTTCGAACGGGAGGCCGTCGTGGTCCCCCGCGCTTCGACAAAGTGACGGGTCTCGCGTTCGACCGTGGCGCCGCGCCGTATCAGCGATCGCTGGCGAGTGATCTCGAAGGTGAGCGCCTTCTCAACTCCCCTGTAGGAGGAGATATTCTTGATCTCGACCCGGTCGTGACCGGAGATCGAGATGTTCGCGTCCACCCGGAGCGACCCCTCCTTGTCGGAGTCGTACACGCCGAGGTACTCGAGGGTCGCCCGCAGCTTCGCGAGGAGCCGCCTGGCCTCCTTCGGCGACCGGAGGTCTGGCTCGGTTACGATCTCGATCAGGGGTACTCCCGAGCGGTTGTAGTCGACAAGGGAGTACCGGGCGCGGGCCCCACCTCCCCGGTGGACAAGCCGTCCAGGGTCCTCCTCCATGTGGATCCGGGTCAGCCTGACCGTCTTCTCACCGCCCTCCTCTGCCTCGATTACCACGTGGCCGCCGAGGGCAAGGGGCCGGTCGTACTGGGTGATCTGGTAGCCCTTCGGGAGGTCAGGATAGAAGTAGTTCTTTCTCGCGAACTCGCACTCCTCGGGGATCTCGCAGTGGAAGGCCTTTGCGACCCTCAACGCGAACTCGACAGCCCGCCGGTTCACGGCCGGCATCGTCCCCGGCAGCCCGAGGCAGACGGGGCAGACATGGGTGTTCGGCCCGTCGTCACGGTAGTCCGTGGAGCAGCCGCAGAAGAGCTTCGTCCTCGTATCGAGCTGGCAGTGGATCTCGAGACCGATGATCACCTGGCCGTCGCTCATCCGGTCACCTCCGCTTCAAAGGCGGCAGCTGCGTCGATCACCGTCTCATCATCGAAGGGGCGGCCCATCAGCTGGAGGCCGACCGGAAGGCCGTCCACCTCTCCGCACGGCACCGAGATCGCCGGGACGCCGGCGAGGTTCGCGGGCACCGTCAGGATGTCGGCGAGGTACATCGACAGCGGATCGGCCAGTTCGCCGAGCCGGAACGCGACCGTGGGCATCGTCGGCCCCGCAAGGAGATCGACCGAGCCAAAGAGGCGCTCAAAGTCATGGGCGACGTTCGCGCGAGCCGTCTGGGCCTTTCCATAGTACCGCCCGTAATAACCGGCCGAGAGCGCGAAGGTCCCGAGCAGGATCCGGCGACGGACCTCTTCGCCGAAATGCTCTGCGCGGACGGCGGTGAAGGCATCGTGCCAGGACTTCTGTGTCTCGCCGCCGGGTCCATACCGGACACCATCGTACCGGGCGAGGTTCGACGACGCCTCGGATGTGCAGGTGACGTAGTATGCCGCCAGCGCGAACTTCATCGAGGGCATCGAGACGGGGACGACCGTCGAACCACAGCCGGCAAGCGTCTCGATCGCCTGCTGGACCGTCGCCGCAACGCGAGGATCGACCCCCTCCCCGAAGAATTCGGCAGGGACCCCGATCCTGAGTCCGCGAACGCTCGGCACCGGGTCGTGCTCGTATGGCCGGCCCTGCATGGTGGTGTCGCGTGGATCGGGCCGGGAGATGACCCGGTAGAGGGCTGAGACGTCTGTAACCGTCCGGGCCATTGGGCCAATCGTCTCGAGAGAGTTCGCGTAGGCGATCAGACCGTACCTGGATACGCGCCCGTATGTCGGTTTCAAGCCGACGATCCCGCAGAAGGAAGCGGGGCACCGGATCGAGCCGCCCGTGTCGGTACCGAGCGCGAGCTCGGCAAGGCCGGCAGCGACGGCGGCGGCCGAACCCCCCGACGACCCCCCGGGGACGCGCCCCAGGTCGACCGGGTTCAGGGTCGGGCCGAAGCCCGAGTTCTCGGTCGTGGTCCCCATCCCGAACTCGTCCATGTTGGTCTTCCCGTTGATGGCGGCGCCCGCCTCGCGCAACAGGGTCACCACGTGGGCGTCGTACGGTGGAACATATCCCTTCAGGATCCGGGACCCGCACGTCGTCTCCAGGCTGGCGGTCGAGATGTTGTCCTTGATCGCAACCGTCCTGCCGGCAAGCGGGCCCGAGTCGCGGCCCGGGTCGTCTGAACGGAGGAGATAGGCGTTGAACCGGTCCTCCATCACATCACCCTCGGGGCCTTCACGAACCCTTCCTCGCTCTCTGCAGCGTTCTCCAGCACCGCCTCGTGCGGTAGTGACGGGCAGACCACGTCCTCACGGAGGATCGTGTGCAGGCGTCGCTCCCCGGCGCGTTCCTCGCCCAGGGTATCCAGTATATCGAAGTATTCGAGAATCCGGTTGAACTGCGCGGTAAAGGTTGGCAGCACATCGGCCGGAATCCCCACATCCGCGAGCTCGGCAATCCGCCGGACATCGCTCTCATCGACCATGCTCGTTCCTCTCCAGGGTGGTTAAGTACCCTTGCACCGCGTTTTTATAACCGTTATGACGGGACAGCCGGCGAATCTCCCGCCAGACACCCGAACCATACTGCATCGCTTTCTTGGGATACGCCGCGATTTCGGGGGGAATCCATGTCGCGGCAACCTCCCGGAGCGCCGCCTTGCCAGGCCCCGCACCGACGAGACGCGTCACCGGTAGCGCGCGGACCGCCTGCAGGACCGCGGGATCCAGATAGGGCATCGAGAGATAACAGCCGAAGATGCCGACGGTTTCCTGGTCGCGGGCCCTCTGAACTGGGAGCGAAGCGAAGTCGCGCGCGAGCATCGCCCCGAGGTCCTCCGTGCCGGCATACCGGGCATATCCGCCAAAGACCTCGTCTGCCCCCTGCCCCGCCAGGATCCGTTCGTATCCCCGGGCCCCCGCCCACTCGGCGACGAAGTACAGGGTCGCTGCGATCGAGGCGTTCAGGGGACTCTTGACGGGAATGACGCCCAGCACCTCTTTCAGCACCCCGGGGATGCGCTCGGGTGGGATCACCACCTCGGCCAGGTCGAGGTGGAGGAGATCCGCGACATACCGGGCCCGTTCAAGGTCATGGCTCCCTTCCAGCCCGACGGCAACGCAGGGCCGGCCCGCGATTGCCGCGATGAGGGCCGAGTCGACGCCACCCGAGAGCGCCACCACGCCCTCGTCCGCGCGCCGCCGAACGGCCAGTTCTATCGCGTCCCCGAGCGAGAGGTCCGGCACCTCCGGCTCGATCCTTCGGAGCAGAACCCCATCCAGTTGCAGCTCCCCGGGAGGGCACGCGCCCGGCATAATACCGAGCGCGTCCCGTCCGCGCCACCCATCGACCTCGAAATAGAACTCCCCGCCGAGGCGCGCGATCCGGGGGTCATCCGCGCGGAGCAACTCCTCGAGCTGGCCCGGTGCACAACGCTGGCCATCGAGCTCCGTCCACCCTCGCAGCAACATTCCTGTTGGCGTCTGGCGGAGAAGGAGAAATAATAAATGACTCGGTCGGCCATGGAGTTCCTCATATGATCGGGCGACGTTCTGACGAGGACGACGAGGAGTACCTCGGTGAAGAGGCGGACGATGCGTTCGAAGACGAGGACGATGGTGTCGAGGAGTGGATCGATCCTGCCGAAGAGATGGAGGCTGTGGCAGATGACATCTTCGAGGAGTGCGAGGACGATGTTGCCTGCATCGCAGCGCGGCTCGATGGTCTCGACCCCGACCTGCGCTGGGAACTCCTGGGATCCAACCTGCTGAACGCCAGGCAGGTCTTCTACTACATCTTCCGCTTCGAGCCCGACGACCTCGCCCGCGAGCGACTGGAGCTCGAACCAGCCCTCGCAACCCGCTCGGGAGTCCTCCTCGAGCACCGGGATCTCTTCGAGCTCGTCTTCTTCGTCCGGGACCGCCGGGGCTTTATCGGCGTCAGCGACGGAGAGGCTCTGCTCGCCCGGTTCGAGGGGCCCGAGGCCTATGACGAGGCGCGTGCCTACGTCGACGAGAACGCCTAGACCGAGTCGGCTGCCGTAATCAGCGCCGGGTCGACCCGCGCGTGGACCACTGGCGGGATCGAGCCCCAGCGGACCACCAGGCGATCGAAGATGGCGCAGATGCCCGTGATCCGTGCTGGATCGAGCCGGTCAAGGACCGACCGCTCGTCCGGCCGGAGGTCGTTACAGAGCCGCGTCGCCCAGGCATCGGTCAGCACGGGGTCTGGGCCAAAGACGGTGACTGCGTCTGCCATGCCAAAAGAGATCGAAGGGCCGACCGTCGCTGACGAAGTGCAGCACCCCCGCACCCGGTCCGTGGGCGGCAGAACGAATGCGAACCGATCGGAGCAGGCGGACGCGCCCGCATGGACGCCGATACGCAGGGGCCGATCGGTGATGAACGCGATGTCACCGCCGTTCTCGACCACGCCGAAGGATGCACCGGCGCTGACCATCGCCTCGACACCGGCGGTCGCCACTGCCCCAGCAACGGACGCCATCGGCCCGACACCAGCCTCGCCGGCGGCCCAAACCATCCGACGGACGATGGGGTGGTCCTCTCCCGGATCGCAGGGCTCAAGGCTCGCGAGGAAGAACGGGTCGCGGGCTGCCGCCCGTTCGATCGCGACCCTGGCCTTCAGTATCGCCTCCTTCGCAACGCAGAGGTGCGCCTCCTTCTCGGCGAGAAGGGTGGCGTGCGTCTCGCGGTGATGGAAGCGCTCCCGGATCATCAGAGTTGGAGGGAGAGGGCGCCGTGCGGGCAGGCGAGCATGCACTTACCGCAGAGAACACAGTGTGACTCGTCCACGTTCAATTTCCAGGTCTCATCGAAGGAGAAGACATCCTGGGGGCAGATCGAGATACAGGCGCCACAGTCGACGCACTCGTCCCGGTCAAAGAGGATCGTCCTGTCGAGGCGGCGCGTCGTCGCACCCAGTGCCTCCATCCGCTCGCGCACGAGCTGGCAGGCCTCGTCGGGCACCTCGATCAGGGCTTCCCCCTCGTGTGAGTCGATCTGCGCTCGCTCGACGTTGATCAGGATCCCCGTGTCCCGCACCACCTGGGCGATTACCGGCTCC
Organism: Methanoregulaceae archaeon; assembly: GCA_050178135.1. Taxonomy (GTDB): domain Archaea; phylum Halobacteriota; class Methanomicrobia; order Methanomicrobiales; family Methanospirillaceae; genus UBA288. Next base: position 36,737 of record JBFXGJ010000010.1, on the reverse strand, counting down.
CGGCCCCGTTTCCGGGAGAAGGTCACGACGAGTTTCATTCGCGTCCCCTCCCGATAAGACGCGAAAGATTGTTTGCCGTCAGCATCCCCACAACGCGCCGGTCGGCGTCCACCACCGGCAGGGCACTGATATTGTTCCGCCGCAGTTTCTGGGCGGCGATGTCCACGGGTTCGTCGGGAACGGTGGTGATAACGCGCCGTGTCATGACATTAGCCACTGAACGGGCCCGCTCAGGACGGAGGACGGCCTTCGAGAGATCGTAGGTGGTGACGATGCCGGCGAGGCGACCCGCACCATCCAGCACGACCAGGTGGTTGGTCTCGCCCTTCAGGAGTTTCTTCGCTGCCTCGGTGACCGGGTCGTCGCCGGTGATCGAGACGACCTGGCGGTCCATAATCTCACGAACGCGGGGACCCTGGGCGATCTCACGCATGGGACGGGCCGACCTGGTCGCGTCGATCCGGCGGGTGGGAAGGGCCAGGGTCATCCGGCCGGCAGTAATCCGTTCGGCGAGGTCCTCGGCGACCTGGCGTGCACGCCTGAACGAAGAGAGCGGGGATGTCGTCACCTCCTCTCCCTCGATCATGACCTTTCCCGATCGGAGATCGGCGTAGGAGACCGTCCGGATAGTGGGGCGGGATCGCTCGGGGACCGAGTAATCGACCACGTCGACCTCGATCCCGGCATCGGTTACCGCGGTGGCGCGGACCGTCTCGATGTCGAGGACCGGGATCGGAACGCCGAGCCCAACATAGAGCGTGACACCGTACCCGTGCATCGTGGCGGCCCGGAGATACTCGGAGCTCATGCCCTTCATGTCACCGCTCACCATCAGGGTTCCGAATCCTCCTGCCGGCGAATGCTGGGTCCCCTCGCCGATGATGACCCCTTCACCACCGCCGAGGAAGATCGGGACGCCCGCCCCGATGTAGCGGAAGGTAGGATCGTTGGAGATCGGGTTCAGGACGCCGGCGCCGGAGTACGTCACGTTGCCATGGTTCGGGAGGAGCATGCCCATGTAGGTGTGAAGCACCCGGTCGGAGGTGTTCACCGCCGCGTTGTACCGCTGGTAGGCGTTCCTGGGATTCACCATGACCGCCTGGTTGAGATCCGAAAGGCCCACCTCTGTCCGGACCGTTCGCCGGGGATAGCAATCTGTCCCGCGCGAGTGGGCACGGAGCTCGACCGAGTTGCCCGAGACCAGGTCCTCGATCACGTGCGCTCCTCCGTACTCGTCCCGCCGGGTCTCGGACTGCTGGGTCGCCCCGAGATAGGCGTCCACAGCGGCGATCCCGGCATACGCTTCGACATCGTTCAGCCAGACCCGCTCCATCCGGATTGGGGGATCGGCATGGCCGAAGTTCAGGAACACCCCTGACGAGCACATCGCCCCGAAGGTACCGGTCGTCACGACGTCCACCTCGGCAAGCGCGCCCTCTTCCCCGAGCTCGGCGACCAGGTCCGGCATCCGTTCGGCCGTCACCACGACGGCATTGCCGTCCCTGATCCGCTCGTTGACCAGGTCGATGGTCCTCTCCATGCTGAACGGTTCAATGTGTGAATAGAAATATGTTTTCGTATTACTGTAGCGCATACGGGGCGGGGCTTTTTGCCGATAGCGACCACATATCCCCTCATGGAGATCGAGGCGTTCACCAGGGAGATGGAAGCACTCGCACCCCCCGAGCTCGCCGAGCCCTACGATGTGGAGCGTATCGGGCTCGTTGTGGAGGGGGTACGACCGGTCCATAAGGTTGCCGTCGCCCTCGATGCGACCGTGCGAGTGGCAATGAGCGCAACAGCGCTAGGGGCCGACGTTTTGATCGTCCACCACTCTCCGCTCTTCGTACCCGTCCACCGGGTGACCGGCGAGACGGCCCGCCTGCTCCGAGTTCTACTCGGTGCGGGGATGCACCTCTACGTGATGCATACCAACTTCGACCGCGCCGAGGGTGGGATCAACGACGCCCTCGCCGACCGTCTCGGCCTCACCGATCGGCAACCCCTCGCCCTGGGACTCGTGGGACGGACCTCGACCGACCTCGACGCGATCGCAGCGGTGATCGGCCCCATTCGCGCCTATGGCCGCGTCTCGCGCATCGAGCGACTCGCCGTCGTCGGCGGCAGCGGGTTTGATCCAGCGCTGATCCGGGAAGCGGCCGACCTCGGCGCAGATGCCTTTCTCTCGGCAGAGTTGAGGCACCACGTCGCACGGGAGTCCCCCATCCCCTGCCTGGAGTCGACCCACTACGCCCTCGAGGCACCCGGTATGCAGGCGCTGGCCGAGCGAAAGGGCTGGGAATATATCGACGATCCTCCTGCACTCCAGCTCCATCGGTAACAGGGATCCATGACCGACCCGACCCGGGCCCGGAGCAATAGGCCTCTTTCCGAGCGGACGCGGCGGGCGGTCCTGGAGTGCTACGGCGAGCAGGGGCGGCGTGCACTGGAGGCGGTCGAATCCGGGTCAGTAAAGCGGTACCTCGACTTCGTGGTGGTGGTGGGAACGAACGACGAGTACGTTGTCGAGGAGGAGCTCTGTACCTGTGACCGTTCCCTCATCGGAAACGCCTTCTGCTGGCACCAGCTCGCGGCGCGGATCGCAGTCCTCACCGGCGCCTGCGAAGAGTACGACCTCTGGTACCATGCAGCCCTTGACTGAAACAGAAAAAAACGCACAGTATTTATCGAGTCCAGCCTCAATTTAGCATGTACACGTGAGGCTTCATGAGTGAACAGGATTATCAGCTCGAATACTTCAGGTCCGAGGGATTCGAGCGGCGCATCTGCACCAGCTGTGGAGCAGCGTTCTGGACCCGGGATCCGGAGCGGCAGGTCTGCGGCGACGCCCCCTGCGAGCCGTACTCGTTCATCGGGGACCCAGTCTTCGCACCTCACACCCTTCCCGAGATGCGCGAGGCCTACCTCTCATTCTTCGAGCGGCACGAGCATACCCGGATCGACCGGTACCCCGTCGCTGCGCGCTGGCGCGACGACATCTACCTGACAATCGCTTCGATCGCGGACTTCCAGCCATTCGTGACCGGTGGCCAGGTCCCGCCGCCTGCAAACCCCCTTACCATCTCACAGCCCTGCATTCGCCTCAACGACCTCGACTCGGTCGGACGATCGGGCAGGCATCTCACCCTCTTCGAGATGATGGCCCACCACGCGTTCAACAACGCGACGACCGAGATCTACTGGAAAGACCGGACTGTCGAGCTCTGCGACCAGTTCCTCTCCTCCATCGGCGGGGACCTGACACGAGTCACCTACAAGGAACACCCGTGGGTCGGCGGTGGCAACGCCGGCCCCTCGGTGGAGGTACTGATCGGCGGCCTCGAGGTGGCGACCCTCGTCTTCATGTCGCTCGGGAGACAGGTGACGAACGAAACTCCGGTCGAGCTCGAGGGGAAGCTCTATTACCCGATGCAGAACCGGATCGTCGACACAGGGTACGGACTCGAACGTCTCACCTGGGCCTCTTCGGGTTCACCGACGATCTACGACGCGGTCTTCCCCGACCTCGTCTCGTCCCTCCTCTCGGAGGCGGGCCTCGACCACCACCTCGCCGATAAGAACTACACCAAGATCCTCGCGCTCAATGCGAAGTTTGCCGGCCTGATGGACATCTCCGGCCCGAACCTCTTCGCACTCCGGAAGAAGGTAGCCGCCGCCATCGACGTCCCGATAGACCGGCTCACCAAGATGATCACGCCGATCGAACAGGTCTATACGATCGCGGACCACTCTCGGTGCCTCGCCTATATGCTCGGTGACTGCATCGTGCCGTCCAACGTCCGCGAGGGGTACCTGGCCCGCCTGGTGCTCAGGCGCACCCTCCGGGTCATGAACGACCTTCGACTCGACCTGTCACTGGCCGACCTTGTCGAGAGACAGGTGATGGCGATCGGCGAGGAGCAGTTCGAACAGTCGATCGATGTCGTCCGGGAGATCGTCGAGCGAGAGACTGAGAAATACGGAGCGACGATTGAACGGGGTACCCGGATCATCCAGAAGGTGGCGTCGTCCTACAAAAAGAAGGCCGAAAAGGTGCCGCTCTCCGAGGTGATCACCCTCTACGACTCGCACGGTCTGCCAGCTGAGCTCATCCGGGAGGTGGCTGCCGCCGAAGGAGCCGTCGTCGAACTCCCCGATAACTTCTACTCGCTCGTCGCCTCGATGCACTCGGAAAGCCAGAAAGAGAGCGGTGATGACCCGATGGCGCGGTACGAACCCCGGATCGCATCCCTCCCGGCGACACGGGCACTCTACTACGAACAACCCTGCGAGGTCGAGTTCGAGGCGATCGTGCTCGACTTCTTCGACGGGTTCGTGGTCCTCGACCAGACCCTCTTCTACCCCGAGGGTGGTGGACAGCCCGCCGACACAGGCACACTCCTCACGACGGAGTCGATGGTCCGTGTCGAGGACGTCATGAAGATTGGGGACGTGATCCTCCACCGGGTAACCGGAGGCATCCTGAAGCGCGGGGAGCGTGTCAAGGGCATGGTTGACGAAGCGCGCCGCTGGTCGCTCATGCGGCACCATACCGCGACCCACATCCTTCTGCACGCGGCAAAGGAGGTGCTCGGGGCTCACATTCACCAGGCGGGCTCCCAGAACGGTTCAGACTCGGCGCGACTGGACATCAGGCACTTCAAACATATCACCGAGGACGAGCTCCGGAGGATCGAACTCAGGGCGAACGAGATCCTGCAGAACAACAAGCCGGTGTACATCAAGCAGGAGGAGCGGCAGCGGGCAGAGCAGAAGTATGGTTTCACGCTCTACCAGGGCGGTGTGCCCCCGGGTGCGCGGATCCGGGTGGTCCAGGTGGGCAGTGAGATCCAGGCCTGCGCCGGCACCCACGTCCGGACAACGGGCGAGATCGGGGTGATCAAGATCCTCGGTGTCGAGCATATCCAGGACGGGATCGAGCGGATCGTCTTCGCAGCTGGAAGAGCCGCCATCGAGGCGATGCAGCAGACTGAGCAGATTTTAAAAGACGCAGCAACCGAGCTCCGGATCCAGCCCGAGAACCTGCCCACGACCGTGCAGCGGTTCTTTTCCGAGTGGAAGGACCGCGGAAAGGAGGTTGAACGGCTCAGAAAGAAACTGGTCGAGCTGGAACTGACCCAGATCGAATACGAGCAGATCGGCCCGGCACACGTGGTGATCCGTGAACTCGACGTCGACCCCTCGCAGCTGGCGGCCCTCGCACGGAAACTGGCAAAGGCGAACGGTGTTGCTCTCCTCGCATCCTCAAGCGACCGCCTTCACATGGTGCTCGCTTCGGGCACACCGCGGGTGAACGCCGGCGAGATTCTCGGTGAGGTCGCTGAAGCGCTCGGTGGGAAGGGAGGCGGAAACATGACCATGGCACATGCAATCTCCCCCGAACGCGAGCGGAGTGCCGACGCGCTCAGGGCGGGACGCCGCCTGATCACGACTGCGCTGAATGGATAACGGACCCAGGATCCTGCACCCGGGGGACCCGGAGGCACAGACCCTCGCCCGGGCCATCGCCTCGCCAACCGCCGGAGAGATCCTGAAGGTTCTCGGCGAAGAGCCGATGACAGCATCCGCCCTTGCCAGCCGGCTCTCAATCCCCATCACCACCGCCGCTTATCACCTCGAACACCTGGTCGGCGCCGGGGTGATCGAGGTGAAGGAGACGAGATGGAGTCGGAAGGGACGGGAGCAGAAGGTCTACCACCTGGTCGACCGGGTCGTTATCGTCTGCCCCGCACGAGAGGACCTCGGGACCCTTCTGCGAAAGTACGCCGCCCTCGGCATTGCTCTCGGCGCGACTGCAGTGATCGCGGCTCTCTGGGAGGCGAACACCACGTTTCCAATATTGATGAGAACCGGGGCAGAGGAGGCGAACGATATGATGCCGGGGGCGATGACAGTCGCCGGCAGCAACCCCGAATCGGTGGTCCCGTTCATCCTGCTCGGCGGTATCGCCGTCCTCGTTTGCCTCTTCGTGTACGACCGCTACTCGACCTGGAAAGTACAATAACCGCCATCGAGAGAATAACGACACCGACCTTCCGCCCATCTCTTCTCCCGATCACTGCATTCAGCGCATGGAGAGTGACCATGCGCCCGCATCGTCCGATGAGTACAGGACATCGACCCGGCACAGTTCCATGCCGAAAAAGCCCCCGAGGGGGGAGCAGGTGAAGCGCTCGATGGGCTCGAATGCGCTGATCCCTTCCCGCCGATAGCAATCTGGTAGAGTGCCGAAAAAGAGTTCGGCAGGGGAGTGGCGAAAGACTTTTTATACGATCGGCGATCAGGATGGATCTGAAGGGGTTTTCTGGCCCCCTCCCCTCAGGGGAGAGAAAAACCGATGACTGCCCTGGCGGAACGGTCACCAGGCACATGCCCTGAGACCGTCTCCAGGGAGAGAGATCCAACCAGGGAGAGACCTGATGGCTGACTTTACCAAACCGTTCTCCGGAAACGTCCCAGAACGCAAGATGACCCACGAGGAGCTTGTTCGGGCGATGCGCCTGAACGTTGCCGCCGAGGAGGAGGCAACTTTTCTGTACATGGCACACGCCGAAGCCACCGATCATCCGCTCGCAAAGAAGGTGCTGATCGATATCGCGAACGAGGAACGGGTCCATATCGGCGAGTTCAACCGCCTGATCCAGATCCTGACCGGTGACGAGGAGCAGTTCCTTGACGAAGGGGCCGCAGAAGTCGATGAGATGAACGAGGAGATGAAGGGATCGGCAGCTCCGGCGGAAAAGCCCCAGAAGAAGACCGGAAAATCATCGAAAAAGTAATCCGATCCCGATCGGTCATCTCCATCACATCCTCTTTTTTCCCTGCACACACCCCCCGCTTGGGATACACGAATCCCTGCCCATGCGATCCCGGACAGAGAGCCGGTACACAACAACCAGAAGGACGATGCCGGACAAAACGGAACTACCCATTTGGTTGCCGGGATTCTCCAATACCGCCAGTTTCCTGGAGAATTTTTTAGAAACGATTTTATCAGATCGTGCGTGAATGCCTAGTACGATCATTATGTCACAGTATCGAACATCCTGCCTTGTCGCGGTGCTGGTCCTCTTCCTCACCGCGCTCGCCGTCCCCGTCATGGCCGACGGCGAAACCGGCCTCGTCCGGATCACATCATCACCGGGAGGCGTACTCGTCTACGTCGACGACATCTACCGCGGAGTCACCGCCGTCCAGAGCGGGCAGTCCGCCACGATCGAGGTAACAGCGGGTACGCAGCACAACCTCCGGGCATCCAAGCAGGGATACCAGGACTACGAGACCACATTCTCGGTCAACGCAGGCCAGCTCAACGAGATCTCGGTCACCTTACCGTCGGTTACCCAGACATCGATCTTCGGCACGATCCAGGTGCAGTCCGTGCCTGCCGGGGCGAATGTCTACATCGATGGGCAGTTCCACGGGACCACACCCTCCCAGGCGGGATCCTATCTCTCCCAGGACGTGATTGCCGGCAAACACATCGTCTCGGTGCAGCTGGACGGCTACGTCACCTACTCGACAACGGTCCAGGTGCTCTCTGGAGAGAGGAAGAGCGTCGTCGCCAACCTGAACCAGGACCGGCCCGACGGGTCCATCCAGGTTCGGACCTCACCCGAGGGCGCCACGGTCGTCCTGGACGGGATCGACCTCAGGACATCGCCGGTGACCTTTGCGAACGTCAACGCCGGCACTCACACGATCATCGCCAGCCGCGACGGATACCAGTCGGTTTCGAGGTCCGTCCAGGTAAGTGCAGGCCAGACAGCCCAGGTCGACATAACGCTCAACCCCATCGGGCCGTCATACGGCTCGGCCCGGATCCAGTCGGTCCCCTCGAGCGCCGATGTGTACATCGATGGTCTCTACCGCGGGGCGACACCGGTTACCATCGGTAACCTCGGGATCGGCACCCACAATATCCTGCTTCGCCACGCGGGCTTCCAGGAGTACTCCACCACCATCCAGGTCTCTGTGGGGAGCACGACCGAGATCCGCCCGACGCTGACGGCCCTCCCGCCGACATCAGGCTCCGTTGACGTGGTCTCGTATCCCGCAGGCGCCTCGGTCTACATCGACGGGGCTTATCACGGACAGACGAGCTCCTGGGATGCGCTCGACATTCCCAACGTTGCCCCCGGCGACCATTCCTGCACGCTGACGCTCGGCGGGTACTACGACTATGTTACCACCATCTCCGTGACAGCCGGGAGGACGACGAACGTCGTCGCGACCCTCAAGGACCTCCCGACCACGAACCCCCATGGGCAGGTGGCGGTCGTCTCGTCTCCCTCGGGTGCCGGGGTATACATCGACAATGTCTACCGCGGGATCACCCCCCTGACCGTGCGGGACGTTCCAAAGAACTCGCATACTATCCTGATCCGCCAGGCGGGGTACCAGGACTGGACCACATCGGTCCAGGTCCAGGAGGGTGAGACGGCCCAGGTCTCGGCGTCCCTGGTCCCCGAGGGCGGTGCAACGACAACGACGGCGACAAGCGCGGTTACGTCGAATGCGACAACGGCTCTCCCGACGTCGACGACGGCGGCACCCACCACGACCAAGGCCGGGCTTATCGAAGGGCTCGCCCTCGCAGGGGTCGCACTCGCCGGCCTCCTGATCGTCCGGTCCCGCAGGTAACCCACTCTCTATCTTTTTTCAGGCCCGGCAAACCGGGTACCGACACCCGCGAGAGATTCCGGCGAACCGAACAGGACGACCACGTCTCCGGGAAGGAGGAGTTCCTCGCCGGATGGGTTCGGGATGGTGATAACACCCCGCTGAACGGCGAGGACGGTCGCACCGAAGTCGCTCCTGAGCCGGGACTCGTCGAGCCGGCGCCCGGCAAGGATCGAGTCAGCAGCGACCCGGTAGGTGCGGATATCCAGGTTATAGAGCCGTCCCTCTATGTCCACGCCGCCCGATGCCGATGCCCGGAGTGACCGGAACATTGCGTATCCATCGGCACGGACGCGGTCAACGTACCCCTCGATCTCATCAAACGGCACCATGTACACCGAGAGCACCCGGGTGACCAGTTCTATCAGGGCCTCGAACTCCTCGGCGACCACTTCGTCGGCACCGGCAGTCCTCAATCCTTCAATCTCGGCCGAGTAGCGGACACGGACGGCGATAAAGAGACCCGGGTTCATCTTCCGGGCGGCGAGAACGATACGCGCAACCGCCCCGGGATCGGAGATGACGCAGATGAGCATACGGGCCCTGTTGACGCCCGCCCACTCGAGCACCCCTGGATGGGCCGCATCACCAAAGAATATCGGCTCGCCCCGAGTCCGCATCCGGCGCACCGTCTCGGGGTTCGCCTCGATGACCGTGTACTGTATTCCCGACTCCCGCGCGACCCGGGAGATCTTCTGGCCGGAGAGGCCGAAACCGACTATCACCAGGTGTCCCGAGAGCGGTTCCGGTTCCGTATCACCCCGTCGCTGCGGTACGGACCCTGCCAGATGGTCGCCGATCAGGCAGGAGAGCCTGATGAGAAAAGGGGCCATGGCCATCGAGATAACGGCAGCGTTCAGGAAGAGCTGGTACTGGTCGGTCATGAGCAGGCCGATCGCGAGAGCACTGTTGGCGATGACAAAGGAGAACTCACCGACATGGGCAAGCGAGAGCCCACCGATCACGACGGGCCGAATGGGAAGACCCAATGCCCGGGCGGAAAGCATCCCGGGAAATGTCTTGACCAGGATGATCCCCACGGTCAGGCCGGCCACCAGGAGAGGCTGGGTGAGGAGGAACTGGATCTCGAGCAGCATCCCGATGGAAACGAAGAAGATACCGGCAAATAAATCGCGGAACGGGAGGACGAGCGCCATCGTCTCGTGCCTGAACTCGGAGTCTGCGATCAGAAGACCGGCGAGAAACGCGCCAAAAGCGAAGGAGAGACCCAGTATCCCGGAAATATAGACGGTGAGGATGCAGATCGCGACCACCGAGAAGAGAAAGACCTCGCTCGAACGAATCCGTGCCGCGTGGTACAGGAGCGTGGGTACCCCCCAGCGCAGGCTCACCAGGATGACAGCGAGGATCAAACCCCCCCTGGCAAGCGCGAGGGGCAGCTGCTCCAGGCCCACCAGGGCATCCCCTGCGAGGACAGGGAGCAGAAGCATGATCGGGACGACGGCCAGGTCCTGGAAGATAAGGACCGAGAGCAGGAATCTTCCGTGGGGCGAACTCCGATCTCCTCGCTCCCCGAGGGCGGCCATCACGATCGTCGTGCTCGAGACGGCGATCATGACGCCGAATACGGCGGCGACAGGCGGCGTAAGCCCGAGTGCCAAGGCGATGACGTAGACCACCCCCGCGGTAAGGAGGAGCTGAAGCGCCCCCCCGATGATCAACATGTAGCTTGCACGGAGGAGGTCACGAAACGATATCTCAAGGCCGATTGTGAAAAGGAGGAGGATGACCCCGAGCTCGGCGTACTGGGAGATCATCGCCTGGTCGGCGACCAGGCGCAGGCCATCGGGACCGATCAGGACCCCGGCAACCAGGTACCCAACGACGCCGGGGACATGAAACCGGTGGCAGACGAAGAGGGCGGCGATTGAGAACCCCAGGATGGCAAGGAACTCAAAGAGAAGCCAGGGTTCAAGGGCATTCGCGACCAGGATTCCACCCCCTCAATTCTTTTTTGCATGGCGATTGTGCCATGCAGTAATCCCATAATATTAAGTATGGAACGGTCATTGATCGTGGTAGCGTATCATGGCAGTCTCTCCATCGCGGGCACCCGGGGTGCTAGAGGCGAATCCTCGTGGGCCCTTTTTACATGATGAACAGCGCCTGGACCCGGGACTTGGGCGCCTCACCGAGACTGTCGCGCCGCCGGACAACATTCACTGGAACCTCGTGGTGGCTCTCCCGGTTGGTTTCACGTTCGCACTCGGTTTGCTCTTGCTCGCGTTCGGAGGAGCCCACCTGCGAGAGGCGATCGCGTTCCTCGTGGCAGGTGGACTGGGGCTTGCAGGTGTCCGGTACCTCGACCGGCATTCCTGAAAAAAGTCCCTGACCCCTACCTGCCGACCAGGATATCTTTCAGGATCTGCCGGATATCGATCCAGATGATCAGCTCGGTCTCGTCACGTCCCCGGACAGCCTGCTTCTTCTTGATAATCCCGATGATATGGGTATTACCCCCGTTCACCGTTGCCGCATCGTCGACCTGGTCACGTGCGAAGGTCGAGACGGACCGCACGTCGTCGACCATGATCCCGATCTTCTTACCAGTGATTCGGGGATCGAGCACGATGATGCGTTTCTCCTTCTCGTCCCGTTCACCCTGGTCCTCGATGTGCAGGGTGGTCTTGAGGTCGATGATGGTCGTGATCTCTCCCCGCAGGTCGATGATCCCGCGGATGTACTCGGGAGCACTCGGGAGGTGGGTGATGTGCGTGTACTCAACGACCTCACGCACATCGAAGAGATCGATCGCGAAGTACTCCCTGCCAAGCAGGAACTCGACAACCTGAACAGGGCCCCCAACCACACCCCGTTGAACATCGCTGGCGACCTCTGCCCCTGCGTTCAAACTGCCTGCCTCTTCCCGAACATCCCGTGCGATCATATCCTCTCCATCCGGCCGTCAGCCAGTCATTCTCCTTTGAGACGTTCACAACATTAACATTTACGTCCTGCCAGGTCTCTCGAACACGCCCCTATCGTAAAAGGAACGTAAACATCTCCAGGGAACAGCGAACAGCCCACACCTACGTTCAGTCTCGCAGACCTGCTGGTCCGCCTCACTCGAGGGTCAGGATAACGCTCGAAAAAATCAATGGGGTACCCCGGATCCACACCAACAGGGTCTCGGTTACAATTCTGAGGGCCAGGGACGGTCCTCAGTGGTGCAGGCATCTGGCATCAGATCAGCACATCGGAGAGTGGATCGAGACGGAAGGAGGCCATGCCGGGCTGTACCTCACGAAGACCGCCCACGCCTCGAACAGACGTTGCGGGCGGATCATCCGACCTGCAATGCTTATGAGCAGGCCTATCCCACACTGGTGCATGCAGATCCAGACGCCGCGGACGAGACTCATTCTCCACGCCGGCTTGCTCGTTGCCTTCCTCACGGGAGTCCTGGTCCTTCCAGCAGCCGGTGCCGCAGCAGCTCCGGTTGCGACCGCGCACCCCCACTCAGTCGTGGCAGCCCCAACAGTCGTCCCCGGCGCCTTTTCCGTCTCACCCGGCACCGGGACATTCTCGATCACCTCAGTCGGCAACGTCCCTGTCGGCAGCGATGGGGTGGTCCAGCTTCTGGTCGACAATGGGTGGTCACCACTCTTCGGAGATACCTACATCGACATCGCCTGGGACCCCGCGCTCATCACCTACCAGTCGTCCCGCATCAGGGTGCTGAACACGACAGCGGCGATCTCCAGCGATCGGACGCTGCGGATCATGCTCGGCGACTTCAGGCGCGGCTATCCGCAGGGACGCTATCCCCTGGCTGACATCACCTTCAGGGCGCTGCGAGAGGGGACGTCGACCCTTTTCGTGTCGGTCGACCATGTCCGCTACTGGAACGACGATTTTACCGAGTTCACGGATATGACCGGAACGGCATCGGGTCGAAACGGCCTCTTCTCGACTGGCGCACTGCCTGTCGAGACGATGCCTCTGGTCACCTTCACACAGAACACGCTACCACCGGCTTCATATTCGACCGACCTCGACCCTACGACGGTCGCTACCACCAGCACGAGCACACCAACGCCGTCCGTAACTCCATCCACCACGCCGAGCGCACCTCTGCCAACTGCGCCGGTAGTAACGGCAGAGGTGGTCACCGCCACGCCGGCGCCGACACCGTCCCTTGACTACGGAACCTACGCGCCCGTCTCGACGAGGGTCGAGAACGCCAGGACCCCCACCAGTCCACTTGCCCCGATCGCCGGCCTTCTCCTGGCGTCCATCGCCCTGCTCACCATACGTCGCCGACAGTGATCCATCACGGCCAATCACCCTTTTTCGAACATACCGGAACTTCACAGGACACATATTGGTAAATAGGCAACGGATCAACTCTCTTCCATGAGCATCCGGCAGCGTGGCAGGAGAGCGGCTCTCTTCTGTGGTCTTCTCCTCCTGCTCGTAACAGGTGGTGCCGTCGTTGCAGCGTCGGCCACGGATTCTCCCGTGATCGTCACGGGTGTCGACACCGACGGCGACCGGTTGATGGTCACGCTCCTCAACAGTGAGCCTGCCGTATCGTCGATCGGCGGGTGGCAGATCTCGACCGGTTCGACACGGTCGATCCTGCCGACGAAGATGGTCCTGGGCGGCTTTGCCCGGGTGACCGTTCCCGTTCCGCTCCCCGAGGGTGAAGAGGTGGAGAGCCTGCGGGTCATCGCGCCGAGTGGAGAGACCGTCCAGGTCCTCGAAGACCCGGTCCACACCTGGACACCAGGAGACATCTTCTCATTACATGGTGTCGACCGCTACCGCTACATCATCGTCTACTCGCAGGTTTCCGGCGACGAGCGGGTGCACGGCTGTTACGAGGTCGACAGGACAACGGACGGCGACTGGGTCGTCTCGCAGTTCGTCCATGGTCAGGAGGTCTTCAGCGATTCCTTCATGGCGACGGAAGGGGCCCGCTTCCTGGATTCGGCCATGCTCGACGACGTCATCGTCACGGACACGACTCCAGGGAACGACGGTCAGTCCTACTACGGGCGCACGCTCGGCTCGCTCTTTGGAGGGGTTGCGGATCCGGGTCCCTGGGCCACCCCGGAACCGACCGTGACACCAGAGCCGACTGCCCCGCACTGGCCAGTGCTGACCCCGACACCCACCCATCTCCCCGAATCGCCCACCACCCCCGGAGGGGTGCCGACGGAGATGACCGTGACCGTGACACTGACCCCCGCAACCCCTCAGCAGTCGTTGACCCCCGTGCCATCGGCGACAACGCATGACCCCGAACCAACGCTGACAGCCCCGACAGACGGGATCGCTGTTGAGCCCACTCCCACGATCGCACCGGTAAGCCCGTTTAACCAGTTTGGCAGCCGGCGGACCACTGGGTGGGCTGGGTATGTATGGAGCCGGCAACCGGTCGGGATCACAACCCCTTCGGCAGGTCCCGTGATCGAACCGGTCCCGGAGAACACTCGCTCACACGGCAGTTTCAGTCGATCGTATCCTACCTGGTCCAGGTGGAACCGGTAAACCTGCTCCCCCGGGAGGGGGGAGAACTCCAGGCCCGGGACCACCTGTGATCCAGGTCCCGTCCGCCTGAATGCGGAGCGATCCCTTCGAATTCTTTTTCGATCTCCGGTGCCTGACAACGATGGACTATCGACCACACCACGACGGTGAGGAGAGGAATACCGGAACACCACCCATCGATCCAGCCCCAGGAGAGTATTGAAATCCTGGGACCGATCAGAACCGGTCCATGATGATCTCCTGGGGGTGTCGCGGTGGTCGTCATCATGCTTTCAGGGAGTGATGGCGTGACGCCGGGGCACACGAGGTCCTGGTCTCCCATCGGAATGCTCCTGCTGGGACCAGCAGCTCGAACCGGGCACCCCTGTCCGGCTCACCTGTCTCTCGGATGGCCATACAGTGATGTCAGGGAGGACGAGCCTCCCCCACCCCAGGTCCCGCGGTGGAAACCACGATGGCCCCCCTCTCCACCAGGAAACGCGCTGACAGGGCAGAGAGCCGGCTCGTCGTCGACATAGAGGATGTGGACGAGTCTGCCATGTCGTGTAGGTTCACACATACCCCGAGAGACATTTTTCGACAGTCAGGGAGGCGAGAGAAAAAGGACGGAGAGGGTCGGGTCCTGTCGAGGGGGGGATGGCTGAATCACGTCATTTCTGGAAAAATGAAAGGGGAAGGGAAGAGCGGGTTTCGCCTCCCGTTCCCGGGAGGGGACACGAACGATGAGGGTCGACCGTGGCGACCCTGAGGTCAAGGGGGAGCCCGGAACGCCAACCGGCCAGAGTTTCAGACCGGCGGTTCAATCTCGGACCGGGACCGGGGCATGAACCTCCTGCCGTACGCAGCAATCTCTTCCTTTTTTTTCTGAAGATCAACATCAGACCAGGGACGGGACTTGATTGGACATCCCCCTTCCTGGTACATGACGAAAGCCCGTCGGCCCACCAGGACAAGGAGGACAAGACCGACCCCGGTGATAATCAGGAGCAGAAGGCCGATACCGAGCAGGGCCATCCTGGCGATACTCATGGCAAACCGTAGGTCATCGATCAGGAACATGGTGGATCATCTCCAGGTAGAATTCAACAGGAGTTGGACGTTTCTCTTTCATTTAGCCTTTCTGGTTCCACTCTCCATAGCAGGGCTGCCCATACGGGGTCGGCCAGCCCGATCGACCGGGCCAGGCCAGGCCTCTTCCCGCCCAGGCGTGCGGCGGATCCGTTCCCGGGCAGGTTCCAGCCGGCATCGACTCTCAACCACCCGTTCAATCCCCGGGCACCGGGCGGTCACCCCCGGAGGATGGGGCTGATCCGACCTCCGCTGGTAACCGGCAGCGGGATGATCGGCAGGGACGCCCGCTGCCCACCGAAACCGGATAGACCGGGAAGTGTTCCTCGGAACACCTACACGGGTGCAGTTGAGAACCGCATTAGGTCGAAGTTCAGGCGGTTGACCCCCTCGAACGAGATGGTCACGACATGGCGACCAGGTGTCAGTCGCAACGGGGTCGATGCCGCATACTCCTGGTAGTTGAGCCAGCCACCCGTCGGGTCGACCCGGACCTGGCCAGAACGAGCACCGTCGAGCAGGACGGTGATCGTCTTCGTCACCGGCTCGGGGTTTGCGACGCGTACCGCAAGGGTGAGATTGCCGGCGATGGGGGCATCGACCGAATAGTTCAGGAACTCTCCAGGCCGGATCCAGCCAACGTTGTAGTTGGTCCCGATCATCTCGATGTCAACCGCATCGAAACGATAGGCGCCCCCCTCGTTCGCCGAGGTGACATCCCTGTACGCACCCACATCGTAGTCTTCGGCCTGGACGATACCGGGGAGGTGGTGCGCCGCAGGATAGGGTACACTACTCCCAATCGCGGGCGTCGTGGTCACCCCGGGTGTGACCGTCGGCGTGACCGTGAATGACGCGATTGGCGTGCCCGTCGGCTGGGACGTTCCATTCGTGACCACGATCGTCTGCTCGACGGTCGATGTCTCGTGCGTGGAAAAGTTCGATGCCTCGAGAACGAGGGTATACGTCCTGGGCTCGATGAAAACGTAGATCGGCGACTCTCCGGACAGCGTATCGATCACGTCATCGTCGAGGATGACGGTCCAGTCCAGCGAATCGTACGGCCCGGTGGAGGTGGAGTTAAACCGGACAACGAGCGGGGCCGGGCCTGACCGGGGAGTGGCAGAGAAGCCCGCGGTGATCGTGTCGGTCGACGGCCCGGTGATGGTCGGCGTCGGTTCGGTGGGAGACGGAGACGGATCGGTCGCAACAGGAGACGGGGTGACCTGGGTGGGGGATGCCGGAACCACGGTTGGAGAGCCCGTCGGTGCAGGGGTCGAGACCGGGTTGCCCAGGGAATTGAAGAGCCAGATCACGTCGGCGAAGTCGATACGGCCGTTGCCGTTGTAGTCGAACGCCGCCGTCGGCTGGTTCGCCTCTATCCAGGCCATCTGGTTGAAGAACAGGATCACGTCAACGAAGTCCCTTCGGCCGTTTCCGTTCAGGTCGTCGTACGTGCCGTCCTCGTCCGGGTCGGTCGGGTTTCCCTGAGCACCGGGAACACGCGCCACGGAGGGTTGTACCTCCGCCCAGGCGTACCGCAGGTCACCCTTCTCGTCGTCCAGGTAACTGATCCGCGGCATCCCGGCGGCGTCGAGCGCAAGCGACGTCCACATACCGACGTTGCCCTCAGTGTCTACCGGTTCGCAGTGCCAGCCTGAGGCATCTCGCCACGCGAACTTCAGGTCGTCGTTCGAGTCGTCGAAGTAACTGATACGCGGGTTGCCACTGCCGTCCAGCGCGAGCGACGAGAAGAACCCGACCCATCCGTCCGCGTCCACGACCTCGGTGTGCCACCCCGTTCCGTCGCGCCACGCGTACTTCAGGTCGTCCCTGGTATCGTCCGAGTCGTCGAAGTAGCTGATATGCGGGCGGGCGGCAGCGTCCAGCTTGAGCGACGAGCACTTACCCACGTACCCCTCCGCGTCGACGGTCTCCGTATGCCAACCAGCGCCGTCGCGCCACGCGTACTTCAGGTCATCGGACCATTCGAAGAGGTAGCTGATACGGGGATTACCGGCACCATCGAGGGCGATCGAGGTGTACCAGCCAACGATACCTTTCGCATCCACCACCTCGATATGCCAGCCTGTACCGTCCCGCGAGGCGTACTTCAGGTCGGTATTCGTATAGTCGAAGTAGCTGATTCGAGGGTTCCCGTAACCGTCCAGCGCGAGGGAGGAGTAGCCCCCGACATTCCCGGAGGAGTCCACGACCTCGGTACTCCAGCCTGAGGCGGTCCGCTGGGCGAACTTGAGGTCGCCGTTCGTGGAGTCGTAGTAGCTGATCCGCGGGTTACCGGCGCTGTCCAGCGCAAGCGAGGAGTACCAGCCGACCTGTGCGCCGGAGTCGACCGTCTCGGAGTTCCAGCGCGTCCCATCGCGCCAGGCGTACTTCAGGTCGGCGTTCGTATCATCGTAATAGCTGATCCGCGGCTCACCGGCGCTGTCCAGCGCAAGCGAAGTAAAGAGCCCGACCCGTCCGTTCGTGTCCACCGTCTCGGTCTGCCAGTCGAACGCGGAGACAGGGCCCGGACCGAACGTGATCGAGAGCACGATAACGAGAAGGGCGAGCGGCAGGCGAAGAGAACGGGGTCGCGCCGGCCGGCCGTCACAGGCAATCACAACAAGCTTTCACAAGGCTCGGCAATAAAGCCTGCCGAACCTGCCGGCACCGGGCCTAAAACGGGATTTTTCCTGCCGGACCAGGGAACGGTCAGACCGCCCGCCCACCCCGGTTCAGAACCCCCACTGGGACAGGTTCGTTCGAGAGGGGTCCACGTCGGCCCATTCCCACCCGAGGGCCTCGATGATACGCGAGATCGGCTGCCGGATCGTCTTCTCGAGCATGGTCTCCCAGTCGACGACGAACTCGGGCGGAACCTGGTCGGGGTACTCGAAGGCGATCACGTCCGTCTTGGGATACTTCGCGGTGACGTTCTTGATATAGAGCCGCTTTGGTTTCGAGCCCCGGCCGAACGAGGTTCCGAAATGCTGGTTCGCGTACTTCGCCCCGCGGATATGAGCGTCGTCGTTCTCGTACGCGTCGAGTGCTTTTCCGATCCCACCCGGTATTCCGACCATATCGAGCGGGTATCCACCGGCACGGTAAGTCCTGATCACGTCGCCCAGATAGTCCTTGATCGCATCATATCCCGCTCCCTTCAGGATCATCTCCATCACTCGCCCCTGGACCTCTTTCGTGATCGCCGGGGAGTCAGAGCGGCGGAGCTCGAACCCGACCACGTCCACCTCGTCGACGTCTGCACCCTCCTTCCAGACCAGGTGCCCAGCGTACCGCTTCTTCCGCCCCGCCTGGAAGAATCGCCGGTATATCTTCTCGAACTTGATCGAGAAGTAGTGCTGGTCCGCATTGAGCGTCGCGCGGGAGAAGTCCCCGTACGAGGCATTGAGCGCCGCCTCGATCGCTCGTGCTGCCGCGATCGTCTCCTCCTTCTCCATCACCGGAAGACCGATCATGCACGAGTCCGTGTCGCCGTAGAGGACCGTGTAGCCGAGCGATTCGATCACCTTTCGGGTGTGCTCGATGATTGCCCGGCCAACCGAGGTGACGGCAGAACCGATCTCGCGGTCGTAGAGCCGGAACCTGACGTACCCCGAGACCCCGTAGTAGGAGTTCATGATCACCTTGATCACGTTCTGCTGGAGATCGAGGAGGTGATACTCCTGCGAGCCGAAAGGGTGGGTGTTCCGGAGTCGTTTCCTTTCGTCGCGTTCTTCGAGGAGCTCAGCGATGATCGAACGCGTCAGCCCATCGGGCTGTGTCCGAAACCGGACACCGTTCGGTGCAACCAGTTCGCCCTGCGGATCCTTGGTCTCGGGGGAGGCGTTGATGGTCATCATCGCCATCGGGTAAAGGGACTTCAGATCGAGCACGACCACGTTCTCCCGCACACCCCGCGACGGGTCGAAGACGGTCGCGCCCTCGAACTCCTCGGCAACGATGGATCCCTTCGAAGGGAGGACAAAACGGCCGAAGGATTTCCGGAGGATGTAGACGTCCACCACCTGCGAGGAGTTGATGGACCGATCGAGCGGGCAACCGACATACCGGGCGATCTCTCGGTAGAATTCGATGATGCTGTCTTTCCGGTTGATCCCGACGCAGAGCTCGACGTCCTTTATGTTGTATTCCACCAGGAGGCGCGGGTCCTCGCGCCAGAGTCCCGCGATCGTTCCCGTGTACCGGACCTTGGTCTCCCCCAGCTCGAGCTGGGCGATGGCGTCGAGTCGATAGGACTCCCGCTTCTGGAGGTGGACCTTCTTATACGCCTCGAGGAGATCGAAGATCACTCGTCCCCGGAGCGGATTACGATCGCTCGATCCTGGGAGCCGCGCGAGAGCGTCCGACGGACGAAGTCCGAGCCGGACCATCCGGTCAAAGATGTACGGGACGTCGAACTCAGCCACGTTCCAGCCCGAGACCACGTCGGGATCGGTGCGCTGCACGTACTCCGAGAGGCCGGCAAAGAGACCGGTCTCCGAGTCGTACACGCAGAGTGTATGCCCGTCCGACTGGACACACGCGTTATTCAGGCCTTTCGCAAGCTTCTCGGGGTCGATCGCCGTCTCTTTCGGCCGGAGCAGAAAGGTGGTGTAGTGGTCCTCGTACGAGTCGTGGCAGGTGATGCAGATCACCCGGTCCCTGTTCGGGTCGGGGAACCCATGCTCGTCCTCACACTCGATGTCGATCAGGCAGACACGGGCCGGGATGTCGAGGCGCGACGGTTCGACCTCGCTCACGTCGGGCTCTGCCGACGGGGCTCGACAGCCTGCACGGAGACCGGTATCGATCAGGAAACGTGTCGTGAACGGGATGTCGGCTTCGAAATGGTCGTAGCCTGAACGAACGTCCCGGACGTCCCCGGGCCGGAGTGCATAGAGCCGACGGAGGCTCTCTCCCCTGATCGACCGGTACGTGGTCCCCTCCTCGAGGATAACCATCCCCGTCTGGGCGGCGGCTCCTGCCTGGTCCTCCGGTACGTAGAAGTACGGTCGGAACCCTGTCACCTGGAGGTGAACCGGGTTGCGGTCAGGGTCGCGGCCGAAGACATGGACCGTGGTGCCGACCGGTCCAGCCGAGTACTCGACCTGGGTGATGGCGCACTCGATTGATGTACCTTCGGCGGTCATCGTTTCAGAGAGGCAGCCCGGCACAGAGCCCGCGGAGGAAGTCCCCAGCCTCCTGCATACGCGCTGTCTCCCACGGGTCGAGGTCCCACTCCTCGATTCGCCGTGCACCCTCCCGGCCAACCTCGGCAGGTACCGCCATGGAACAGCCTTCGATCCCGTACTCGCCTTCCAGGGCAACCGCACAGGGGAGGAGGAGGCGCCGGTCTTCGACAACCGATCGGAGCAGAGAAACGATGTGGACCGCTGGCCCGAAGACCGTCCCCCCTTTGCCCTGCAACACCTGCATCGATGCAGTTCGGAGACCAGCCAGGATCTCCTCCCTGAGCACGTCGGGAACGTCCGGGGCTGCTCGCGAAAAGATCGGAACCTGGTGGTCGCCGTGCTCGCCGAGCACGGTCCCGGTCTTCCCCAGTCCGCGCTCCCGGAGGGCGAGAGCGAAACGTGCAGAGTCGAGCTGCCCCCCGAACCCGATCACCCGCGACCGGTCGAAACCGGACTTCCGGGAGATATAATACGCGTTCGCGTCCGACGGGTTCGTAATTGCAACCAGGACACCAGAGAACCTTTTCAGTGCCTGGATGCACTCGTCGGCGACGGGCAGGTTCGCCGCGAGAAGGTCTGCCCGGGACTTGATATTGGGGTTCCGGGGAGACCCGGCGGCAAAGACCCCGATATCGGCGTCAGCTGCGTCCGTAAGGTCAGTTGAGATCGTGATATCGAGGCCCGTGTGCATAAGATCGAGCACCTGGGCGTGAAGGAAAGGGGCGATCGCGTCGTGGAGGACGAGTTCGTCCGCGAGCCCGGTCGCCGCCGCTAAAAATGCCACCTCGCCGCCGATACGGCCGGCTCCCATCACGCATAGCCTGGTCATTGTGGGTACTATTCGCGGCGCACCTAATAGAATGCAACTCTATCGGTGCGCGAAACCGGGGGATCTTCAAGTCGCCCGTTCCTGCCCCGCAACGCTCATCATCCACCAGGACGAGATGATCGGCATGCTCACGCTCAGGCCAGGTCCGGTCGAGGTCGGCGGCGTCCGACTCCGGAATCACCTGGTCCTCGCGGCCGGTGTCCTCGGAACGACCGGCGCCTCGCTCGCCCGCCAGCTCCGGAACGGCGCAGGGGGAGTCGTCACCAAATCGATCGGACCTGTCCCCCTTCCCGGCCATGCCGGCCCCTGCCTCGTCCCGTTCGAGAACGGGATCCTGAACGCGATGGGGCTCCCCAACCCGTCCTCGGGGTTTGTCGAAGAACTCGCCGCAGTTGAGAACGAGCCCGTCGTCGTCTCGATCTTCGGGGGTTCGCCCGAGGAGTTCGCCGAGGTTGGCAGCTGGTTCGTCGGCAGGGCTTGCGGGCTCGAGCTGAACCTCTCCTGCCCCCACGCCGAGGGGTACGGAGCCGCCCTCGGCTCCGATCCAGGCATGGTCGAGGACTGCACCCGTGCTGTGGTCCGTCTCGGCGTCCCGGTCTGGGTCAAGTTGACCCCGAACGTCACTGACATCGCCGCCATCGGCCGGGCGGCAGAACGGGGCGGAGCGGATGCCCTCGTCGCGATCAATACCGTGAGGGCGATGCGGATCTCGACTGGTCTTCGCCGGCCCATGCTCGGCAACCGCTATGGCGGGCTATCTGGTCGCGCTATCTTCCCGATCGCAATCCGGTGCGTCTACGAACTCCACGAGGCCTGCTCGTTGCCGATTATCGGGTGCGGAGGGATCTCGACCGCCGCGGACGTCCTCGAGATGATGATGGCGGGCGCCTCCGCAGTCGAGATCGGTTCAGCTGCACTGGGGGATCCCGTCGTCTTCTCGACGATCGCTGAGGACCTCTACGCAGATGACGGTCTCGACCCGTCCGGTATCGTGGGGTGCGCGCATGCCTGAACCAGAGGTGGTGACGGTCGAAGAGGTGATCAACGAGACCCCGTCGGTCCGGACGATCGTCTTCGACCGTGCCTTCTCGTTCGAGCCCGGTCAGTTTGTGATGGTCTGGGTCCCCGGTGTGGACGAAGTCCCGATGGGGCTCTCCTCCGCGTGCTCGATCTCGGTCCAGCACGTCGGAGAGGCATCGGGTGCGCTCTGTTCCCTCGCTCCGGGGGCCCGGATCGGCATTCGCGGCCCGCTCGGGCGGGGTTTCCCCGCGGACACGAGCGTCCTGGCGGTCGCCGGCGGGATCGGCGCGGCCCCCCTCCTCCCCCTCGCCACGAGCGGGCGGGCAATCACCTTCCTGCTCGGTGCGAGGACGGCGTCCGAGCTCCCGTTCAGGGAAAGACTGGGTCGATTGACGGATCTTCGAGTCGCGACCGACGACGGCACCGCGGGGCTCCACGGGTTCGTCCCGGCCCTGCTGGAGACGGTCGACCTCGACGACTACGATGCAATCTGTGTCTGCGGCCCTGAGCTGATGATGGTCGATGTTCGGGACCGGCTCGAGACCGCCGGTGCTCTCGAGAGGTCCTACTTCTCGCTCCACCGGTACATGAAGTGCGGTGTCGGCCTCTGCGGCTCCTGCGCGATCGACCCGGACGGCCTCTGCGTCTGCCATGATGGGCCGGTCTTCCCGGGACCCGTGGTCCTCCGGAGCGAGATGGGTCGGCACACCCGTGATGCCTCCGGTCGACGGGTTTTGTTCAAGCGGCTGGACTAATACTCTGCCGCATATTTTTAATCGCTTGTATGCACAGCTCTTATGAATACATTCAGCGGGGCTTTTCGGTCCCGCTGTCCTTGAGGGACTTCATGAGCAGGAACATACGTGTCGAGGCGCTGAACCAGGTTCCGCTGGAGCGCCAGCAGATCGAGCTCGTCGAGCGCAAGGGGATCGGCCACCCCGATAGCATTGCCGACGGGATCGCGGAGTCGATCAGCCGGGCGCTCTGCCAGACTTACATGGATGAGGTCGGCGTCTACCTCCACCACAACACTGACCAGGGCGAGGTCGTCGCCGGCGAGTCCGCACCGAAGTATGGTGGGGGCCGCATCATCCGCCCGATCTATCTCCTCATCGACGGGAGGGCGACCAAGGAGTTCGAGGGGCACACGTTCCCCACTGACGCGATCGCGATCGAGGCTGCACACCGGTATCTCCGTGAGACGCTCCCGAACCTCGACCAGGACCGTGGATTGATCGTCGACTGCCGACTCGGCGTCGGTTCGACCGACCTCCGCGACGTCTTCCGCCCGTGCGACTCCACAATCCCCCGGGCAAACGACACCTCGTTCGGTGTCGGGCATGCGCCGTTCTCCGAGACAGAAACGATCGTGCGCGAGGTCTCGCGGTTTATCGACCAGGACCTGTCGCGGCGCCGGCCGATGATCGGCCAGGACGTGAAGGTGATGGGACTGCGCCAGGAGGACCGGATAACCCTCACGATCGGGTGCGCCATGGTGGACCGTTACTGCTCCGGCCTCGCCGATTACATGGACACCAAGGAGTTCATGAAAGACGAGATCGAGACCCTCTGCAAGAAGTTCACGACCCGTGCCGTCGACGTCCATGTGAATACCGCGGACGACCTTGACAGCGGATCGGTCTTCCTGACCGTGACCGGGACTTCCGCCGAGATGGGGGATGACGGTTCGGTCGGACGTGGCAACCGGGCAAACGGGCTGATCACACCAAACCGCCCAATGTCGATGGAGGCTACCTCCGGCAAGAACCCGATCAATCACATCGGCAAGATCTACAACATCCTTTCCCCCCAGATCGCCGAGGCGTGCGTGAAGGAGGTCGAGGGGATACAGGAGTGTTACGTCCGACTCCTCTCGCAGATCGGTATGCCGATCGACCACCCCCTCGTCGCCTCAGTACAGGTCCTGCCCGGAGCCGGCGCCGACCTCCAGCGCATGCAGCGGCAGATAGAGGAGGTCGTCGACGCCCAGCTCGAGACGATCACCTGCGTCACCGAGAAGGTGATCCGTGGAGAACTCGCCACCTTCTGAGCGGGTCCGCCTCGCGGTCCCGAACAAGGGGCGGATCGCCGAGCCGATCATGGAACTCCTTGAACGGAGTGGGCTCCACACGATCGGTACGGGCGAACGCCGCCTGATAGTCCGAACGATCGATCCCGGTGTGGAACTCCTCTTCGCCCGGCCGATCGACATCCCCGCGTACGTGGCGAACGGTGCGGCGGACCTCGGCATCACCGGCCTGGACATGGTCCTCGAACGAGGGGCGGCGGTCACGGACCTCCTCGACCTCCGCTTCGGGGAGGCGACCCTGGTGCTCGCCGTGATGGAGGAGTCGCTCGTTAATGATGTGGTCGACCTCGCGGGACGGCGGATCGCAACAGAGTTTCCGAACCTCACGGCCCGGTTTTTCGAGGCGCGGAAGGTCCCGGTCACTCTCGTCCCCGTCGCCGGGGCTTGCGAACTCGCTCCGCACCTGGGCATCGCTGATGCGATCGTGGACCTCTCGTCATCAGGGACGACGCTCCGGACCAACCGGCTCCGTGTGGTCTCCGAAGTGCTCCAGTCAAGCACGCGCCTGATCGGCAACCCGGACTCGGTCCGCACGAAGGCGACGAAAGTGGACGAGCTCGTCCTTGCCCTCGAGAGCGTGGTCCATGCCCGGGGTCAGTGTTACCTGATGATGAACGTCAACAGGGCGCATCTCGCCGAGGTCGAGGAGGTTCTTCCCGGGCTCGGCGGCCCCACGATCATGCCTGTCGCCTCTCACGACGACCTGGTCGCGGTCCACGCCGTTGTCGCCGAGACCCAGGTGTACAGCCTCATCCCCAGGCTCAAGCACGCCGGCGCAAAAGACATCCTTGTTATGTCCATAGAGCGTATGATCCGCTAACGGTCATGGAGATCTATCCGGCAGTCGATGTGATGGACGGGCACTGCGTCCAGCTCGTCCAGGGTGAGCGAGAGCGGGTGACGCGGTACGGCGATCCTCTGGCCTGTGCTCGGCGCTGGTGCGATGAGGGGGCGAAGGGACTGCACGTCGTCAACCTGGACGGGGCTTTTGGGGCGTCGCAGGCAAACGCCGGGCTGATCCGGGACATCATCCGGGAGACGGGTGCTTTCATCGAGCTCGGCGGGGGCATCCGCTCCCTCGAGGACGCAGCCGGTTGGCTCGACTCGGGGGTGAACCGTGTGATCCTGGGGACCTACGCGGTGGAGCAGCCCGACGCCCTCCGCTGGCTCTCCAGGGAGTACGGCCCCGAACGCGTGATGGCAGGGGTCGACGCTCGCGGCACCGAGATCGCGGTCGCCGGGTGGCAGGAGACAAAAGGGAATTATCTTCGCTGGGCCGAGGTCTTCGTTGAGATGGGAGCCGGGACCCTCCTCTACACCAACGTCTCGGTCGAAGGGCTCCAGCAGGGGATCGACCCGATACCTGTCACGGCCCTGCTGGAGATCGTTTCCTGTCCGGTCGTGGTCGCCGGCGGCATCACCTCTGTATCCGATGTCAGGACCCTTCGTGACCTGGGAGCGGACGGTGCGGTCCTCGGCTCGGCCCTCTACGCAGGGCGTATCAGCCTGTCGGAAGCACTGGAGGCATCACGATGAGACGGGTCGATGAGGACCGACGCACCGCCGAGACCGAGATCCAGATCGCCCTCGACCTGGACGGGACGGGGCGAACCTCGATCAACTCTGGTGTGCCGTTCCTGGACCACATGCTGAACGCGTTCGCCCGTCACGGACATCTTGACCTGAAGGTCGAGGCAAAGGGCGACCTCGACGTGGACGCGCATCACACGGTGGAGGACATCGGGATCGTACTTGGCACCGCACTCGGCCATGCGATTGGGGATGGGCGAGGGATCCGGAGGTTTGGTCATGCAGCTGTGCCGATGGACGAGGCCCTCGCCGAGGTCGCACTCGACTGCGGGGGACGGGCATATCTCGTCTTCGACGCGCCCTTCAACGGGAACACGGTTGGAAGCATCGATGTAACCCTCCTGCCACACTTCTTCGAGTCGCTCTGCCAGCACGCCGGCATCACGCTCCATGTCCGTGCGTACGGGCGCAACGATCACCACCGGGCCGAGGCGATCTTCAAGGCCGTCGGGGTGGCGCTCCGTGCAGCGGTTTCACTGGACGGAGGGTCTATCGCGATCCCGAGCACCAAGGGTATACTCTAAAAAAGGGGTTTATGCGGACTTGGCCGCGAGTTCGACATCCTCTTCCTTGATGGTCTTCCGGCCCGCGTGCTGTGCGAGACGGTTCGCCTCCTTCGTCAGACTGCCGATATAAGCCTCGGCCTTCGCAACGATCGCGGCCGCCGCGTCGCTCCCGACACGTTCGGCACCACTCTTCTTTGCAATACGAACAACTGCAGCAATTGGTAAATCAGCCATGATGCTGTTCAACCTCAAGAAAGAGATGTGTCGGTCGAGATTTAAATATTTCGAGTTTATCCGGCAGAATCACGCGTAATTCCCTCAAAGGCGGGGGATTCTTGCTGATTGATCCGATCATCGAGAAAAACAGGGTTGCGCTGAAAATATGACCATAAACAGAATGAATTTAAGAATAAGGCCCAACTAACGCCCCAATCGACCTCGTACCAGGGCTGCCGCGAGCCGCAGGGCTTGGGAGTAATCATCAGAAGCGCGCGAAGTATCGACAAATACGGGTTCGATATTCGTTACAGGCGCTCCATGCCCGTTTCCGCCCCCGAGATAGGCGAGGGTGCGAAAGATGAGGTTGCCGGTGATCCCGTCGGGTGCGATTACAAGGCCGCACTCCTCGACCGCATCCTCTATCAGAATCTCGCAGTGAACGCCATCTCCCAGCCTGGCGGCGAGTTCGGCATCGGCCATCGAACGGTCGACAGCGGGATGCCGCCCCAGGTCCCCGAGCCTGCCCCCGGAGAGAATACCGACCCGGTTCGGCAGACCGAAGAACCGAACGAGGTCACGCCCTCGCTGGATCAGGGCCACCTTTTCCGCCACAGTCCAACCCTCATCGACCCCGACAGGGGCGAGGAAGAAGAGCTGTCCTCCGGCAGTCTCGAGGAGGGCAACTCGTTCGAGATGGTCGACACCGGTGGCTTCCCGGAGGAGGCGGAGGGTTTGACTCGCCGGCAGCGTCCCGCGCACGGCACCGTCGATACGGTGTTGAACGAGGTCATCGACGAGCGCGCCTGCAGGGTCAGGAGAGAGATCGAGATCAGGTGAATTGTCGTCGGAGAGCGTCTCGGGACCGTAGAGACGGACCGTCGCTTCCGGTCCGAGCACCTTGACCGCACGCCGCATCCCGGGAAGGTCGTCGGAGGACGCGACACCGATCCCGAGGATCAAGCCCGTCCGTCCCGGCATGTGACCAGCCGCATGATCCCGTCATCAGCAAGATCGAAGACCGGCACCTCTCCGTCGGGAGAGAGGATCGAGAGCCGCCGGGAAGCGTCAACCCTGCCAATCTCCGCTGCAGTCATGCCGACAGCTATAAAC
The DNA here is from genome assembly GCA_050178135.1 of Methanoregulaceae archaeon. Classification (GTDB taxonomy): domain Archaea; phylum Halobacteriota; class Methanomicrobia; order Methanomicrobiales; family Methanospirillaceae; genus UBA288. The sequence goes on along the minus strand of JBFXGJ010000010.1, from coordinate 8,891 downwards.
CGGGCGCAGACTTCAGCGACCGATGCCGGCGGAACCGTCAGGATGAAACCCATCCCGGGATACATACGGAGCCAGAGGTCCAGATTGATTCCCAGGGACTGGAGATCGGGTCGGGGCACCAGGTCCACGTCGATCACCGCACCCTTCTTGCTCACCTCGAGGAGCATCCCAAGCGATCCAACGACCCCTGGGTTCGAGATGTCCTTGCCGGCCGAGACAAGGTGGTCTTCGGCGAGACCGCGGAGACAGTCGATCTGGGCCCGGACCGTCTCCGCCGACTTCATTGTGACCGAGTCCCAGTTCAGGATGCACGAGGGGTGGATCCGCCCGTCGAGATCAAGGGCCACGACCACCCGGTCGCCCTCCATCGCCGTGTGGCTATAGATCACCGAGTCAACGCGGGCGACGCCGAGGATAGCTACGTCGATCACCGAGTAGGGAGTGTCTGGGTGGAGATGGCCGCCGACAATCGGAACACCGAACTGGCGTGAGGCGTCGCGCATGCCGGCGATCACCTGGTCGCAGATCTCCCGGTCCGCGATGGAGAAGATGTCGACCATGGCGAGCGGGCGTCCTCCCATCGCCGCGATGTCGTGGACGTTCACGAGCACGGCACAATACCCTGCCCAGTAAGGGTCCGCCTCCATCAATTTCGACCATATCCCATCTGCCGCCAGCAGGAGGGCCTGATCCCCGCTCCGTATGACGGCGGCATCCTCACCGAAGTCAGCAAGGACGTCCGGCGCATCCATAGAGAAGGCCTGGACAAGCTCGCCGATCCCGTGCTTTCGCCTGACCCCCTCGAAGTCCCGAATCCGTTCTGCGATGAACGCTGTCGGCTGCGATCCCTCCACGACTTGACCAACTTCCCTGTTTCTTCTTAAGGTTTCGTGTCTCATCGCTGATATTTTATTTGATTTCCGACCTGATCTCTAGGTATGGACTGGGCGGAGGAGTATCGGCCGCAGCGGATCGGTGATCTCGTGGGGAACGGTCCCGCGATCCGGCAGCTGGTCGACTGGGCACAGAACTGGCGGCCCGGAGCCCGGCCGCTCCTGCTTTACGGAAAACCGGGCACGGGAAAAACTTCCGCCGCCCACGCGCTGGCCAGGGAGATGAACTGGGAGCTGGTCGAGCTGAACGCATCGGACCAGCGGACCAGAGCCGAGATCGACCGTGTGGCCGGTCAGTCGGCGATGTCCGGCAGTCTCTTTGGGGACGAGCGCCGTTTGATTGTACTGGACGAGGCAGATAACCTGCACGGGAACGCGGACCGAGGCGGGGCAAAGGCGATTCTCGACCTGATCAAGACGGCCCGGCAGCCCGTCCTCCTGATCGCCAACGACCTCTACGCAGTGGCAGGCGAGTTGAAGTCCCGGACCGAGCCAGTCCAGTTCCGGGCTCTGATGGCCCGCTCGATCGTTCCGCGGCTACGAGAGATCTGCGCCACGGAAAAGGTCAGGTGCGGCGACGAGGTCCTGCGCCTCGTGGCGGAGAGCGCAAGCGGGGATCTGCGATCGGCCATCAACATGCTCGAGGCCGCAGCGATCGGTCAAAGTGAGATCGACGAGGACTCGGTGCAAACGTCGCAGAAGGACGAACGGGCCACGATCTTCGAGCTCATCGGGGCGGTGTTGCACGATCGGCCGGATGAGGAGTTGATGCGGCTCGCGTGGGAGGTCGACGATAAACCCGATGCAATCCTCCAGTGGCTCGAAGGGAGCCTGGGCCAGCTCCCGGTCGAGAACCGGTGTGCCGCCTACCCACCGCTCGCCGCTGCCGATCTCGCGATCGCGCGGACCTACCGTCGACAGCACTATGCCCTCTGGCGGTACGCAACCGCGCTCGCCGTGCTCGGCACCGCCAATGCCGCCGCTGGCGCAGGAGTACGGAGTCGGCTCGGACCTCCCGCCCGGTGGTCCCGCATGGCCCAGGCACGCCGCAGAAAGGGTGCACGGACGTCTCTTTTCCGAAAGCTGGGAGCCTGGATGGGCGTCTCGCGGGTCGAGCTGCGCGAGTACTACCTTCAGGCCGTCGCCGACCTGGTCTCGCTCGACCCCGAGCCTGTTGCACGGGCCCTCTCCCTGGACCCGGACGAGCTGGGCTTCATGCTACCCGACCGGGCATTGGCTGAGGAGGTCGTGGGACGGATCACCCGGGAGCGAAAGGAACTCGAGAAAGCGGAGCGGCCTAAGAAACGCCCGAAGAAGGAGAGAGAGGAGCGGACGCAACCGCCAAAGCAGCCGTCCCGGTCTCAATCAACCCTCTTCTAGCCGACCCCCACGGTGATATCGGTGGAGGATCGCTCCTTCGATGGGGATCCTTTCACCTCCGTCGAGGTAGACCTCGTCTCCGAGGTGGTAGACCAGGAGGTCGCAGTCGCACCGCCGGGCGAGCGCGATGAGAGGTGGAACCATCTCGACCCCCGGTCGAATCGCCAGCACCAGGTCGGCGCCTTCGTAGAGCGACAGGGTGGGGGAGAAGACGTCGTCCCACACCACGGAGATCGGGCCGTCCCCAGTGGCCCGGATGTCGACCGCCCGCACCTGTGCTCCGCTCGAGGCAATCACCTCTGCCGCGGTAAAATTCCGGCCGATCCCGACTTCCACCACATCGTGATACCGGGCCCCGACGTAGTGACCCACCACCCGCTCAATACGTTTAATGGCCCCGTCCATCGTACCTATGCTATGCGATTTACCCTCTATTGGGATCACCGCTCGCCGCAAGGGCTCCAGAGGCCGGTCCAGCGAGCCATCGAGGGGATCCTGGGGGTCGAGAGCGAGCTCTTCGAAGAGGACCACCTGATGCTGACCGGTTTCGATCTCGTCCGTCGCCAATATAACGCAGAGGCTCTCCTCTCAAGGCTTGACGCAGTCCAGAGGCGCCGGCACGAGTGCAGCCCCCTCCTCCTGGTCATACCCGATGATATCTTCGCCCCACGGGAGGAGTTTGTGTACGGCCTCGCGCGTCCGGGGCACGGCACCGCTGTCCTTTCAACGGCGCGGCTCGCCAACGAATTCTACGGCCGACAGCCATCAGAAGACGACCTGGTTGACCGAATAGTAAAGGAAGGGTCCCACGAGATCGGTCACCTTCTTGGACTCTCCCATTGTACGGAAAACGAGTGTGTCATGTTCGCTCCCCATACATTCGACGAGCTCGATCGAAAGCGAAAGATGGTCTGTCCCGGCTGCGCCGCCCGCCTACATGGAGGCGACATAGGTGTTCTTCAGGCCGAAACCGGACCCGTGGCAAGAAGCCGGGCAGCGTTTCGCATTCCATAGCCGTCGAGGAAGAGCAGGCCGCCTGCACCAGAGATGATCACGGCAAGGAAGAGGACGAGCACTTCCAGGAGGTCCACCGGGTTGGTGAACGCGAGCCAGCCCATTGCGAGCGACGAGATCCCGAGTCCGGTCGTAAAGAGCAGCCCCTGGGGGATGTTGTCCCGTGAACGGACGATCCGGCGAATGGTGACCGCGGCGCTCGAGAGGAACCAGGCGGCAAGCACCAGGAGGAGGATCACCACGTACAGCTCCCAGGTCACGAGCAGGAACCAGCCAGCTCCCAGCAGACCGAGGCCGTACAGCACGTTCTTGCGGTCTTTTCCGCGTGACCGTATTCCGATGAGAAGGAGTACTGCACCCGCACCGAAGACCACTCCCGGGATGATGAGTGCGAAGACGAGCTCGAGTGGTCCGAAGGCCATCAGAAGGAGGAGACCCCCGAGACAGAGAAGGAGGAGACCCAGGATTGCCCTGACCCCACCGTTGAGACGAAGGTCGAGCTGCTGCGTCCCCAAATCCCGCTGCTCAGCGTCCCGCGCGGTGACGACCAGTGTTGCCATCGTCTCGTAGATCATCAGCAAGAGAGGCGCATCGTCGACCAGGTGCATGATCGGATTGCGTGCAGGGTCGTACCGATCGAGGTGGACACGGTAGTCGACAGCGGTCTCGTGGGCATGATACTGGCCGCTCCGGTAGCTGGCGATCGTCTTCGGGCTCGGGACATTGATGGGGGACCGGACCCAGGCCGGTTCGAGCGGCTCGGTGACCGCATCCTTCGGCACGATCACCTCCCAGATCCCCCGGTGGAGGGGGTCAAGAAAGTCGATCAGTGGTGCCATGCATGGACCGCTCCAGATCGATCTCGATCGGGGGATATATATCCCTGTTCCTCCACGCCGCCGTTCGAGAGAAAACATAAGAGGGGTCAGCAGAAACGAGCAGTGAATGCTCGCGGAGAGGGGGATGTGGCTCGCGTATCTCTTCCAGGGCCTGATGGTCCTGAACGGGGTCTACGCCTATGTGACCGGGCAACTTGCCGAGGCCTTTACCGCCACCTTCATGATCGCGCTCTCGGTTGTGCCCTACGTCGTGGCCGCACGGGAGAACATCCGATTCCCGTGGTTCGTCTACTTTTTGATCTCATTCGCCCTCTGGTTTCACGTCGCCGGGTACATCCAGGGGTTCTACGTCGATCTCTATCCCTACTATGACAAGATCGCCCACCTGGTCTCGGGGACGACGATCGCCCTTCTGGGATTCCTCGGGGTCATCTACCTGGACAAACACTGGAAGATGGCCCTGACGCCGTTATTCGTTGCAAGCTTCACCGTGACCTTTGGGATGGCCCTCGGCGGAGTCTGGGAGATCTACGAGTTCCTGGTCGACCTTGTCTTCGGAGGGTCGCTTGCCGGACCAATGCAGAACTCGCTCGAAGATACCATGCTCGATATGATCTTCGTGCTGGTTGGATCGGTGATTGTCGCCGCTGTTGCGCTTGTCTACTTCCGCACCCACGAGGTCGACGACGTCACCGAGTCCCTCCAGGAGATCCCCGGGGAGTGAACCCTGGAGAGGGCGCCGACGATTGAGCAGGCGGCAGGGTATAATTTTCAGGGACAGGCGGCGTCCCCGTTCCGGGTACGATTGGCAGGTGTCGGTCGACGGTGATGCAGGTGATAGTGCCGGCATCCAATCGCAGCGGTAGGGGGTGACGCCGGTTCGGTGAAGACAGGTTTTCGCGTTACCGGGTGATAACAAGGAGGGAGCCCTGAAAGGCTCGAATGGATTCCAAGAACGCGAATCGAAAAAAATGGCAGGCGGCAAACAATGACGAATGAGAGAGAAGTCAGAAACAGATGCGCGGACCGGGACTCGAACCCGGGTTTAGGCGTTGGCAACGCCTAGTGATAACCACTACACTATCCGCGCACGCATCCGTGCATTGCGCTCTACAAGATGGATCGAGCATCCATAAAAATGATACGGTCAACGGCCGGCAATAGTCTGTTCAGAATGGTATTATCAGCCTCCTCTACCCATGCACCCACATGACGGCGCGTTCCGGGATGCGAAGTCCGGAGATCGAGACGATGGACCGGGGAGATCTCGACGCTCTCTCCGAGGAAAGGATCCGGTACACAGTCCAGTATGCCGAGGAGCACTCGAAGTTCTACCGACACTGGTTCGCCTCGCACGGCATCAGGGCAGCCGACATCAGGACCCACGAGGACCTTCTCGAGCTGCCAATCCTCTCAGGCAGAGCGATCCGTGCCAATCAGCCACCCGAGACCCAGGAGTTCGGCTTCCTCTCGGCTCCGCTTGAAGATATCTTCACGATACACGAGACGAGCGGCACCACGGGAGTCCCGAAGGCCTTCTTCCTGACCTGGGAGGATTGGGCCCGGTACGCTGAGAAATACGCCCGAGCCTTTGCAAGCCAGGGGCTTGGACACGGGGACCGAATTGTAGTCTGCACATCGTACGGTATGAACGTCGGTGGAAACACGATGACCGTCGCCGCCCACCGGCTCCACATGACGATCATCCCCACGGGGAAGTGCACCTTTCCTCTTCGTGTGATCACGAGTTACCGGCCGACGGCTATCGTCGGGTCGGTCTTCAAACTACTTCGCCTGGCCGATCGCCTCGAAATTGAGGGGATTGATCCCCGAGAGTCAGAGATCGAACGCCTGATCGTCGGGGGCGAGGCGTTCGCCGAGGAGGCGCGTACGCATCTCACCGAGCGGTGGGGCTGCCCTGTGTACAACACCTACGGATCGACCGAGGGGACGATGTGCGGCGAGTGCCAGGTGCAGGACGGACTCCACGTCCCCGAGGACCTGGTCCACCTGGACCTCTACGACCCGGGCCTCCAGGAGTTCGTTCCAGATGGCCACCCCGGGCGGATCGTCCTCTCCCATCTTCTTCCGGTCGGCGAGCGGAGCGGAATGGTACTCCTGAACTACGACAGCGAGGACATCACCTCGGTCATCTCCCGTGAAAGATGTGATTGTGGACGTACCCACCTCCGGATCCGCCCGCCGGGACGTGAGAGCGACACCGTCCAGGTCGGGCAGGCACATCTCGACCGGATCGAGATCGAACGGGGGGTATTCTCACCAGACAACCTCGTTGAGCTGAACGGCGAGTACGAAGCGTTTCTCTATGGCGAGGGCGACCGCGGAGCGGTGTTGAGGATCGGAGTAGAGTGCCGGCACAGCCCTGCCTGTGACCGGGAAGGGATCAGCGAACGGATCCTCCACACCCTCCTGTCGCACAACCGCCCCCTGGCAGCGGCCCACGCGGGCGGTGAGTTCAGGGTCGTCTTCTCGTTCACCCAGCCCGGCGGTCTCGAGCTCCACACGATCAAGGGGCGACCGAAGCGGTTGGTCGACCGGCGATAGCCTGTCCGCTTCGCAGGGAGAGGAGGTGCCGGGTCTACGGCGACCGGAACTCCAGGTAGTCGACCGAGAGGTTGCCGTTGAACATGAGGTTGAGTCGATGAATTCCCGGGGAGAGACCAATTGTCCGGGTATGAGTTGAGAAGCCTGTCGCCGTCCCATTCAACGGGGCGGTGATCTGGATACGGGGCTCGCCGTCCACTGATAGGGAAAGCGAGGCGGGAGTGCCCATGCCAGCAAGCCGAAGGGTGCAACGGAAGAGGGTGGGAGAATCGACCAGGACCGTGTACCGGAGCCACTCACCATCGGCTGTGAAGGTCACCACCGGACTCGACCCCGACGAGGGGACGACGATGTCCACCGAGTCGTTCCGGTAGAAGCCCCCCTCGTTCCCCGGTGTCGTGTCCTGGTGGCTCACTCCTTCGAGCCCGGCATCGTAGTCCTCCACCTCGATCCTCGCCGGGAGGTGCGTCGCCGGCACCGGTTCGAAAGTCGGAGTTGGGGTCGGTGTCGATCCAATCCTGACCAGGTCCATCCGGTCGAGGTTCTGCCGTCCGGTGAGGGTAAGCCGCAGGACATGTAACCCCTCGGGGATATCGAGCTCTGTCTCCGCCCGGCCGAACCGGTCATAGTCGTTGCTCCAGGGCAGATGGAGAGTCGGACCCTGGTCTCCGTCGAGATCGATGGTGGCTGACGCCCCGTTGTCGAGGGCGCATCCGACCAGCCCCAGACGATACCGGCCGGCGACTGGGTTCCGAATCGTGTAACCGAGCCACTCGCCGGTCCGGACCCAGGCCACCTTGTAGTTGTTCGACCCGGGGGCCAGCTCGATGTCGACCCCCTCCTGCCGGAACTGCCCTCCGAGGTTCCACCAATCAACATCGTGAAACCCGATCCCCTCGCCGCCCATGTTGAAGTGCTCCGCCTCGATAGAACAGGGCAGGGTCGCGTTCTTGAACGGTGTCGGGACGAGACGGTCAAGGGTGAGGTTTACCTGCAGGGTCCGGTTGCCGTCCACCCGACAGGTGACGCTGGAGCTCTCCCACCCACGCTTGGTGAACTGGAGCTGGTGGGCTCCGGGTGTCACGTCGCGGAGTGTCATGGGAGTGATCCCGACGATGACACCATCGAGAAGGACGGAAGCCCCCGAGGGAGAGGACTCCGCCCTGATCACCCCGCCGGCGGTCGATATCCCTCCATTCGCCCGCGGCACGAACTCAAAGTAGTCGCAGTTCTGGCCAACCCCAGTGAACCGCAGGCGAACAATGTGCTCGCCGGCAGAAACCTCTACCGGGACCGAAAGGAGGGCGTAGGATTGGAACGAGCCGGTGTCCGGGATACCCAGGGGCTGCCAGGGCTGGTCGTCGATCGAGAACTCCACCAGCGACCCTTCGTGGGGCGAGGAGACCCGGAAGACGAGATCGTACGCATCTGGCGAACCGGCTGAGACCGTGTACCGGAGCCATTCGCCCGTCCGCGTATATGCAAGGGTATAGCCAGAGCCGTCTCCAAGCATCTCGATATCGACGTCGTCCTGCCGGTAGCGACCGCCCGAGTTGCCCGGCGTTGTATCCACGTAGGCGATGTCGGCTCCACCAAGGTCGTAGTCCTCAGCCTCGATACGGCACGGGAGGAGATGGTTCACGAACGGACCGGAGGCCGGGGCCGGGACCGGAGACTCTCCGAACGCCACCTCGATGGTCTCCCACTCGGTCGCCGGGACCTCGATTGAGTACGGATAGACACTGCTGTAGTCTAGGTCCATGCTGACCCGGAAGACGCCGTGTGGTCGGTTTCCCTGGGCTGTTCCCCAGGAGTTGAGCATCAGCCAGCTCCTGGTCGACTCGTCGTACCCGACACAGAGAACCGAGTGGGCACCACCGGTCCACGGTTCCCAGGGAGTTCCGGCATAGGGCGCGAGATCGAAGACCGCGTCCTCTCCACGGTCCATCCAGAACCGGTTGAAGTCTGTCCATGCCGCCTCGTTCGGAAGCCGGAACGTGAAGTAAACGCCCCGGTTCTGGTCGAGCACCGACCGGATCCGAGCGGTTGCTGTAGAACGGGAGACGCCGCGGGTGGCGATCCGGCGTTCCTCGATCCGGGTGATCGGGTAGAATGGATCGACCGCGATATGAGATGCGGGCACCCAGGCACGGTTGTTCTCAACGCACCAGACCTTTCCGTCCTGGAACGACGCGTTCCT
>JBFXGJ010000009.1:0-72026 GCA_050178135.1 Methanoregulaceae archaeon | reverse complement strand
TCCATTCCGACGACTGTTTGAAGATGCCGTGACCGGATCACGTGTTCGACGCCGGGTTGGCGTGCACGGGCTTCCGGGAGATACAAGGGGACGACTCCCTCGACTGCCTCGAATCGCGTCAAATCGCCGCTGCGATGGACCGCGATAACCACGGCGACGACGCATGACGAGGCCCGCAGCGAGGACGCGGGCCGGGCCGTGTTCGACGGGCCGACTCCCGCGGCACCACCGGCACCGGTGGGGGGACAGGGCGAACGGCCAGCAGCGGCTGCCGGTATAACCTTCGGAGAGCCGCGGCCGATCCCTTCATATCCCCTCGCGCGGAACCCTCAGGCAGGAGAAGTGCCTTGCCGGCCGACATCTACACCCTGGTCGCCGAGAAACGGAGCGAGATCCTGGCCGTGGCCACGCGGTACGGGATCACGAACGTCCGCGTCTTCGGCTCCGTGGCCCGGCATGAGGCCGGGCCGGAGAGCGACCTCGACCTGCTCGTCACCTTCGGGCCCACGGCCACGCTCTTCGACCTCATCCGCTTCGAGCGCGACCTCTCGGCGCTCCTCGGCCTCCGCGTCGAGGTCGCCTCCGACCGCGGGCTGAAAGATCGGATCCGCGAGACGGTGTTGCAGGAAGCGGTGCCGCTGTGAGGTCCGATCGGGACCGGCTCGCGGACATCCTCGAGGCCATCGAGGAGATCCAGGAACGCTTCCCCGGGACGATCGAGGATCTGATGGCCTCCAAGCTCCTGCAGGTCTGGGTCGTCTACCACCTCCAGGTGATCGGCGAAGCTGCGAACAACCTCTCGCCCGGCCTCGTCGCGGCCCACCCCGATGTACCGTGGCAGGATGTGATCGCCCTTTGTCACGTGCTCGTCCACCGGTACTTTGGCGTCGACCTCGCCATCGTCTGGCGGCTCGTTACCGATGACCTGCCGCCCCTCGAACGCTCAGTGCGGGCTATTCTCGCTGAACTCCCGCCGTGAGAGCCAGTGCCCGGGCCGTGATCAACGTGCCGGCGCCCGCCGTTCCCCCGGCGTCGTCCGGCTATCGGCCCACCCCTGACCAGCTCCGTCGGCATGGCATGGCGAGGGGCGGCCGATCGCCGGCCCGGGCCTGCCGGTCTTCTGCGACGGCGACGAGCGGTTTCTGTCCGACGACTGTTTGAGGATGCCGGACGCATGAGGAGACCGCCTCCGCACCTGCAGCCGACTGCGTCTACGTCGCCCCGTCCGACTCGAGCAACGCGTCAGAATCGATCCTGGCCTTGGTGCCGATTGCGCCGTGCGTCGAGGCCCTGGTGAACCTGTGCTTCGGCAGCGTCGATAGCGCACATCTACCGTTTGCGTTCGCCCGCTCCATCGCGATCAGGTTCCCCACACGGACGACCCGGAACACGAACGCGAACCACGCCCGGACGACGCGCTCCCGGGACGCATCCCGCGGAGATCTCGTCTCAGGCCGGGACCTTGCCCAGCCACGCGTCGAGTACCCCGGCGTCGAGCGTGTCGGTCCGCACACCTCCTGCTCGACGTAGTGCAGCAGGAGTGGCACGACTACCTCCCTCCCTCAGTCACTGGATCTTCACCTGCCGGTGTCGCCTGCCGAGTCGCCTCCTCGTCCGTCACCTCGATGGAGAGTCCGCGTCTTCCCAGGTTGACCGGGCGAGCCAGCGTGAATACGCTGCGAAGTCGTGCCAGATCGAGAGGGCAGCGACCACCTTGCCGTCGACGATGACGGGTCTCGACGTGATGAGCGCGACATAGGTGGATCCGTCCGGGAGGCTCATCTCGATCCGCTCTCCCTGGGTCACCACCTCTCCCCTGAGGGCCCTGGCGTAGGGGAGGTCCCCAGGGTTGACCGGGTCTCCGTTGGGGCTGCGGGCGCCATACCGCTCCAGGAGATCCATGATGGTCTCTCCCTCCGGGTCGAAATCGGCAAGCCGGTTCGCCGCCCGGTTCACTGCTGCAATTCGTCCCCCCGGGAGATACAAAAGGGCCGGCTCGGGGATGGTCTCCATCATCATGAGCAGCCTCTTATCGGGAAACCGGTCGCTCCCCGCTTCCCCACCCTGTAATGAAGCGGATGCCACCATGACTCAGGGGAGATGGGAAGGCCTGAGGATAAATATTTGCCCGGCAACGCTGCACAGGGACGGTCGGGTGACCGTCTCCCCCTCGGTCCCGGGCCCGATGAAATGATCGGGATTCACGTCTCTCTTGGAATGAAGAGTCGTGCGGGACACCGTTCGGCGTCCCGGTCCTCCGGAACCGGGCCGATCAGACGGCACTCCCCTGTCTCCTTCCCGGTCGCGGTATAGTTCACGCAATCGCCGCAGCTCGGCATACGCGTGCAGTGCACCTGGAGGGGCATAGCCCTTCCGGTCTCGACGCCACAAGGCTATACCGGATGAGCGCACAAAATTTTACCACTTATACGAGGCGGAACATGCGACTTCTTCTGATCCATTCTGACTCCATGGAATACGAGGCGCGAGAGAAGACCCGGATCGCCGAGGAGTGCTCGCTGCTCGTCGACGGCATGGAGGAGGCGCTCACCGTCTTCGCCGCGGTCGAGCAGGGCGATGCCGACGGTATCGAGGACGTCGTCCACCAGGGAGTCTCCGAGATCGTCGATACGGCCAACCGGGTCAAGACCAGCAATATCCTGATCTACCCGTATGCCCATCTCTCGAACGACCTCGCGGCCCCCGATACCGCGATCCGGGTTCTCGCCCTGATCGAACAGGGTCTCAACGACCTCGGCTCCTACACGGTCAAGCGCGCCCCGTTCGGCTGGTACAAGTCGTTCACGCTCCGGTGCAAGGGCCACCCCCTCTCCGAGCTCTCCAAGACGATCGTCCCGGGAGAGGACGGGGCGCCGGCTGAACCGAAGAGCCCGGTCGAGCACTCGTTCTTCGTAATGACCCCCGACGGGGTCGAGCACGAGGTCGACGCGTTCCTGGACGAATCCCCCTTCGGAGCCCTTGTCAGGAAAGAGCTCGGGATTGCCGTGCCGACCGGGGGAGACCCAATCCACGTCGAGCTGATGCGCTCCAAGGAGTTCGTCGACTACGAGCCCGCCTCGGACGTGGGTAACCTCCGCTGGCTCCCGCGCGGCAAGCTGGTCCGAGATCTGCTCGCGGACTACGCGCTCGGGCTCGTCCTCGCCTACGGTGGTTCGCCGGTCGAGACCCCGGTGATGTACGACCTGGGCGATAAGGCGATCTTCGAGCACGCGGACAAGTTCGGCGAGCGCCAGTACCGATTCCGGTCCGGCAACCGGAGCATGATGCTCCGGTTCGCCGCATGCTTCGGCATGTTCTCGATCATGCGCGATATGCACATCTCGCCGAACACCCTCCCGATGAAGATGTACGAGCTCTCGACGTACTCGTTCCGGCACGAGCAGCGCGGCGAGGTGATCGGGCTGAAGCGTCTTCGGGCCTTCACCATGCCCGACATGCACACCCTCTGCCGCGATCTCGACCAGGCGCTCGCCTGCTTCGAGGAGCAGCTTCGCCTCGGGTGGCAGACCGGACGCGACTTCGAGACCCCGCTCGTTGCGGCCTTCCGGTGCACCCGCGCCTTCTACCAGGATCACCGCGATTGGGTCGTGCGGCTGGTTGCCGATTCCGGCGCCCCGATGCTGATCGAGCTCCTCTCCGAACGCGTCCACTACTGGATCGCGAAGATCGATCTTGCCGCCATCGACGGACAGGGCCGACCGGTCGAGAACCCGACCGTGCAGATCGATGTCGAGTCTTCGGCTCGTTTCGATATCAAGTACCACCAGGACGGCGCCGAGGTGTTCCCACCGATCCTGCACTGCTCTCCAACGGGTTCGGTCGAGCGGGTGATCTGTGCCCTCCTCGAGCAGACCGCTCACCAGTCCGTGCCGATGCTTCCCGAGTGGCTCGCACCGACCCAGGTCCGCGTGATCCCGGTGGCCGAACGGCATGTCCAGGTGGCATCCGAACTCGTCGACCGGCTGGGTGCCAGGCGGATTCGTGTGGACCTCGATGACCGGGACGAGAGTATGGGCAAGAAGGTCCGCGAGGCGGGCATGGACTGGGTGCCGTTCGTCGTCGTGCTCGGCGACGCCGAGGTCGAGTCCGGTCGTCTGACGGTCACCATTCGCCGCCTCTCCGCGCCCAACAAGCCTCACAAGGAGCAGGTCTCCGAGGAGGAGCTGGTCACCCTGGTGCAGAAAGCGACCGGCGACATGCCCTTCCGGCCGCTCTATACGGTTCGCCGGCTCTCGGTGCGCCCTCGCTATATCTGAACTCTTCCTTTTTTTTATCCCACGAGGATAAGCCAGGCCGTGTAGCAGAGCCCCTGGCCCAGCACGAGTGGCAGGCCGAAACCGACGAAGAGCCGTAGCGGAATCCCCACTCCGCGCCGAGCAGCCGCCTGGAGGACAATCAGGTTTGAAGCGGCGCCAAGTGGCGTGAGGTGGCCGGCGATCGTTGCACCGGCTGCGAGGGCCATCAGCGCCTGTGTACCGTGCGGCTCGATGAACGGGAGGGCGATCGCCACCAGGGGGACGTTCGAAACGACCTGGCTGCCGAGTACGGCGAGACCGATCAGCGCCACGGGTGTCCCTGTCGCAACGGCGAGCGACTCCTCGACCAGCCCGGAGGATCGGACTCCCTCGGTGAGGACGAAGAGCCCGACAAAGAGGAGGAGGGTCCGCCAGTCGATCGCCCGGACCACTCGGTCCCGATCCCGGCCAAGGAGGAGGGGGAGCGTACCGGCGAGGGCGATCGCCGCGAACGGCAGGTCGAGGGGACGTTCCAGGAGTCCGCATCCAAACTCAAGGGTGACGAGGGTGGCGAGGATCGCCAACGAGGCGAGCGCGAGGTGCGAGGGTGTGCGTGGCCCGCCGTTTTCACCCGGTTCTGCGGCGGGCAGGGTGACCCGTGGCATCCGTTCAAGGTGGGGCAGGATGGCCCGGAACAGGAGGAGGACGAGGAGGAGGGAGAACACGGTCGGAGGGCCGAGCTGGACGAGGAACGTGACGAACGGCTCTTCAAGGCCCGGAGCGCTGGCGATAAGGAGGTTCTGGGGACTGCCGAGGGGGCTGGGCACTGCCCCCGTCGTGATGCCGGCCATCAGGAGCAGGAGCAGCGGGACCGGGGGAAGACCCCGCCGTTCGGCGAACCGCAGGAGAAAGGGTGTGCCGATCACCGCGACGGCGTCGTTTGTCACGAGCGCGGAGAGGAGGGCGATACTCGCCAGGAGTATGCCCCAGGTGGCGGTCGAGAGCGGCACCCGGTCGAGCCGTTCGAGCAGGCCATCTGCAAGCGAGCTCCTCCCGAGGCCCGCGCCGATGACGAAGAGGCAGGCGAGGGTTGCAAGGACGTCCCAGTGGACTGCGGATAGTACCTGGGTCGGCGAGATGATCCCCGAGGCGACGGTCAGCAGTCCACCGCCCAGTGCCACGCCCCATGGCGGGAGGTCGACCCGTCCCAGGCGTCGCATGCCGATGAGGACGGCCACCACGAGGATAAGGGCGAGCGGGAACAGCGATTCCATAATGGTCAAATATCCATGACAGCCATCAGTATCCTATGGATATGCGCATCATCCTCGTGGGGCTCCTGGTTGCACTCGCAGTCTGTGCGGCAGGGTGTACCCAGACCGCCCAACCCGGTGGCCAGACACCGGTCCCGACCCAGCAGGTGACTCCTGTCGCCACCGGGGCCGCGACGCCCGCTGCGACGGCAACGTCCGCCGCGACCAGTGCGATCACCCAGGCTCCCACCACCGGGGCACTCCAGACCCTGCCCGTCGGGCAGGACCTCGCGATCCAGGTGAACCGGGACCCCCTCAACCGCGATCTCACGGTGATCTTCAATGGCGGGCGCGCCCAGGGGGCCGTTCGCGCGATGGAGGCGACCGTGCTCCGCTCCGATGGGACGACCGAGACCAAGCCGCTCGACTCCCGGACCGGCTCCGAGGTCATCTTCAAGGGGACCAGGGGTGTCGACACAATCTCGGTCTCGGCACGGTTGACGAACGGTAACACCTACCGGTTCTTCGAGCAGTCGGTCAAGTGAGTCGCTGCTCTTTCTCTTTTTGAACGCGCCAGTGGAGGAGCACCCCCTCCTCGCAGGGCTGCATGTCGACGAGTTCGAGCCGGACGAAGGGTCGGGCCGCTGAACGTCCTGGCCCGTCGGCAAGGGTGGGCGCCGTCGCCCCGCCAATGATCATGTTCCCGATATAGACAGAGAGCTCGTTCACGAGCCCTTCCTCGAAGAGCGCTCCGATCAGGGTGCCGCCGCCCTCGACCATCAGCCGCTCGACTCCGTGGGCCCCCACCTCCTCGAGGAGCCGTGCGAGGTCGACTTGCTCATCACCCGCGATGATCACCGTCGCGTACTCCTCCAGCGCGGTGCGGCGTTCGGCCGGGCATGCCTTCGAGACGCCGATCATTCGTTGGCCGGCTCCCCGGTGGAGGATGGCGGCATCGAGCGGGCAGCGGCCGTTCGAGTCGACGATGATGCGGACGGGGTGAGGGTCGCTTCCTGCCGCCTCTCGTGCGGCGATGAGAACCGGGTCCTTTACCGTCAGGGAGGGGTCGTCAGCGAGCACGGTTCCGATCCCGACCATGACCGCGTCCGCGCTGGCCTTGAGGCGGTCGACTCGCCGGAAGTCCGCCTGGCCCGAGATCTTCACCTGTCTCCGCTCGAAGGTAGAGAGCTTGCCGTCCGCTGACATTGCGACATTTACAACCACGTGGGGTCGCATGGAGAACGGTTGGGCGGCGGGGAATATGGCTCTGTTCCCCTTCGGGGCATATGTATAAACGGCGGGATTGCCATGATCGTCCATGTTCGAACTCCTATTTGCGGCTCGCTGGTCGCCGTATCTTGCTGGAACCGGGATCGGCCTCCTCGTCTGCCTGACCCTCCTCCTCTCGGACCGACCACTCGGTGCCTCGACAGCGTTTGCAAAGCTCGGTGGGATGATCGCCGGACTCATCTCGCACGAGCGCGTCGAATCGATGGAATACTTCGAGCGGGTCACGCCGGCAGTGGACTGGCAGTTCCTGATCCTCCCGGGGGCGGTGATCGGCGGCCTTATCGCTGCCCTTCTGTCGGGCACCTTCGCACCCGAGTTCGTGCCCTCCTTCTGGGCCGCTCGATTCGGGGAGAATGGGGTGCTTCGGTTCGCCTCTGCGCTCGTCGGTGGTCTCCTCCTCGGGTTCGGTGCCCGCTGGGCAGGTGGATGTACGAGTGGGCACGGGATCAGCGGCAATCTCCAGCTCTCCATCGCTTCGATGCTGGCATCGGCTGGCTTCTTTATCGGGGGGATCCTCGTCGCACTCGCTCTCTTCGGCATCCCGCAGGACCAGGGGATCTGGCGGCTCTTCTGAGGTGACGCCATGACGCTTGCCGATATTCGTTCCAACCGGCCACTCCAGATGACCCTCGCGCTCGTCTTCGGGGTCTTCTTCGGCTTCCTCCTCGTGCGAGGCGGTGCGACGCAGCACGAGGTGATCTGGGGCCAGCTCCTGCTCTACGACTTCACGGTCGTGAAGATCATGCTCTCCGCCGTCCTGGTGGGCATGATCGGGTTCCAGCTCCTCCGCTCGCTCGGGCTCGCGAAGCCCCATGTGGCCGCCCCGGCGGTGGGGAGTCACCTCGTCGGCGGCCTGATCTTTGGCCTCGGCTTCGGGCTCCTCGGTCTCTGCCCGGGGACGGTCGGCGGGGCGATCGGTCGCGGATCGATCGATGCGCTGATCGGAGGGGGCATCGGCCTGACGATCGGGACGCTCCTCTTCGCCCTGGTCTATCCCCGGGTGAACCGGGGGATTGCCAGAGTGGGTGCGCTCCCCTGGAAGACCCTTCCCGATCTTCTCGGGGGCGTCAACCCCTGGTTCGTGGTGGTCCCGATGGGGGTGCTGATCCTGGGGGTCTTCTGGGTGCTCGAGTCCCTGGGGCTCTGAACAGGGTCGATGGCGGCGTTCACCGTGTCCACGTGTGTTCATACCCCCGCCGTTCGACCGGCACGCCATCGAAGAGGACGGACCCCTCCTCCCCGGTGACCTCCCCGATCACCGTGGCGGCGACCCCTTCGATCGGAAACCGGTCCGCCGGGATGCAGAAGAGGAGCTCGAAGTCGCCGCCGCCGTAGAGTGCCAACTCCGTGGCGCCGGGCTCGGGGACCCCTGCCGGACGCGGCAGTCTTTCGCGTTGGAGCCGGAACCCGCACCGGTTCACTGCCGCGAGGTCATAGAGTGAGAGGGCGAGTCCGTCCGAGAGGTCCATCATCGCTGACGCCCCGGCCCGTCCGATCGCCCTGCCCGCCGCGACGCGGGGCTGGGGCTCGAGCAGGGCACGGCGGTGACCGCTCCACCCGTCGAGGCCGGCCATTGCTCTCCCCGGGGTCCCGGTGACACAGACGAGGTCCCCGGGATGGGCCCCGCATCTCCGGACCAGGAACGCCGGCTCGACCTCTCCCAGGGCGGTCGAGACCAGGGTCAACTCGTCGTGGCGGTCGATGTCTCCACCGACGAGCCTTCCTCCGTGACATCGGCAGCAGTCGCTCGCTCCGCGCGTGATCGCCTCGAGCCGCTCCGGATCGTCGAGCCCGACGGCGAGGAGGAGGGCGAGCGGCTCCGCCCCCATCGATGCGATGTCCGAGAGGGTCACCGCCGCTGCCATCCACCCCCGCTGCCAATCGGTCATGTCCTCCGGGAAGTCGGTTGTTGTGTGGAGCATATCCGTCGTGAGCACAAGGCACCGGTCTCCGAGGGGTATCACGGCGCAGTCGTCCCGGATGTCCGTGTTCCCGATCACCGAAGAGACCGAAGCAAGGAGGCCCCGGTCATCCACCGCGCCGCACCTCCTTGCCGCGTTCGGTCTGGTACTCGCGGAGGACGCCTTCGAGCATCGCCTCCTGCTCCTGGCGACGGTAGGCCTCCTGGCCCGCTTCCCAGGCGCGTTCAGCCTCTGCCAGCCGCTCGGGTTCAACCCGGCCGACCGGTCCCCTGACCTGGACCTCGACCGTTTCGCCAGCCACGAGCGTAAGGTCGTACTCACGACAGAGTTGGACGAGCTGGAGGTCAACGGTATCGAGGGCCGGCGCGTTCAGGATCAATCCCCGCACCTGCAGGTCGGCGAGGTCACGAATCGATGTCCGGCCCCACCCGTCGGTCTTGGTGACATAGAGGAGGTCGCCGGCCTGGATCCCAAGGGTTTCGAAGAGTCGCCGGACCGCATCGCGCGTAAACGAGTCCAGAACCTTGAACGGCACGCCGCCCGGGTCGAGGCGGGACTCTTCGAACCGCCGGAGCTGGGCGATCCGGCGGTTGAGGCGGCGGACGTTCTTCTCCTCCCGGCGGAGCCGACTCCGGAGGCTCTCGATCTCCGCGTTGCGCGTCGCGATCTCGGCCGACTCCAGGGCCCGGGCCGCCGAGCGGGCTCTGAATCTCTTTATCCGCGTCTCGAGCCGGGCAATCTCGCGGTCCTTTCTCGCGCTCTCGTCCTGGAACTCCTGGACGAGGATTCGGAGGTGCTTGACCTGCCCCTCGAGCCGGCGGCATCGCTCGTCTTTCTCGTCGACGACCGTCTCCTGGGGTGTTGTCGGAACGGGGGCAGGCGCAGCGGCTCGAGTTCGCAGCCCCTCCATCACCTGCTCCAGGGAGAGCCCACGCACGATGCCGGCGCGAACAAGGTCGAGGTCGACCCCGTCGGGCACGCGTCGTATCAGGGATTGGAACCGGTTGGCGTAGTGCCGGTAGGCCTCCAGCGCTGCCGTGAGGGCGTCTCGCTCGTGGTCGTTGGTGTAAGCGAAGGGCCGTGCCGCATCCAGCTTGGCCTCGACGCTGATGTCTGACTTCGGGGAAAACGCGATGGCTGAGAAGGAACGCCGAATCTTCTCGACCGAGAACGGCATCTCCCGGACATCGGAGGCGATCACGAGCGGTCGGCCGACACGGGTCAACTCCTCGATCAGGTCCGCCATCGTCAGCTGCCGGCTCGACCTGAGCGCGAGCAGGTTTCCCTCCAGGTCGAGCGCGGCGTACGCGGTGGTCGTCCCGGGGTCGATCCCGACGATCAGGTGGCGGGGGCGCGCCTTTTGCGGGACAAAACGGATCCTCTCGAGCCTCTTCCCGAAGACACGGACCTGGACATCGGCCCCGTGGTATCCTGAGACCGGCACCTGGTCGCGCGGCATCGGAACCTCGAAGACAACCCGGCTCGTTCCGCCGAAGGCGCGGGTCTCCTGCTTGGTGTACCGAACACCGGACGCGACCAGTTCGGCCTCTATCTCGCGGGCTTTTCGAAGGACCGCGCCATGGATCTTGCGGACGTACCGGTTCTGCGACCAGCCTCCGCGCCCGGGTGAGCGGTTCCGGCTGACTGTGATCGTGGAGGCATTCTCGAAGGCGATCACCTCTGACCCGCTCCCGAGTGCCGCAACCCTGGCGATGGTTCGTGCCTCGTCGTAGGGAGAGAGCCGATTGAAGCGGATGTTATACCGTCCTGCCACCTGGGCGAGGCTCTCCAGCCGTTCGCCGCCGGTCACCTGGACGAGCCTGGTGCCGTGGGGCATCGACTGGAGAAATTCGTAGAGCTCGTGCTGATCGGTTGCCAGCTCCTGGAGAGAGTCGACGGCGAGGACCTCAGGCCGTTCCTCGGCGAGGCGGCGCAGGAGCCGGAAGCGAGTGACCTCCGTCTCCTCCACGATCTCCCCGTCGGCCAGGATGACGAAGGCGTACGTGGGACGTCGGGACCGCGATCTGACGGATCCCCTGATCACGTCGACCCCGATCACCTTCATCCGACCACGGACTCCAGCACCCGGTCCAGGTCTCGCCGCACCCGGTACTTACGGGAAAAGAAGGAGAGGACGTTGTCCAGGTCTCTCGCCAGGATCACCCTCGCGTTCGGATGGTCCGGTCCTATCCATTGGGGCCAGTCGATCAGGACAACCCGGTCTCCGTCGATCATCACGTTGAACTCTGAGAGGTCGTTGTGGATCACCCCCAGCTGATAGGCCTGTCGGACCGCGTCCAGGATGGTCTCGAGGACCGTCTCTGGGTCGTCGAGGTGAGCCCGGTTGAGGGTGGTGCCGCCGATCAGGTCCATCACGATCGCGTGCCGATCGATCCCGATCGGCTCCGGGACCGGAACCCTGGACTGGAGGCGGGTGAGGGCCTCGTACTCCTGTTCGGCGGAGAGGCGCGAGGCGAAGATCCAGGGACAGTGGGTCCGTTCGGGCAGATAATCCCGGTTCAACCGGACGGACTGAAACGATCGCTGCCCAACATGGTGGAGCTTGATGGCGACCGGGGCGAGCCCCAGCCCCTCGAAGACGAGCGCCTCCTTTCCCTCACCGATCAGGGACCCGAGGGCTCGGAGGGTGCCGCGCCCGGAGAGCGCGTGCAGGGCGAGCGAATCGAGCCCGTTGAAGACCAGGGCATACCCCCGGTACGGGACCGCGTCGAAACGGACGAGGTCACGGGCCATCAGTCGACCAAGTCGGTACTCGACCTCCTTCTCCGAGAGGCGGGTCGCCCCCTTCAGGTCGTCGACAGGAACCCACTCGAACCGGCGCATCAGTCGTTCAAGTGCGAGCAGCACCCGGATGTCGTATGGCTGGAGGGATCGGATCACGTCGGCCGAGAGGGGCATCTTCTCCATCATTATGCAGTTCCCCGCATAAAAGCAGCGTGAACCCGGCAGTCAAGGTGATAATCCTGGCGGTCATATTCACTGGTGTGAAGGGGACGGACTCGACCTGCAGCCGGTGCCACCGCGAGGCGGTCCTGTTCCAGGCGTATTCCGGGCGGTCTCTCTGCCGGGAACACCTGGTCAGGGACATCGAGCGCCGAGCGCGGCGGGAGGTCCGCCGGCAGGGGGGACTCCGGCCGTGCGATCGGGTTGCGGTCCTCCCTGGCGGCAGGGCTGCGGACGTCGCCCTGCGAGCATTTCTCGAACGCCATGCCGTGGGGGGGCGATTGGCCGTCCATCCACTGAGATCGACCTCCGGTGAGTCGGTCGCCGTCGAGGCGGCACGCGAGGGATGCACGGTCTTTGCCGATGCCTCGGTCCTCGAGGATGCGGCGACCCGTATCCTCGCGGCCGTACTGCGGGGACGGGCCGTCGACCTGCTCGCCCCTCCACCGCCCGGAGCCGCCCGCGTGATTCGCCCGTTCGTCCGCGTCCCCGCCGAGGAGGTGCGGCTGTACGCCCGGTGGATGGGAGGCACGTCTTTCACCTCCTCGAGATCGGAGATGACCTCCTTCGACTGCTTCGTTTCGGAAGAACTCGAACGTCATGCTGGCCTGCATCCCTCGGCTCCGTTTGCCCTCGCGCGGCTCGAGGATGCCCTGCTCGACCTGGCAGGAGGGGAGGAGGGCTGATGTTCGGCAGGGTGATCGGCTGGTTCCGTTCGTTCCTCCAGCTGGTCTCGACCCAGCGGGTCAAGGTCTACCTCCTCTTCTTCGGTGCAACCGTCGCCGTCTACACCGCGCTCTTCCATCACTTCTATCCCCTTCTCGAGGGGCGGGCTCTTACCTGGACAGAGTCGCTCCAATTCGTGATGCAGACCCTGACCACGGTTGGGTACGGTGAGCTCCTCCCGTTCGAGAACGAGCTGACGTCGCTCTTTTCGATCGTGATGATGGCGACCGGGGTGGTGATGATCTTCATGGTCGTCCCGCTCATCCTGACGCCGTACCTCTCCCGGTTCGTCAGGGACACGCCACCGAGGCGGACCACGCGTCCGCTGGAGGACCACATCGTGATCATCGGGTTCGATGAGACGGTCCGCTCGCTGGTCGAGGGACTCCAGTTCACGGATCGTCCGGTTGTGATCGTCGCAGAGGACGAAGAATCGGCAATGAAAGCCCACCGCCGGTACCGGTGGCAGGCCCATGTCATCTGGGGGGACCCCGTGCTCTCCTCGACCCAGGAAGCGGCGTGGATCGGACGTGCCCGCTCCGTCGTCGTCACCGGCGAGGTCCGGACGGCGGCAAACACGATCCTCGCCGTTCGAGGGAAGACCGACGCCCAGGTGATCGCGGTGGTTGATGACCCGGCATTTGACCGGTACCTCCGGTACGCCGGGGCCGAGATCGTCCTATCGCCGAAGTACTCGACCGGGCTCGTCCTTGCCCGGTATGGTCTCGCCCCCCAGGAGCAGCAACAGGTCCCTGACCTGGTCGAACCGGCGCAGGAGCATGTCTTCTGGATCATCAAGGCACCGATCCTCCGTGGATCTCCCGCCATCAACCGGACGCTGGCGGACCTCGCCCTCTTCGAGAATCACCATGTCCTTCCCCTGATCCTCTGGAGAGGAGGTGTCTTCCAGTTCATGCCGGGCCCGGAGGAGGTGGTCGACTCTTCCGCGATGCTCTTCCTCGTTGGGCGGGCCCCGGACCTCGAGCGAGTGATGGAGCTGGAACTCCGCGTCCGCGGCGGCATGGATCGAAAGGCGGTGATCACGGGGTTCGGGGACGTTGGGGTCGCCGTGCACCGCGAATTGTCCGAACGAGACATCCTGTGTACCGTTGTCGACCCCCGCGAACTGCCGTTCCCATCAGTTGTTGGCGACGCGGAGGAAGAGGAGGTCCTGGTCCGCTCAGGGATCGAGGATGCTCACCTGCTGGTCACGACAGTCAATGACGACGAAGTGAACATCTTCACGGTCCTGATGGCCAGGAACCTGAACCCGAGCCTCAAGATCCTGGCACGGGCAAACCACCCCGGGGCCGTTGACCGTCTCTATCGCGCCGGCGCGAATTTTGTTGCGCTCCAGCCGATGATCGGTGGGCAGATGATTGCCAGGACCGTGCTTGCAGACAGGGTCCAGGTGCTCCTCGACCTGCCTGATGGACAGAGAGTGGTCAAGGTCCGGTTCACACGTCCCCGTCCTCGCGCCGTCCGCTGGTTGGAAGGCCGGAGCGGCGTCTCCGTCATCGGGATCGAGGGGGGCACGCGGTCGGTCCTCAGGCCCGGCCCGGACGAGATGTTCGCCGCGGAAGACCGGCTCCTGCTGATCGGGGGCGTTAAGGAGTTAAGGCGGTGCCTCAGATTGATGTAGGTGGAATCCATGATCGACGGTGGATGCGGTTGCGTCCTCGGCCGGATCGAGCAGATGATACGGCGCATGTTCTGGGAGGCTGGGGTCGAGGGGCTCGTGATCGGGGTCTCCGGGGGAGTCGACTCCGCGGTGGCGGCGGCGCTCTGTGTTCGGGCGGTCGGGGCCGACCGGGTTCTTGCCCTCTCCCTTCCGAGCGCAGTCAGCGCCGCGGAGGACCTCGAGGACGCCCGGGAACTCTGTCGTCTTCTCGGGTGTGAGCACAGGACGGTCTCAATCGAGCCCGTTCTGGATGGCTTTCGTGCCATGCCGGGGTACGTCGAGACCCCCTACCTGCTCGGAAACCTGATGGCGCGAGCGAGGATGGTCGTTCTGTACTACCATGCGAACCGGGACCACCGGCTCGTCTGTGGGACCTCGAACCGCTCTGAGTACCTGCTGGGGTATTCCACCAAGTGGGGAGACAGTGCGGCCGACCTGCAGCCGATCCTCCACCTCTTCAAGCACGAGGTCTACCAGATCGGGTCCGAACTCGGGATTCCCCAACGAATCCTGGAGCGCCCTCCATCGGCCGGGCTCTGGGTCGGTCAGAAAGACGAGGATGAACTCGGCCTCAGCTACGACGAGATCGACCGTGCGCTGGCAACGCTTGTTGAAAATGGGTGGAAAGCGCAGGACGAGATCGAGGAACGGGTACTCGCCCGCGTCCAGGCCTCGACTCACAAGCGGCTGGGTGCCTTCACTCTGCCGAGCGAAGGCTGAGCAGCCCGGCGAATCGCTCGGGGGCGTTCAGCCAGTCGAGCGGGACCCGCCCCTCGACGAGGTCATAGAGGGTGCAGGAGGCCGGTACGCCGAGCGGGCCGAGGTTGGCCGGGCGAAGGTGCCGGAGCGGGGGTACCCGGAGATATGCAGGGTTCGGGACGAACGTCCCGTCGGCGAGTTCGTAGTAGATAGCACCGCGCAGGGCTTCGTACGGACGGTAATCGCTCGAGAAGGTGGTCGAGACGAGGTTTGCCATCACGAGGTCCGTCTCACCCGGGTTTATGGTGACGTGACCGTAGCCCGGTGCGATGAGGACGATGGTGCCGGCCGCCGCCTCGATCAGGACGGCGTCAGAATGGTCCGGCCGCTGGAGGAGGTAGTGGGCACGGCCCGACATCACCTCGTAGACCTCCGGAAAGGCGATCCCGGCAGGGTTGACCGGGTGGTAATGCCCCTTCGTCTTGACGAACTCGTTGCAGAAGGTGGCGGGGGGGATTCGCGTGATATCGTAGCGGACATGCTGACTGGCGAGCCATCGCCGGTCATCCTCGGTCCGCGCAATGTCACGGAACATCTGGTAGATCGGACCCGTGATCCGGCAATCCGGGTCAGCGGTCATGCCGGCGAGCTCGGAGCCGTCACGGAGCTGAGGTACGGGAAGTTCGGCCTCGGTCCACCCAGGTATCATGCCGACGACTTTTGTGTTTGATAGAGATAATACCCGATCACACTAACCGCCGCAGGCCTGTTGACTGGGTCAGGCCGAATGGGCGTGAACCGGCAGGAAGACGGAGGGCTCGTACCCCTTTTCTCCCCATCAGTCAGAAAATCCGGTCCGGATGTCGGCGAGGAGCTGTTCGATCCCCTGCATCTCGGCTGAGTCGATAACGCCCTTGATGGCGCGGGTCATGACCTCGAAGCCCGCCTCTCGGACAGCCGCGAGAGGGTTCGTGCCGCCGACAGCGACCACACCCAGGTATTGCGGGCTCACCTGGACCCCGAGCAACGGGCTGTTTGGCAGCCCGACCTCGAGCACCCCGACGAACTGGCTCGATGCGAGGTCTTCAAGCAGTTCGGCGACCATGGGTTCTGCTTCCATGTGACACTCGCGAATATTCGCGAGGATCGTTCCGTTTCCGCTCCGCATCACCTCGGTCACCGACGTGATCTCCTCGGCAATCAGCACCTGGAGGGGGTCCACCGTGGTCTCGTCGTAGTGAATCAGGTGGGTGAACCGGCGGGGTACGCGGTTTACGATCTCGACGACTCCACCACCGATCGGGTGAAGCGGAACGCCCCGCTTGAGCAGGATCCCGTCTAGGGTTACCGAACAGACGGTGCAGATCCCCACCTGCTCGTCGGGAATCGTAAACCCGTTGATCGTCTCGCCGGCGTGGACCACGCGGACGAGATCGGAGACGCAGACACCCGAGCGCCACGCTGTTCTGATCACGTCCAGCACGGGCAACAGGTCGCTCTTCCGGACCAGGGAGAGGTTGAAGACGACCGTCCCCCTGCCGGTGACGGGGTCGTACGTGACCTGCATCGCGAAGTCTTCAATCGTGTGATTGACAAACTTGAGGGACCGGCTCATCATCTGTACTCGCTCCTTGCGGGAGAAAAATTGTTCTATACCTGGGAGTCGAAGTACGAATGATGGATCGGCAGGTTCGGGAACGCGCACGGGATGAGATCGGCAGGATCCTTGAATCGGCCGCGTTCGACGTCGAGCCGATGGAACCTCCGCTCGACCTTTCGGCGATTCGCGAGGACGAATGCATCCTGGTGATGTGCAGCAATGATACGGCGGAGATCGAGCAGTTCGACCAGACTGTGTACAGGGTCCAGGCCCATGATAAGGAGGTCGTCTGCCGCAAGCTTCTCTTCTCGGTGAACGACCGTATCGCTGTCAAGGACTGTATCCTCTGGGGGATTCCGGCCCTGATCGACTACGCGGGAAAGGCAGCATGCGCCAGGGTGCTGGGGAGGGAGATGGTCCTCGAACTCGTCCGCCCGCGGCAGGCGTGGGTTGGTGCCATCCCCACCTGCCAGGATGAGGAGACTGGCATTCCCCATCTCCCTCTTCGGCTCAGCGAACGCGATGCCCGCATGCTCGCCAAGAGTGAGGGGGCAGCACAGCTCCGCCTGATCCCCTACTGGCAGGCGCACTACGTCTCGTCGGGGGGCACGACCTACAAGGACCACCAGATCTCCTTCGACCAGGAGGGGTCGATCGCGCTGAACGCGATCAACGGCGAGTTCGTTACCCTGGACGATGGGGTTATTACCCGTGCCGAACTCCCTCCCGGGGCCGAGGTGAGCGAGACCCACATCACCCGGGACGCGGCTGAAGGGCGGATGGTCGACTATGTCGTCCGCTCCCTCACGAAGAAGGTTCGGATCCGCCAGGAGCGGCGCGATGCGATCTTCTACGAGGAGAAGGTCTTTCGACCGGATAGGAAAGCGATCCGCGTGGAGCTGAGTCGCGTCTTCGTCCCGGTCTGGCAGGTGCGGGGTCGTTCGATCGTCGAGATCAATGGGTATACCGGTGAGATACTCTCGACACCGATGGATGAGGGCGTGGAGATCCTCTAATGGCCCCCGTCACCGTTATCGGCGGTGGCCCGGCGGGCCGGTTCGCGGCCATGCACCTTGCGTCCGAAGGCCGCGAGGTCCGGCTTGTCGAACGGCGCACCATCGGCGGGCAATGCCTGCTCCACGGCTGCATGCTCGTGAACGCCCTGAACGACGCTGCGCGGACGATCTCGAATGCCCGGCGCCTCGCCTCGCTCGGGGCCCTTGACGGGTACCCTGCGGTCGACCTCCGCGGGCTGCTTCGTGCGACGGCAGAGGTTCAGCGAACGATCATGGGCATCCTGGAGAAGGAGACCCGGGACTCCGGGGTCGAGGTCATCGGTGGGGCCTCCGCAACCTTCGACGGGCAACGGGCACGGATCGACGGGACACCGGTCGAGTCGGACGCCATCATCATCGCAACCGGCTCGCGCCCCGCCCTCCCTGGGATCCCCGGCATCGAGATGGACGGCGTCTTCACGGCGGCGAGCCTGGCGGCGATCCCCAGGCTCCCCGAGCGACTGGTGATCCTCGGTGGCGGCATCCAGGCGGTGGAGTTTGCCTATATCTTCGCCTCGTTCGGGAGCACGGTCGATCTGGTGGTCCGGAGCGAGTTACTCCGTCGCATGGATCCGCTCGTCGTTCGACTCGCCCGCCAGGAACTCGATCGTGTCTCTATCCACGAGTCGACCGAGCTCGTCTCGGTTGATGGCGACTCATTCGTGCGTGGGGTCACGATCCGTTCTGCTTCCGGAGAGCGTTCGTTACCGGCGGATGCAGTGCTCTGTGCCGTCGGCCTCAGGGCGAACAGCGAGGGGTATGTTGGCCTCGAGAGACGGAAGAACGGCACCATCATCGTTAACGACCGGATGCAGACCTCGGTCCCCGGGGTCTACGCGTGCGGAGACGTGGTCGGTCCCCCCTATCTCACCCCTGTCGCCCGTGAAGAGGGGCGCGTGGCGGCCCGGAACATCCTGGGTGAGGTGGCCCACCTCGATCTCCGGGCGATCCCTCAGGGCTTCGCGCTCGGCAACCAGTTCGCCTGGGCCCACGACGGGTCCACCTCGACCTCCGTCACCATCCCCAGTCCTGCCGGACCGGACTCGTTTTTTACCGTTCCCGAGCGAAGGACCGGGGCGGCGAAGGTCTTCGTCGCCGACGATCGGCGCGTTGCCGGCATCGTCTCGATCGCTCCCGATGCCACGCTCTCGGTGATGTACCTGGCCGAGCTGGTCCGCAGGGGCCTTCCCCTCGACGGGCTCGATGGTTTCATGGAGATCCATCCAACCGCAGACGGGGTGCACGGCCTGATCCGGTACCTTGCCACGCGCCATGTGTGACCGGGGAGGACCGCTCTCTTTTTAATACTGGGCGGTGGGATTCCTCTGCATGAACGGACCGAGAATCATCGTTCTCCTCCTGCTCCTGCTTCTCCTCCTGCCGGGAGCACAGGCCGTGCGAATGATCGGCGGTGACGACCCAGTCGTGGTCTCGGAACCGATCGACGACGACGTCTTCGCCGCCGGCGGCATGCTCAGCATCGAAGCACCGGTGGACTCGCTCATTGCCGCCGGGGGCGAGATCGAGGTGAGCGCACCAGTAAGGGGCGACGTGATCGTCGCCGGCGGTAAGGTGCTGATCGATACGTCGGTCGGCGGCAAGGTGGTGATTGCCGGCGGTGAGGTTACCCTGGACGGTCCCGTCGCCCGGAACGCCGTGGTGACTGGCGGCGAGGTCGTTTTTGGCCCCAACACCTCGATAGGGCGGGATGCCCATGTCATGGGGGGCTCGTTCAGGAACGAGGGTCGTATCAATGGGACCCTCCAGGTCTCATCGGAGTCGTTTGTGAACCAGGGGTCCGCGAACGTGACCCGCTACGATGAGGTCAGGGACCGTTCCGATGGACCGGATCCGGTCGATGGCTTCCTCTCGGGGATTGGCGCTCTCATCTCCTTCATGGTCATTCTCGGGTACCTTGTCCTGGGTCTGATCCTCCTCGCCCTCTGTCCATCGACCGCCACACTCCTTGAATCCAGGGTGCGTGACCAGCCGCTCCCCGCGCTGGTGGTTGGGGTCGCCTCGATCATCGCCGCCATCATTCTCGGGATGCTTCTCCTTGTTACGATCGTCGGCATCCCGATCGCCGTCCTGCTCTGGCTTGGGGTCGTGGCGGGCATCATGGTCGCCGGGCTTATCGTCGCCCTCTCGGTGGGTCGTATCATCGCGCGGGTCGTGAAGATTGGCGAAAACCGGTTCGTCCTGTTCGTCGTCGGCTTCATCGTCCTGAACATCCTCTACCTGGTGCCCCTGCTGGGGGGACTGGCAAAGCTCCTGGTGGTCTGCATCGGGTTTGGCGTCATCGTGATGACCGTTTTAGACCGGGTCTCGACATCGCGCCGGACGTCCTGAAATCCCTTCATTTTTCTCTCCAAACAGCGATTCGCAAGCCTCAAATAGCCTTCGCGCGATAAATACACGTCTTCCATGAGCGATGTATCCATTCTCACCCTGCTGACGAACCCACGGCTCTTCTTCGAATCGCTCGAGGAGCGGCCCGTGAGCCTGCTCATGCCGGCGCTGTTCGTCATCGCCACCGCACTCATCAGTGCGGTCTCCGCCTACCAGATCTCATCCATCGTCTCGAAGATGATGCCCGAGCTCGAAGGGATGGGCCCCCTGCTCGGCGGGATCGGGGCCTTCTCGGCGCTCGTGATGATCTTATTAATGTGGGTGATCTACACGGCGGTCTTCTTCGTGATCTCGATGGTCTTCAAGGGCCAGGGCGACTTCGGGCGCCTCCTCTCCTACGTCGGGTATGGCTTCCTCCCCCAGGCGATCGGGGCTCTCGTCTCCCTTGCCCTCTCGTGGAGTTTCATCTCGAACCTGCGGATCCCATCGATCACGGACCCCCAGATGATCACCGAGTGGACCCAGGCTCTGATGAAGGACCCGAGCATGCAGCTCTCCAGCGCTGTCGGACTCCTCTTCCTCCTCTGGACCGCCAACATCTGGATCTTCGGCGTGCGGACGGGCCGCAAGCTCTCGACGCGTGACGCCGTGATCACCGTCGGTGTCCCGACCCTGCTCCTCATCGCCTACACGATCGTCACCATGGTGATGTAGATGAGGTCCGCCCTCATCCTCGTCCTCTTTGTCGGCGCCGCCCTCGTCACGGGGGCAGGAGCGAGCCTTCCCACGCTCCCGGACGGGTTCACGATCCCACCGACCACCCTTCCGATGTCCGATCCGGCCGTGCCCACGACGGTCGTCACGCCGGTCACGACCGTCTCCGGCAACCAGCTCCAGGTGGTCTCGACCCAGCTCGACCCGCAGGTGCTGATGCGGGGCGATCGTGGCACGCTCGTGATCGACGTGGCGAACACGGGAACGGTCCCGGTTCGCATTTCTGACGCGACGCTCTCCGCCGACGGCGCCGTTACGGTCGAGGATGACCCGTACCGGACCGTCGGCGTGATCGGCGCCGGCAACCGGATGAGCTTCACCTTTTCGGTCCGGGCAGGGTCGCCCGACGGCATCGCCTACCCCGTCTTCTCCCTTGCCGTCCCGGACGGAAGGGGGCTCCGGGCCCCGGTCCCGGTCAGGATCGACAGTACCTCCCCCGCGGTCTCGTTCATCGAACGTCCCGACGTGTTCACAGCGGGGCGGAGCGACGTGGTCATCCTCTCTATCGGCAACCCACGGCAGTCCTCCCTGAACGGCGTGATGGTCACCCCCCGTGGGGCCGGGTTCACCACGAAACCCACCTCTGTCTTCATCGGCGAACTCCCGCCGAACGCCCAATCCCGGGCAAGTTTCAACCTGACCCCGGACGAGAACGCGACCCTCGGGTTCGACCTCGTCTACTTCAACAGCCTGAACCGGCACGTCCTGCCGATCGACCTCCCGGTCGAGTATGGTGAATCGAAGCAGCGAGCCGAGCTCCTTCTCTCGAACTTTGTCCTCGAGCAGAGCGGCGGGGTCTACCGGTTGACAGGGGATATCAACAACGCCGGTCTTCGGCCAGCCCGCTCGGTCGTCATCGCACCGGGCCAAGAGATGAACCCCGCTGACCCCTACCCGCGGTACGTGATCGGTTCGCTCGAGCCGGACGATTTCGCCTCGTTTGAACTCAACTTCCGTGCTGCGGACGGCGGCCCGGTGCCGCTCATCATCAGTTACAAGGACGATAACGGGGACGCCTTCGAGGAGCACGCCCAAGCATCCACGCACGTGAACCAGACCGATCAGAGCGGTTCCGGCTCTCCCGGGGAACCAGTGCCGATCGCTTGGATCATTCTCGGGCTCGTGCTTGCCGCCGGTATCGGCTACCTGATCGTGCGCTCATGGAAACGGTAACAGGACCTAGTTCGGACGAACCGGTCCTGATCCGGTTTGACGAGGTATCCAAGGTCTACCCGCTCCCTGCGGGCGACGTCATCGCTCTCAACCGGGTCTCGCTCACGGTCGAGCGGGGAGAGTTCATCGCGATCATGGGGCCGTCGGGGTCGGGCAAGACGACGCTCCTCAACCTGATCGGGTGCCTGGACGTCCCTTCCTCGGGCCGGCTGGTGATCAACGGACGCGATGTCGCCGAGCTCTCCGACGACGAGCTCACCTACCTGCGGAGAGACACCATCGGGTTCATCTTCCAGCACTTCAACCTGATCCCGCTTCTCTCGGTGATAGAGAACGTCGAGTACCCATTGATCCTGAAGTGTGGCGACCGGGCTACCTGTGGGATGAAACCCTTCGAGGTCCTCAGAGCGGCCGGACTCGATGATGAGCGGCTCTACTCTCACAAGCCGAATGAGCTGTCCGGGGGGCAGCAGCAGCGTGTGGCGATCGCACGAGCGCTCGTCAACGACCCATCCCTGCTTCTCTGCGACGAGCCGACGGGAAACCTCGACCAGAAGACCGGCAAGGCGATCATGGACCTCCTTGCCGAGATGAACCGGACGGGAAAGACGATCATCATGGTGACGCACGACCTCGGGGTCGCCGCCTACGCGAACCGACAGGTCAGGATCGTCGACGGCCGAATCATGGAGGATTCACGATGAGCCGGACGTTCTTCGATTTCGCACGCCGCAACCTTCAGCGGAACCTCTTCCGGTCACTCCTGGCGGTCGTCGGGATCGTGATCGGGGTGCTCGCCATCTCGTCGATGGGGATCCTCGGCAACAGTCTCACCCTCTCGGTCACCGAGGAGCTCTCGACGGTTGGGGACTCCCTCTCCGTGATCCCCCACATGGGGATGGGATCGCAGTTTGGTGGCGGGATGGTCCAGGACAAGATCACCGAGCGGCAGGTGCAGGACCTGCGGCGGATCGCGGGTCCGAACCCCTTGATTCCCTTCTATTCGACCGCCGATCGGATCAGGGTCGGTGCGGAATCGGGGGTGATGTCGATCTACGCCATGGACCCCGACGACATGCCACAGATCGTCGAGGTGGAGAAAGGGATCCTGGTCCGCGGGAACGCGGGCATCCTCGCGGGGCCCAGGGCGGCGGACCAGTTCAACCTGAAAGTCGGTTCCCAGGTGCGATTCGAGAACGGAGATACCCAGCGGGTGGTTGGGATCCTGAAGGAACGGGGCCTCGGGTTCGATATCCAGCCCGATTACGCGCTGATCGTCCCGAGCAGGTGGTACGAGGACCGCAACGACGAGAAGGGATACGACCAGGTGATCATCAAGGTGCGTGACCTCGACGAGGTTGATACGCTCGAGAAGGCGATTGACGACCGGTTCAACCGGCGCGAGGATGTGCTGGATACCTATTCATCCAAGGAGATCCTGAGCAGTATCCAGGAAGTTTTCGGCCAGATCTCCACCTTCACGACGGCGATCGGCGGCATCTCGCTGATCGTTGCCGGGATCTCCATCCTGAACGTGATGATGATGTCGGTCACCGAACGGACCAAGGAGATCGGCATCCTCCGCTCCATCGGGACTCTGCGAAATGAGGTCCGGAAGATGTTCATCTACGAGGCCCTGATGCTCGGAGTGGTCGGATCGTTGCTGGGCGGGCTCCTCTCGTTCGGTGGGGGCTTCCTCATCTCGCTATTGGTGCTCCAGACGACCCAGTACCTCTTTCACCCGGCGAGCCTCTCCTCCATCGCTTTGGGGATGGGCTTCGGGATCGCGACGGCACTCCTCTCCGGCCTCTACCCGGCATGGAAGGCCTCGAACCTGAACCCGATCGAGGCCCTCCGGTACGAATAACCTCTTTTTTTATTGCTTCTTCACTGACTGGAGCGATGCCGCGATCTTCCTGTTTGTGGTGAGCCACATTGCGGGAACGAGGATGAGAACCAGGACTGCCGCCCCGATAATATCGAGTGAGACCAGCAGGTTAAACGCCGCGTGCAGGGCGATAGCGAGCAGAAGCCCGTGTACCACGAGCTGGCGTGCGAGCGGGTGCGGCGTCACCAGGCTCTGGCCGAGTGCATACCCCCACATCGCCGACATCAATGCGTGGCCCGGCACGGAGAGGACCGCTCTGACGATGGAGAGCTCGAGGGGGAGAGCCAGGGACCCGGAGTATTCGGCAAAGATGTAGACGAAGTTTTCCAGGGCGGCGAACCCGAGCGCCGCAGTGACGGCGTAGACGATCCCATCGATCGGCTCGTCGAAGACCGGGTGACGGAAGACGAAGTAGTAGACCACGAGAAACTTGCCGATCTCCTCGAAGACGGGAGCCACGATGACCGCCAGGAGGAACTCCGACGGGATGACGATTCCGATCAGTCCCTCGACGAGGGCAAGGGGGATCGTTGAAACCATGCCGAATAAAAAGATCCGGAGGATCCAGGACCGGGGTTCGGGGTCGTACCGGTCCTTAATGTAGAAATACAAGAGCCAGAAGAGGGCCGGCGCGAAGCCCAGCACCAGGAGGGACACGAACTCCTGAACCATTGCCAGGCGTGCAATGGCCCCGGATTTAAGTGTGCCGTCCTGGAGACCGAAGAGTCCTTCCGGCCAGGACTCGTTCTCCTTTCTGATGAACGTCGTCTATGCCTGCACGATCGCGGGCTCGGACCCCTCGGGAGGCGCAGGAATACAGGTGGACCTCAGGACCTTTTCTGCCCAGGGGGTGTGGGGCCTCTCGGTGGTCACGGCGCTGACCGCGCAATCCCCATCTGCCGTCCGGGGGATCGAGCCTGTCTCCCCGCCCATGATCACCGCGCAGTGCGAAGCGCTCCTCGAGGCCTTTCCGATCGGAGCCTTCAAGACCGGGATGCTGGGGACGGCTGCGGCGTGCCGGGCGGTGGTGGATGCTGTCCCTGTCGGAACACCGCTCGTGGTCGACCCGGTGATGATCGCGACAAGCGGCGGGCGTCTTCTCGAGGAAGACGCGCTCGATAGCATGGTCGAGCGTCTCCTCCCCCGGGCCACGCTCCTGGTCCCGAACCTGGCCGAGGCCGGCGTGCTGACGGGCAGACCTGTCCGAAGGCTGGAGGAGATGCGGGAGGCCGGAGAGGCACTGCGTACCCTCGGTGCAGAGGCCGTCCTGGTGAAGGGGGGCCATGCATCGGGGCCTGAAGCAGTCGACCTGCTGGTGGATAGTGAGGGCGTCTGGCCATTTTCCGGCCCCCGGTTCCCCTTCGAGGTACACGGGTCGGGGTGCTGCCTCTCTGCCGCGATCGCGGGCGGGCTCGCACAGGGTCTTTCGCTACGCGGAGCGGTCGCGCTCGGAAAGAATATCGTCTCGGGGGCGATCGCCGCCTCCATCATGGCCCCCGACGGGCGGAGGATGGCAAATCCTCGACCGGTACATCCGCCGGTCTGCGGATGCTTTCCGCCCCCCGGATCGCCCTGATTCGCTTCACCTGGAAGAGACGGGCATGCTCCTCGATATCCATCTCCTCGCGCCTCAACTCGATCATCCGCCGGATCTCTCGCAGGCCCGGCAGGACTCGATTCTCGAGGGCACGGACCCTTCGGCGCGTGCGGGCGATCTCAGCGGTGAGAAGTC
This sequence comes from Methanoregulaceae archaeon, assembly GCA_050178135.1. Classification (GTDB taxonomy): domain Archaea; phylum Halobacteriota; class Methanomicrobia; order Methanomicrobiales; family Methanospirillaceae; genus UBA288. Next base: position 46,664 of record JBFXGJ010000009.1, on the reverse strand, counting down.
GCAGGGCCGCTTCCGCCTGCGCGGCGTGGACGGTCCCCTGAACCAGGTGTTCGTGGGCGGAGACCACGTCGTCGATCACGGGCGTCGTGCCAAGCAGGCTGTACCCCCGTTCGTTGAGGTATTTTTCGGCACGTTCAAGGCGAAAAGACGGGAGAAGAACCCCGAAGACGTTCTTTTCTGTCATGACCAGGATTGGGGTCTCTTCGATCGACTCTGCTGCAATCAGGACCCCGAGTTCACCGACCATCATGGTTGCGACGGCGAGCTCCTCTCTGGCCTGGATCACCTCCTCGAAGAGCATCTTCTCCGCCGCCCGTGCATCGGGGAGACGGGAGATGAGCTCGAACATCAGGCCGTCGAGCTTGCGCTTCAATACCGCGTGGGCGCGCTCTGAGAGGATGATCCGCCTCCGCACCGCGAGCAGTTCTCCACGAGTTGGCCGAACGTTTTCGGGGAGTGTCATCGGACCACCAGGTACCGCGCGATGCGCTCGTTCGGGATCCCGAACTGCCGGCCCCTGACGCACGCGCCCAGGTTCGCTATCTCCACGCGTTTTCGTTCAAGATACGACAGAACTGGCAGGACTGAGAACCGGTGTATAGCGGCGAGCCGGTCCATCTCCTCGAGCCTGAGTTCAGTCACCGCTATCTCGACCACGTGCACCGTGGTCCGGTGCTCCTGCCAGCGTGACCAGAGCAACTCGGCCACCTGTTCGGGACTGATCCCCGGGTCGCGGCGCAGTTTCCGCATCGCCCGGGTTGCCATCGGGAGGAGCTCGGTCTGGGCGAATTCGTCGATGAAGGTCTCCTGGTCCTCGATGCCGGCAATCCTGACAAACTCGTCGATCGGGATATTGCCTCCTTCGACCATCGCTGACCGAATATCCGGGACCGGACTTCCGGCCCGGAGTCGAAAGAGGTTTCGGGTGTTCATGATGTCGATCTCGAACCGGAGGTATCGCCCGAACACCCGTCCTCCCGGAACCCCCCTGGCGGCATCTTCCAGGAGGTCCCGGTAATACTGGTGATAGAGGCGGTCCTCGACACGGGCAAACTCGCCCCGCGGCATCTCGCGGCAGGTGCAGGTCCTGACCTGTGCATAGAGCGACCACCCGTGCAGTTCCTCGACTACCCGATCCAGGTCGTCGGCCGCCACGAGCCGATCGAGCCATGCCCGGTCGAGTTCTCCCGCCGGGATGAGGGTCTCCGCGATCGTATCACGGTCCAGCTTGTGCCGTTTGCCTCTCAGAACCGCCATCACGTTTACGATGTCCCACCGGTGGAGGTAGTGAGACGTGAGCTGGTGGAGCGTCCCTGGCGTCATTCGGAGCACGGTCCGGTATTCGCGGGCAAGGTTCGCCGTGAGCGCGTACTCCACCCGCCTCAGGTCAGATGGCGTACGATATCGGTCGTAGACCTCGTGGCGGAAACGCTCGTCTTCACCGATTGTCCGGACCATCTCGGGAAGGCTCATCTGCAGCAGGCGTTCGTAGTAGGCGGGGGGGAAGAGACGAGCCTTTCGGATCTGGAGGCGGGTACAGACGTAGACGCATGCTCCCGGCATCACGGACAGCTCGACCATCTCGTCGTTTCACACCTCCTGGGAACGTGAAGATTTCGTTTCAGATCGCGGATCAGAGATCTTCATTCAGCAATGTATATCTATAACAATCATGATTGATAATGTAGAATACCGATGTCTGAGGAGTCACAGCAGATCACCGGGAAGTCTACCTATCTTCCTGACCCGGAGATCGTTCAGGATACCTGGATCGGAGATTACGAGGAGGCCTATGCGGCGTACCGGGCCGACCCGGAGGGTTTCTGGGCGAAGGTCGCCCAGGAACTCCACTGGTACCGCGAATGGGACAGTGTGCTCGAGTGGGAACACCCCCATGCCCGCTGGTTCTCGGGCGCCAGGACGAACATCACGTACAACTGCCTCGATCGACACATCTTCGGCAACCGGCGGAACAAGGTCGCTCTGATCTGGAAGGGGGAGTCGGACGAGGACGAGCGGATCTTCACCTATCGCCACCTCTACATCGCCGTCAACAAGTTTGCGAACGGCCTTAAAAAACTGGGTGTCCAGAAGGGGGACCGTGTCTGTATCTATATGCCGATGGTCCCGGAACAGATCATCGCGATGCTTGCCTGTGCGCGGATCGGCGCCGTTCACACGGTTGTCTTCGGCGGGTTCGGGTCAGCAGCCCTGAATGCCCGGATCGTCGGCGCCGGTGCCAAGGTGGTGGTCACAGCCGATTATTCCGTCCGGCGCGGCAAGTCCATTCCGCTCAAGCACCTGATTGAGGAGGCGATAATAAACGCCCCGACGGTCGAACACGTGGTGGTCTACCGTCGCCAGACCGAACAGCCGATCGAGATCCACCGCGAGATGGAGATCGACTTCTATGAACTGATGGAAGGTGTGGACCGACGGTGTCCCTGCGAGGAGATGGACGCGGAGGATCCCCTCTTCATCCTCTACACCTCGGGTACGACGGGCACGCCGAAGGGTATCGTGCATACCTGCGGCGGATACATGGTCGGGGCCTACTATACGACCAAGCACGTCTTTGACATCAGGGATAACGACGTCTACTGGTGCACGGCCGACCCCGGGTGGATCACCGGGCACACCTATGTGGTCTATGGTCCGCTCATGCTCGGCACAACCGTTCTCGTCGCGGAGACACTCCCCGACTATCCCGACCCGGGCAATTACTGGTCGATCCTTGAGGAGTACGGCGTCAACATCTTCTATACCGCCCCGACCGCCATCCGGATGTTCATGAAGATGGGTGAAAAGTGGCCAAACCAGTACGACCTCTCCTACCTTCGCGTGCTCGGGTCTGTCGGTGAACCTCTCAACCCCGAAGCGTGGGAATGGTTCCACCGGATCGTTGGCAAGGGACGCCTGCCGATCGTGGACACCTGGTGGCAGACCGAGACAGGTATGCATATGGTCACAACCACGGTCGGATCGCGCATGAAACCCGGGTTCGCCGGACGCCCCCTCCCCGGGGTTGCGGCCGACGTGGTGAACAGCCTGGGAGAACCTGTCCCGCCGGGAACCGCCGGTTTCCTCGTCGTCCGCGAGCCCTGGCCATCGATGATGCGGGGTGTCTTCGGCAACGACGAGATCTACTCGAAGTACTGGAATACCATCGACAACCTGTACAAGGCAGGCGATCTTGCCATCAAGGACGAAGAGGGCTACATCATGGTGATCGGCCGAGCAGACGACCTGATCATCGTCTCGGGCCACAACATCGGAACGGCGGAGGTCGAGTCCGCGCTCATCTCGCATCAGGCCGTTGCCGAGGCGGCGGTGATTGGCAAGCCCGACTCGCTGAAGGGCAACCTGATCAAGGCCTTCGTCACCCTTCGCGTCGGTCACCAGCCAAGCGATCGTCTTCGGAACGAACTGGTCTATCACGTCCGGATCACGCTTGGGCCGATCGCGATGCCGTCCGAGATCGAGTTCATGGATAGCCTGCCGAAGACACGGTCGGGCAAGATCATGCGCAGGGTGCTGAAAGCACGGGAGCTCGGTATGGATCCCGGGGACCTGTCCAGCCTCGATGAATAATCCACAACCCAAATATATTTAAATTCTTTAAGTTATGTATATAAACTAGCATGAAGCCGGAGGAGTCCCTGCGCATCGAGAATATTGTCGCCTCGGCCAAGGTGACCGACGCCCTCGACCTGCCGAGCATCGCGTCGAACATCGAGGGAGCCGAGTACGACAAGAAGCGTTTCCCGGGCGTTGTGATCCGGATGAAGGACCCGAAGATCGCGGCCCTCATCTTCAACTCGGGAAAAGTCGTCCTGACCGGCGCGAAGTCTGTCGAGAGCCTCGACCGGGGATTGGCGATCCTTGGCGATCTGCTTCGATCGCTCGATGTCACGATCCCCGACGAGCTCACCTACAAGATCCAGAACATCGTGACCTCCGCCGATCTTGGCTCGACGATCAACCTCAACAAGATCGCCGTGGGGTTCAACCTCGACCGGATCGAGTACGAGCCCGAGCAATTCCCCGGGTTGGTCTACCGCCTGGAGGATCCCAAGGTGGTCCTGCTCCTCTTCGGCTCGGGGAAACTGATCATCACCGGTGGCAAGAATACCGGTGATGCGAAGCGAGCGGTTGAGCGCATTATCAGTGACCTGAAGAAGCTGGGTCTCCTCTAGCGGCCATAGAGGGCGTTCGCCTCGCCGAACTGGAGTACCCGTCCCTGCATGGCTTCGGCAAGAGCCGGAAGCCTGGCTCCGGGGGCGAGCGAGAGCATCCCATCGAGGGCATAGACCTTGAAGTCGTACCGGTGGACCTTTCCGCTCGGGGGACAGGGTCCGCCGTACCCTATCCTCCCGAAGTCGTTGGTCCCCTGGCGGAGCCTGATAGGAAAGGTCGCCTCGGGCTCCTTCGGGATGTCCTCGGGTATGATCGAGACCACCTCCATGTTCCAGCAGAGCCAGTGGACGAAGGATCCGCGGGGTGCATCTGGATCATTCAGGACGAGCGCCAGCGACCGAACGTTGTCCTCGATCCCATAGACCTCGATCGCCGGAGAAATGTCGGCTCCGTCACACGTATAGTTCGATGGAAAATGTGTGATCGGTAATTTCACATTCAGCTGTTTCATCGTGCCTCTTCGAGGGACTGGATTGCTGAGAGGATAAACATGATGCCTTTGTCCTCACCGGACCAGTGCAATCGTGGCACCGAACTGGACGATGTGCCCCTTCATCATCGCCACGATCTCATTCCGGTCGAACCCGGGTTCGAGCTCCGGTTCGTTGTCCAGGCCATAGACCTTGATCGTCACCTGGTGCGGCGGCTCATCAGGGGCTGCACAGGGTGGTTGCCAGCCGATCCGACCTCCATCTCCAGTTCCGTGGATCGCCCTGATCGGAGAGATGGTCACAGGTTCAGCGGGTATCCCCGGCGGTATATCCTGTGTTGGCGGGATCCCGGCAGCCAGCCAGATCACGAACGAGCAGCCCGGCTCGAAGGGGTCGATCGCGATAACGGCGAGCGATCTCACCCGGGGATCGAGCTCTCCGAGGCGAATGCGGGGGGAGAGTCCCCTCCCCCGGCAGGTATGGACGTCAGGTAACTCGGTGAAGTCAAGTTGCACGGAGAGTTGTTCCATGAGAAGTACCCAGACGGGTATGGTCCACCGACGGAGATAAACCCTGTCGATGAGATGGTACGATTCGTCCATGCGCGTCAATTGGCGGCGGTCCGCCGGCACCCACAATTCCCGTGTCGTCCTGGCCGCGGCGCTGGATCAGGCCGGTTTCTCTCTTGAGGAGTGTGACGGACCGGCTGACCATGTGACCTGTTATTCTCTCAACCAGGTGAACATGCCGTCTCTTCTCCGCGAGATTGCATCGGCCGATTGTATCACGGTTGCCGGCGGCCCTTCAGCGAGCGCATGCTGGGCGGAGGTGAGCCGCGAGGCGGATTATGTCGTGGTCGGCGAGGGGGAGCGGACCCTGGTCCGCCTGCTTACTGCGATCGAGGAGGGACGGGACGACCCGGTTCCCGGCACGGCCACATTCGCCAGGGGACTCGTCCCAACCGACAGCACGGTCCTCCTCGATGCCTATCCGGCATACGCGAGGGGGCGAGGCTATATCGAGTGCACTCGCGGGTGTCCGCAGTCCTGCGCCTTCTGCCAGACTCCCCGTCTCTTCCCCGGCGGGATGCGCCACCGGTCTCTCGACGCCTGCCTGGAGGCCTCCCGTCGGCTCGGTGATATTCGGTTCGTCACCCCGAATGCATTCGCCTACGGCTCCGACGGCCGGACGCCCCGGTTCGAGAAGGTCCGGCGTCTTCTCACGCGTCTCTCGCGTCCCGACGCCCGGATCTGGTTCGGCACCTTTCCGAGCGAGGTCAGGCCCGAGTTCGTGACTGACGAAGCGCTCGAGCTGGTGACCGAATTCTGTGAGAACCGCCGTCTCCACTTCGGCATACAGTCGGGAAGTGACCGAGTGCTTGGGAGACTTGGGCGGGGTCACACGGTCGCCGACGGACTTCTGGCAGTCGAGCGGACCCTTGACAACGGCCTGGTGCCCGTGGTCGACCTGATCCTCGGGTTTCCATTTGAGACCAACGAGGAGCAGGCGGAGACGCTCTCTCTTGCTGTCGACCTGGCTGGACGGGGCTGTCACCTCCACGTTCACGGTTTCGTCCCCCTTCCGGGCACGCCGCTCGCGGCTCTCGTCCCCCGGCCCCCGATCCCCGCAGCACGACGGGTGATCGGGAGGCTCACGCTGGCCGGAAAGGCGACAGGATCCCTCGATCTCCTGGGTTAAGGTTTTGTACTCTTCGCCCGAATACTAGAGGAGTATGATGGATGTCCTCCTTATCGCGGATCTCCACGGTAACTTCGGCAAGATTGAGTCGTTCCTCGACCTCAATGCCGATGCAATGATCGTGGCCGGAGATATCACAAATTTCGGCCCGGTTGACGCCGTTGAAGGGCTCTTCTCCCGGATCGATATACCCTGCGTAGCGGTCCCGGGAAACTGCGACCCCCGTGAGATCCTCGATGCGCTCGAGCATTCGGACGCGGTCTCGCTCCATGGGTCTCGAATCTCCCTGGGGAGCAAGGTCACGGTGGCGGGGCTCGGGGGTTCGAACCCGACACCGTTCCAGACGCCGTTCGAGTTCTCGGAGGAAGAGATCGACCAGATCCTCGCCTCGACGGTATCGAAGATGGAGAGGACGGTCCACAATGTCCTCCTCTCCCACTGTCCGCCCCTCGGAGCCCTTGACCTGGTCGAAGGCCAGCACGTCGGTTCGACGAGTGTCCTAAAACACCTGAAGGCGTTCGACCTTGTCTGCTGTGCTCATATCCACGAGCAGCGCGGTGTGACCGACCTCGAAGGTATCAAGGTCGTGAACCCGGGAATGGCCTCCGACGGGGACTGCGCCATGATCCACTTTGGAGACGTGGCAAAAGAGATTACCGTCGAGCTGATCACCGTCTGAAACGACGGGTCAAGTCAACAGTAGAACCTTTTTCTTTCTTTTCGGTTGTTTGCTTAGCGCACCATCCGCACTGCTCTTCTGTCAGTCAGACCCTTTATTGATCGAGGTCTGTTCTCGCACGTAGAGGAACCGGGGAGCCCGCACCAGGGCAGGCATCCAAACAGGTCCAGATCCTTCGACGTTCACGACCGGAGCTGTGGTTCAGGGTGACGAACCCTTCCGGTGTTCCAGCACCAGTTCGAGATACGAGGAGGTGATGGGGGTGCCCACGATCCCGAGTGCGCGGGCGAGAGTGTGCACCCTCTCCTCGACCTCTGTATCGTCCCGCTCCCCGAGGATCTCGACCTCGGCGTACGTGCCGAGTCCTTCAACATCGTCGAGGGCGATCGATGCGTCCTCGAGGGACCAGAGCTCTCGTTGCTTGGTCACCTCGGCCGTCAGTCGAAACCCGAGCTTATCCAACACCTCTTCGAAGATAGCCCCGTCCTCGATGATGAGGTTCAGCTCTTCGCGGGCCTTGAGCCGGGTGCCGGCTATCTTCGCTCCCTTGTAGGTGACCACCGTCTCGGTACCAGCCCTTCGCACACGAAGGGCTTCGTCGGTGACGCCGAAGTCTCTGCAGGGGTGGTTGTAATACCGGTCCTGCTCCACGCGGGCGCAGTCGAGATGTGCGTGACGTTCCTCGAGGGCGTCTCGGAGGGGTGAGAGTGTATCAACGCGTGCCTTCAGTTCAAACTCAATCATACTGGACTCCCAATCGATCTCTTTTATGTATCTTTATCGCGTTTTAATATAGTCAAGGTGAGCAGATGGCCATCGCAGAGGGAGACTACATCAGGCTGGATTATACGGGGTCGGTGGACGATATCGTTTTTGACACCACCAACGCCGAAGCGGCCAAAGAGGCCGGCATCGAGAACTCTTCCGCGACCTACGGTCCAATTCTTGTCCGGGTCGGTAGCGGCCACGTTATCCCCGGGCTCGATGACGCCCTGATCGGATGCGAACCCGGTGATGAGGCCGAGATCGATGTCCCGCCGGAGAAGGGTTTCGGTGAGTACAGCCGTGACCTCGTCGAGGGTATCCCACTGAAGAATTTCGGAGAGAAGGTCCAGGTCGGATCGCGCGTCAAGAACGAGAACCGCGAGGGGATCGTCCGGGATATCATCGGGAACCGGGCGATCGTCGATTACAATAACGAGCTTGCAGGAAAGACCCTCCACTATCGGTTCACCGTAGTCGATCTTATCCAGGATGGGATCGAGCGTGCCCTGGGCCTGGTTCGTCTCTACTCGGGGCGTGAACTCGAACAGCAGTTCGAATCGGGAGTCCTGACTTTCCAGCTCCCTCCCGGCATCGGTTATGACCGCCGGTGGGTCCTCTGGAAGCCGACGATCGTCCGTGACATCTTCGAGGCAGCTCCAGAAGTGACCGAGATCCAGTTCCTCGAGACCGTGAAGAGGCCTGAGCCGGCGAAGGAGGAGTGACCGGGGCGCCCGTGTATGGGGCCGAACGGGATGGACAACCGGCTCGAGTCATGCCGGAAGGCCGTCGTCGATCTCGGTTCCGTGCACGCGCCGAAAGAACGCCATCCCACCCGGTGGTTTCCGTGGGGACGGCGTCTCATCGTTTTTTCCCGCGAGATTCCGTCCAGGCATTACCGCCTGCCCGTCCGTTCACGAAATCGTGCCTTCCGGGAGGAGATTCGAGCTGTTGAACTCCTCCTGGAAGAGGAAGTCCAACACCTTCAAGACGAGGACGCCCGCGCCGTCGCCGTGCCCGTCTTCTTTCCCGTCTTTCTGGCCGATGGGAAGATGCGCGGCATGCTGTCGCTTCGTGACCTCGCTGCGGATGCCGGCATCGGTACGATCGGAAGAAATGGTCTTCTTCTCGTACCGGGCAGCGGTTGCCGAGCAGCACTTGGCGCCGTGGTGACGGACGCGGACCTTCCGCTGGTTCGTCCTCCCGAGAGGGTCCGCTGCCTGGAGTGCGGACGCTGCTGGGCGGCATGCCCGGCAGGTGTGATCGGGCCCTGGGGGGTGGATCCGTTCCGATGCCGGAACGTCTCCTCTCTCACCCCGGGTCCCCTGAACCGGGTCCTTCGGTGGTCGGCAAAGGGCGGCATCGCCGCGCGTGTGGTCTCACCCCTGGTGAACGCCGCTGCCTGCCATGCGCCGATGCCGTGTTCTATCTGCGTCACCGTGTGCCCACATTCCGGGATGGATGAGAAGAGGTAATCTAGGTCGCGCCATACAGAGAACGACAGGAGAGAGAGACGTGGAGCACGATAGAACACCCCCATTCGACCCACTGGTCGAGGTGAACCGTTTTCAGTTTGAGCGGACACCCACCATACCCACCGCCGACGAGATCCTGGATGTCTCGTTCCGCCGAGCGGCGAAGAAACGCAAGGAAAAACACAACAAGGACCGTGCCAACGAGGAGTTCGTGCGTGCCGTCACCGCATCAGTCCACGACCGTCTGGTCTCGATCCTCCAGCATTTCCCGGACCTGGATACCCTGCCGCCGTTCTATCAGCACATGGTCGAGATCCTCTACGGTATCGACAGAATGAAGAAGGCGCTCGGAGCAGTCGGTTGGGCCGCCTGGCATGTCCGCGAGAAGGGGTACACGATCGCCTCAACAATGCGCCGAGCCGACGTCGTCTCTGATGAACGGAGAAAGGCAGTCGCCCGAATTGCCTCCATCGTGCACCAGATCGACCCTGAACTCCGGTTCCTGAACGATGCGCGGAACGTGCTCCGAAAACTCCCCCACGTCTCGGACGAGTTCACAGTCGTCGTTGCAGGTTATCCAAATGTCGGCAAGTCGTCGTTCATCCGGGCCGTCTCGTCCGCGGCTCCCGATGTGGCAGGATATCCGTTCACGACGAAGGGAGTGATCATCGGGCACCGCGAAACCCCGGAAGGGCGAATTCAGCTCGTGGACACCCCCGGTATTCTCGATCGGCCAGCCGAAGAACGGAACCCGATCGAACGGCAGGCACTCACCGCCTTGATGGACATCGCCGATGTCTGCCTCTTCCTTGTCGACCCAAGCGAACACTGCGGTTTCTCGCTTGACGAACAGCACCGCTTACTCGCGGAGGTCCGTTCACTCGTCCTGGTGCCGGTCCTGGTCGCCTGTAGCAAGGCGGACATCGTTCGATCCAGCGAGGGTCTCTCGATGTCGTCCGCGACCGGTGAAGGGGTGGATACTGTCCTGGACGCACTCCTCGTCCACCGTCCTCCCCTGGATCAGTGTGGGATTCCGAGCGATTCCATGCAGTAGTAATCGACCATGTCGACGAGGGCCTTCTTCGCCCTCTTTGCCCTGTTCTTGTCCTCGGAAGAGAGATCCCGGGCAAGGTACTCCATCGCCGTTTCGATCGAAAGGAGCTCGGGGTGATCGTGGCGGAGGTCGCGCATGATGCCGACCGCCTCCCCGGGCTTCTCCGAGAAGAGTGAGAAGACGTAGTCGAGGATGGTGAGAAGGTGGGGCGGCATCCCGTTTGTTACCGCGAGCCGGCGGAAACTGAAGTAGGTGATCCTCCGGGTGGTGAGGAGCGAGAGTTTCAGGCCGTAGTAGATCGGTTCGAGCTCGCCGGGGGACTGCTGCATCATCTGCTTGAGCACTCCCGCGGCGCCGGCGCCATCGCGCTGCTCAAGCTTCAGGGCGTAGAGCTCGCGAAGGAAGGTCATGTCATCGAAGAACCGCTCGATCCCGATGTTCAGCAGTTGCTCTCGCCGCACGAGATCTCCCGATTCGCGGGCTCGCTGAAGTCCGATCCGTAAAAAATACTTCTCCCCGGGAAACCACTCGAGGGCGGCGAAGATCATGGTCCAGAACGGACGGGTAAGGAACCCGAGTTCCATCAGGTCCTGGTGATGGAGGCTTCGCAGACGGGTGTCCTGCTGACCAAGGTCGATCAGCACCTCGCGGGCCTCGAGCTCCCGGATATCCGAACCCCCGCTATACTGCGGGCCCGCTTTTTCGCTCCGTTCCAGTCCGAGCCGGTAGTAACAGTACGCGAGGGCAATCCCGATCCCGGCGTCGTTCTTTGTGTGTTCCCGAAGGTACTCGGCGGCGTGATACCAGTCACCGTGTTTGAAGAGCGTCAGGCCCGCGACGATGTCCGTGTTGCTTGCACTGTCCCTTCCTCGTTTCGCCCTGAGTGCGTTGTTCTTAATACGCTCTATAGTATCGCGGGTAAGGGGTCGGTTGGGGTCATCGAGGAGCTTGAAACTGATCGCGTCGATAAACTCATCGAAGTGTGAGTCGGAGAGGTTGGGAAACGAGTTTTCAAGCGCCGTGATCACATGCCCGAAGAAGACCGGAAGGTTCTCCTCCACCTTTGACCGATGCCTGGAGATGTACCCGACGAAATCCTTTCGGAGCAGGTCGAGGCGTTCGTACTCGATCGCATCCGAGAGGAGTTCGCCGCGCATAGCCGTACCATGCGTGGAATGGCTCGATAAAAAATGCTTTCTCATTGTCCCGCGTTTCCAGGACCCTCGGCACCACGCGGGCACCTGGTTCGCAGGCTGATCTCAGGCAGCCCGTGTCCCATTCATGGAGGCTCAACAGCCCATCAGACCGTCATTTCCAACCCGACGGTCATCATCGACTCCGAAAGATAAACCCTCGGTGTCGACGAGGACCGAGTCTATCGGCTGCTCCTGGTCGGATGACCTGACTCCCTGGTGCACGTTAAAAAGCACTACCCGTACTTCTTCTCTCTTGAAGTGTGAAACCGTCCATCCGGTCCAGTGGCGCCTGTGGTCGTCCAGGAATCGGGATGGGTGGGTTCGGGTGACGGTCGAACAAAATCCTCGAGAAAATTTTAATTGCGTCGGGTGTCGTTGGATGAATGAAGAGCCGGGCGTTCTGGTCGTGAACAGAAGAGCGTTGTTCGCCCCATCCTTTTCAGGATCGCTCGTCGGGGGTGGGGGTGCGGCGGAACGAAGCCGGAGGGACGTCCATCTCGAACCGAGCCCCCGTTCCTCCCTCCCCGGTCTCCCGCATCGAGATCCCGGTGATGTCCAGAATTTCTCGTGAGATCGCGAGGCCGAAACCGGTGTTCTTGCCGACCCCCCAGTCGAAGATCCGCTGCTTCTCCCCGGGAGCGATTCCTTCCCCATCATCCTCGCAGACGATGACCAGGTGCCCATCGTGGACCCCTGTTGAGAACCAGACCCCGGTGAACGCATGTCCGTGGCGCATGGCGTTGTCGACCAGGTTAAAGAAGACCTTGATGATCAGCGGGTCGGCGTAGACCTCCAGGTCGTCCGGGATCTCGTTCTCGACCGGCACTGACGGGTTTCCAGCGTCCTGGGCGGCCTGATAAACGAGCGTGCGGACCCGGTGCCAGGTGGGCTCACGGACTCCTATCTCCTCGTACTCTTTCGTAAACTGAATCATCTTGGATATCTGGTTGCACGAAGCAGTGATGCGCGATATGTACTGCTCGAACGATTGTTCCGATGGCGCTTTTTGAAGAAGGGAGACGTAGCCGTGGAGCGCCAGGAGCTGGTTCTTGATGTCGTGCCGGGTGATCCCGGAGAGCATGTTGAGCTTCCGGTTCACCTGCCTCAGGGCCTCCTCGGCACGTCTCCGCTCGGTGATATCCTCGTCGATCCCGTAATACCCCTGGAAGACGCCTTCCTCGTCGAAGAACGGGGTACCACTCGTACTCATCACGGCCGTTCTGCCGTCCTGGTGCCGAAGGGTGTTGATAAAATTCTTGAAAGGTCTCTTTTTTCCGAGTAGTTCGAGTGCTTCGGATCTCAATCCTTCACGCTCCCCTGTGTCGAAGAGATCGTAGAAATACTTCTTTCCGACCAGCTCGACGGGATCGTATCCAAGGATCTGTTCGATCACGGGACTCGAGTACCGGTAGAGACCGTCCTGATCGACCTCCCAGATCCATGTGCCGGCATGCATTGTCACGGCCAGCGCCCGTCGTTCGCTTCTCAGGAGTTGGATCTCGTTCTCTTTCTGCTGGGTGACATCCGTAACGATCCCCTCAATCGCCCTGATCCGACCATCTTTGTCTCTGACCGGCATATTTCTCTGGTTGAACCAGCGGGTCCTTCCCGCGCGGTCGAGGACCCGGTACTCGTAGTACGGAGGGACCGAGCCATCCATCAGCAACCCCCATTGTTCGGTGACGTAGTCCTTTGAATCGGGGTGGACCAGTCGCTGGAAGAGGGCGGGGTCATCGTAGAACTCCCGGGGCGAGAAGCCCGTCATCGCGACCGATGCGGGGCTGACATACTCGTATCGTCCCTCCGGAAGGATCATCCGGTAGATCATATCGGGAGCGTTGTCGGCAAGACGGTGGAACTTCTCCTCACTCTCTCTGAGCGCCTCCTCGGCGAGCCGCTGGGCTGTGACGTCCTCGATGGTCGTCAGAATGTGCGGGCGGTGGTTGAGCATGATCACCGTCGAGGAGAACCGACAGGTCTGGATTGCTCCTGACCTGATCCGGCACCTGATCTCCATTCCACGAACTGCTCGCCTTTCTTCCAGGCATGCAATGAGTCGTTCGTATGAATCCCGGTCGGGGAAGAACCCCAGTGACTCCGACGTCCTCCCGATCACCTCCTCCCGAGTATACCCGGTGTTTTGGGTAAACGTTTCGTTCACATCGACGAACGTCCCATCAACGACCGAAACAAGGGTGAGCGCGATGGGGTTGTACCGAAAGATGGAGGCGTATCGAGTCTCGCTCTCCCGCATTGCATCTTCCGCCTGCCGCCGTCCCCGGTTGTCGATGAAGGTCCCCAGGACAAACTCTCGACCGTCAAGGGTCATCAGCGTAGCGTGCATGATCACCGGGACGACGCCCCCGTCTCCGGTTCGGAGGAGTCGTTCGTCATTCTCCACTGTCTGATGAAGGTCCATGATCGGGCAGACACCTCCACCACCGTGGCAGATGAACTCGTTGCAGCGCCCGCCGACGATCTGCTCCTTTGGCAGGCCGATCATCGCCGCGCCGGTTGGATTGATGTCGACGATCTGGTGGGTTGATGCGTCGATGATCACGATCCCTGCCTGGACCGAGGAGAAGATCTGGTCGAGATACTCCCTGTTCCAGGCGATGGCAGCCTGCTGCTCCTTCCTGTCGGTGATATCGCGGATCGACTCAATCGCCCCGACCTTTTCTCCGTCCTGGTTCGAGAGGGGTCCTGCCTTGATGAGAGCCGCGATCTGTCGTCCATCAGGGAGGACGAGCTCGATTTCCGCGGTGATTGCGTCTCCCTGGCGTTCGAAACACGTGCAGCGAATGGCATCTTCCAGGTGCGGTGTGTTCACCAGGTCGATAAGGAGTGGGTGCCGTGCGCCATAGAACGGGATGGCGTACTCGTAGTCCCCCTTCAGGAGCATCTCGGACGGGGCAACCCCGGTTATCTCTTCCATTGCCCGGTTCCAGGCGATCACGGTGCCCGTCCTATCGATGGCGAACGTCGGGTCCGGGAGGAAGTTGATGAAGTCGTTCAGGCGTCGCTCAGAGTCGTGGAGCTGCCTCTCTGCCAGCCGTTTACTCACTGCCTGCCTGATCTTGTGAGCGAGCTCGGCGAACTGCACCTTCGGGTCGCCGCCCTTCTGGACATAAAAATCGACGCCGTTGTTGATCGCTTCGATCACGACCTCTTCGCGTCCCCTGCCCGTAAAGAGGATATAGGGAATCGAACCGAATTGCTCCCTGACAGCCTTGAGGAATGCGATCCCGTCCATCGACGGCATCTGGTAATCCGAGACGATAGCGTCCATCGTCTGGATATCGGTTCTGGCGAGGGCCTCTTCCGCTGAGGTGGCGACGAAGACGGTAAAGTCGCCCGACCGTTCAAGGAACGCCCTGGCGATCTCGAGAAGACCCGGTTCATCATCGACGTACAGGACGCGAGTCCCTCCAGCCATGTATGATCATTCTTTTGCTGTGAGTATATCCCTTCTCATCTGGAGAGAAGCACCTCGGCCCGATGGTCGATCGGCATCTCCCATTCTGGGCTGGCTGAAGAGGGTTACAAACGAGGGATCTGTGCTCTCCGTTCCCGGATGGCCGATCGTGGTTGCCACCAGGGAGCAGATTGGATCAGATGATGGACCTCCGGGAATACAACCCGTTCGATGAAAATGAAAATGTTTGGCCCCGATTGGATACGATAGGTGATGGTCCGATCCCACTCCCCATCATGACGAGCTGCGTGAGGTCCGACTTCAGGTCCTGAATGGTCGTCTCCGGGCCTCGAAGAGAATGAGCGCTACCGCTCCCCCTCATCCTCGCCGGCCGTATAATAATAGTACTCCCCGTTCGCCTTCTGCTCGCGGTCGAGGTACGACCCTGGCTTGTTGATCCGGGGCCGACCGGTCTGGTCTCGCCGGAAGGTGATTCCCAGGTTGCCGAGGAACCGGTTCATCCCCTCGCGCATACCGAATGGACCGACGGCCGTCCCGTGGATTCCTGGCTCGCCTTCGAAGACCAGGATCCGTTCGCTCGCCATGTCGACCAGGTAGATGTCGTGGTCGATCACCATGATCCCCGCCTCGCGCCCCTCGGCGTGGCGCCTGATCAGGCGGGTCACCCGCACCCGCTGCTCAACGTCCAGGTGGGCTGAGGGCTCGTCGAGGATGTAGAGATCGGCGTCACGGGCGAGGCAGGCGGCGATCGCGACCCGCTGCAGTTCGCCACCGGAGAGGGTATCCACCGACGACTGGAGGAGGGGCTTGAGGACGAGGGGTTCGAGGATCTCGTGCTGAAACTGCGAGGAGTCGAAGCGGGTCGTTGCCCCGCGGAGCAGGAACTCGACCGAGACCGACGTGTCCCCCTTGATGTATTGCGGCTTGTACGAGATCTTGATCGGGTTCTCGATCGGACCGCCGTCCGGCGTCTCCACGCCGGCGAGGAGGCGGGCGAATGTCGACTTCCCGATCCCGTTCGCGCCGACCACGCCGAGCACCTCTCCGCGCCGGACCTCCCCGCCCAGGACATCGAGCCGGAAGGCGGGATACGTCCGTGTCATTTTCGGAAAGGAGAAGAGCGTCAAGCGGTCGCTTCCCTTCGAGTGCGCCCGTCGTTCGAAGACGACCGAGTGGTCCCTGAACCGGACGTTCTCCTCGTTGAGGTAGCCTTCGAGGTACTGGTTGATCCCGATTCGAACGCCTTTCGGTCGTGTGACGACCCCGAAGACTGCGGGTTTCCCGTACCCGATATGGACCGTGTCCGCAAGCATGTCCAGGATCGCGAGGTCGTGCTCGACGATCACGATCGGCCTGGACGTGGCGAGTTCGCGCACCAGGCCGGCGACGACCATGCGCTGGTACACGTCGAGGAATGGGGTGCACTCGTCGAGGAAATAGAAGTCGGCGTTCCTGGCGAGGCAGGCGGCGATCGCGACCCGCTGCAGTTCGCCACCCGAGAGGGTCTCAATGCTCCTATCGGCGATCGCATCGAGCCCGAGCGCTTCGAGATAGCCCCCGAGTGCGCCCCGCTCGTCGGTCGATTGCAGAAGTTCAGAGACAGTTCCCGTGAAGACCCTGGGTATCTGGTCGATGTACTGGGGCTTGACCGCGACCTTCATCCGACCGGTCGATACCTGGGAGAGGTATTCAAAGAGCTCTGTGCCAGCAAAGCCTTTCAGCACCTCGCTCCATTCGACCTCGTGGTCGAAGACACCCAGGTTTGGTCGGAGTGTCCCCGAGAGAACCTTTACCGACGTGGACTTTCCAATCCCGTTCGGACCGAGCAGGCCGGTTACCTTCCCCTCGACCGGGATCGGGAGCCCATAGAGCACAAACCCGTTCTGGCCGTAACGATGGGTCGGCTCATCGAGCTCCTCGGGGAGGCTGACGATATCGATCGCATCGAAGGGGCACTTCTTGACGCAGATACCGCACCCAACACAGAGCTCTTCGGATATCTGGGCCTTTCCATCCTCCCCGAGGATCACGGTCTCGTCCCCGGTTCGGACCCTGGGGCAATATGATATACACTCGGTCCCGCATTTACGCGAGTGGCACCGCTCACGGTGAACGACAGCGATTCTCATGAGGACTTACCGGAGAGAGGTGGTCAGGAGGATCGTCAGCGTGATGAACCAGAACGCAAAGGTCATGAAACCCTGGTAGAACCAGTCCTTGCCCCCAAGTTGCGGGGTGTCGAGCCGGAGCAGGATGAAGATGTGGCGCTGGACCACGATTGCTGCAGCGAGCACCACGAGCCCGATCAGGGCGTTCGGCTGCACGCCGAGGTCGTTTGGCGTACCCCCGATAGAGAACGAGAGGACGCCTGCGATCATCCCCAGGAAACATGCCGCGAGCGTCCTCGCGATCCTGCGCAGGTGCTCACGCTGCTTCTCCGAGCGGATCTGTTCCGCCTTCGTGCCGGCTCCTGTTCTCGGCAGATCGGTTTCAGTTTCGCTCATGACACCAGTGAACCTATTTTTTAGGCGTCAGGGCATATCTATCTTGGTATTTAATGGCGACTGCACAGGGGATGAGCGGGGTTGACCTGCTGGCGGTGGTCTCAGCCCTCCAGCGGGCCCTTCCGCTCTGGATCGGGAAGATCTACCAGTACGACCAGAAACTGATGGGCGTCCGTCTGAACGGCCAGGACCATGCCCGATATCATCTGATGATCGAGTCAGGGCGGCGCCTGCATCGGATCCTGGCACCTCCGGAACCCCCGAAGTTGCCCACCTCGTTCGCCATGATGCTCAGGAAGTACCTTGAGGGCGGTCGTGTCCTGGCGATCGAGCAGCATGGGCTGGAGAGAATCGTTTCGTTCGAGATCGGGAGAAAGGAGACCTCCTACCGGCTCGTGGTTGAACTTTTCGACGAGGGGAACATCGTCCTCTGTGATGCTGACTGGCGGATCATCAAGCCGCTCTGGCACCACCGGTTCAAGGACCGCGAGGTGGTGCCCGGCGCTGAGTACACACTCCGGGATCGACCTGCCCCGGTCCCCGACCTCGCGTCGTTCCAGGCCCTCCTGGCCGGCTCGGACCGTGACCTGGTCCGCACACTGGCGATCGACCTCCACCTCGGCGGGGCGTTCGCCGAGGAGGTCTGCCTGCGCGCCGGGGCTGAACGGTCCGCTCCTGCCTCGATGGTCGACCCCGGTTCGGTCCACGCCGCGCTCGTGTCACTGGTCGCCGACGTGGTCGCGTCTCCGACGCCGGTGATCGACGGAAAGGGAGTGTGGCCGATCACCCTTGCATCCCTCTCGTCGCCCCGCTCCTATCCCGCCTTCGATGAGGCCCTCGAGGTGTTCTACCCGCTCAAGCCCACGGAGAAGGTCGTCGAAAAGCGCGAGCAGGTGTCACGCGAGGAGCGAATGCGGCGCAGGCAGGAGCAGGCGCTCTCGGGGTTCGAGGAGAAGATCCGGCGGAATGAACGAGTCGCGGAGTTAATCTACGAACAGTACCCGGTGGCGTCCGAGGTGATCACCACCCTCGCGGCGGCAAGCCGACGACTCTCCTGGCAGGAGATCGCGAAGGTCTTGAAAGGGGCGGATAACGCGGTCGCTCGCCGTATCGTCTCCGTCGACCCGGCGACAGCGTCGGTCGTGGTCGACCTTGGCGAGAAGGTGACGCTCTATGTCCACGAGACCGTGGAGCAGAACGTCGAACGATACTATGACCAGGCCCGGAAGTTCAAGAAGAAGCGCGCCGGGGCGATAGCGGCGATAGCGGCGCCGGCGAGTCGACCGGAGAAGAAGGCACCGGCGAGGGCCGGGCCAGAGAAGAAACGCTGGTACCACCGTTTTCGCTGGTTCGAGACCACCGACGGCGTCCTGGTCCTGGGAGGACGCGATGCAGGCCAGAACGAGGAACTGGTCAAGCGCTACCTGGAGGGTCGGGACCTCTTCGTCCACGCGGACGTGCACGGGGCATCGGTCGTGATCGTGAAGGGTGCGACCGAACGGATGGACGAGGTAGCCCGGTTCGCCGCCTCGTACTCGGGCGCCTGGCGCGCCGGGCACCTCGAGGCCGATGTCTACGCCGTTCGGCCGGACCAGGTCTCGAAGACCCCCGAGGCCGGCGAGTTCGTCTCGCGCGGTTCGTTCATCGTCCGCGGAGAGCGGACCTGGTTCCGATCGGTGCCGCTCGGGATCGCGATCGGCATCGGACCGTCCGGGGTGATCGGGGGGCCGCCGACAGCGGTGGAACCCCGGGCGCCCATCCGTGTGCTGCTCCGCCCCGGCCAGTTCGAACCGAACGACACAGCTCGGCGGGTGCTCAGGGCGCTCCGAGAACAGGAGGGGACCGATGGCGGGCGGGGTGCCCGGGCGGTCCTGAACACCGAGGCGGTCGCCCGGTTCGTTCCACCGGGGGGATCGGATATCGTCGAGGTCCATGCGGGCTGAGTACGGCGAGCTCCGGCGAGGGTACGGGGAGTGTCGGCTGACGCCCGAGTCGCTCGACGACCTCTGGCACCTCTCCCACCTGGTCGTGCCGGGCGCGCTTGTGTACGCTACCACGTTTCGGGCGGTCGAGACGCCGACGGACAAGCTCCGGCCCGAGAAGCCCGAGAAGCGACCGGTCCGGCTCGGGCTCCGGGCCGAGCGTATCGAGTTTCATGCGACCACGACCCGTCTCCGGGTCGCCGGCCCGATCGTATACGGCCCCGAGCCCGGTGCCTACCACACCTTCAACCTCGAGCCCGACACCGAGGTCTCGGTCCTGCGCACCTGGCGCCCGTCTGACTTCGAGCGAATCGATCGGGCCGTCCGCGCCTCGACCGCATCCCTGGTCCACGTCCTTGCCCTCGAGGAGGGCGAGGCCGAGCTCTACCGGATACGGCAGTTTGGTCCTGAGTTCGTGACCGGAGTCACGGCAGGGAGCAGCAAGGGCGACGAGGGCGGCGGGAGGCAGGGATTCTACGACCGGCTGATCGAGCTCCTGGGCCAGGTCGACGGGCCACTCGTCGTCGCCGGACCGGGTTTTGTCAAGGAGGAGTTCGCGGCCCGGCTCCGGTCGACCACGCCCGCGATCGGCGTGCGCACGACGCTCGCCGAGACCCGTCGGGTTGGGAAGGGCGCAGTCCAGGAGGCGATCGGCAACGGTGTGCTCGAACGGATCGCCGGCGACGCCGAGCTCGCGCGCGAGGTGACCCTGATGGAGGAGGTAATCCGCCGGATTGCGACCGATGGTGCGGTCGCATACGGCATGACCGAGACGCGGCGCGCCGTCGAGTACGGCGCGGCAGAACAGGTGCTGGTCGTCGACCGGCTCCTGCGCGACCACGCGGCCCAGTCACTGATGGAGGGGGCCGAGCAGCTCGGCGCGAACGTGGCTGTTCTCTCGTCCTCGTTCGAGCCCGGAGAACGGCTCGACGCCCTCGGCGGTGTGGCCGCACTCCTTCGGTACCGGCTCGGGTGACTACCGGGGTGCCGCGAGCCGGGCCCCCAGCGCGACGGCCTTCTGGCAGTCCAGGGGGAAGACAGTCCTTCGCCGTTCCTTTCGCTCTTCCGGGTCGATGAAGCTGAAGACGACCCTCGCGGAATCCTCGAACCTGCGCATCTTGAAGATGCAGAGAGCCTCGGCCGGTTGCCCGAACATCCGGCCCATGAGCTGATCGTTCGCGGCGACGTGGTGCGGATACCCGATGGCCCCTGTCACCTGCTCGGGGCGTTCATGGTATCGATGAAGCCCATCGCACGTTCGCCCCCGAAGAGGGAGGAAGGGGGATTCGTAGAGGCCAGGTATGGGAAGAACAGTCGCTCGAGGAACGAATGCATCTCCCCGGTGACGTTGTCGAAGTAGATCGGCGACCCCAGGACGAGGCTGTCTGTCCAGGCAATCCTGTCGAGGACCGGGGCACGGTCGTCCTGTACAGCAAATCGCCCACCGCGATGCCGCCCCACGAGCGCCTTCTCCAGCAGGGTCTCGGTATTCCACCTTTTCTCGGGCTCCCGTTGATACCGTTGACGGTCATACGCCTCCTCTCTCGCCGCTCCTCTCTTTCCGGTTATGACGGCTCGCCAATCTCCGGCCCCGTTCCCGGACCGTCTCTCCACCTCAGGACCAGCGTGTCTCTCTCTTCGCGCCGGTCCGTCCCGTGGCATATCCGTGACGGTCAGGATTGTCACCCTTTCCGGTGTCCCGTAGCCGCCAGGATGATATGGGTCGCACCCCCACTCACTCCATGGTGGTCCGGGCGCCTCTCCAGCCCGAGTCCAACGGAGTCCTGTCGTGAATCTCCGCGAGATCCCTTTTAAAACTGTCAAGGACCGCCTGGTCGACCTGGCCCCTGTCCTGCGCTGGCTTCCCGCATACGACCGGAAATGGCTGAAGTTCGACGTCGCCGCCGGGCTGACCCTGGCTGCCTTCGCAATACCTGACAACATGGCGTACGCCACCCTCGCCGGTCTCCCTCCCCAGTACGGGCTCTACGCGGGGATTATGGCACCCCTTGCGTATTTCGTCTTCGCCAGTTCTCGCCACGCCTCCGTCGGCCCCAGTTCTTCCGAAGCAATCATGGTGGCGTCGTTCCTCGGAGGCCTGGCCATTGC
Organism: Methanoregulaceae archaeon; assembly: GCA_050178135.1. Lineage (GTDB taxonomy): Archaea > Halobacteriota > Methanomicrobia > Methanomicrobiales > Methanospirillaceae > UBA288. Next base: position 25,141 of record JBFXGJ010000009.1, on the reverse strand, counting down.
GACTCCCGAGCAGTATGCCGGTTTAGTCGCCCTGACAGCCCTGCTGGTGGGAGTGCTGGGACTCCTGGCCTGGGTCTTCAGGCTCGGGTTCCTGGTCAACCTCATCTCGGGACCGGTGATGAAGGGGTTCCTGGTCGGGACCGGGATCGTGGTCATCGTGAGCCAGCTCCCCTCTCTCATGGGGATCTCGGGGGCTCCGTCGTCGTTCTTCGGGAAGATACTCTTCATCCTGCAGCACCTGGGCGAGACGAACCTAACCGCACTCGCCCTGGGACTTGGATCACTCCTGCTCTTCTTCGTCCTCGAGCGGAAGGTTCCCCGGTTGCCGGGCTCTCTCGTCGTGGTCGCCCTCTCCATCGCCCTGGTCTGGATGACCGGTCTCGCAGATAGGGGCGTCGAGATCGTCGGAGTCATCCCTGCGGGCCTCCCCGCACCGGTTCTGCCCAGCTTCGCCCTCAGTGACCCGAGCCTCGTCTTTCCTCTGGCGATCGGCCTCTTCATGCTCTCATATGTCGAGGTGACCTCAATCGCCCGTACGTACGCAAAGGCGCATGATTACGAGGTCGACATCGACCGCGAACTGCTCGCGCTCGGTGCGAGCAGTATCTCTGTCGGGCTCACCCAGGGCTTTCCGATCGGGGGGAGCTTCTCGAAGACGGCGGTCACCGATCGGAGCGGCGCGAAGTCGCAGCTGGCGGGTGTCGTGGCGGCGGGAGTTACCGTCCTCGTTGTCCTGTTCCTGACCGGCGCCTTTTATTATCTTGCGGAGCCGGTCATCGCCGCACTCATCATCGTCGCAGTCTTCAACATGGTCGATCTTCCCGGGCTCACCCGCATCGGGCGGGTGAACCGGACGGAGGCCTCTATAGCACTCGTCACGCTTGGGGGGGTGCTGCTCTTCGGGATCCTGTCGGGTGTCCTGATCGGCGCCGGTCTCTCGCTCCTCGAGATCCTCTACCGGTTCACTTTTCCGAACATGGTCGCCGTCGGCAGGATTCCGGGAACCAGGCTCTTCGGCGATCTCGAGCGCCATCCTGATAACGTTCGGGTCCCCGGGATCTTCGTCTTCCGGATAGAGGCGCCCCTGATCTTTGCAAACGCGGAGAGTTTCAGGACGAGCTTCGCGGACGCCCTCGGACGGGAGATGCGACCGATCCATCTTGCCATCATCGACCTCCAGCGTTCCCCGATCACCGATTACACGGCGGCAGAAATGATCAGGAACCTTGCGACCGAGCTCGAACGAAAGGGCGTCGCTCTGCGCCTCGCCAACGCGTCGGGGCAGGTGAGGGATCTTATGCGGGCGGCAGAGGTCGAGGAGATGGTAGGGCGGCTGGACCGGACGACGACCATCGATGCACTCTGCCAGCAGTACGAAGATGTCCTCGACCGGGACGACGGATCGATAGGGCCGTGAGACCTGGCTTTACGGTTCACGGGACCTGTTCCTCGACGGTCTCGTTTCCCGGGCGAGCCAAAGGCGAATGACCCGACCTGGAAAGGACCGGGCCGGATCGCGGACGACGGCGCACGTGCGTGATGCACGCACCAGATGATTTCAGGGCGTGCGAAGCACGGAGGAAATCGAGGTCCTGTGTTCTATTTCCTCACTCCCAGTCGTGCCGGGCAAAGCGCATCACAAGAAACGGAAAGAGGAGCACGATTGCCACGACTGCCCAGGCCGTCCCGAAGAACCAGAGAAGCGACTCGCGTCCGGGATCGTAGAAACGGACGGCAAGGTCGTGTGTTTTCTCCCAGGTGAGCAGGGTCGTCCCATTTGCTCCCTCATTCACCGTCGCCCCGGAGGACCACCCTCCGAGGAGCGGGTTTCGGACGTCGTACCCGGCGGGCACGGTCACATTCACCGCGTAGTACCGGTCGAAAACCTGTTCGAGGTGGAAGTTGCGGAGCGGGGCCGAATAGGAGAGGGTGTAATTCCCCCGAGCAAACCCGATCGTTGAGTGACCGGTATCTGTGTACGCTCCCTCGGTTCCGTCTGCCGAGACCAGTCGGACTCCAGTGACCTCCACGGGCACCCTCTCCCCGAGCATGCCGGGCTCGGAGAAGAGGTACGTGTCGGCTCCCACGAGTTCGATCTCAACCTGGTAGGCAGTACCGTTCTCCGCGATCTCGTAGGTGGCGGTCGGCAGGGCGACCGCGACCCATGGGATCAGGAGGAGAGCGCAGAGACCAGCGAGGAGATGTCCGCGTCGATCTCGATGGGGGGTGCGCACTGGGCGATCACCGTCTCGGGGTCCTTCAGCAGGTGTCCTGTCACGACACAGACGATCCGTTCGTTCCGGTCGATCTGGCCGTCCTCGACCAGTCGACGAATGCCGGCGACCGACGCGGCGGATGCAGGTTCGACGCCGATCCCTTCCATGCGGGCCAGGTCGCGCTGCATCCGGAGGATCTCCTCATCGGTAACGGTGGTGGCAGTGCCGCCGGTCTCGCGGATCGCGATGAGGGCCTTCTCCGCGTTGACGGGTGCCCCGATTCGAATCGCGGTCGCCACCGTCTCGGGGTTCTTCTCGGGGATCACTGCGGGGAGACCTTCTCGGACCGCCCGGACGATGGGGGCGGAGCCGGATGCCTGCACGCCGGTCATCATCGGGAGACGGTCGATGAACCCGAGAGAGCGCAGTTCTTTCAGTCCCTTGTGGACAGCAGAGATGTTGCCGGCGTTTCCAACCGGGAGGACAAACCGGTCGGGAACGCCCTCGAGCTGGTCGACGACCTCGTACCCGATTGTCTTCTGCCCCTCGAGCCGGAATGGGTTCACCGAGTTGAGCAGGTAGATCCCGTGAGAGATGCAGAGCTCATGCACCATCTCGAGCGCACGGTCGAAGTTGCCGCGGATAGAGATCACCCTCGCCCCATGCATCAGGGCCTGTGCGATCTTGCCCAGTGCCACCTTGCCTGCAGGGAGGAGGACGACCGCGGGGATGCCTGCCTTAGCGGCGTACTGGGAGAGGCTCGCAGAGGTGTTTCCCGTGGACGCGCAGGCCACCTGCGTCATCCCCAGTTCGAGGGCCATCGAGACACCCACCGTCATCCCCCGGTCCTTGAACGAGCCCGACGGGTTCATCCCCTCGTGCTTGGCATACAGGTGCGGCAGGCCCAGCTCCCCACCCAGGCGCTTCAGGTGGTAGAGCGGTGTTCCACCCTCCTGGAGGGTCACCGGCTCTCCTTTAACGGGGAGGAGTTCGCGGTAACGCCAGACCGAAAGGGGCCGCCGGTGCCAGCGGGAGCGGTCGATCGTGATCTCGTCGAGTGGGTACTCAACGGTGAGCAGGTGCCCGCAACGACTGCAGGTGTAGACGATCTGATCGGCCGGGTAGGTCGCGGCGCAGTGGACGCAGACGAGGCGGTACATGCAGAAACTGTATGGGTGCCCAACAGGCTTGAGCTGATCGCCTCTACGACCTGGCCACGAGATAGAAAAGCGCCCAGAGGAGACAGAAGAGGAAGACCGAGAGGTGGACCATCGTCTCTGCCGCTGCTCCGAAATGGTGCTGCAGGAGAAGACATCCCCACATGGAGCAGCCGAGTGCGGTCGCAAATACCCTGGGCCGGTGATCGGTTCGCCCACCGGAGCGGAGCCTCCCCCGAAGCCGCCACCCGCTCACCGGGTAGAGCCAGGCGATCCCGGCGGGTGTGCAGGAGTCCTCGGCGAGGTGGAGGCATGCTCCTGCGGCGAACCCGGCAAGGGCGTACGCGAGGAGGTGGTCTGGTGCGCGGCCGATCAAGAAGAGCACGGCGAGCAGGTAGGCGCTGGTGAGTGCGGTAATCACCACGACACCGATAAGGGAGTGGAGAATCCCGCGGTGGCCAGCCCGAAGCCGACCCCCCGAGAGGAGCCAGAAGAGCCCTGCGGCGGGGTAGTACTCGCCATACCGTATCAGGTAGCCGAAGAACGGGAGGATCCGGGCTGCACCGTTCACAAACCGGCGGGAGGCCCCCGAAAGCCCCCTGATCTGCGTGTGAAAGATCGCGGCGTCGGTGGCGTCGGCGTCTGGAGCGAGTGAGCCGATGAAGAGCCCGAAGAGGAGGACGGCCGCCTCGCCAGGAGAGAAGGAACTCAGGTGCGGGGCGAGGAGCAGACCGCCGGAAAAGAGCGTGATCAGAACGTGCTGGTCGCCGCGCACTTCCTCAGTCCTCCGCGCGACCGTGGGCCGGATCTGGCCCCTGTCGCGCTGCCGCGATCCGGTCGGGATCCAGGTCTACAACTACAAGGCCCTCCTCCTTACCTCCCGCAGCACAGACCTCGCCGTCGGGGTCGGCTACGGCCGATCCACCCGAATAGGTCCCGAATGGAGTTGTGCCGCGAGCGTAGGACACTCCGGCGACGTAGAGGCGGTTATCCAGCGCCCGGGCCCGGAGGAAGAGGCGCCAGTGGCGGAGACGCTCGTGCGGCCAGGCGGCCAGGACCAGGACCGCATCCGCACGTAATGCTCGGTAGCCGGCAAAGTCTTCGGGGAACCGGAGGTCATAGCAGATTGCGATGCCGAAACGCATGCCCTCGCACTCGAAGACCGCAGGTCTGTCCCCCGGCAGGTATGCTTGCTCCTCCCCTCCCGGGGTGAAGAGGTGCCGCTTGGCGTACGCGGCAACGGTCCTGCCGCCGGAATCGATTGCGATCGCCGTGTTCCTGGTACCGCCCTTCACCCGCTCCCGAATAGATCCGACGAGACCGATCCGATGGTCCCGTGCACAACCCATCAGTGAATGGACAAGATCCCCATCCAGGTCTTCGGCCCCCTTTGAGGAGGTGGGGTTCCACCCGAGGAGCGCCTGTTCGGGAAAGGCGACCAGCGCTGCTCCGGCGTCTCTGGCTCTCGTGGCATACCTGCCGACCAGGGCCAGGTTGGCTTCCGGGTCCTCCCACACCGGGAGCACCTGGGCGAGGGCAACCCGCACGGTCATCGGCCCCTCCCCTCCCTTCGGTAGTCTGCGGCGACCAGGACGGTTGCCCCGATCACGACGAGAACCAGGACGGTCATGATGAGCACGGTGTCCCCCGGGATGGCGATCCCCGCGAGGCGGGCCGCGATTACGATTCCGACCAGCACAAGGCTCCCCGAGAGGAGGATCATGCCGATCGAGGGGACGTCCCAGTCCATCAGGCACCCCCAGCAAGGAGTGGAAAGGCGACTTTCAGTCCATCAATCACGAATTCCACCGCGATCGCGATCAGAAGGATACCCATCAAACGGTTGACCACCCGGAACTCTCGCTGGCCGACACGGCGAACGATCGTGTCCGAGTTTGCCATCATCAGGTGCGTCAGCCCGGAGGTGACGACGATCGAGAAGAGGACGACACCGCACGCCCAGATACCGAGATCGGTTGCATTGTCCATCAGTACGATCACGGTGGTGATCGCCCCAGGGCCGGCAATCATCGGGATCGCGATCGGCATGACGGAGATATCTTCGTCCCCCTCGTACTTTTCAGTCGCCGTCATCTTCGACCGTGACATCTTGGCGTAGACCATTTCCATACCAATCGAGAAGAGGAGGATCCCGCCGCCGATCCGGAACGCTGCCAGTGTGATCCCGAACAGGACCAGGATCCCACCGCCGAGGAGGGCGAAGGCGACCAGGACGATCAGTGCATACCAGCTTGCCTCCCGGGCCACCCTTCGTTTCTCTGCTTCGTTGAACCCGGAGGTGACGGAGACGAAGATCAACGCTGCCCCGAGGGGGTTGACGATCGCCAGGAGTGATGAGAGCGATAGCAGAATGAAACTGACGGGGTCCGCCGCCATGACGAAGGATTTGGCTCTTCGATTATTAATGAATTGAGGTAAAAAGGGGTTATTCGACGAGATCGCCCACAGGCATCTGGTCGAGTGGGCGGATCTTCGTAAAGACATCGAGGTTCATCGACCCCAACTTTCCATCGCGATTAAAGTAATATTCCACGACCCGGTTCTGGTTGTCATACCAGCTGAACCAGTAGTTCAGCTTCACGGTCCTCTTCTCATACCCGGGAAGGGATGGATAGGACTGTCCCGAGTCGGTGAGGACCACGTCGGCGTCCGAAGCGATCACCGCGTTCTCATCTATCCGGTTTCCATAGAACTGGATCTTGTTCCACCGATCGCCTCGATAATACCAGGGTAGCGGCCAGTAGTTCTGGGATGCCACCACGACCTTCTCTGCTGCGTTCATGTCTCGGAAGACACCACGCAGATCCTCGCTGTTCTGCACCTGGACAATCGGTTCAGAGATGTCCTTTCGGTCGAACTGGACATGGTGGGTGGTATACCCGAGACCGAATCCGTAGATCGGCACAACCAGGCTGAAGACCAGGAACGCGACCGTTATGAACTTCCAGGCATCGTGGCGGATCAGCCGTTCCTCGGGTTTCTTCTCCCGGAGGCACCAGCTCGCGACAAAGCACATCGGCAGGAGCTGCTGGATGATCAGCCACGGAACCTTCTCGCCGATGTACCCGTACATCACCATCGTGCCCGCCATCCAGATCAGGCAGAACTTCAGGAACTCGTCTCGTCGGTCAAACACCGGGACGGGGCGGGTCACCGACGACACACCGGCGAGCCCGTCGATCTCGGCGGAGATGGAGTCAAGGCGAGCCTTCGACCTCCGCCTGATCTGGAGCACCGCGAACGAGACCGCCGATGCGCCGGCGAGGATCACAATCGGGACCTCGTAGAGTCCGAAGAGCAGGACGTAGAAGTACGGCGGACCACCCAGGCGCTGCTGCCCATGCATCGAGAGCCAGTGGTTTATCGCCTCGAACGGGCCCGTCCAGAGCGTGTCCACGTGGATCCCGAAGAACGAGTAGAGCACCGCCATCACGCCGCCGATGATCGCGATCGAGATCACGAGGTCACGGACCCACACCTTCGTCTCAGGAAGGGGAAGGCGTTTGCGGACGATCAGATAGAGGATATAGACCCCGAAGAGGATCAGGATGAGTGGCATCTCCTCCTTGCACGACAGCGCAAGGCCCGCTGCCAGTGCGGCGAGCGCCGCGAAACGGAACTGCCGCCTCTCAAGGTAGTAGAGGAGTGCGACCACGAGCAGGAGCGTGAAGAAGAGCATGAAGATGTCGTGGCGCAGGAAGCGAGAGAAGTAGACCAGGTCGGGCGAGATCATGATCAGCAGGCCAGCTGCGAGCGACTGGCGCTGGTCGAGGTACCCGAGCCGGTAGATGAAGTAGACGAGGACGACGATCAGCACGCCGAGAAGGGCCGGCACCAGGCGTCCCACGAGGTCGGAGTCTCCGAAGAGGCGGAACATGCCCGCCGTGATGTAATAAAGAATCGGCCCGTGGTACATCGGGTCGTAGGAGTACGTCCCCTTCGTCAGGAGCTCATAACTGAACCAGGCGTGGATCGCCTCGTCGTGATGGAAGAGCTTCAGGTTCAGCTGGTAGAACCGGGTTACTGCAGTCGCAAGGATCAGGAGAAGGAACGCAGCGTTAAAAGAGAGATATCTCCTGATGGTCGTTAAGACCTCAGCGGCAGGCACGCCGCACCTCTCAGTTCTCCAGGACGATCTCGATGCCGATGTCCTTCGGCACCTGGATGCGCATCAACTGCCGGAGTGCGCGCTCGTCGGCGTCGATGTCGATCAGGCGCTTGTGGACGCGCATCTGCCAGCGGTCCCACGTTGCGGTACCCTCGCCGTCAGGACTCTTTCGGATCGGGATTACCAGACGCTTCGTGGGAAGCGGGATCGGCCCTGCAAGGTTTACGCCCGTGCGCTCCGCGATCTCGCGGATCCGGTCGCAGACCAGTTCGACCTTTGCATAATCGGTGCCTGTCAGACGAATGCGTGCCTTCTGCATCTTTTGTTCTCCAAAAAAAATGATTATCTGATCATCTGCTTGGGCTTGATACCGATGCACATTCCGGCGGCGATCGTCGAACCCATGTCGCGGATGGCGAAGCGGCCGAGCTGCGGGAGCTCCTTGATGTTCTCGATCACGAGCGGGCGGGATGGGAGGATCTCGACGATGGCCGCATCTCCTGCCTTCAGGAAGGTGGGGTTCTCCTCCTTGGTCTGGCCCGTGCGCGGGTCGAGCTTCTTGGTGAGCTCGAGGAAGGTGCACGCGATCTGAGCGGTGTGGCAGTGGAAGACCGGGGTGTACCCGACCGTGATTGCCGAGGGGTGCTGGAGCACGACGATCTGGGCCGTGAACTGCTCAGCGACGGTGGGCGGAGCATCGGCGGGACCGCAGACATCACCGCGGCGGATGTCGTTCTTGCCGACACCGCGGACGTTGAAGCCGATGTTGTCGCCGGGGAGTGCCTGGGGCTGCTCCTCGTGGTGCATCTCGATCGACTTGATCTCGCCATCCTTGTTGGCTGGCATGAACGAGACCTTCATCCCCTTCTTCATGATGCCCGTCTCGACGCGGCCGACCGGAACGGTGCCGATGCCCGAGATCGAGTAGACGTCCTGGATCGGGACGCGGAGCGGCTTGTCAGTGGGCTTCTCGGGCTCCTTGAGCGTGTCGAGGGCCTCGAGGAGCGAGGGACCGGTGTACCAGGGTGTCTCGGGGGCCTTCTTCGAGATGTTGACGCCCTTGATCGAGGACATCGGGATGAAGAGGGTCTCCGAGGGCTTGAACCCGACCATCTGCATCAGGGCCGAGAGGTCCTTCTTGACCTCCTCGAACCGCTTCTGGTCGTAGTTGACCGCGTCCATCTTGTTGACGGCGACGATCAGCTGATTGATCCCCAGGGTCCTCGAGAGGAAGACGTGCTCCTTGGTCTGGTCCATAACGCCATCGGGCGCTGCAACGACCAGAACGGCCGCGTCAGCCTGAGAGGCGCCGGTGATCATGTTCTTGACGAAGTCGCGGTGCCCGGGGCAGTCCACGACCGTGAAGTAGAACTTCGCGGTGTCGAAGCGCTTGTGGGCGATATCGATCGTGATACCACGCTCACGCTCCTCCTTGAGGCTGTCCATGACCCACGCGAACTCGAACGAGGCCTTGCCCTTCGACTCCGCCTCCTTGCGGTAGTTCTCGATGATGTGGGGCGGGACCGCCCCGGTCTCGAACATCAGCCGTCCGACCGTTGTCGACTTTCCGTGGTCGATGTGGCCGATGACGGCCAGGTTCATGTGAGGCTTGTCAGCTGCCATAGATATGTGCTCCAATCGTGAACGGACGGTACAGCATCCTGTCCGGTCGACGCGAGTATTACATATTCGAGACACACGTATATAAAATCTGGCCAATGCGTTCTTCCAGCTCTACTGGCAGGAAATACAAATCGAGCAACAGAATATTATCCGTTCGCAGGTCAATATGTTTCATTCATGAAGACCCTGCCGATGAAAAAGGAATCGGGCGGCGACAAGGCGTTTGTTGATTGCGCTGGCACAGAGCGGTCGGTTCACCGCTTCTGTGGCTACTGCCAGCACTGCACCGGGATCAGAGTGGGTCGACGTCTCATTCCCGCGCCGCAGGGGCGCGCGGCGGCAGAGATCCGCCGCGGCACCGCCCCGGACGAGAACCTGATGCAGGCGGCGATGATGTTCAACACCTACGTGCGAGATGGAAGCGCGATCGAGTGTGACGACGACGAGGGCGAGGGGTACCGAGCTCGCTACGGCTCCTGAGTCTCATCGGTCCCGAACTCTTTTTGGATAGTCTCTTTCAAGCGGTTGAAATCCAGCTCGTCGAGCTGCTCGCCGAGCAGGCGGTTTGCCCGTGACTGCCGGTAGATCCAGTAGATTACGCGGTCGACAACGCCGACCACCTTCTCGGGGGTGTCGACCCGGATTAATTCGCGGCCGACGGTAGGGTGCCGCCCGCTCATGCCCCCGACGAGGACCAGGTAGTGCCGGTCCTCTGCTCGGATCAGGCTGAACGGGCAGGAATGGATGCACATACCGCAGAGGCTACACTTACTCTCGTCGAGCTGGCAGACGCCGTTCTTGATCGTGACGGCCTGCTCCCGGCAGTACTGGACGCAGGTGCCGCACCCGGTGCAGAGTCCGGGTGTCCTGATCGGGCGGATCCGGCCTACGATCCCGATCTCGTTGAGGAGTGCGTTGTTGCAGCAGTTCGGACAACCGGCGATCGAGATCCGGACCTTTACTGGTAGATCCCTGCCGAAGAACCGCTGGTCGAGCTCCTGCGCAAGGCTGATGGTCTCGACGTTTGCGTACTTGCATCGATCGGTCCCCGGGCAGGCGACGATGTTGACGACCTCATGTCGTTCGGCACCAATCGGGGTCCCGTTCGCCTCAAGATCACGTGCCATCTCCTCGACACGGTCGGGGTCCAGGTGCGGGATCTCGATCGTCTGCCGCGTCGTCAGGTGGACATGGTCCGCTCCGTAGCGTTCGGCGATCTCGCCGATCCCACGGAGCTGCTCGAGGCTCATGACGCCGGCCGGGAGACGGGTCCGGACCGTGACCCGCTCGGGGTTTGCCTGGGTGATCACCCCGCCCCGCGCATGGATGCTCCTCTCCATCGGCTGCATGTTGGATAAGGTGAGGCGGCACCCTACTAAACGATTCGCTTCGGCTCGAACTGCTCAGGAGGCGAGCGCCAGCACACAGAGGACGGCTGCGCGGGCGAGCTCGTGGGAGGCCCCGACCAGGTCCCCATTGACCCCACCAAAGAGGCGGTGCCCGAGGCCCAGTACCAGAACGACGATGAGCGCGCTCGTTGCCGCGCATGCCAGCAGCGGGACGGTCCCGAGCGGGAGGAGCACGAGCGGCAGGCAGAGGAGGGATGCCGGTAGGATGAACCAGCCATGTGCACGCTCGTGAAGATACCCGTGTATTCCCTCGCGGAAGGGCCGGCCGACCACGGTCAGGACGGCCATCGTGAACCGGCCAAGCACTTCTGCCGCGATCAGGGCAGCGAACGGGTGTGGAGCGGACTGGAGCCCTGCGTAGGCGAGAAGGAGCGTGGTCATCCCGAGCGCCAGGGCCCCGGCTCCCACCTGGCGGTCGAGGAGGGCCCGGACGCGAACCTCCCGACCCCCGTGGGCCATCAGCCCGTCGCCGAGGTCGAGGAGTCCGTCGAGGTGATGGGCGCCCGTCAGGAGCAGGACCGCCCCGATACCGAGCGCGGCCCCGATCGCCGGGTCCGGAACTGCAAGGACGAGCAGCCCTCCGAGTCCCCCGACGACGTACCCGGAGAGGGGATAGAGATAGGATCGACGTGCGAATTGGTCGAAGTCCACCGGCTGGCCGAGCGGAAGGACGGTGCAGAACTGGAGGAGCGCGAGGACCGACCGGATCATCCCTCGACCTGCTCGCTGTACAGCCGCGAGGTGCATCCGGCGATCAGGCCGGCGATCGCGTCGTCAAGGAAAGGCCCGAGGGACCCCAAAATTCCCGGTTTCTTCTGATCGTATCTCGTGAACTCGAAGCGGGCGTACGTGCCGGCAATCACTTCAGCGATTGCCATCCCGATGATCTCGTCGGCAAGGAGGAAGACCGGGTCGCTCTCGAGCTCCGACTCCCTCCGGCTGTCCACGAGCTCCTCCTCGAGGAGGACTGCGCCGACCAGAAGGGCGGCGACATTCGGGTCGCGGAGGTGACGGGTGAGCAGGACGTCGAGTCTCGCCGCCGCCATCTCGGGACCGAGGCCGTGCGGGACGTAGAGTGCCATACCGGCCTCGATAATCGCTTCCCTGGTGATCCCCTTCCTGGCCAGCCGTTCCTCGACCTCGAACATGGTACCGGATCGTTTAACGCGGTAGCGGAAAAATAGAGATCCTATGCCGTTCCTCTCGGAGACGCCGGCGATCTGCTGCACGCGTCCGCTCTTTGCTGCGATCCTCGCGAACACCCTCCTCTCGACCGTGCCGGGGATCTCGGGTGCGGGCCCCTCCCCCGAGAAGACGCTCCTCACGCCGAACCTGGATGCCGAGCTGGTGACCTACGGCGCGATCACAAGCCGACCGGCCCGTCCCGACACCCCGACGGGGTGCCCGACGCCGGCATCCATCACGCGCGCGGCGACTGAGCTCGCCGGGCTGGTCCCGCTTCTTATCGATGCCGGGCTCGCCGAGCCACCCGCCGTCCCCTGCCTCGATCTTCACGCCGCCCCGGGGGGAGACCCCCGTTCCGGGCCGGCAGTCCCCGAAGCAGAACGGCTCATCGAAGGAGGCCGGACGATCGGCCGGCTTCTCTCCGGGCTCTCGGACCTCCTCGTCCTCGGCGAGTGCGTCCCCGGTGGGACGACGACCGCGCTCTGCGTGCTGCGTGCCTTGGGGTATCCGGCGCGGGTCTCGAGCAGCTTCGTCGTCAACCCGACCGACCGGAAGGAAGAGGTCGTCCGGGCGGTTCTCGACCGACTTCGGCCCCTCGGGAAACTCGATCCGGTTTCCGTCCTGCGCGAGGCGGGCGACCCCATGATCCCGGTCGCCGTCGGGGTTGCCCAGGCCTATCGAGGCACCCTCCTGCTCGCCGGTGGGACCCAGCACCTCGCCGTCGCGGCAGCCCTTCGAGCCATCGGGCAGGATCCTCCCGCCCTGGTGACGACCACCTATGTACGCGACGACCCGTCCGCGAACTTTGCCGAGATCGCCGACCTGATTGGAGTTCGTTCTCTCTATGTCGACCCGGGGTTCGGTGACCTTGGTCATGCCGGCCTCGCCCGGTACTGCATCGGCGAAGTGAAGGAGGGGATGGGTGCGGGGGGGGCTCTCGCCCTCGCCACGCTCCTCGGGCATACCCCTGACGAGGTGCGGGCCCACGTCCTGGCGACGGTCAGGAGCTACAGCTGAAAAGGCTATCATCATATAAAGCGAACCAGCTCCGCAATGCGACCCATCTTCGTGGTCAACAATTTCGGGCAATTCAACCACCTGATCCTCCGGATGCTCCGGGACCTCGAGATCGAGGTAAAAATGGTGCCGAATACGACACCGCCCGATGAGGTTGCCGGAGGGTGTCGCGGGGTGATCCTCGGTGGGGGACCCGCGATCGAGCGAACGGGCCGCTGCGCCGAGTACCTGGATCTCGACCTGCCGGTCCTCGGGATCTGTCTCGGTCTCCACGTAATCGCCCACCGTTTTGGCGGAACGGTCTCGCCAGGGCGCATGGGGGGGTACGGAGCGGTTGACGTGGCAATTCGCGACCACGATCGGATCCTCGAGGGCTACCCGGAACGTATTCGGGTCTGGGCATCTCACCAGGACGAGGTCTCCGCCGTTCCCCCAGAATTCGACCTTCTTGCCGTCTCTGACATCTGCCCCTCGGAGGCGATCGCCCACCGGAGCCGTCCGCTCTACGGGATCCAATGGCACCCCGAGGTGAGCCACTCCATCGACGGGCGGCGGGTGTACGAGAACTTTGACCGGGTCTGCCGCGGTGAGGCTTGACACGTGGGTCTGACAGCACTCCGCGAACTTGCGGACGAGATACTCGCGATCGGCTTTCGATGCACCCGGTGTGGGGATTGCTGCCGTGGTCTCGGGACCGATGGCTCCCTGGTGATGGCGGGACGAGACGAGGTCGAGCGCATTGCCGGTGCGCTCGCGTCCTCCCTCGAAGAGGTGGCCGAACCATACCCCGAGGTTGTGGAGGTCCGCGGGGTACGGTGCCGCTTCGGCTGGGCTCTTCGCCGCGATGATGAGGGGGCCTGCCGACTGCATGACGGTCATGGTTGTTCGGTTTATAACAACCGCCCCCATCTCTGCCGGACCTATCCCTTTATGCTCGACGGCGACCGGCTGATCGTCTCGGAGTGCCCGGGGATCGGTAGCCCGCTCACCGGCGAGGAGGCCCTTTCCATCGCTCGTGACCTCCTCCTGCGCCGGGATGCGGAGGAGGAGGATGCCCGGGCGATCCGTGACCGCCTTGCGACCGCTGCTCTAACTCCTGGGTTCGACGTGTTGATCGACAGTAGGGGCGTGACCCTGTTATGAGTGAGATCCGTCTCGTGGGGACTGCCCACGTCTCGTCGGAGTCCGTCGAAGAGGTGAAGCAGGAGATCGAGTCCTTCGTCCCTGACATCGTTGCCGTCGAACTTGACCCGCCCAGGTACCACACCCTGAAGTATGGGGCAGAGGAGCCGGAGATCGGAGAGATCCTGAAGAACGGACAGTTCACCCAGCTCCTGATCCAGTGGGCCCTTGGTTATGTCCAGCGGCGGATCGGTATGGACGTCGGTGTGGAGCCGGGCGCAGAGATGAAGGCCGCCTGCGAGGCGGCGGAGGAGCGCGGGATCCGCATCGGCCTGATCGACCGGGACATCCGGATCACGCTGCAGCGGTTCTGGTCGTCGATGTCCTTTGTTGAGAAACTCCGGATGGGTGGCGCTCTCGCCCTCTCGGTCTTCCAGCTCGGCGGAGGGGGAGGCGAGGAGATCGACATCGAATCCCTCAAGCAGCAGGACGTCATCACCGCGGCGCTCGAAGAGTTCCGGCGGTTCTCGCCGAACGGTGCCCGAGCTCTGATCGATGAACGCGATGCGTACCTCGCGCACCAGATCCTGGGGCTTGCCCGGACCCATGAACGGGTACTGGCCGTCATCGGAGCCGGGCACGTCGCGGGTATCCGCCGTTACATTGCCGAACCGTCAACGCTCCCGCCAATGGAGGACCTCGTCCGGACGGTGCAGCCCTTTCCCTGGCTTCGTGTCATCGAGGTGGGAGTCGCGGCCCTCTTCATCGGTCTCCTGGTGCTGATCGCATTTTCGGGCGTGGGCGTGGGCGTTCTCGCCTGGGCCCTTCTCTACTGGGTGCTGCTCCACGGGGTGCTGACCGCGGTCTTCACTCTGATCGCCGGCGGTCACCCGCTTTCTGCCCTGACCGGCTTCGCGGTCTCATGGCTGACCGCCATCCACCCCCTGATAGCAGCGGGGTGGTTTTCTGCAATCGTGGAGGCGAAGATCAGGAAGCCCAGGAAGGGGGACGTAAAACGCCTCCTCGAGGCTGCCGATTTCTCCGAGCTCCGCCAGAATCCGCTCTTCCGTGTCGTCTTCGTCGCCGCGCTTGCGAACGTCGGATCAACGCTCGGCACGGTCGCCTACTTCGCCCTCCTCTTCCCGGCGCTCGGCATCGATCCGACGCTCCTGGTATCGCAGGGCGCGGAGAACATCTGGAGGCTGGTAATCGGGGCTGGTTGAAGCTGCTGGGCCCTTCCTCCACCTCTTCTAACTGCCGTCAAGGCTGTTCTATTTCACCGCGGGCGGGTTGAGGCGGGCGTTCCCATTCCCCTGGTTAGTGTCGGTCGACCTTTAGGGATTCCTGTTTTGTACCCTTTCTTCGGAAGTATGCTCCGGCACTCCCAGGACAGGGGTAAACATGCCGGGGAGAGTCGGTGGCAGAGTTCTTCGGTTTGAAGGGCCTGGGGGACATCTCGATCTGCGAGACCTGGTGGTGGTCTCGGGTCAGCGTCCGCATCCGCATATCGCTCGCGATGGTGAGCGCGATATTGACGCCCAGCCCGGGTTTCGCGGGCGGCGGGCCGGATGATCGGCAGGGGGATAATTCATTCGAAGGATTGGGGGCCGTGTCCTCACCGGCGCCAGACCGGCGAAGGTCTCGGTCAAACCAGACGGAGCCGCGGATCAGACCGGCAGGGAGAAGGATTCGAATCACACTAAAAAACGTCCCGCCTGTGACGACGCTGTGCATTCGCGCGCAACGCGATCACTTCCGGCTGGTAATGGTTACCATCTGGCACATTCACGATCACGCCCATTCCTGTCGGTGCGGGTGGCGCGCCGATGCATGGGCGTGATTCTGGCCGCCTTCCTATCGCCCACGGTCCAGTCGTATCGATCACGGATTGTGGGTGGGAGGTCGGATTCGGAGATCGGTGCGAAGCCGAATACGGCATAGAACGGCTCGAGTCCCGTTACCGCGTACATGAAGAGGTCCTCGCCCTGGCAGGCATCCACGAGTCCTGCCACGACGCGGCGGGCGTAACCGCGTCCGCGAAACGGGGTGGGAGTGAAGACTGCGTCGACCTCACAACCGTCCGGGTGCCGTCGACACATGGCAAGGGCGCCGATGGTCCGGTCCGCGAAGAGGGCGAAGACCCGGTCGGATACCGGGTCACCCCAGGTCCCGTAGTAATCGCGCCAGACCGTTGTGGCGAGGGGGAACTCTATGGAATCCAGCTCGCGAACCGCGAGCCTGGCTTCGTTGGAGATCAAAGCCTCGTGAGATCGTAGCGGTTGTTGGTGCCGGCCTCGTTCAGGACCGGGAGGTTTCCATCCGCGGCGATCTCAAACCGCGAGTTCTTCACCGGCTTCTCATAGTCGGGGTTCCCGTAGTACCACCCGAGGATCGACTGGTACCCGTCTTTTCCGGTCACGTTCTTTTGAGAAAACCCGGAGAGAACCAGGCGATCGGTCCATGCCGCCCAAAGGCCCCACTCCAGGTTGTCGCTCGTCGCGCAGTTCCGGAGCGTGACCCCTCGGGAGTCCTTCACGATCTTGAACCCGTAGGTCGACCCGATGTCGGTGCACTCTTCGAACGTCGCGTTTCTCCCACCATGGACGAAGAACCCGGCGTTCTTGTTCCTCTCCGAGGTGCAGTTGACAATGACGGCGTTGTTGTGGACGTAGTACCCCGAGGAGAAGGTATCGGAGTACGGGTATGATTTGGTGTTCCGGTGCCCGTTTCCAATGCTGACGCAGTCTTCCATCCGGATGTCCTCGGCGACGGTCTTCGGTGTCACGTGTCCGCCCGGTTCGAAGTGAAACCCGGACTCCCAGTTGTCCTCTGCACGGCAGCGGAGGACCGTGAGCCCATAGAGGTCGTTGGTCTCGTGGAAGTCGAAGCCCGTCGTCCAGACGGCCCGAGAGTCCTCGTTCCCGCATCGCCGTGCGATGCAGTCGATGAATCGGAGGTTACGCGTCTCTTTCGGCGATCCCTGGCCGTTCACGTTGAACCCGTGGATTCCACAGTCGATCGCGATGCAGTTCCGGAACTCAATGTCTTCGATCACCGAGTCCTTGGCGAAGACGAAGAAGGCTCCGTTCGCTTCCACGCGACCCGACTGCATGGTCGTGATCGAGATGTTCTCGACGAGGATGTGGCTGGCTCGGACCAGTATGAAACCGCGCCCGGTAATCCGGAAGTCCCTGAGCGTAACCTCGTCCTTGAGGAGCTCGATTGGCTTGTAATATCCCTGGACGTCCAGCGTGGTCCGTCCGAGCCCGACTCCCTGCAGGGTGACCCCGGCAGGCGGGAGGATTCGATCGGTGCAGTGGAACGTGCCGTCGAGCAGGACGACAGTCCCTTTGTTTGCTTCCGCTGCCGCGAGCGCCTGCTGGATCTCTATCTGGTCATCGGAGCCATCACAGGCAAATTGCGCCTCCTGGCGTCCCGCATCGGCGCTGTTAGCAGCCGATACAAGGACTGCACCATCCGGGTACGCAGGGGTTGGCGTCGGGGTGATGCCCCCCGTTGGCGTCGTCTCCAGGCCTTGGGGCCCTGGGCTGGGAGGTAGGAAGAGTACCAACGCCAATACTGCGCACGCGATCAGCGCGATCCCCACCAGCGCGATCGCCCGAAGATCGGGCGATCGGCGCGGGGCCGGCACGGGGGCCGATACCGTTGGTCCGTCGTCATACCCACATGCCTCCTCGCGTTCGGGAGGGGCGATCTCGTCATTAACTGGTAATCCTTGCTCGTGCGGCTCGTCCGCCATCGTCACTCCAGGTGCCGGGACTGCGGGTCGGATGCCGCCCGCCCGTCCCGGTTTTCCCTGATAGATCGGGTGCCAGGGGTATTAACATCGCCCGAGCTGACCCTCGGTCCGGAGGGATTCTGACGAGGGCACAGGGAAACGTATATTTCCTTTCGCTTCGATAATGCTGCAGAATGGTGAACGGGATCGTCTTACCCATTAAAAAGGTCTTCTCACTCGTGGAGTCGCGGGTGACTGTCGAGATCAAGGATGAGGGACGTCAACTCCAGGGCCGACTCGTGGCCGTGGACGAGTACCTCAACATCCACATGGACGAGACCGTTGAACTGAACCGGGGTGCACGCAGGAACCTCGGCACGGTCGTGATCCGGGGCAACAACATCCTTACCATCGCTCCGATGGCCTGAACAAATGACGGCGGAGACCGAGGACGACGCGCTCGAGGTGATCCGCTCCCACCCGAAGGGGGTGCTCCAGAGTGAGCTCTGGAAGGAACTCGGGGTCGACAGTCGTAAGTGTTCCCGTCTGGTCAAGAAACTGCTGGATGACGGGCGTGTCGAGCGGATCGAGTACCGGAGGGACGGGATCAAGACGTATGTAATCAGGGCGGTAAGGTTGCCGGCAGACCCGAACCTGCTCCTTGCAGGCACCGAGCTGATCCCCTGCATTGCCTGTGACCAGGAGTGCGTGGTCGAGGAGTGCCCGCTCCTGATGGACTGGATGTACCAGCTTGCGATCGAAGAGTTCCAGGAATAAACCGGATCTTTGACGACCAGGGCGATCCTGCCCGGTCTCTTTCTCCGGTGGCAAGGGCGGGGGCCTCTTCCCGAGAGCGTGAGCTGAGGTTCCTCGAGGATGGAATTAATTCGGGGAGGGGGATCCCCCCACCGACCGTCATCTCACGAGGTGAGATGATGGGTTGGAACTTTCCTGGTGGATGCTGAGGACAGGGCTTTCGATCGGGTCAGGGAGCGCTATCCGTGGCCCCCTGTATCGGTCTCCATTCTCCCAGGTGCCTGTCCTCCTTGCGAGAACCGGTACGCCGCGAGGGCAGCGAGGATGACCACGCCACCGCCGAACACGTTGTACAGGGGCTCATGCCAGCCAGTGACCGGGGTGAACTGGTGCGATAGCCCCTTAGTCATCATGAAGATACCCACCGCGAAGAGTATAGGGGCTGCGACGAGCCCCAGCGTCCTGAGTGACCTGCCGCCCCTCTCTTCGAGCCAGCGGTCCGCGGATGGGAACATAATGGGGAGGAGCACCAGGCAGAGAAGAATACCCGTGATCCACTCCACCGGGTTCTGGAGCTCTGCCAGCAGTGCTTGGACAAACCACTCCTCGTGTTCGAGCTTGGAAAAGGGGCCGAGGAACGGATAATACCATTCCGTGTGCTGTTCCCACATCAGGTCGAGAACCTGGTGAGAGCCGACACCGATCCCCAGGGCGAGAAGGTGCGGGACATGCCATTTTCTGAGAACGAACGCACCGATGGCGAGGACAAGGACGAGGAAGAAGAGCGTGTGAAGGAAGATACGCCCGTTTCCGATCGCCTCTCCAAAGACCAGGTACCCGATGGGTTTATCCACGATATCGGGGAGAACGGACCCGAGAATACACGGCAGAACCATGCGGCGTTCGTCGAACCGATCGGCGAGGAGGTATCCGATCACGAGCCCGGTCAGCAGGTGGAAGAGGAGAAACATGCAGGGTGAGCGTCGTTCGCCATATCTACTGGTCGTGCAGGGTCGCCGGCAGCCAAACACCTACTCGGGAGGACTCGAGGTTCTGCCGAGAGACACCATGGTGGATCACATCGGAAGGCGGGGATGAACGGGGGACGGGCACCGTCGACGGTCCAGGACCATGCTCAGGTCTCCGGATTCGACCCGGGGTTTCGGACCTATCCCTGAGCCGTGGTCGAGGGCCCGGCAACCATGACAGGACAGAATCATCCAGCCTGGATCCCACCAGAGGTGTTTGACCCGTTCTGCAAGCCTGGAGCAGGTGCAGGCGTGTGGTCACGGTCCCTCTGACCTGTTGAATCCCGGTCTCAGGACTCCTCGTACGAAGATATGTGCCAGTCTTAGCGGATCCTCGTCGTCCGGGGATGATAAAGTGAGGCGAAGACGATACATCTTTTCGGTCTGTACGGCGCACAGGAGAAAGAACCTGCCGGTCATCAGAGCGTTTCGATACATTCTTGATATGACCGGGTGATCGATCACGTGTGCCCCATGCGCGGCAGGAGTGCGGCGTCTCTCCGATCGTCGGAGTCATACTCATGGTGGCGGTGACGGTCATCGTCGCATTGCTGATCCTGGCGATGTTCCCCTTTCCACGCCTCTGCAACCCCTTCCCTCCCACGCAGATCGAGGTCGTCATGATCCACGACTACAACGAAGAGCGGACGTGCCTCAACTACGACAGTCGCGTCCTGCTCCGGTACATAGGGGCCGCACCTCTGCAGAACCGTTTCCTATCGGCCCGGTTTTATGTCGATGACGTCCCAATCCGTAGTTTCATCACCACGTTTCATGGCCAGGACTTCATACCGACGCATCATTTCGGCGTTGAACGGATGGGCGGGCTCGGCTGTCAGGGAGAGAAGTGGGAACCGGGTGCGACCGTTCTTGTCGATTTCAAGGACGGCACCTTCAAGCCGGGCCAGGTGATACGGACCGTGTTCCTCGACTCTCCAACCGGCTGTATCATCTCGCAGGATGAGTACCGCGCATCAGGCCCCGTCCTATGAGCCGGGCGACGCGAAGGGGCTCGGGCACCCTCCCGTCGATGGTGAAGACATCGACCACTCGGGCGGCTTCCTTGAGGGCCAGTCCGAAGGGGCGCACGTACACGGTCAAGCCGGTCGAGAGCGTGACCGGTTCTCTCTCTCCGAGGGTGCGGTATCGGGAGAGCCGCTCATCGTCCCCGGGAAAGTGCCGGATGATCGCCTCTTCGAGCCCGTTGGATGGTTCGTAGGTGACCGAGATCCCGGGAACCCCTGTCCTTCTCCAGACCAGGTCCCCATCAATAACGTTGAACCAGGCGATCACCGAGCCCGAGGTCATGACCAGGTTCAGGTCGTTGCGTCCGAGGGACATAACGAGTCTGAGGACCGCGTCGGTCGCGTCCATCCCTCCCACGGTCACCTCCTGGACCGCGAACCCGTCGATCCGGAGGTCTCGCCGCATCACCACCCCGACAAGGCTCGAGCGGGCACCATCGTCGTGCCTCCCGCGATAACTCTCGGCGATTCCCAGGACGCGCAGGCCCGGTTTTTCCAGCCTCATCAAAGGTCTTATGATGACCTTTCCGGCATATATATGGAAATGATGTTCGACCGGGACGAGGTCACTGTCCTGATCCCGACGCTGAACGAGGCGCCGACCATTCAGGCGTTGATTCGGGACTTCGCCGACCACGGCTATCGCCACGTCCTGGTGATCGACGGTAACAGTGCGGACGGCACCGCCGAGCTCGCGGAAGTAGCCGGTGCCCGGGTGCTCGTCCAGGAGGGGCGCGGCAAGGGCGACGCCGTCGTCGAGGCCTTCAGGGAGATCGAGACCCCCTATGTCCTGATGCTGGACGGCGACGGGACCTATGATCCAGCGGATGCTGACCGGATGGTGAAACCGCTCCTCGAGGGGTACGACCAGGTGATTGGTGACCGTTTACGTGATGCCGATCTGGGTGCTTTCTCACGGCTCAACTACACGGGAAACTATATCCTGAACCGGCTCTTCCGCCTCGCCCATGGCCGATTCCTCTTCGACATCCTCTCCGGGTACCGGGCCTTCACCCGGGAGGCGATCAATCATATGACCCTCAAGGAGCAGGGGTTCGGGATTGAGACCGAGATCTCGGTCGAGGCGGTTCGGAACGGCCACCGGGTGCAGGTGGTCCCCATCCGGTACGGCCGCCGGCCAGGAACGCCCACAAAATTGAATCCGATCCAGGACGGATACCGAATCGCCGTGACGATATACCGCCTGGCCAGAATGAATAACCCCCTCTTCTACTTTGGCCTGATCGGGGTGACTCTTGCCATTGCCGGATTCCTCATCGGAGTGATCGTGGTCATCGAGTGGCTCGCCGGGATCACACATCTTCCGCTCACCATCCTGACGGTGCTGCTGATCATGGTCGGAATCCAGATCTTCGTCTTCGGCATGATCGGCGACCTGGTACTCTCGTTCCACCGGGAGACGATGGCCGAGATCGAACTGATGCGGCGTGAACTCGGGGGTCGACGATGACCCCGGTCATCTCTGTTGTCGTGCCGACCTTCAACGAAGAGACCGGCATCGAACGCTGCCTCCTCTCTCTCGAGGACCAGACCCTCCCGCGAGACCAGTACGAGGTGATCGTCGTGGATGGCGATTCGAAGGACCGGACGAGGGAGATTGCCGCCAGCCATGCCGATCGTGTCTTCATCCAGACGAGCCCGAAGGTGGGGGGTGCACGGAACGACGGCGTCCTCGCAGCAGAGGCCAGCCTGGTCGCTACAACGGACGCAGACTGCATCCTCCCCCGCGACTGGCTCGAACGGATCCGGGACGGTTTCTCGACAGACGGGGTGGTGATGGTCTACGGTACGGTATGGCCGATCGAGGACTCCCTCGGCAACAGGCTGTCACTCTGGACGGCGAATACCCTCTCAGGTCTCTGTTATCGCATGGGTCTCATGCACTATACGCTCGGATGTAATTCCGCGTTCCGAAAGGATGCCTTTGTCCGAGCGGGCATGTACCGAACGATCGATGCTGGCGACGACCTGGAGATCGCCCGCCGGATGGTGCATGAAGGAAAGATCCTCTTCGACTCCCGGTTGAAGGTCGGCTTCTCGATGCGCCGATACGAGCAGTTCGGCATGATCCGCTCTCTCTACCAGTGGCTCTATATCGTCGTGAAGGGCGGTGAGTCCGGGCGGTACACGTACTCGCGGCGCGAATACAAGTGACCGCATCGACGTATCTCTCTGGGGACGAAAAGGTTCTAATCCGATCGGCCCCAATGCAGCGCGGAAGACATCATGCCGCGCGTCGTTCATTTCGAATGCCACGCCGATGACCCCGAACGGGTGGCAGCGTTCTACCGCGAGGTCTTCGGGTGGGAGCTCGTCCGGACCGCGGACCCCTACTACATCCTGCTCAAGTCGGGTGAG
The DNA here is from genome assembly GCA_050178135.1 of Methanoregulaceae archaeon. GTDB lineage: Archaea > Halobacteriota > Methanomicrobia > Methanomicrobiales > Methanospirillaceae > UBA288. The sequence goes on along the minus strand of JBFXGJ010000009.1, from coordinate 2,356 downwards.
GCGGGCGAACCCGGGATCGACGGGGCCGTGATGCCCCGGGTGCGGGGTTCGTCGTTCACGAACCTGGTCGGCGTCAGCTCCATCGACGACACCCTCCTCCGCTGTATCAGGGCTGGCGGTGAGATCATGATGCCCCGCCGAACCGTGCACGGGCTGGGAAAGGTCGCCTACTGTGCCGACGCCGAAGGGAACGTCTTCGGCCTCCTCGAGCAGGAGGCTGGTGTCGAGGGGTGATCGGAGGGCCCCGGCCCCGCTGGAAGACCGGGCTCCTGCACCAAGGCTTTATCCGCCCCCATCCCTTCAAGGAGACTGAGGTATCTCCGTGGAAGAGTTCTCGGTGCTGATCGGCGGCAGGGCCGGCGAAGGGATCAACAGGGCAAGCGCTGTCCTCAACCGGATGATGGCCCGGCTCGGCCGGTCTGTTTACATGTACTACGATTACCCCTCCCTGATCCGTGGGGGTCATAACTATGCGATCGTCCGATCGGCGGACCACGCCGTCTGGACGCACCGCGACCGTGTCGACATGGTCCTCGCCCTGGACCGCGAAACGGTGAAACGGCATCACGGCCGGCTCAATCCCGGTGGAGTGCTCCTGTACGACTCGTCGACCGTGAAGGAGGCGGAGGGGGTTCCGGTCCCGCTCGATGAGGTGCTGGCGGCGGGAAGCGCCCCCCCGATCACACGCAACTCGGGGATGATCGGCGCCTTCTGCCGGGTGGCCGGCATACCGTGGTCCCTCGTAGAGGAGGTCTTTATGAGGGAGTTTGACCGGCATGCCGAGGTCAATCTTCGCGTCGCTCGCCGGGCGTTCGACGCGGTTGAAACCCAGTTCCGGATCTCGCGCGGCGATCGCGAACCACTGCCGGTGCTGACCGGGAACGAGGCGATCGCGCTCGGTCTGGTTCGCGGCGGTCTCGATACCTACATCGCCTATCCCATGACCCCGACCTCCAGCATCCTGCATTTTCTTGCCGATTTCGCCGAGCGGACGAACCTCTCCGTCGTCCATCCCGAGAGCGAGATCGCCGTGATCCTGATGGCGCTCGGAGCAGCATACGCCGGGAGCCGGTGCGCCGTCGGTACCTCCGGCGGCGGATTCTGCCTGATGACCGAAGGCCTCTCCCTTGCGGGCATGGCGGAGGTGCCGGTCGTCATCGTGCTCGGCCAGCGGCCCGGCCCGAGCACGGGCCTCCCCACCTACTCCTGCCAGACCGAGCTCCTCTTCGCCCGCCATGCGGGCCAGGGAGAGTTCCCGCGTCTTATCGTTGCGCCGATGGACGCAGGCGAGGCGTATCGCTGGTCCGCCCGGGCGCTCGACTTCGCATGGCGGTTCCAGGTGCCGGCGATCCTGCTCGTGGACAAGACGCTCTGCGAGGGAGGGTACTCGACCGCGATCGACCCCGAGATAGAGGTGGGAGCCCCGGATGCCGGAACTTCGACACCCCCAGACGAACCCTATCTCCGGTACCGGCTCACACCGACTGGTGTATCGCCAATGTGGACCGTCCCAGCAAAGGGCGCAGTGATAAAGGTGAACTCCTACGAGCATGACGAGTCCGGGACGACCACCGAGGACGCTCTCGTCTCTGCATCGATGCAGGCGAAGCGACGGGAGAAGGCGCGGACCCTCCAGCGAGCGCTCGATGGGTTCGAGCCCGTTGCCGTCTCCGGCCCCGATGACTCGCACGTCGGCGTGGTGACATGGGGATCGACGGGCGGTGCCGTGCTCGAGGCGACCGATGGTCTTCCCCTCCGAGTGATCCGCCCCGTCGTGCTGGAGCCGTTCCCGGTCGAAGCGTTCCGTGCTGCCGTTGAAGGACTCGACCGGATCATCGTGGTAGAGCAGAACTGGACCGGGCAGCTCGAGCAACTACTGCGGGTGAACGGGTTCGAGATCGATACTCGGGTGCAGCAGTACGACGGTCGCCCTTTCACGGTCGAGGACCTTGCGTCCCGCCTCGCGGAGGTGGTCTAGGTGACGACGAGCGACCTCATCACTCGGGCGCCAAATACCTGGTGCCCGGGTTGCGGCAACTTCGCGATCGAGCACGCCCTCAAGGACGTGGTGGCACGGATGATCGACGAAGGGACCCCGGCGGACGAGTTCGTGCTGGTGACCGGCATCGGCTGCCACGGCAAGATGGCCGACTACCTGGGGATCAACTCCTTCTACGCGATCCACGGACGGACAATTCCTGTGGCAACCGGGATCGCGGTCGCGAACCCGGACCTCAAGGTCATCTGCTGTGCCGGTGATGGTGACTGCTACGGCGAGGGGCTCGAACACCTCCTCTTTGCGGCAAAACGGAACACTGACATAACCCTGATCGTCCACGATAACCGGGTCTACGGC
>JBFXGJ010000008.1:61799-74442 GCA_050178135.1 Methanoregulaceae archaeon | reverse complement strand
CAGGCTCCTCCCCACCATCCTCGACCCGCTCCCGGGCGGGAGATCGGAACCACGCGTCATTATTGCTGGGGAGATCATTGCAGATACTATCGAGGCGGTACTATTTGACGGTACAAAGGTTGCCTGCGATTTTCGTCGTCCTTTTTCTTTTCCTCTGCAGCGTCCAGGTCGCGACGGCGGCGGGCGAATACCAGTTCGTTACGAAATGGGGGTATCGAGGCTTCACAGACGGCCTGTTCAAAGGCCCCGCGAGCATCGCGGTCGACGGTGCAGGCGACGTGTATGTCGTCGACAACGGCAACCACCGAGTCCAGAAGTTTGACGAGGCAGGGAACTTCATCACGAAATGGGGCCAGTTCGGGGCCGGCGACGGCATGTTCCAGTATCCCCATGCGATCGCGATCGGCCATGACGGCGCCGTCTTCGTCATCGATGCGCGGGGCCTGGTCCAGACGTTCACGTCGACGGGCACCTTCGTCTCGAAATGGGAGAGCGGGGCCGGGAACCTGAGCTACCCCGCGGAGGGTCTCGCCGTCGACCGTGCCGGGTACGTCTATGTCGGCGATACCTACAGCGACCGCGTCCTGAAGTTCACCCCGACCGGCTCCCTCGTGACGTCGTGGGGGACTTACGGTTGGGGAGACGGCCAGATGGTCCGTCCGCACGACATCGCGGTCGGCAGCGACGGCACCGTCTTCGTGCTCGACACCAACAATCTCCGCATCCAGACGTTCACGACCGACGGCACCTATGTTTCGCAATGGAGCACGTGGGACGTCGGGGGCAACTACCAGTACCTCTATGGGATTGCGGTCGACGGCACGGGAAACGTCTATGTCACCGGCGATTGCGAGCAGGTCCTGAAGTTCACCTCGACCGGCACCTTCGTGACGACGTGGGGATCCCGGGGCACCGGGGACGGACAGTTTGAAGTTCCCCTGGGTATTGCCGTCAGCAGTACCGGTACCGTCTACGTCGCCGATACGCAAAACCACCGCATCCAGGCATTCTCGCGGCAGGGAGTGACACCGACGCTGCCGGAATCGTACCGGGACGACCTGATCTGGGGGGCCCTGGGGACAGGGGACGGGCAGTTCAACGATCCGTGCGGCGTCGCGGTGGACCATGGAGGGAATGTCTACATACCGGACATCGGCAACCACCGCGTCCAGAAATTTGCGTCGAATGGTATCTATATCACCCAGTATGGGACCAGCCTGGTGAACTGGTCTCCCCGAGCGATCGCCGTCGACAATGCCGTCACTGCCTATATCGCCAATGATTCGACGAATCTGATACATAGGCTTTCATCGGACGGCACTCTGACCAGATTACAGCAGGAACTGGCCAACATGACGGCCCGAATACAGGGGATCGCGGTGGATAACGCGAGCGCCCTCTACGTCACCGACTCCGGCACCAACACCGTCCAGAGGCTCGACCCGAACGGCACCTTCGTATCGCTCATCGGGGGGCACCTGGGAGGCTCCGCACCCGGACAGTTCATGAACCCCGGGGGTATTGCGGTGGACGGCACCGGGAACATCTATGTCGCCGATACCGGCAACGGCCGGGTCCAGAGGTTCGGCCCGAACGGGACCTTCGAATCGATCTTCGGTGGACTCGGGCTCCCCGTGTTCGGGCCGCTCACGCGTCCCGAGGGTGTCGCCGTGGATGACGCGAACAACGTCTACGTCACCGACACCGGCAACAACCGGGTCCTGAAGTACGACGCGAACGGTACCCCCCTCGCGCAGATCGGCGGACTCGAGGGCACCGGGAGCATGGGAGATGGGAGCGCTCACGGCACGGGAATCGGGCAGTTCGACCGTCCTATGGGAGTTGCGATCGACCGTGCCGGCAATGTCTATGTCGCCGACTCGGGCAACAACCGGATCCACAGGTTCGTCCGGGAGGGGGCAACTCCGGCGCCCACCGTCCCGCCGGTGAAACTGGTCCCCGGCGGTGCCGGAGTTCCGACCAATCTGGACGGCGACAGCCTGTACGAGGACGTGAACGGCAACGGCCGGAAAGACTTCGCGGACGTTGTCCTGTACTTCAACCAGATGACCTGGATCGGCTCGAACGAGCCCGTCGCCGCCTTCGACTACAACGGCAACGGTCGGATCGACTTCGCCGACGTCACCTGGCTGTTCAACAATCTCTGACCCTTTTTCGAGACCGTGCCGGTCTTCAAAGCGACGATAGAGAAGGAATAGGTTTCAACTGAGGCCTTCTTGGAGCATGAAGGGTGTGACGTACCTGGGCGGCAGACATCACTGTCGGAACACTCACGCTCCGTGTCTTCACCCCGGGAAAAAAGAGACGGTTCGTCTCCGGGCGGGTGGACCCGGCTACATCGTTTTGTCAAAGGAGTCGAGGCCGAGCTGGAAGGTGTCGTCGAGGAACTCGACATCCCGTGTCAGGGCGGTCTCGCCGTCGATCGCGACGGGGTAGCACCCGGTCAGGCAACCGGTGCAGAGGTTGTCGCAGGGGTGCCCGATCGCCTGGATCAGCGCATCGAAGGAGATATAATGGAGGGATGTGGCCGTCACCGAATCGCAGACCTGGTCCTCGTCCCGGCACGAGGCGATCAGCTCCTCCCGCGTCGGCATATCCACCCCCAGGTAACAGGGCGCCTTGATCGGCGGCGACCCGATCCGCATGTGGATCTCCCGTGCACCGGCGTTCCGGATCATCTGGATGATCCTGCGCGAGGTGGTGCCCCGGACGATCGAGTCGTCGATCAGTACAATCGATTTGTCCTCGAGGTGCTTTCTGATCGGGTTCATCTTGATCCGCACGGCCTGCTCGCGGGCGGCCTGGGTGGGCATGATGAAGGTCCTGCCCATGTAGCGGTTTTTGATCAGGCTCTCTGTGTAGGGGAGGCCCGATACCCGTGCGTGCCCGATCGCGTAGGCAGTCCCCGAGTCAGGGACCGGGCAGACGGCGTCCGCATCGACCGGCGCCTCTTCGTGGAGCTTCTCTCCGATCGTCCGACGGACATCGTAGACGAGCACACCATCGATGATCGCGTCGGCCCGCGCGAAGTAGATGTACTCGAAGATGCAGTGGGCCGTCCGGTCCACCTTCGTGATCTGCGTCGAGCTGACGCCGTCAACGTTGATCCGAACCAGTTCGCCCGGTCGGACGTCGCGGACGAGGGTACCCGAGAGCGCGTCGATCGCCACCGACTCCGAGGCGATGATGTGGCCGCCTGGCGTCCTGCCGAGGCAGAGGGGCTTGATCCCGAGCGGGTCACGGAACCCGTAGACGGCGCCGTCGTAGGCCATCACGACCGAGTACGAGCCGCGGAGACGGGCCATGCAGAGTCGGACGGCGTCCTCGATCGACCCCGAGCAGCGAAGCTCGGTGGCGATCAGCGCGGCGATCACCTCGGTGTCCGTGGTCGTGCAGAAGATCTGGCCGGTCTCTTCGAAGGAGGTGCGCAGTTCCCGGGTGTTGACGAGGTTGCCGTTGTGAGCGATGGCGAACCCCTTACCCATGAACCGGAAGTTGAACGGCTGGATGTTCTCGGGGGTGTTTGCACCGGTGGTCGGGTACCGAACGTGCCCGACACCTATCTGCCCGTCGAGTTTTCTCAGCGTCTCGGTGTCGAAGACCTCGGCAACGAGTCCCGAAGCCTTGTGCTTGCGGAGACGGTCGCCATTAAAAACAGAGATCCCCGCGCTCTCCTGGCCCCGATGCTGGAGCGCATACAGGGCGTAGTAGAGCGGGTGTGAGACACCGCCAGCATCGACGATGCCAACGATTCCGCACATTGAAGGTCAGTGCGTCGGTACTTTTGGCCGCTTCGAGGTCCAGTCGTAGCTGCGCATCCGGCTTGACCGGCCGAATCCGCATTTCGAACAGACTTTGTGCCTGAGGTGGAACGAGATCGATCCGCACCGCCGGCAGGCGATGTGGCTCTGCTTGTTCCGCTTCCCCATTGATGGTGTGCCTTTGGACATGCAACTCCTCCTTACTGGTTCTGTGACGGCGAGATATAGATCACGTTATCGCCGCGGACGATGAGCGTGCCGATCCGGGTGGTCGTACCATCCGTCACCTCCTCGGCCTGGTCGAGGACGAGGTTCATGTGCACGTCGTATCCCTGCAGTACACCGCGAAGCTCGCGTTCGCCTTTCAGCGAGACGATCACGGGCTCCCGATTCAGTACCTGGTCAAGTATATCCAGCGGCCTCTTCGACATCTCTCTTCCTCGATCCACCTGGAGTACTCTATGTGAGCGAGCGCGGTATATAACCATAGCGTAGGACTCACCATCACGGTATTTATGGCTGAATCGCGCCATAGATGACCGATGGCGCCGATCACGATCAGGAAACGGCACACCGTCAGAAAGGGAGAGGCAGCCGAGATCGTGCGCCGGCTCGGCGAGGAGCTCGGCGACGAGGCGGACATCTTTGCGGCCGATCGGATCGAGGTGGCCGAAACGGGGGGGGCGTTCCGCATCTACCTGCTCGACAAGCGCCCCCTGCTCTTCGAGCGGGCCGGGGTCCTCTTTCCGACCCTCCAGGGCGCGATCGCTCGCCCCTTCTCGGCCCGCCGGGTGACGGTCGACATGGGGGCCGTCCGCTTCGTCGTGAACGGGGCCGACATCATGAGGCCAGGGATCGTCGCGATAACGGACGATGTCCGGGCGGACCACCCGGTGCTCGTGGTCGAGGAGCGGCACGGGAAGCCGCTCGCGGTCGGCATCGCCCGGATGGACGCTGAGGCGATGCGCGCAGAGACCGCTGGCAAAGTCTGTAAAAATATCCACCACGTGGGGGACGAGATCTGGAGTCTCGAGGTCTGATCGGAGAAAGGAATACTTAAATACGCATGGAGGCGAGATTTTGGGTATGGCTTCCAAGATTCTCGACTCTCTCCTGGGCAAGAGCGCCGTTCCGAAAGAGGACGATTATATGGAACTCGACCTCTCGGCGTTCGAGACGCAGTCTCCGGACGACGAGCCCGCGTCGTGCTATGTCAAGATCGCCGGTATCTCGAGCCTGAAGGACACCCCGAAGATCAAGGACGAGATCTACAACGGGAACATCGTGATCGCGGACATCTCCCAGCTGAAACTGGACAAGATCACCTCCGAGCGCGTGCTCAAGGACCTGAAAGAGGTCGCGAAGGACGTGAACGGCGATATCGTCGGCCTGGGCGACCAGCGGTACGTCGTGATCACGCCCCAGTCGATCAAGATCTCGCGCGAGAAGATCGTCGGGGGATTCTAGTGGAAGGTGGTGCCGCAGGCGGTCGGCGTGCGGTCGTGAACGGGCCGTGCGCCACCTGCGGCGAAGAGGTCGAGTATGTGTACCAGACCGAGACGATCCCATACTTTTCCGATATCCTGATCGTCTCGGCCGTCTGCCCCGCCTGTGGGTATCGGTACACCAATACCCAGATGCTCCAGGAGTCGGAGCCAGTTCGGTTCACGTTTCCCGTCTCGATGCCCGAGGACCTCTCGGTACGCGTCGTCCGTTCGATGAGCGCAATCCTGCGGATCCCCGAGCTCGGTGTGGAGATCGACCCGGGACCCGCCTGCGAGGGTTTCGTCACCAATGTCGAAGGGGTGCTTGACCGCATCCTCTCGGTCGTCGAGGGCGTCCTCGTCTGGGCGGACGGCGAGGAACGGGAACGGGCGGAGATCCTGAAAGGAGAGATCGACGGGGTGAAGGAAGGGGAGTTTCCCATCACGCTGATCATCGAGGACCCGACCGGGAACTCGGCGATCGTCTCCGACCGGGCGACGAGGGAGCCGTTCGCCCGTGACGACGAGTGCGGGGCGTAAAAAACGCGCCTCGCCCGCCGATTATTTTCTTCTGTTCTACTGAATAAGGAGGTCCTTGAACCGGATCTCCGGTTCGGCCGTGCACCGACCGACCACCTTTGCACCCGGCACGCTCCGGGCGACGCCGTCGACCTCCTCTTCGGGGACGACGAGCGCGAAGCCCATGCCCATGTTGAAGGTCCGGTACATCTCGGGGGTTGAGACGGCGCCCCTCTCCTGGAGCCAGTCGAAGACCGGCGGTGGGGTGAGGGGGTCGTCGATCAGGAAGCCGTACCGCGAGAGCCGGTTGAAGTTGAGGAGTCCGCCGCCCGTGACGTGGCACATGCCGTGGACCTCGTGGGCCGCTGCGATCCGGAGCACCTCGCTGTAGATCCGGGTCGGCGTCAGGAGCTCCCGCCCGAGGGTCCGGTCGCCGAACGGCTGGTCGTACCCGCCGTTCGCCTCCGCGATCCGGCGTGCGAGCGAGAGCCCGTTCGAGTGCACCCCGGACGAGGGGAGTCCGACGACGAGGTCGCCGGGCCGGCAGGCCTCGCCGGAAACGACCTGGTCGTGCCGCTGGAAACCGAGCACCGCCCCCGCGAGGTCGAGCCCGTTCACGAGCCCGGCGAGGGTCGCCGTCTCACCGCCGACGATCGAGAGGTTCGCGAGCCTCGCCCCCTCGTTCAGCCCGCGCCCGAGCGCGGCCATCTTCGCCGGGTCGACGTGGTCGGTGGCGATGTAGTCGACGAACGCGATCGGCTCGAGGTTCATCACGTAGAGGTCGTTCACGTTCATCGCGATGCAGTCGATCCCGACCGTGGACCAGTCCTGCACCGCGTCCGCGATCAGCATCTTGGTCCCCACGCCGTCAGTGGCGAGTGCGAGGACGTATGCCCCGAACTCGATCAGCCCGGCGAAGTGGCCGAGCCCACCGACGGGAGTGTGCGCTCCCTGGCGCCGGTAGGTCAGCTCTCGGACGAGCGCCGCGACGCCGTCGGCCTCGAGGCGGATGTCGACGCCCGCATCGCGGTACGCCCGGTCATTCGTCATCGCACTTCTCCGATAGCCTGAACTCGTCGTGCAGGGCCCGCACCGCTCGCGGGCCGTCTGCCGCCCGGACGACGAACGAGATGTTCGCCTCGGACGAACCCTGCGAGATCATCATCACGTTGATCCCGTGCCGGCCGAGCGCGGTGAAGATCCGTCCGCCGGTGCCGGGAGCGCCGGCCATCCCCGAGCCGACGACAGCGACGGCAGCCACGTCACGCTCGGTGGAGAGCTCGCGGAAGAGGCCGCTGGCGACGAGGGGCTCGAGCGCCTCGGTGGCGGCGTCGAGGTGACCCTCGTCGATGACGAGCGAGATGTTCGCCTCGGACGAGCCCTGCGAGATCATCATCACGTTCACCGACCGCTCGGCGAGCGCGGCGAAGATCGCGTTCGCGACGCCGGGCCGGCCGATCATCTGGGCTCCGTTACAGTTGACAAGAGCCACCCGGTCGATGAAGGAGAGGGCCTTCACGACCCGGCGGGAGGGGATCCCGTTCGCGACCAGGACCGTCCCCGGGTAGTCGGGGTTGAAGGTGTTCTTGACCCGGATCGCGATCCCCTTTGCCATCGCCGGCTCGATCGAGCGCGGGTGGAGCACCTTCGCCCCGAAGTAGGAGAGCTCCATCGCCTCGAGGTACGAGACGGCGGGGATCACCCGGGCGTCGGAGATGAGGCGCGGGTCGGAGGTCATTACACCGTCGACGTCGGTCCAGATCCAGCACTCGTCCGCGTCGATCCCGGCGGCCAGCACGGCGGCCGAGTAGTCCGAGCCGGACCGGCCGAGCGTGGTGACGGAGCCGTCCGGGGTGCAGCCCATGAAGCCCATGATCACCGGCACCTGGGTGGCGAGGAGCGGGACGACCCGTTCATGGATCCGGGGCCCGGACTCGGGGAGGGCCATCGCCTCGCCGTGGCAGTCGTTGGTCAGGATGCCTGCCGCGCCGCCGTCCAGCGGCTCGGCGGCGAAGCCCTGCTGCCGGAAGGCCGCCGCGACGACCACCGCGCTGAGGCGCTCGCCGAAGGAGATGATATAGTCCCTCGATCGCGGGGTCAGCTCGCGGAGCGTGTGAACCGCCTGGAGGATGTTCGCCAGTGCAGCGAGCCGCTCGTCGATGACGCGGAGCGCCTTCTCCGACTCTTCGGGTGCGACCTCGGCGAGCGCCCGGACCTGTCGGTCGCGCACCCCCGCCAGGAACGGGGCCGGGTCCGGGTGCTGCGTCGTCGCCATCTCCTCGGCGCAGGCGATCAGCCCGTCCGTCACCCCCCGCATGGCCGAGACCACGACCGCCACCTCGTGGCCGCTCCTCCGGCAATCGCCGACGAGCTCGACCACCTGTCCGATACTTCGGCCGTCGGCGACCGAGGTGCCGCCGAACTTCATCAGATACCGCATGGGTGCTCTTTCGTCCCCCTCGCCATTCTTTATCATACTCCGACCCCAACCCTCTTCAAGATGGTGGAAAACGGAGCGACATCGTCCCACGTCCTGGTGGTCGGCAGCGGCGGCGCGGGCGTGCGGGCCGCGATCGAGGCAGCGGAGCACGGATCGGTCGTGCTCCTCTCCAAGACGATCGCCGGCAAGGGCGGGTGCACGACGATGGCGGAGGGGGGGTACAACGCGGTCCTTCGCGAGGATGACGACCCCTCGCTCCACGCGGCGGACACCCTGAAGGGCGGGGCGTACCTGAACGACCCGGCCCTGGTCGAGGCGCTGGTGCACGAGGCGCCGGACCGGGTGCGGGAACTGGTCGCCTGGGGGGCCGTCTTCGACGTCGCTCCCGGGGGCGGGGTCGCCCAGCGGCCGTTCGGCGGGCAGCAGCGCCCGCGGACCTGCTACGCGGGGGACCGGACCGGGCACGAGATGATGGTGACCCTGATGGACCGACTCGCCGCGACGGACGTCGAGGTGGTGCACGAGTGCGCGGCGGTCGAGCTCCTGCTCGACGGGGACCGCTGCGCCGGTGCGGCGGCGCTCGACCGCGATGGCGACCTTTCGGTCTTTCTCGCGGACGCGGTGGTGCTCGCGACCGGCGGGGGGACGCAGGTCTACGACATCTCCACGAACTCCTCCTCGGGGACCGGCGACGGGTACGCGCTCGGGTTCCGGGCGGGGGCCGAACTGATCGACATGGAGATGATCCAGTTCCACCCGACGGGAGCGATCCAGCCGTACGACGCTCGCGGGCGGCTCGTCACCGAGGCGGTGCGCGGCGAGGGCGGGCGTCTCCTGAACCGTCTGGGCGAACGGTTCATGACCCGGTACGACCCCGAGCGGATGGAACTCTCGACCCGCGACGTCGTGGCCCGGGCGATCGCGACCGAGATCCTGGAGGGGCGGGGGACCGAGCGCGGCGGCGTCTGGCTCGACGTCACCCACCTCCCGCCCGGCCAGGTCGAGGAGCGGCTGCCGATCATGCTCGAGCAGTTCCTCGCCTACGGCGTCGACATCCGGACCGAGCCGATGGAGGTGGCGCCGACCGCCCACCACATCATGGGCGGGCTCCGGATCACCCCCGGTTGTGCAACGACGGTCCCTGGCCTCTTCGCGGCGGGGGAGTGCTCGGGCGGGGTTCATGGGGCGAACCGCCTCGGCGGGAACGCGCTCGCCGAGACCCAGGTCTTCGGCCGCCGGGCCGGCCGTTCCGCCGGGCTCGAGCCGGAGCGGCGCCGGGAGATCACTCCGGCGATCGACCGGCAGCTCGGAACGCTGCGGCGCCGGTTCGACGGCTTCCTCGACGGCGATGTGCCGCCGCACCAGATCGTGAAGCAGCTCAAACTGACGATGTGGCGGGGCGCGGGGATCTTCCGGGACCGCGAGGGGCTCGCCGGCGCTTTCGCTGGTGTCGAGGCCCTTAGGAACGCACGCCTTCGGGCAGCGACCGCTCGGAACCTCCTCGAGTGCTGCACGGCGGAGAACCAGTGCCTCCTTGCCTCGCTGATCTGCCGGGCGGCGCTGCTTCGGCCCGAGTGCCGGGGGGCCCACACCCGGCGCGACCCCACGTGCGAACTGCCGCCGGACCGGTCGCCCTACGGGCACACGTTCCTCTCGCTCACCCGCGAGGGGATCGAGGAGGTTCGGGCATGAGCCGGATGACGGTACTGGTCTCGCGCTTCGACCCCGACGCCGGCGAGCCGGCCCGGCTCGTTCCGTACGAGGTGGAGGTCCACGATGGGGCGCGGGTGCTCCATGCCCTCCACGCGGTCCACGAGCAGGACCCAACGCTCGCCTACCGCTACTGCTGCGGCTCGGGCCAGTGCGGGTCCTGCGCCGTGAAGGTGAACGGGAAGCCGGGCCTCGCCTGCATGACCCCCGTGGCGGATGGCGACGTGGTCGAGCCGCTCGACCTGCCGGTGGTCCGCGACCTGGTCGTCGACCTGGTGCCCCGGATCGAGCGGATCGCGGCGCTCGTTCCCGGGGGCGAGACCGAGCTCCCTGACCGGGAGACGGTCGAGGTGATGAAGGACCTGTGCGACTGCGTCGAGTGCGGGTCCTGCATCTCGGTCTGCCCGGCGGTCGCGGTGAGCGACTTTGCCGGCCCGACCGCGATGCGGCAGCTCGAGCGACTTCAGCTCGATCCGCGCGACGCCGACGACCGGGTGGTCCAGGCGAAGGACGGCGGGCTCTTCAACTGCACCTCCTGCCATGCCTGCTACGAAGCCTGCCCGAAGGACATCAAGATCATGGGCAAGGCGATCGAGCGGCTCCGGGCGGAGGCGAACCGGCGTGGCTTCACCCTCCCGCGCCACCTGGAGGTCTCGGACCTCGTCCGGACGACGGGCCGGTCGGTGGTGCGGACTGAGACGCCGCTCTTCGAGCGGGTCGACCCGGTGATCGAGTCGTACGGGCCGGTGCGGGGCGAGGTCGCATTCTTCGTCGGGTGCATGTACTCCATGCGCCTCCCCCAGACGGCGCTCGACGCGATCGAGGTGCTGCGCCGGAACGGGATCCGGGTGATCGTACCGATGGCCCAGGTCTGCTGCGGCTCGCCGCTGATCCGGACGGGCCAGCTCGCCGAACTCCCGCGGCTCAAGGCGATCAACCGGGAGGCGTTCGCGCCGTACCCGATCGTAATGACGATGTGCGCCGGGTGCGGGGCAACGCTGAAGAACGACTACGAGGACCTGCCGTTCCGGGTGATGGACATCAACGAGGTGCTTTCCGAGTTCGGGATCGAGCCGCCGGCGCGCCTCCCCCTGAAGGTCACCTACCACGACCCCTGCCACCTGCTCCGGGGCCAGGGGATCTCGGAGCAGCCCCGGGCGTTCATCCGGCAGGTCGCCGACCTGGTCGAGATGCCGGCCCGCTGCTGCGGCTCGGGAGGCGGGGTGAAGTCCGGGAAGCCCGAGGTGGCGGCGGCGCTCGGCGAGCTCCGGCGCGAGGCGATCGCGGCAACGGGGGCGGAGCAGGTGATCTCCTCCTGCCCGTTCTGCGAGTTCCATATCATGGGACACACGGACCTCCCGGTGCGGAACATCACGTCCCTGCTCCTCGAGGCCTACCGGAAGAAGGACGAGGAGGAGGCCGCCGCCCCCGCCCCGTCGTCGGACTGAGGCCGTTCACCACGGCTCTTCCTCTCGATCACCCCCTTCTCGGGACCTCCCTTCAACCCAGGACCTTCACGTATCCCGTCTTCGTCGCCGTGCTCGTCCTGCCGTCCTGGTAGGTGACGGTGAGCCGGACGGTGTACTGCTTTCCCTCGTTGAACCAGGCGGTCGGGTTGCGCTGTGTCGACACGGGGGGCGAGACGGAGCCGCCGAGGAACTCCCACGTCCACCCTGTCGGCGATCCTGTCGAGGAGTCGGTGAACCGGACCATCAGCGACCTCTTTCCTGACGTCGGTGTACCGGAGAAGGATGCCGTGCCCGTCCCTGTTGGCGCTGGCGCCTGGTCGCGCAGCGGCGAATACCGCATCAGCATGTGATCGGTCCAGGAGACGATGTAGACGGTACGGTCCCGGTCGACCGTCATCGGGCCGACGACGGCGGTGGCAAAGGAGGTAATCGGCGCCCCCGACGAGTCGAAGATGACGACGTGCGGGCCCGAGGCATCCATCACGTAGAGCCTGCCCGTCCCGTCGAAGGTGAACCACTGCAGCTCCCTGACGCTCGCCGAGAGGTCGAGCGGTGCAAGGGGTGCGCCGTTCGGCGTGAACCGGCGGACCCAGCGGTTGGTCATGTCCCCGAGGTGCACGGTGCCGTCCTTCGAGACGGCAAGCCCGCCGACGATGCCCGTCGGGAGCCCGCCCCAGGAGGTGACGAGGCGCCCGTTCCGGTCGAACCGGAAGATCCTGTCGCACGAGAGCGCAAAGATGTCTCCGTTCGGCGCGCTCGCGAGGTCCGCGATGTGGGGGGCTCCCCCGCAGATTCCGGACCCGAAGCTCCCGAGGTACCGCCCGTCCTTCGTGAACATCTTCACGCCGCCGTCATGATAGCTCGCCGCGTAGACGGTGTCGCCCCTGCCGACCGTCACCGCCGTCGCGGCGGAGAAGTACCGTCCAGGCTCCGTTCCCCATGCGAGCCTTCCGTCCGTCCCCGAGACCTTCTGGAGCGTCGAGAGCGATGCGTCGACGACGTACAGCCCCTGTTTCCCGTCGGTGACCAGCGCCTTGGGCTGGGTAAAACGCTCTGGGTCGCTCCCCGTCACCCCGGAGCCGAACCGGTCCACACGGCGACCATCGACCGCGTAGACCCCGACGGTTCTCGTCTGGAGGTCACAGACCGCCAGGCGCCCGTTCGGCGCCACCGCCATACCTCCCGGCGTCACCTCGGAAAGGGCGATCCGTCCCCGCCAAATGCCCGTCGAAGAGAACC
>JBFXGJ010000008.1:0-61699 GCA_050178135.1 Methanoregulaceae archaeon | reverse complement strand
TAGACCCCGACGGTTCTCGTCTGGAGGTCACAGACCGCCAGGCGCCCGTTCGGCGCCACCGCCATACCTCCCGGCGTCACCTCGGAAAGGGCGATCCGTCCCCGCCAAATGCCCGTCGAAGAGAACCGCTCGATCCTGTCATTTCCCACGTCCGCCACCCAGACCGTTCCGTCGGGGGCCACAGCAACCTCGACCGGGTCGTCGAACTGGCCCTTCTCCGACCCCCGGGTCCCCCATTCCCGGACAAACCGGCCGCCCGGGGTGAAGACCAGGATACAGCAACGCGACCGGTCGACCACGTAGACCTGCCCGGTCCTCCGATCGACCGCAATCCCGCCCGGCTCCCTGAACTGACCGGGGCCATCACCAATGGTGCCCCAGGAGGTGAGGAGGTGACCGTTGAGAGAGTACTTCATCACCCGCTTCGCCCCCTTGTCCACCAGGTAAACGGCTCCGGCGAGGTCGTACGCGATCCGGCGGCACTCCCCGGTCGACCAGGCGTTCCGGAACGACCCGTCCTTCGCCAGCACCTGGACGCGATGGTTGCCCGCGTCCACGACATAGATGCGCCCGTCCGGTCCGATAACGATCCCCTCTGGGGACCGGAACTCGCCGCGTCCGTCTCCTCCGGTGCCGTATACCCGCCAGACGTGCTGGCCTGTTACGGCCATCACGCAGTCCTTCGCGGTGTCCGTGATGAACAGGGTGCCGCTGCTGTCGTACGCGCAGTCGCCGACCCCCCCGAAACTCCCATACCTCAGGGTGCCGCTCCACTCGCCGGTGGGGACGTAGGTACTCTCCCCGCCCTGGGCGATCCCTGCTGTGGCGGCAATCGCCATGAACAGGGCCACAACGATCAGATAGGTGTTCATTGATTGCAGGTGGATCCAATGAGATATATTGGTATCTATGGGGATTTATTTCGCGGAAAGGAGCGGAAACCCGCTGTCATACGGGCGGATGCTGCACAGGCCTTTCTACGGCCGGTTGACGGGTCCGACGAGACACGGTCGCCTCCTCCGGGATAAAAATGGGGGTGTTTCCCGGCGATTCCGGGGGGCCGGTTCGGAATTCATCCGACACGATAGCAGGGGAAGAACTGTGTTCATCCAGTGCCCCACGGTGCGATCACACCGTCGACCGCGGGGCGGTGGGGATGGGCGAGGATGACCGGGCGTGAGGTGCCGGCCCACTGCTGCGGTTCGGGAAAGGGGGTGACGTCCGGGAAGTCCGGGGTGGCGGCCCCCAACGGGTACTGAAGAGAGAGAGCGTGGGGGCTCCCGCTAGAGCCCGTTGAAGAGCGCCACCACGTCCGCGAAGTCGATCCGCCCGTTGCCGTTAAAATCGAACGCGGTGACGGGCTCGTTCTCCCCGATCCAGGTCATCTGGTTGAAGTAGAGCACAACGTCCGCAAAGTCCTTTCTTTCGTTCCCGTTCACATCGTCAAAGAGCCCGTCGTGGTTCGTGTCGGTCGGCAGGCCTGTCCCACCGGGAACCGTGACCACGGTCACGGTCGGAGGGGCGAAGACCTGGACCCGGTCGTTCCCCGTATCGGCGACGTAGACCCGGCCCGAGGCATCGACCCCGACACCACGCGGTTCACGGAACTGGCCGTTGCCGCTCCCCGTCGTCCCCCACTGGGCAAGGAGCGTCCCCTGTGCGGAGAAGACCTGGATCCGGTCGTTTCCGGTGTCTGCGACCACAAACCGCCCCAGTGGGTCACGGGCCACATCCTGCGCCCGGGACCCGAGCCCGGAGCCCGACCCGTTCGCGCTCCAGGCCGTGATCGGGGTACCGGTGCCCGAGAACCGTTTCACCCGGTGGAATGGGGTGGGTCCGCCACGCGTGTCGGCCAGGTCGCCGCTGTCGATCACGACGATCGCGCCCCCTGGCTCAATGGCGACCGCGGTGGGATTCCATATGAGCGGGTCGGTGGACCCGGGCTGCTGGAACCGGCGGATGAGACCCCCGGTGGCGTCGTAGACCGAGACCCGGTGGTAGTACGGCTCGGCGACCCAGACCTGTCCCGATCCGTCGACCGTGAAGCCGGAGGGGTCGTACACCGTCGCCCAGCCGCCGAGGTCCGTGCCGTCCTCCTCGTATCGCTCGATCCGGTCGTTCGGACCGGGGCAGGTGCCGAGGGCGTAAATGCGACCCGAAGAGTCCAGGGCTATCTCGTATGGATCATCGATCTGATCGCACAGCCATGAGTTTTGCCGTTTTCCGTCGCTGGAGAGCGCGACGATCTCGCCATATCCCGTATTCGCGATATAGATGGTCCCGGCCTCGCTGACCGTCACGTCGGAAGGCTCATCGAAGTACCAGCCGGACGAGGCATGATCGATGGTCCGGACATACTGGTACGCCGGGCCACCGGGGGCCTGTGTGGGGGCAGGGGTGACGAGGTCTGCACGTTGCCAGATCGCGACCCAGCCCGAGGTCGCGTCCGTGACAAAGACCCTGCCGGCACCGTCGACGGAGATCCCGGTCGGCTTCGCGGCACCACTTATCGTCTGCTCGCATCGACCGTTCCAGTCCTCGATAAACTGACCGTCGGGGCCGAACTTCGCGATGAACGTGCCTTCGTCTGCGACGTAGAAGTTCCCCGCGGCGTCGAAGGCGCACCCCATCGGTTTCCAGAGGTGGGTGGAGATGAACGTCCCGCGGAACGTGCCGTACTGGTCCATCCGCTGCACGCGCTGCGTGCCGATCTCCAGGATGTAAAGAAGCCCGTCGGACCCAAAGACACACCCCGTGGGCTCCGACAGTTTCCCCTCTTCCCGTCCGGGACCCCCGAACGCATCCAGGAGGGTCCCCCCGGGACTGAACAGGTAGATCAGGTTCTGGTTGCTGCTGGCAACGAAGATCTCTCCATCCGGGGCGACCGCGATCCCAAAGGGGTCCATCCCGGTCGTTTTCATCTCCCGGACGTAGGTGCCGGTCTTCGAATAGACGACGACCCGGTGGTTTCCTCTGTCGCCGATGTACAGGTTGTTGTCGGGGCCGATGGTGATCGGGATGGGCTGGACGAACTGCGTCGGGCTGGTCCCCTGCGAGCCCCATGACCGGATAAGACGGCCGTCCGGTGAGAAGACCTGGACCCGGTGGTTCTCGGTGTCGGCCACGAAGATCGTGCCCTCTCCGTCGACGACCACGCCCCGGGGTCCCATGAGATACCCGGGATCGGACCCGGTTACACCGACCACATCGACGAGGTCGTACGTCCCCGACACCGCCTGGACAAGCAGTACGATCGCCAGCATAACGGTGAGCAGGTCCTTTCTACACGTCATTACGAACTCCTTTGCGTTGGAAGAGATGCCGATGCGATACCGGTTCGAGACGGGGCTTCGGCGTCCAACAGGGTCTCGTTCTGTCGGATAGAGTACATCCGCGCATCAAGCTTCCGATCGGTGTGCCCCGGGTTCTTCCCGAGGGGGGTCGTTGCGTCAACGAACGAGGGCTCGGCGCCGGTCCCTGCCGGAGCGTCGTACCAGGGCTCCGATCGTTTGTCCCGGTGTGGTCGGGTCTCCGGTTGAATCGGAGTCGATAATACCCGCACATTTCGACAGGAGATGCCGATCATGCCGTTTGACAGACACTGCGTTCGGCGTTGTCGTATCGGGCCGGCTCGCCAGTCGATCACCCAATCTGGAGGGAGAATCGAAAAAGTGGAGAGTGCCGGTTCTCGAGTTCAGAGCCCGTTGAAGAGCGCCACCACGTCCGCGAAGTCGATCCGCCCGTTGCCGTTAAAATCGAACGCGGCGACGGGCTCGTTCTCCCCGATCCAGGTCATCTGGTTGAAGAATAGAACCACGTCCGCGAAGTCCGGACGCCCGTTACCGTTCACGTCCTCGCACCGCCCATCGCCGTCCCTGTCCTGCGGGTCCCCTGTGCCGCCGGGGATCGGCTGCACCGGTGCCGCCCCTCCCTGCCCCCCGATCGCATACAGTGCGCCCCTCTTCCCGTCCGATCCCGCGACGAAGACCGTGCCGTCCGCGATCGCCGGCGGCGAAAAGAGTGGTGTTCCGTTCGACCACTCCCACCGTTTCGAACCGTCCGCTGCGTTGAGTGCGTAGAGCCGGTTGCTGCCGGTCGCGTAGACCACGCCGTTCGCGTACGCCGGGAGGACGAACTTCCGGTCCGCGACGGGTGTGTTCAGGACGGTGAAGTTCCACCGCGTCGTCCCGTCGGCTGCATTCAGGGCCCAGACCTGGCCAACCGAGGCGTTGCCACACCCCAGGAAGACTTTGCCGTCGCCGACCGCGACATCCGAGACGGCGAACTTCCCGGTGTTCTTCCCGAGGAACGGGTTGAACCAGAGCTGGCGTCCGTCGGTGGCCGTCTTCGCCCCCGCCCCGGAATGGGTATTGTTGGCGACCTTGAGGTAGAGCACCCCGTCGACCCATGCCGGACCCCCGGTGTACCAGAAGTCGGGGGCGGCCCAGAACCGGTTCCTGAGGTGGACGCCTCCTCCCGTCCCGGCATCGACCTGGAAGTAGTCTCCCCCGCAACTGAGGTAGAGGGTTCCTGCGTGGGCGGCGACGTGCGTCAGCCCGCTCATGCGGACCGTCCAGCCGGTCCACTCCTGGGTCTCTTTCACCCAGAGGACCTCCCCCGAGGTCGAGAGGGCCGCGACGATGTTGCCGTAGTCGCCGCCGTCGGAGACGAAGACACGGTTCCCCGAGACGGTCGGCGGGTTGGGGACATTCTTAGGTAACAGGCCTGAATCGATCGGGAAGGGGAACTGGCTCCACTTCACCGCCCCTGTCGCTGCATCGAGGCCATAGACGCCGTCTCCCGAGACGATCACGTGCCCGTCCGCGACCGCCGGCGAGCCCCAGATCTTCGTCGTGTTCAGCTTCGGGGAGACCCACTTGCGCGTCCCGTTCGATGCGTACACAGCGTACACCTTCATCTCGCTGCTCCCGAAGTAGACGACGCCGTCCATGACCGACGGTTGATGGATGACGCGTGAATCCTGTGCATCCGTCCTCGCCGTCCATTTCAGGACGCCGTTGGGACGGGTTCCGCCGTCGTCGTAGACACCCGTATGTTCGGCATCAGACCGGTACATGGACCCCGAAGCCAGGACGGGCACGGTCAATCCCGCGACGAGGACGAGTAGGACGAGGACTGGCACCGTGGGTGAGGGGAAGAGGTTTCGAGACGCCGTGGCTCTTGTCATTAACCTCCTCGTATCATGGTGGCTATTATTGCTATCGATTTATTCCTGCGTGGGATCCGTTGATACGGAGGCCCCCACATCCACCCGCGACGCGCCATGCAGGTTCAGTCCCCCGGTGTATTCATCTCACCCAATCAGCTCGCGCCACTGCGCGGTCTCGAGGAACGAGCCTGCCACGTCCTCCTCGAACTCGCGGTAGCGGCTCCAGGGGACAGCGAACGTGAGGACATCGGTGCCAAGGCTCTTCTTCGTCGCGACCCGCGCCGAGGGGTCCGTCATCCCGAGCACGGCCCGGGGGTGCTCCCGTTCGGCCTCGACCAGGGGCCAGAGGAAGAACTGCATGCACCCGGCGCCCGGCGGGACGATCACCCCGTCGACTGCGGGGCGGCGGTAGTGGGAGAGGGTGACCAGGCCCGAGATGCCGGCGCCATCGGCGATGAAGACGACCACCGCGGGCTCCTCGCCGTCGGGGACGGCCGAGAGCGGCATCAGCACCACCCACGCGGGCGGGGCGGGGAGCGTCGGCAGCCCGTCGAGAAAGACCCGTGCCGCCGCCGGGTCACGCCAGTAGCGCTCGCCGTGGAGGAGGTGCTCCTTTCCCGGGGACTCGGGCATCGCCCGGGCCTCCCTGACCAACCGCTCGGGCGCTCCCGTCCCTTCGACCCCGCAACTGAGGAAGTAGGAGTGGCGCTCCGGGTCCTCGAACGCCGTCTCGAACCCGAGCCCGATGAGCCCTCCCGGGCACCCGGCCGTCTCGCGGGAGATGGCCGCCGTCCTGCCGAGGGCCGCCTGGGCGAGGAGCCACATCACGCACCCGCGCCGCCCGGGGGCGAACCCGATAGCACCCTCCGGCCGCTCGTCCCGGAGGAGGACGGCGACCGGCTCGAACCGGAGGCCGAGCGCCTCCCGTAACCGACTCTGCATGGACGTGAGTGTGACGGGGCGTGATACAAGCCTGCCGGATCAGCGCCACAGGTTTTATCCGGCAGGCGGCAGGAGTGTACGCGTGGTGATCGTGCGATGACCTGCAGGACCTCCATCCGGCGCCCCCTGGGGCTGCTCCTGGTCGCGTTCGTCCTCCTGTTCTTGTTCGTGGGGGCCGTGGACGCCACGACCCGGATCGTCCCGCTCGGCGACTCGCTGACGAAGGGCATGCTCGACACGGACGACGGCGGGATGCACCCGACCTACCGGTACTGGCTCTGGAACAAGCTCCGGTCGAACGGCTACGACGTCGACTTCGTCGGCTCCTGGAACGTGCCGAACTTCCCGGTCAGCTTCGACAAGGACAACGAAGGGCACGGGGGTTACACGATCGGGGGGATCCTGAACGGCGTCGGCACCGGGGGGAAGCTCTCGACCTGGCTCTCTGGGTACAGCCCCGACATGGCCCTCGTGCTGATCGGCACGAACGACGTCCTTGCCCAGACGCCGATGGCGACCCGCTTCTCGAACCTGAACGGTGTCGTGAACACCCTCCGGGCGAAGAACCCCCGGATCACGATCGTCCTCGCGAAGCTGCCGCCCACCGGCGACAGTTATCGGAACGTCAACTCGGGCCTGATCGAGTTCAACAACCAGCTGCCGTCGTGGGCTTCGTCCCGTTCGACCTCGACTTCGCGGATCATCGTGGTCGACCTCTACTCGGGCTTCGACGGGAAGTCGGACAACCAGGGGCCCCGGTACATCCATCCCGATGAGTCGGGGGAGAAGAAGATCGCGGACCGGTTCTACGCGGCGATCACGCCCTACCTCTCGAAGGGCACCCCGGTGACGACGAAACCCACCGCGACCCAGAACCCGTTTGCGATCTCGGGCCCGAGAGTGATCACGACGCCCGGCAACTACTATCTCACCGGCGACCTGGTGAACCGGGACGACGTGGTCTGCATCGAGGTGATGACGCCGGGCGTGACGATCGACGGGCGCGGCTATCGCCTCGGCGGGAACGGGCAGAATTCGGGATCGGCCGGGATCTTCATCAACGGAATCCCGGACGTGACCGTGAAGAATATGAAGATCTCGGGCTGGACCTACGGGGTCTACTACATCGATCCAGGGGTCGGCCTGGGCCGGATCGAGGGCTGCACCATCGAGAACAACCTCTTCGCCGGGATCGTGCTCTACCGGGGTGTGACCGGGGTCAGCATCATCGGAAACCGGATCCAGGGCCATGCGACCCGCGGGATCTGGATCTCGGACGCGCACGGCAACGTGGCCTACAACAACCGGTTCATGAACCAGGGCGAGAACGTGGAGGTCGTCGGCTCCTCGACGGGCAACTCGTTCTCGGTCTCGAGGCGGACCGGGCCGAACATCATCGGCGGTCCGTACATCGGCGGCAACTACTGGGCGAAGCCCTCGGGGAACGGGTTCTCCGAGACCCACGGCGACGGTGACGGGGACGGGTTCTGCGACGAGGCATTTGCATTCGCGGGCCAGGTCGACGCTCTCCCGATCGCGTCACCGTACGCGCCGACGCCGACGAAGACGGCCACGCCGACCCCGACCCTGACCCCCGGGCCGTTCGCGACGCTCGTGGTACCCGGTCTGATCGAGGCTGAGGACTACGATAACGGCGGCGAGGGAGTGGCCTACCACGACACCGTCGCCGGCAACCAGGGCGGGGCGTACCGAACCGACGACGTCGACATCGAGTCCGTGCCCGGCGGCTTCGGCCTCGCCTATATCCGCGACACGGAGTGGACCCGGTACACCGTGACCGTGCAGGAGACGGGAGACTACCTGGTCGGGCTCCGGGCCGCGGCCTGGAACGGTCCCCGGACGGTCCGTCTCCTGAGGGGCACCACCGAGATCGGGACCATCATGGTCCCCGTGACCGGGTCGACGACGTCTTTCGAGACCTACA
Organism: Methanoregulaceae archaeon; assembly: GCA_050178135.1. Classification (GTDB taxonomy): domain Archaea; phylum Halobacteriota; class Methanomicrobia; order Methanomicrobiales; family Methanospirillaceae; genus UBA288. Next base: position 53,642 of record JBFXGJ010000008.1, on the reverse strand, counting down.
CGACGACGGTCCGCCTGGAGGCCGGCACGCAGGAACTCCGCCTCGCCTTCTCCGGGGACAGTATGAACCTGGACCGGATCGAGGCCACCCTGGTCCCCCCGACGGCGACGGTGACGCCGACCGCGACCCCGACGCCGACACCGAACGGTTCGGTCGTCCTGGTGCCGGGCGGGGTCGGCGTCCCGACAGAGACCGGCAGCGAGGGGCTCTACGACGACGTGAACGGGAACCAAAGAAAGGACTTCGCGGATGTCGTGCTCTTCTTCAACCAGTTGGACTGGATCGCCGCGAACGAGCCGGTGGAGGCGTTCGACTTCAACCGGAACGGCCGGATCGACTTTGCCGACGTGGTGACCCTCTTCAACACCCTGTAGGGGCGGGGGGAGCGCCCCCCTCCTTTTTTAGTGCGACACGACCCAGGCATAGGCCTCAAGGGCGGCCTTCGCTCCCTCGCCGGCGGCGATGATGATCTGGTCGGAGTGGATGCTCGTGACGTCGCCTGCCGCGTAGAACCCGTCGATGCTGGTGTGACAGTTCTCGTCCACGACCACTTCGTTCCTCTCGTTCAGCTCGACGAAGCCGGCGAGGAAGTCGGTGTTCGGTAACCAGCCGATATCGAGGAAGACCCCGTCTTCGTCGAGCCGAACCTCCTGGCTGGTCCGCCGCTCGCGGATCGTGAAGCCCGAGAGGAAGGCGTCTCCGTGGAGTGCGATGACCTCCCATCCCCGGTGGATGGTGACGTTCGCCTTCTCCTCGAGGCGGTTGACGTCAGCCTGGTCGGCCTTGAAGTCGGATCGGACGACCACGTCCACGTGCGCCGCGAGGCCCGCGAGCTCGTTCGCCGTCTGAACGGCGGAGTTGCCGCCGCCGATCACCGCGACGCGCTTGTCGCGGAAGAGGGGCCCGTCGCAGGTGGCACAGACCGAGAGGCCTCGCCCGAGGAAGCGGTGCTCGTCGGCGATCCCGAGAGACTTTGGGTGCTTGCCCGTGGCGACGATCAGCGACGTCGCCTTGAAGGCCTTCCCGCCCTCGGTGGTGACCCGGAACCGGCCGTCCTCGCGGGTCACGCCGGTCACCCGGTCGAGCTCCAGCCGGATGTTCTGCGAGCGCACCTGCTCCTCGAACCGGTGCATCAGCTCGTCGCCCTTGATCATCCGGAAGCCCATGTAGTTCTCGATCGCCCAGGACTCGAGGGCCTGGCCTCCGATCGTGGTCGTGACGAGGAGCGTCTTCAGGCCCTTTCGCGAGCAGTAGACGCCGGCCGTCAATCCCGCCGGTCCGGCTCCCACGATCAGGACGTCGAGCGAGGTGTCCGATTGCTCCTCGCCAAAGATCTCCCCCAGCCGTTGCGCATCGTAACCGACGATCACCTCGTCGTCGACCGTGGTGACCGGGACGCCGTACTGCTGGGAGCGCTCGATCATCTCGCGGGCGGCCTGGCGGTCGGTACCGACGTTGACCGCTCGGTACGGGACCTTCCGCTGGTCGAGGAAGGCCTTGACCATGCGACAGTACGGGCAGTTCTCGGTGTAGTAGACGACGACGTTCGGCATGAGGAGCAGGTTCTGCACCCCTGTATAAAAAAGCGCGGCTAGGCCTGCCCCTCGATCGTCGCGTCAACGAAGGTGACGAGCTGGGTGAGGAGCATGGGGTCAAGCCCCTGCTCCACGGCGAGGAAGATCCCGGAGTGGTCGAGGAGGCGGAGCCGGTTCGCGACGAAGTGGATGAACTTGGAGAGGCTCGACGACGAGAGGTAGATCAGCATGGTCGAGACCGAGTCGATCAGGATGCAGGTCTGCTCCCCCGGGTGGGCCCGTAAAAGCTCGGTGACGCCGATCCCGATCTCGGTCAGGTCTGTCGGGGCCTGGACGTAGCGGCACCGGGGCTCGGACGGGGGCATCTCGCCGAGCGCGTAGGGCGTGATCGCGTCGATGAAGTCGATCCGGTCGAGGTCGAGCCCGGCCGATCCGTAGAGCCGGGAGAGGACCCGGTAGGGGTAGTTGGTGGTGATGACGCAGACCCGGTACCCGGCCGAGAGGAGCTCTCCCGTGAGGGCCAGGTTCTGCTCGCGGAGGCGGTCGGGGGGCGAGAGGACCAGGAAGAGCTGCTTGGTGCCGAGGTCGGTCTCGCTGATCAGACGGTTCACGCGATCACTCCAGCAGGAAGCGCCGGTAGTCCTCGGGGATCCCTTTCAGGTCGCCCGCGATGCTGTTCTTGAGCGCGTTGATCGTCGTGGTGAGGCCCCGGGCCCCCGCGGCCTCGCAGCGGAGGGTGAGCGCGACCTCCTCCGGGGTGAGGCGCCCGCTCTCCAGGTCGTCCGCGAGGGCCGACAGCGTCTCCGCGATCACCCCGGTGGGGCGGGCGAGCCGGAGCACGGCATCGGTCAGGAACCCGGTGAGCATCGCCTCGGTCTCGCGCAGGCGGGTGATCTCGAGCAGGGTATGGACGGCCCCGCCCGTCTCCAGGGGTTCGACGAGGGCGATGAACCAGCGGGAGTCCTGGTGGACCACCCTCCGCTCGCGCTTGCCGGTGCGGCACGAACTGCGGAAGGGGCACTCGTCGATAAAGTCCGGACGACCGTGGAAGACCTCGTGGCACCGGCGCCCGAGGAGTGCCTCGGCAGGCTCCCCGAGCAATTCGCCGGTCGCGCGGTTCGCCACCTCGATCGTGCCGTCGGGCCCGATGACGAAGACGGGATGGTCGATGGCCTCGAAGGCACGTTCGTAGATCGTGTCCCTGCCCTGGTTCCCCGCAGCGGACTCCATGCTGATCCGTGAGACGCCCGACGGGATATTGGTGTGGTTGTGATCACCGGTGCCGCATGTTTCATCTCCTCCCGGCGCATTCGCTCTGCCATGGTCCGAACCCTGGTCCTCCACGACCGCGAGGGGGCCGATGCCGCCGGGCTGCTCGCCCTTCTTCTCGGGCCGGCGATGACCGTGCCCCTCTCGTCCGGGTCGGTGGACTACTCGGGCGCGGTGGCGTGCGCGCTGGTCCTCGCCCCCGCGGGCCTCACCCCTGCCGGGCTCGAACGACTCGCCCGGTCGGTCCCTGCCCACCTCCCGGTCGCCCTCTGGCTGCTCCCGGCTTCCGGGGCGGAGGAGCGGTTCCGGGCCGCCGCGGAGGCCTTCGGGGACCGGTTGGCCCTGGCGGCGACCGTGCCGTCCGATCCGGAGTCGTTTGCCGCAGCGGGCGTGGCCCTCCGGCGCCGGTTCCTCCGCGGGGCGTCCGGGATGCCGGCAGAGGAGCTGCGGGCGATGGTCTTCGCGGGGCTCGCCGCCCGGAATACCTGCACGCTCTGCACGGGGCACGGGGACGAGGTGCGGGCGACACCGATCGAGTACCTGCTCCTCGATGACCGGCTCTACCTCCTCTCCGAGGGGGGCGAGAAGTTTGCCCACCTTCTCTTCAACCCCCGCGTCTCGGTGGCTGTCTACGACCCGTACGCTTCGATGGACGCGCTCTTCGGCCTCCAGCTGACCGGGCGTGCGACGCGGGTGCCGCCCTCCTCTGCGGAGTTCGGCCGCGTGGTGGCAGCCCGTGGGCTCTCGCAATCCCGCCTGTCCGCCCTGCCGGTGCTGGTGCACCTGGTCCGCGTCGACCTGGAGGAGGCCGAGCTGGTCTCGTCAGGGGCGAAGAGGCTGGGGTACGCGACCCGGCAGCGTATCCGGCTCTAGGAGAAGTCGAAGGCCTCGACCGCGAGGGTCTGGAGGTCGAGCGAGACGGCGCGGGCTGGGGTCGGGTTGATGTTCATCTGCTTCTGGAAGGCGGTCTGCGCCTGCCAGGTGCCGGCATTGATCCCGATCACGCCCCGGTACTGGCAGAAGCCCATGATGTGGACGTGGCCCGTGTGGAGCACCTCGGGGACCGGGTCGATCAGGAGCCGGTCGGTCCGGGCTGCCGCGATCGGGGTCCGCCGCCCATAGCTCGGGGCGAGGTGCCGGCGCCTGAGCATCTCCTCCATCAGCTCGCCGGGCCGGTCGTACGAGGTCCCTGGCAACAGTGGGATCATGTCGTCGATCGAACGGCCGTGGTACATCAGTACCCGGATCCCCTGGAGCGAGACCATGCACGGGTTCTCGACGATCGTGCAGTTCGCGGGGAGCGGGGCGGCGAACCGATCGGGGAGGGCCGGCTGGGGCTCGGCCCCACGGACCACGTCGTGGTTGCCGGGGGCGACCACGATCCGAAGCCGGGAGGGGAGGTCGCGCATCATCCGGCCGAACTCGGCGTACTGCTCGTCGATGTTCGGGATCGTCAGCTCCTTCTCCTGGCCGGGATAGATGCCAATCCCGTCGACCAGGTCGCCGGCGATCAGGAGGTACCCGACGTCGTCGTTCTCCCCGAGCCAGTCGGCGAACCGGCCCCAGGCATCGGGCAGGAAGGTGTCGGACCCGACGTGGACGTCGGAGATCAGGACTGCTCGCCCCGGCTCCCGGGAGAGGAACGGGGCGTGGCCGACGGGGACGTCGGGGCGGAGGATCTGCTCACCGAAGAAGAGGGAGCCGTCGTCGGAGAGCTTGCCCCGGACGCCGACCACCTCGTCGGGGACGAGCCGCTCTGCCTGGTCGAAGTCGGGCCGGTTCCTGTTGAAGAGGACCTGGATGACCCCCGTCGGGTCCTCGAGCTGGACGAGCCGGTGACCCTTGGTGGTCGTCCTGCAGTCGACCACCATCCCGATGACGGTGCACTCCTGCTGCCGGTAGCGGCTCGTTCGGACGAGGGCCTCGATCGGCATGGAGTGGACGCGGGACCGGACAAGCCCCCCGAGGCGCGTGTAGCGGTCACGGAAGTAGTGGACGTAGTCCTGGATGGAGGAGATCACCTCGCTCGAACCCGGGGCGCCGACGAGCACTTCGAGGTGGGGGTCGGCGAGGAACCGGACACCGTCCCGTTCCGGCCGGATCGACGGGATCATCGCGCTCGAGATGACCACCGCGTCCTCGGGGGCCTCCTGGAGGATCCGGTCGACGAGCCCGGGGTCGCTCTGCTCCCGGATCCAGGCGACAACCTCGGGGTGGACCTGTCGCTTCGCTGCGAGGAACCGCTGGACGATCTCGGCGGACTCGAGCATCGGATCTGTATTGGCCCCGGCGGGAGATAGGTTATCCGCTACTTATAAGAGCGCCGCCATGGAACGCTTCAGGGTCTTATGGGGGCATCCAAGGCAGACCCGTCCCTGCTCGATCGGCTGCGGCACTCGGACGACCGGTGGGCCTCGCTCGCACGGGACCTCATCTGGGTGGTGGGCGTGGTCGGCCTGATCGCGCTCACGCTCTTCCTGGTCTCGGGCACCTGGCCCGCCGTGGTCACGATCGAGTCCGAGAGCATGGTCCCGAACATGAACGTCGGCGACCTGGTCTTCGTCACAGCGCCCGACCGGTTCGGGGAGCTCGTGACCTCGTCGGCGGGCGCTGTCTCGGGGGTCGGGCGGTTCAACAGCCACCCGGACCGCGCGGGTTCGGCGGTCTGGGGTGACGTGATCATCTACCGCCCGAACGGCAACACGCAGGTCCACCCTATCATCCACCGCGCGATCGACTTCGTGAACGACTCCGCTGCGGCCGCCGAGTTCGGGGCGGAGCACGGGGGGTACATCACGAAGGGCGACCACAACGCGATCCGCGACCAGGACGGCGGGTACGTCGGGCTCGGGCGGCTCGAGCCGGTGAAGCCCGAGTGGGTGATCGGCAAGGCCGTCTTCGTCGTGCCGATCGTCGGGTACCTGCCGCTGCACCTCTTCGAGGTCGCCCTGGTGGTGATCGGCCTGATGCTCGTCTACGAACTCTACCTGGCGCGCCGGGAGAAGGCGCAGGCGCCGCCGACCCGTGGGAAGGGCCGGAGGAAGTGACCGGGCGATGAACCTCTCCACTCTGCTATCCGACACCCTCGCGGGCCACCGCCTGACCGAGGAGGAAGGCCGGTTCCTGATGAACGCGACCTCCGGGCGGGACGTGTTCGCAATCGCGGCGGCGGCTGACGAGCGGCGACAGGACCGTGTCGGTGACCGGGTCACCTTCGTCCGGAACCAGAACCTCCACGTTACCAATATCTGCAAGAACACCTGTGGCTTCTGCGGCTTCGGCCGGCCGCCGGGGGCGCCCGGGACCTACCTCTTCGGACGGGACGAGGTCCGGCAGAAGGCGGCCCTCGGCCGCGAACGCGGGGTCACGGAGATCTGCCCGCTCTCGGGCGTCCACCCCGACTTCACGGTCGACTCCTACGTCGACCTCATCACCTGGATCCTGGAGGGGGCCCCGGGCGTGGATGTACACTTCTGTTCGCCCGAGGAGGTGTCGTTCGCCGCGGCAAAGGCGGGCATCTCGACGGTCGAGGTGCTCGAACGGCTGCGCAAGGCGGGCCTGGGGACGCTCCAGGGCACCGCTGCCGAGATCCTGGTCGACGAGGTCCGTCGGGTGATCTGTCCGAGAAAGTGTGACACGGCGACCTGGCTCCGCGTCATCCGCGAGGCCCACGCGATGGGAATCCGGTCGACCGCGACGATCATGTACGGCGCCGGCGAGACGGCGGCCCACCGCGCCCGGCACCTCTCCCTCCTCCGCGAGGTCCAGGACGAGTACCGGGGGTTCACCGAACTGGTGCCGCTCACCTACATCCACCAGAACACGCCGCTCTTCCGGGCGGGACGGGCACCTCCGGGCGCGACGGGACGGGAGGACCTGCTCCTGATCGCGGTCGCCCGGCTCTTTTTGGATAACTTCGACCACGTCCAGGTCTCGTGGGGCAAGGTCGGCCCGAAGATGGCCTCGCTCCTCCTCCTCGCCGGGGGCGATGACCTGGGCGGGACGATGTTCGAGGACGAGGTGACGGTCGACGCGGGGGCGAAGGCGGCCTCGTACATGGAACCCGCCGCGATGGCCCGGATCGCCGCCGACCTGGGCAGGACGCTCTGGCAGCGGTCGACCGTCTACGAGCTCCTCCGCGAAGAGCCTTCGGTTTAGACCAGCCGGGCGAGCGCCGCGCGGCCGGTCATCCCGGCCGTCACGCCGAGGGCCTCTGCCGCCTCGTTCGCCTCGGTCACCTCACCGTCGAGCAGGTCGTCCACGGTCCGGATCGACGACCCGGTCGTGGGGCGGACGCGGGCTGCGGGATAGCCGAACCGCTGGAGGGCCCCGGCGTCGATCGCCCCGCAGCCGAGCAGCCCCCGTTCGCCGACGGCGAAGACCAGGTTCACGGGGCCAACCGGGACCACACAGGCCCGTGCAATCCGTCCCTCGAAGAGGATCTCTTGTTCTGTCATAGGGTGTAGTGGGGCGCAGGACCTGATGGATTATACGTCGGGAGAAACCATGAGGTGTGATAGCATATGACATGGGTTCCGGAGTCCGATGCGATCGCACCACTGCTCGACGACTGCGCCGGGGGATACCGGTTGACCGAACCGGAAGTGGCACTCCTCCTCCGGGCGAAGGGGCGAGATGTTCTCGCCGTCGCGGCAGCGGCGGACCGGGCACGCGAAGAGCGGGTGGGAGAGACCGTCACCTGGGTCCGGAACCAGAACATCAACGTGACCAACGTCTGCATCAACCGGTGCGGTTTCTGCGGTTTCTCGCGGCGGGAGGGGGAACCGGAGGCCTTCCGGTTGTCCCTCGAGGATGTCGCCCGGAAGGCACGGGAGGCGGCGGCCCGACGGGTGACCGAGATCTGCACGGTATCGGGCCTCGCCCCCGACTTCGACGGCGATACCTACTGCGCGATCCTCCGGGCCTGCCGCGAGGGGGCGCCCGGGGTGCACCTGCACGCCTCGAACCCGATGGAGGTGGCGTACGGAGCTGCGAGGAGCGGGAGGACGACCGAAGAGCAGCTTCTGTTGATGCGCGAGGCGGGTCTCGGCTCGCTCTGCGGAACGGCCGCTGAGATCCTGGTCGACGAGGTCCGGGCGCGGATCTGCCCGGGCAAGTGCTCGTCGGCCGAATGGGCCCGGGTCATCGTCGAGGCGCACCGCCTCGGGATCCCGACCACGGCGACGATCATGTACGGGTCCGGGGAGTCGGTCGAGGAACGGGCCCGCCACCTCGCCATCCTCCGGGAGATCCAGGACGAGACCGGGGGGTTCACCGAGTTCGTGCCGCTCTCGTTCATCCACCACCAGACGCCGCTCTTCCTGGAGGGGCGGGCTCCGGCAGGCGCGACAGGGCGGGAGGACCTGTTGATGGTCGCGGTCGCCCGGCTCTTTTTGGACAACGTCGATCATGTCCAGGCCTCCTGGGTGAAGCTCGGGGTGAAGATGGCGGCGATCTCGCTGATCGCGGGAGCGGACGACCTGGGCGGGACGATGTTCGAGGAGCGGATCTCCGCCGGGGCGGGGGCGACGGGGACCGACTACCTGGCACCGGAGGAGATGGCCCGGATCGCCTCGGACCTGGGCCGGCCCTTCTCCCAGCGGACCACGCTGTACGAGCCCGTGCTGTCAGGGTGAAAGGGCCTCGATTTTTTTGTCCTCAGACCTTCCGGTCCCCGAGGAAGGCCGTGCACCGTCGAACGATGTTCTGCGCTGCCTCCATGGCGGCGCTGTCACTGTCGACGTCGCCGGCGCGGTAGCCGTTCCCGACGACGGAACCGAGCGAGACGAACTCGTGGGTCGAGAGGAATCCCTCGATCGTCTGCACCGTCCGCTCTCCCCCGGTGTTCGCCTGGACGGCGACGGCGACGCCGCCGTGCCCGGCGAGGCGGCGCCGGTGGTAGAGAGAGTAGGTCCGGTCGATGAAGTTCTTGGTCTGGCCGTTCACGTCGAAGTAGTAGGTCGGCGCACCGAGCACCACCACCTGCGCCTCGAGCATCTTCTCGGCGACGCTGTCCCAGTCGTCCTGGATGGAGCAGAAGTGCTCCTTCTGGCAGATCTCGCACCCGGTACACGGCCCGATCTGCAGCCCGGCCAGCGAGACGAACTCGGTCTCGAAACCGGCCTTCTTCATCGCGTCGAGCACGGCCCTGACGAGCCGGGCGGTGTTGCCGTCCTCGCGCATGGACCCGGAGATTCCCAGCACCTGCATGGAGGGGAGATGATTCTTTCAGGATAATAAAGGCTGGCGCCTGCCGAAAGGACCGGCTAGCGCCAGGTCCCCCGGGGGCAGCAGAGCTCGAACCGCACCCCCTCGCCCGGCCGGCCGTTCTCGACGATCGAGACGCCGGTGATCCCGAGGATCTGGGGGACCAGGTAGAGCCCGAGACCGGTGTTCTTGCCGAATCCCTTCTCGAAGATCCGCGTCTTCTCGGCGTCGTCGATCCCGACGCCGTCGTCGGTGTAGACGATCACGAGGGCATCGCCTTCGGCACGGGTCTCGACCCGGATCCGGCTGACGCACCCGCCGTACCGGACCGTGTTGTCCATCAGGTTCGAGAAGACCTTGCGGAGCAGTGGGTCGGCCAGCACCTCCCGATCCCCGGCCTCGATCTCGAGACGGATCCCCTCCAGCTCGACCTCGCCGAGCGCCTGGCGGACGACCGTGGCGACCTGCTGCCACTCGGGAGCTCGCGCCCCCACCCGCTCGTAGTCCGTCGTGAACTCAAGGATCCGCTCCATCATCGCGACGTTCCGGAGCGCGAGCTCCCGGTGGTGGGCGGCGGTTTCGGGGTCCGACTCCCGTTCGGCGAGGCGGAGGTAGCCCTGGACCACCATCATCCGGTTGCGGAGGTCGTGTCGGGTCAGGCTCGTGAGGAGGGCGATCCGGGCATGGGCCTCACGGAGGGCCTTCTCGTTCTGGACGCGGTCGGTGATCTCGGTCATGGTGTGGATCACCTTCGACACTCTCCCGCGGTCGTCGTAGATCGGGTTGCAGGTGACGAGGAAGGTGCCGTTCAGGGACTCGACCACCATCTCGACCGAGCCTCCCGCGTCGCCCTGTTCAAACAGCCGACGGAACGGGCACCCGTCGGGCGGAGCGGCGGCGTGATGAAAGACCTCGTAGCAGCGCCGGCCCCAGAGCGACGCGAGGTCGAGGCCGATGGCGTGGAGGGCCGCCCGGTTCGCCGAGAGGATCGCCTGGTCGGTCCCCAGGATCAGGACCGGGTGGCCGATCGCCTGGAAGACCCCCTCCCACTCACGGGAGAGGCGGCGGAGCTCCCGCTCCAGGACGAGGTGGCGGGTGACCTCGATAAACTGGGCGGCGACTTCCCCCGGGCCGAACCGGAAGGCCGAGACCTCGTACGCCCGCTCGTTTCCCTCTTCCCGGTAGGGGACGTCCTCCTGGACGAAGGGGACCCCGGTGCGGGCCACATCCCGGTACCGCTCGGGGATCTCCGTGCCGGCGAGTCCGGGGAAGGCCTCCTCGATCGAGAGCCCGACGATCGAGGCGTGGTCCCGGCCCAGGATCCGGTCCGCCGCCGGGTTACCTCCCTGGAAGACGAGCCGCCCGTCTGGCTCGAGGCGGTAGAGGTGGAGCCCGGTCGGGGTGGACTCGAGGAGCGCCCGGACCCGCTCCTCAGAGGCGCGCAGGTCCGTCTCGCTCGCCTTCAACTCGTCGAAGCTCTGCCGCAGCTCTTCCTCCGCGGCCGAGAGGTGCTCGTAGGCAGCGCGGAGTTCGTCCTCTGTCCGCCGCCGCTCGGTGATGTCGCGGAGGACGACCTGCACGCCGCGGAACCGGCCGTCCCGAACGACGGGAACCCCGGTCCCCTCCAGGACGATCGGCTCCCCGTCGCGCCGTCGGCTCTCGATCGTGATCGGCGGGCTGGGCCGGCCCGCCTGCATGTCGGCCTCCGAGGCGCGGATCGCGGAGAGGGCCCGGACGTCGATCATGCCGGGGTCGAGCGGGTGGCCCACCACGTGGTCGGGTGAGTACCCGGTGACCCGTTCCATCGAGGGCGAGACGTAGACCGGGACGCCGTGCTCGTCGAGGAGGAGGACGATCTCCGAGATCCGCTCGGCCATCTCCCGGTGCCGCGCCTCGCTCTCGCGGAGGGCGGCCTCGGCCCGTCGGCGACGGACCGCCTGCCGGCACTTGTGGAGGAGCTCGGCGAACTGCGCCTCGGGCTCGCCCCCCTTCTGAAGATAGAAGTCGGCACCGTTGTCGATCGCCTCGATCACGATCTCCTCGCGGCCCCGGCCGGTGAAGAGGATGAACGGGATCTCGCCGAAGTCGCGGCGGCAGGCCTTGAGGAGCTCGATTCCATTCATCACGGGCATCTGGTAGTCCGAGACGACGACGTCGACGGGACTGCGGGCGAGCTCCATGAGCGCCTCTCGGCCGGAAGCGGCGGTCCTGACCTGGAACCCGGGCTCCTGGCCGAGAAAGAGCCGGAAGAGTTCGAGGAGGGCGGGCTCGTCGTCCACGTACAGGACGTTGATGGTCAAAGGTGGTTAATCCTCAGATCAACACCTTCCCCCCTCCGACAATAGGCTTTTCGAAATGATTCCGATCAGCCCGCCCGGTCCACGGTTGGGGCGAGACCGACCTTGGCGAAGGCGGCGGCGACCTCCTGTTCCGGGTCACGGGACCGGTAGAAGAGGTGCGAGCTGCACCGGCAGTCGCTCGAACCGAACCCGGGGACTGAATCGCCGCCGATGGCCCGTGCGAGCGCGCACTCGCACCGTTCGGGCCCGGTACCGGTGACGACCGCGACCACCCGGAAGCCCGGATCGAGCAGCAGACGGTCGACGTGCCAGCGGGGTGGACGGCCCCGCTCGCGAGCGAGGCGGAGGTGCCGCTCGACGCGGGCCAGTCCCCCCGGGCCGAGCGCCGAGCCGACATAGAGGTGGTACCCGGCCCGGAACGCGACCGTTCCGAGCCCACCCACGTCCAGGGTGCACGCGCGGTTCCGGAAGACCAGGCAGTAGGTGCCGGGTTCCATCCCTAGAGGCGGCGGATCAGCTCCCGGGCGGCCCGGATCTGTCGGTCCCCTCCTTCCTCCGCGGGGAAGCCGTGCCCGGGATAGATCCCGCGCACATCGAGGGCGGCGAGGTGGTCGAGCGAACGGGCGAGGGCCTCGCGGGAGCCGCCGGGGAAGTCGTACCGGCCGAAGCAGCCGTCGGAGAAGACGGTGTCGCCCGAGATGAGGTCGCCGGTCGCCTCGTCGTGGAGGCAGCAGGAGCCGGGGGTGTGTCCCGGGGTATGAACCACCCGGAGCCCCTCCACCAGGTCGCCGTCGCGGATGAGGAGGTCGGGGAGGATGCCGGGCGGGTGGGCCCCGAAGTGCGACGAGAGGGAGTACATCTCATCGAGGAGCGCCGGCGCGTCCGCCTCGTGGATCGCGACCCGGGCGCTGCACATGTGGGCGATCTCCCGCACGTGGGCGGTGTGGTCGTAGTGGCCGTGCGTGAGGACGATCACCGCGATCTCGTCCCGGTAGGGCTCGACCGCCATGGGCAGGACGCCCGCGTCGACGAGGACGGAACCGGCGATAAAGGCATTGGCGAACATCCCGCGCCCGGGAATCCATCGGATCGGCATACAACCATATAACGACCGCGGGCCATATCCTGTTTATGCACCGCCTGATCGAGGACTGCCTCGGGTCCGTGCCCGAGGTGGCCCACGCCATCGCCCGCGACGAGGGGCTCGTCCCCCGCCGCGTGGCCCGGGCGATCGCCCGCGGCCGGATCGTGGTCCCGGCCAACCCGCGGCGGGAGCACCGGCTCTGCGCGATCGGCGCGGGCTGCCGGGTCAAGGTGAACGTGAACGTCGGGACCTCGGGGACGCGCTGCGACCCGGCCCTGGAACTCGAGAAGGCCCGGGCGGCGCTCGACGAGGGGGCGGACGCCCTGATGGACCTCTCGACCGGCGGCGACCTGCCGGCGATCCGGCGTTCGATCCTGGGGCTCGATGCCACGGTGGGGACCGTGCCGGTCTACGAGGCGGTTCGGCGGGCCGGGAACGCCGCCGACGTGGACGCGGACCTCCTCTTTCGCGTGATCCGCGAGCACTGCCGCGAGGGGGTCGACTTCCTCACCCTCCACTGCGGCGTGAACCAGGATGCGTACCGTGCCCTGGTTGACGACCCCCGGGTGATGGGTGTCGTCTCCCGCGGGGGCGCGTTCCACACGGTGATGATGGCGGAGCGGGGAGAGGAGAACCCGCTCTTTGCCGAGTTCGACTACCTCTGCGAGCTCCTGCGAGAGTACGGCGTGGTCCTCTCGCTCGGCGACGGGATGCGGCCCGGGTGCTGGTCCGACGCGGAGCGGCTCGCGAAGGCGACCGAGTACCTGACCCTCGGGCGGCTCGCGAAGAAGGCGCTCGATGCGGGGGTTGAGCGGATGATCGAGGGTCCCGGTCACATGCCCCTCGACCAGGTGGGGTACAACGTCCGGATGTTGAAGGAGATGACCGACGACGCGCCGCTCTACCTGCTCGGGCCGCTGGTGACCGACCTTGCACCAGGGTACGACCACGTCGTTGCGGCGATCGGGGGGGCGGTCGCCTGCCAGCACGGGGCCGACTTCCTCTGCATGGTCTCTCCGGCCGAGCACCTGGCCCTGCCCGACCGGGACGATATCGTGGAGGGGACCCGGGTGGCGCGCCTCGCCGCCCACGTCGGGACCCTCTCCCGTCTCCCCACCGGCTCCGCCGCCCGGCAGGAGTCCCGGATGGGCGATGCGCGGCGCCGGCTCGACTGGGACGAGCAGTTCGCCCTCTCCCTCTTCCCGGCCCACGCGCGGCGGATCCACGAGCGCGATGGGGCCCTGGAGACCTGCTCGATGTGCGGGGACCTCTGCGCCGTCCGCCTCGCGGGGGACCTCCTCCCGAAGCCGGAGCCGCGTCCCCCGGAGTGAGACGTCGGCTCCGCCGGGATTATCTTTTCCGGGGGACCACTCTTGTCCATGGTCTCCCGTCTCCTGCTCTGCCTCCTGCTCGCCACGGCCGCCGTGCTCGCGGCCGGGTGCGCCTCGCTTCCCGGATCGAACGCAGCGACACCGGCGGTACCGACAACAGGCGCGCCGCTCGTCGACGCCGACCCGGCGACCGTGCTGGCCGCGATCGTCGCCGACGTGAACACGACGCTCGGCGAGATGGACACGAACATCGCGACGGCCGCCGCCGAGCTGGGCCGGTCGGGTCTCTCGGGGCCGGACGCGAACGCGTCGCTCGAGCGGGTGGCCGCCTTCTCGCCGCATGTCGCGGACGCGCTCTCGATCGACCCCCAGGGACAGGTCGTCGCGGCGATGCCCGTGGAGTATACGCGCATGATCGGGACGAGCCTGGCGAACCAGACCCACGTCCAGGAGGCGCTCAAGGACCGTCGCCCCGCGATATCGCCGATCTTTACCGCGACCGAAGGGTTCGATGCGGCCGTGCTACAGCATCCCGTCACCGGGGCGGACGGTTCGTTCACGGGGCTCGTCTCGGTGGCCTTTGACCCGTCGATGCTGCTCGCCGACCGGATCGACCGGGCGGTCTCCGGGACGACGCTCACGGCGTGGGCGATGCAGCCGGATGGACGCGTCCTCTTCGATCCCGACCTCGACGAGATCGGCAAGAACGTGTTCACGGACCCCTCGTACGCGGCCCACACCGAACTCCGGGAGCTCGCCCAGCGGATGGCGACCGAGCCGGTGGGCACCGGCACCTACACGTTCACCGCGACGGGCGGCGGACCGGTGGTTACGAAGCAGGCGACCTGGGGGACGGCGGGCATCCACGAGACCGGCTGGCGGGTGGTCGTAGTCCGCGAGGGCTGATTTCGCTCCTCCCCCTCCGGGGGACTGGCACCGGTCCCCACCGTCCCTGTTTTCGCCGTGCTACGAAATATAATCTCAAAAGTATTATCTGGGTGGGCGTGAACCTACCCTAATCGCGCGTGGAGCGATAGACCCTCTTTCATGGCCGTGGTGCCGGGCGCCGACAGGCTCTCCGCGTGAGAAGAGACGCCAGGATGCGTATCGCCGCTCCGGAGCGGAGCGGTTGGAGAAAGGAGATGTCGCAGACACACGCTGTTGAACGGCGCCGGCCAGCGCCCCAACGAACGATCATCCTGCTCATCGCCCTGAGCCTCGTCGTGCTCAGTGCGCTGCCGGCATATGCCGGTGCACAGGACGTGACGATAGAACCGCGAACCACGCTCGGGCTCGGGCTCGTGATCAGCCAGCCGGGGAGCTATACCCTCGACCACGATCTCACGGGCGAGGCGTACGGGGTGGCGATCGAGAGCTCCGACGTCCTGCTCGACGGGATGGGCCACGCGGTGATGGCCACGAACCGCACCGCCGTCTTCATCAGCGGTTCGTCGGCGGGCTCGATCACGAACGTGACCATCCGGAACCTCACCGCCCGCGAGAGCGCGACCGGGATCTCTGTCGGGCGGGTGAACGGCACGGTGATTGAGGACGTCCTGGTCGAGCGGAACGGGCTCGGGATAGGGTGTGGCTACGCCGCTATGGGCGGCGCCGAACGGGTGACGGTCCGCGACTCGGTGATCCGGGAGAACGAGGGGGCCGGGATCGGTCTCGACTACCCGAGCGACGGGGTGACGATCGAGCGGTGCACCGTGACACGGAACGGAAAGGGCATCGAGAGTGACCTGTCCGGCCGGCTCGAGGAGAACCTCCTCGTGGACTCGGTGATCGCGGAGAACGCGGCGTTCGGAGTTTCGCTCAAGGAGAGCGGCCTTGTCATCCGGGGCTGCACGGTCCGCGGCAACGGTGGGAACGGGATCCAGATCGAGCACGCGGGCGCGGAGATCGTCGGGAACTGGATCGAAGTGAACGCCGGTATCGGGGTCTCCTCGTCCGATCGGGGCGCCTCGAACATCACCGCGAACTGGATCACGGGGAACGGCCAGGGGGTCAGCCTGGGCGGCGACTGGGCGAGCCGGCTCGTGAACAACCATCTCGAGAACGCCGACAACGGCTTCTTCGGCGCGGTCGAGGTGGGGATGCTGAACGTCACGAAGACACCGGGGCCGAACATCGTCGGCGGGCCGTCCCTCGGCGGCAACTACTGGGCGCACCCGAACGGGACCGGGTTCTCCCAGACCCACCCCGACACCGACGGCGACGGGTTCTGCGACGAGCCCTATGTCGTGAACGTCGACGAGGGGGTGACCGACCATCTGCCGCTCGCGATGCCGAGCACGACGCCTGGGCCGATCGGCGGGGATAAAGGGTTCTTCCTGGTCTCCACCGTGCCGGCGGGTGCCGAGGTCTTCCTCGAGGATATCTCGGGGACGCGATACCTGAAGGGAAACACCTCGGCGGGCCCACTAAACGTGACGGTCATGCTGACGGCGACGCCGATCCGGGCGGTCGTCGCCACCCTCCCGGGCTACCGTGACGCGGTCTTCAACGTCACCCAGTACCCGCCGAAGGGCGGGACGCTCCCGGTCAGCCTCGTGCTCGAGATGGAGGGCGGCGGGGCGACGCCGTACAAACCGCACGCGGTACCATGCCGGATCGAGGCGGAGGACTACGACCTGGGTGGTGAGGGGACGGCGTACCACGACACCACCGCCGGCAACACCGGCGGGGCGTACCGAACGGACGACGTGGACATCGAGACGGTTGGCAGCACCACGAACGTCGGCTGGATCCGGGACGGCGAGTGGCTCACCTACACCGTGAACGTGACCGTGCCCGGGACGTACACCATGACCGCCCACGTCGCGTCGCCGAACAGCGGACGGACGATCGCCGCCATGGTCGACGGAACGCCAGCAGGCACGATCCCGGTCCCGAACACCGGGTCGTTCGCAACGTTCCAGGACGTCCCGGTCCCCGTTGCCCTCCCGGCCGGCACGCACACCCTGCGGCTGGCGTTCGCGGGCGACGGACAGAACGTTGACTGGCTCGAGTTCGCGTTCCTGCCCACGCCGACACCGACCGTGACCTTCCCGGTATGCGGCTCGATCGAGGCGGAGGACTACACGATCGGCGGCGAGGGAGTCGCGTACCACGACACGACGCCGGGTAACAGCGGCGGGGCATACCGCCAGGACGACGTCGACATCGTCGCCGTCCCCGGTGGGTATGCCGTCACCAGCATCGAGGACGGCGAGTGGCTGAACTACACGATCGCAGGGATGCCGCCATCGTCCCCGATGCAGCCCGCCCTCCTCCTCTACCTCGGGAGCGACCGTGACGGGGGGTCCGTCCAGGTCGAGGTGAACGGCCAGGTCGCAGGGACCGTGAGGGTCCCGAACACGGGCAGCCCGACGACCTTCAGGGCGGTGCAGACCCAGGTCGTCGCTCCGACGGGGACGCTCCGCCTCCTGTTCCACGGCAGCGGCATGGGGATGGACCGGGTCGAGTTTCCCTCCTTCATCTCGTTCGCGGACGACTACTCGCGGCCAAACTTCACGGCCAATCGGACGAACGGCGCGGCGCCACTGACCGTCTCCTTCACCGACATGTCGTCGGAGTGGGCGTATGAATGGCTCTGGGAGTTCGGAGACGGTACGGGGTCGACCGAGCAGAACCCCGTCCACACGTTCCTGCGCCCCGGCATTTACACCGTCTCCCTCGCAATCCTGGAGTCGGACCGCTGGATGGGCGGTACGATCCTGCACATATGGAACGACCTGTCCCGCACGAAGACCGTGCAGGTGACCGTCGAGGGGACGGGCCCGACGCCGGTTCCCGTGGTCCCCTGCCTGATCCAGGCGGAAGACTACGACCAGGGCGGTGAGGGAGCGGCGTACCACGACACCACCGCCGGCAATGCCGGGGGTGCGTACCGCCAGGACGACGTCGACATCGAGACGGCCGGCGGCACCACGAACGTCGGCTGGATCCGGGACGGCGAGTGGCTCACCTACACCGCCACCGTCGAGACGGCGGGCCAGTACATGATGACCGCCCGCGTTGCGTCGCCGAACAGCGGGCGGACGTTCGCCGTCCTCGTCGACGGGGTTTCGGCCGGCACGATCGCGGTCCCGAAGACGGGATCGTTCTCGACGTGGCGGGCGGTCGTTATCCCGGTGACGCTCCCAGCCGGCACGCACACCATCCGGCTGGACTTCGCCGGCGACGGTCAGAACCTGGACTGGTTCGCGATCGGGACGGGCTCCCCTCTCACGACGACACCGACGACGCCGTCGCCGTCCGGCGGGGCCTCGTTCACGGCTTCGCCGACGACGGCCCCGAAGGGGGCCGCTGTGAAGTTCACGGTGACACCGGCGAGCGGGAAGGCCGTGAAGGCGGCCTGGTGGTCCTTTGATGAGACCGCTCACCTGAATACCTGGAACTCGCGGAACCTCAACCCGACCTTCTACTACCCGGCGAAGGGCACCTTCAGCCCGCTCGTGAAACTCACCTACACCGACGGGTCGACCGAGACCGTCCAGCGGACGGGCTACATCAGGGCGACCTGACCTCCCCCTTTTTCAGACCGCACCCGGCGCGTCCGCTACCGCCGGGGTGTCCGGTTCGACCTCGATAGCGACCTCGTTTCGCCGGATGAAACCCGGGGTCAACGGGGAGTTGTAGCGCATCAAGAATGGCTCCCCCTGCGTCCGCACCCCGAGCCGTTCGAGCGCGGACAGAAGCCGCGCCTTCGCCGCCTTCACGTCCTCCTGGCCGGCATACCCGCTGAAGCGGACCACGGCGAGCTCGCGCGCCGGCACCGTCTCGATATGCACTGCGTCGTCCGTCGGCCCGGGTACCTCTCCCGGTTCCATCCCCGGCGGCATCACGAATGACATGCTCCCGGGCGCGGTGATCACCGGCGCCGTCATCGCGAGCCGTTCGGACGTGATCACCGGCGCGGTCATCGGGATCTCGCGCCGGGCCCGGTTCGCCCCGTTGATGAAGGCGAAGAGGTGCCGGAACCCGCGATCGTCCCCGCTGTCGTGCACCGTCGCGAGCACCAGCGACGGGTACCGCCGGAACTCCACCTCGCCGTCCTGGCCCGTTACCTCGTACGCTATGGTCTGTGTCATGACCGGTCGACCCGACGGAGTATACCGACTCCTGCCGGATGACGATTTCGGTGCGCCCCCATCAGTCCGGTTCTCCCGTCGCCCCCCGGTTGTGCCAGAGGTCCCGGCCCCGCCCGGTCGCTTCCGTGGGAAGGAGGGCGAGTTCGGGCGGAAACGGGGCGAAGAACGTCTGGTCGACCAGGCTCGGCTCGTTGAACCGGATCGTCCAGGAGCGGAGCAGGTCCCGCGGCTCGGCGAGGTACGCATGGCCCGCACGGTAGCGCTCGATCAGCCGGAGGCAGTGCGCTCGCTCCTCGTCCGAGACGCGCCCGCGGAAGTGGCCCAGGGTGTGGAGGAGGACGTCGATGTTCGCGGTATGGCGAGGCGCCCGCACGAGGGCGGCGCCGAGCATCTCGCGGTAGCGGGCGAAGAGTTCTTCGGCCGGCACCCGTGCCCGCGCGGCCACGAGCCGCCCCATCTCGCCTGTCCGCCCGCGGTGGCACGCGCCGAGGTAGAGCTTGTTGGTCCCGTGGAACCGTGCGAGTTCCTCGCGGTCGGCGCCGGACTCGACCTGGCGGAAGGCGGCGAGGGTGAAGATGGCGGCGAGGAAGGCGTCGCGGACCCTGGCGTTGCCGAGCCGGAGTTCGTCCTCGACCTGGAAGCCGGGGAAGCGGCGGATCACCTCGCGGGCGAAGATGCCGGCCGACCGTGCCACGGGTGCCGATCGCCCCGCGGACGGGTAGACCCGGACCCCGCCCGGCCCCGAGGTCGGGGACCCGCCTTTCAGCAGGAACCCGTCGAGCGGGGGCAACCGGTCGAGGAAACCGGAGGCGAAGGCCAGCATCTCGCCCGTGACGTCCCGTCCCGTCGCGGGCTGGACGAGGTGGTCCCCGTCGTCTCCGCGGACGATCCGGACCGTCTCCCGGGGAATGCCGAGGCCGATCTCGACCTCGGGGCAGACCGGGATGCAGTCCGCAACCGGGCGGAGCGCCGCGACGAGCGGCGACGGTATCCGCGCGCCGTCGTACCGGCAGGCGTCAAATTCGAGGCAACGGCTCACGACGAGCCGGGGTCGGGCATAGCGTCGCTCCATCCTGGCATCACTCGAGAGGTCGTCGTGCCTGCTCCGTCATAAAGGCGCGCCTCATACCGGTCCGGCGGGCGAATTGGGCGGGCGCCCAGAGGCGGCCCTTGTGCCGGATCCGTTCGCGATGAGGTTTCCGGAAGAGGTCGCGCTGCCGGTCGCGGCTATCGAAGGTACCATCGTCGCGTTCGCCCTGCCCGTGGGGGTGCCCCCGCCCATCGTCGCCAGGAGCACGGCGACCAGTGCGACGGCGAGGACTCCGATCACGGCCAGCTGGTACACGACGCGCCGGTCGCCCGACCTCTGATCCATGGTAACATCTCTCGTGATGGCCCCCTCGCTTCCCTCGACGATAACAATTAGCCGTGCCATCGTGCGCGTGCCGCCTGAGAGGAGCCCGGAGAAAAAAATCAGAGGTTGTTGAAGAGCCAGACGACGTCGGCGAAGTCTATCCGGCCGTTATCGTTGTAATCGAAGGCGGCGAGCGGCTCGTTCGCCGTGAGCCACTGCAGCTGGGTGAAGTAGAGCGTCACATCCGCGAAGTCCTTCCTGCCGTTGCCGTTCACGTCCTCGTACTTCCCGTCGTGGTCCAGGTCCAGCGGGGCCCTGAGCATGCCCGGGAATGGGCCGGGGGCCGCCGGGCCGACCGGGGCCCGGAGCGGGAGGTGGTCGACGTTGGGGCTCCCGGCAAAACCGGCGTTGATCGTGTAGGCCGCGTCGCAGAAGCCATCGCCGTCTCCATCGGGGTGGGTCTGGGAGAAGCCCGACCCGTTCGGGAGCGCCCAGTAGTTGCCGCCGATCGAGGGGCCGCCGACGATGTTCGGCCCGGGCCGTTCGGCGACGTTCCAGGTGTTGAATGCGAGCCCCTCGGCATTTGCCGTGTTGTTGAAGTGGTTGTTGTAGATCTCCCGCTTACCACCCTCGCCCGACGGGCTCGTGTCCCGGAACCCGATCGCGTTCCCGGTGACCAGGTTGCCCGTGATTGTCCCCCCGGCGCTCCGGTCTCCGAGGATACCGGTCCCCGTGTTCTTCTGGATCGTGTTGTCCACGAGGTCGCCGTGGGACCGCAGGAAGGAGATCCCGTCTCCCTGGTTGCCGGAGACCTCGCTTCCGGTGCAGTCGGCCTCCGAGTCGGCGGCGTAAATCCCGCTCCCAATGTTCTTCCGAACCGTGCAGTTCCGGATCTCGACGGCCGAGTCGGTGAGTACGGCGATGCCCCGCGCCAGGTTCTCCTCGGCCGTGCACTCGATCACGGTGCTGTTGCGGCTGCCCTCGTCGAGTGCGATCCCCATGTCGCAGCTCCGCGCCTGGCTGAACGAGACGAAGCAGCTGTCACACGCGAAGGCCGCGAGGCCGGTCTCCCAGTCCGTCAGCCGGACGTTGCGGACCTGGACGTTCTCGCGGGGGACATCAGGGTCGGCCGTGACCCGGATCCCCGTCGAGCCGGCCGTGTCCCGGCCGTCGACCAGGTGGCCCTGGCCGTCGAGCAGGACGTCCGAGCTCTGGATGTCGATCGCGACCGGGCAGCCCGAGTCGACGATATCGGCCCCGATCACGTAGTGGCCCGGCACGGTGATCACGGTGCAGCTCGTGATCGGCGTGTCATCGGGCGCGGCGAGCGGCAGGTGGTCGATCGCCGCGGGGAAGTCCGCCCCTTCGTCGGGTTTGACCGTGAACGCCTCGTCGCAGAAGCCGTCGCCGTCCGCGTCGGTGTGGGTCTGCGAGAAGCCGAGCCCGTCGGGCTGGCCCCAGAAGTTGCCGCCGATCGAGGGGCCGCCGATGACGTTCGGCCCGGTCCGCTCCGAGACGTTCCAGGTGTTCGCGCCGTCCGAGTCCGTGTTGACCGTGTTGTAGAAGTGGTTGTCGTAGCACGTCCTTCCGCCGCCCTCCATCCCGTTGTGGTCCGAGATCCCGAGAGCGTGGCCCGCGATCGTGCTGCCCGCGATGGTCGACCCGGCGGCGTTGGTGAATCGGACGCCGGCGCCGCCGTTGTCCAGGATCCGGCAGTCGTGGACCTCGACCGTGGCCCGGTCGAGATAGATCCCGTCACCGCCGTTCCGGGCGATCAGGCTGTCGCGGCAGGTCGTCCCTGACATGAACCCGCTGATGCCCCTGCCGTCGTTGTCTGCGATCGTGCCGTCCCGAATGGTGAGCGAGGAGTAGTCGAGATTCGTGACACCATCCCAGAGATTGCCGGTGACCGTGGAGGACTCGACGAGGTTGCCGTTGCACTCCCAATCCAGGTAGATCCCGTACCCACACCCCGAGACCGTGACGTTCGTGACGGTCGAGTTGCTGCACTGGCCGCCATGGATGCCGTACCCCCACTCGCTCACCCGGAGGTCCCGGACGTTCACGTTCCTGATGGGGCCGTGGTCGAGGGCGATGCCCTTCGTCCCGCCCCGCGCGACGCCGTCGATCCTATGGCCCTGGCCGTCGAGGAGCACGTCCGAGCAGAGGACGGCGATCCCCCAGGGGCAGGCCGAGTTGACAAGGTCGGCCGTGAGGGTGTAATATCCGGGCTCGTCGATCACGGTGCAGCCCGCGATCGGCGTCGGCGTCGTCCGGGCCAGGTAGATGTCCTGGTTCCCGGCCCGCCCGTCCTGCCAGACCACGGTTGTCCCGCTGATCCGCGGGACGGAGGCGTCGGTGCCGGGGCCGAGGCCGAACCACGTGTCCGTTTCGGGCTCCCGGACCTTCAGGGCGTTCGTGTCGGCGGAAAAGTCGGTGTCGATGCACACGACCCTCTCGCCGGAAACGGCAGGCTGCCGTGAGACCTGCGTGGACGTGACCGCGTCCCGGAGGACCTTCGGCCCCGTTCCCGTCGTCGAGAGGTCGTCGAGGAGGACCCTGGAGCCGTACCCGTCGATCTCGGGGTGTGCCTGCCAGACGACCCGCGAGCCCGAGACGTCGGGGAAGAGGTTCCGCTCGCCCGGCGTCGTGGTGCTGACGAGCACGGGCGTGCCCGCGCTCACGGTCCTCGCGTAGATGTCGCAGGGCCCGCGGTACGAGTCCGGGCCCGGGACCTCCGCCTTGTGCATCCAGGCGATGAAGTCCCGCGAGACGCTCGGATCGGACTCGTACCCGCCGTCGCTGACCTGCGCGGTGGTCGTGAAGCCGAACGCCGGTTTCCGGTACACCCAGATGTCGCTGTTCGGGGCCCCGTACGGGTCGTCCTGGCGGTACTCTCCCCAGGCGACGGTCACCCCGGTCAGGTCGGCGTAGACGTCCGGCCGTTCGAGCAGGTGCGCGCTCGACCGGACCACGGTCGTGCTCCCGCCCGCGATCGAATAGAGGCAGACCTCGTACCCCGTCGCTGTGGTCGAGACGTAGACCACGCGTCCTCCCGAGACCGCCGGCTGGGCCTGCCCAAGGCTCCCCGTCCGCAGGGGGACCGGTGCCGACGTCCCCGTATCGATCGTGTAGACGTAGACCCGCCAGGGGCTCGCCCGGTGGTCCTCCCAGACCACGTACTGGCCGTCCGTGTCGGGATCGTACTGGTCGGAGGCAGCGGTGCAGACCGCGACTTCGGCGGCGAGCGCGGCGCCCATGAGGGCGCAGGAGAAAAAAAGAAGAAAAAGGACCCGGTTGATGAGCATCTCGGTCACCTCACATCAGTGAGCGAAGGTGACTGTCACAAAATAAATCTTCCTGTATTAAAATCTCCGGTTGAACCCGGCTGGGGCGGTCCCCGTCACCGAGCCCGCGCCAGGATACGCACGGCGAGCCAGGCGGCGTTCGCACCGTTATCGATCCCGACGCAGGCGACGGGCACGCCCTTCGGCATCTGCACGATCGAGAGCAGGGAGTCGAGCCCGCCGAGCGTCCCGGAGACGGGGACGCCGATCACGGGCCGGTCCGTCCGGGACGCGACGACCCCGGGGAGTGCCGCTGCGAGCCCGGCGATGCAGATGAAGACGCGGGCGTCCGAGTCCCGGATATACTCCTCGAGGAGGTCGGGGTCCCGGTGCGCGGAGATCACCCGGTGGTCGTAGCTCAGTCCCTGCTCCTCCAGCACGGCGATCGCTTTTTGGGCGATCGCGTCGTCCGAGGCGGACCCGGCGATGACGGCGACGTCGACCATCGGGGAGAGTATATGCCCCGTCGGCACATAAAGTTGAGACGAATCGTCATGGAGAAGGAACCCCTGCTGATGCTGCCCGGGCCGGTCCCGGTCCCCGAGCGCGTCCGCCTGGCCATGGCCCGGCAGGCGATCAACCACCGCTCGGCCGAGTTCGGCGCGGTCTACGCGGACTGCGTCCGCTGCTTGAAACCCACGTTCGGGACGGAGAACGACATCGTGATCATCTCGGGCTCGGGAACGGCCGGCATGGAGGCCGCCGTCGCGAACTTCGGGCGCGGGAAGAAGATCGCCTGCCTGACGAACGGGAAGTTCGGCGAGCGCCTCTTCGACATCTCGAAGCGCTACGGCGAGCCGACGCAGCTCGCCTCGGCGTGGGGGACGCCGCTGCCCCTCGACGGCCTCGCTGCGAGCCTCGAGCAGGGTGCCGAGGTCGTCACCCTGGTCCACAACGAGACCTCGGCGGGGATCCTGAACCCGGCGCGCGAGGTCGGGAGGCTCTGCCGCAAGCACGACGCGCTCTTTATCATGGACGGGGTCACCTCGATCGGCGGCGACGTGGTCGAGGCGGACCGCTGGGGCGTCGACGTCGCGATCGTCGGGTCCCAGAAGTGCCTGGCGGCGCCGGCGGGCCTCGCCGCCGTCTCGCTCTCGGAGCGGGCGATGGAGCGGGTCGCGGACGAGCGCCCCTACTACCTGGACCTTGTCGCCTACCGGAAGAACGCGAAGAAGGAGCCGATGGAGACGCCGTACACCCCGGCGGTCCCGCTCTTCATCGCGCTCCGCGAGGCGGGGCTGCTGATCGAGGAGGAGGGGATCGAACACCGGGTGATGCGCCACCAGCGCCTCGCCCAGTCGGTCCGCGCCGCGGTTGCGGCCTGGGGCCTCTCGCTCTACCCGACGATCGACGCGCAGCACGGCTACTCGAACACGGTGACCGCCGTCCGGATGCCGGAGACGAGGATCGACGGCGATCTCCGCGGGCTCGTGAAGAAGCTCGGGGTGATCATCGCCGGCGGCCAGGACCACCTCAAGGGGACGATCTTCCGCGTCGGCCACATGGGCGCGGTCGGCGCCCCCGAGGTGCTCGCGACCCTCGGGGCGCTCCAGGCGGCGATGGGGCGGCTCGGATGTGACCTCGACGGGGACGGGGTGGCGGCAGCGGCTGCCCACCTCGCCTGAGGCGGCCATGCGGGTCGGGGTCGCGGACACCACGTTCGCCCGGGTCAACATGGGCGCGCACGTGATCGACGAGCTCAAGAAGCACGCGTCGGTCGCGATCGAACGCTACACGGTGCCCGGGATCAAGGACCTGCCGGTCGCCTGTAAGAAACTGCTCGAAGAGCGGCGGTGCGACATCGTGATCGCACTCGGGATGCCGGGCGGCAAGGAGAAGGACCGGATGTGCGCGCACGAGGCCTCGCAGGGGCTGATGCTCGCGCAGCTGATGACCAACAAACATATCATCGAGGTCTTCGTCCACGAGGACGAGGCCGAAACCGACAACGAGCTCGCCTGGCTCGCCGAGCAGCGGGCCCGCGAGCACGCGGCGAACGCAGTCCGCCTGATGCTCCGGCCGCGGGACCTGGAGCGCGAGGCCGGCACGGGCCAGCGGCAGGGCTTCGCGGACGCGGGGCCGGCGCGGCAATAATGATAATCGAGTGAGACAGAGGTAGACAGGACATGACGATCAGGCTCGGATTCGTGGTCTCGGAGTTCAACCGGGACATCACCTACATGATGGAGATCGAGGCGCGCGAGCACGCCCAGTTCCTCGGTGCCGAGGTGACCGAGGTTCTCTACGTCCCCGGCGCGTACGACATGCCGCTCGCGATCAAGGCGCTGCTCAGGAAGGGCGGGGTCGACGCGGTGGTGACGATCGGCTGCGTGATCGAGGGGGCGACCCAGCACGACGAGATCGTGGTGCAGCACGCGGCGCGCAAGATCATCGACCTCTCGCTCGAGTTCGAGAAGCCGGTCGCCCTCGGGATCTCCGGGCCGGGCATGACCCGGATGGAGGCGACCGAGCGGATCGATTACGCCCGTCGCGCGGTCGAGTCGGCCGTGAAGATGTGCCAGCGCCTCCAATGAACCTCTCGTCCCGGATCGGGGGGATCGCCCCGTCGGCCACGCTCGCAATCGCCGGCCGGGCGAAGGCGCTCCAGCGGGCCGGGGTGGATGTGATCAGCCTCTCGGTGGGCGAGCCCGACTTCGATACGCCCGCGCACATCACCGAGGCCTGCATCGCGGCCCTGCAGCGGGGAGAGACCCACTACGCTCCCGGGGCCGGCCTGCCGGCGCTCCTCGAGGCGATCGCGGACGTCTCGACCACGCGGAACCGGATCCCCTGCGGGCCCGACCGGGTGATCGTGACGGCCGGTGCGAAGGACGCGCTCCACCAGGCGATGCAGGCGGTGCTGAACCCCGGCGACGAGGTGATCATCCTCACCCCGGACTGGGTCAGCTACGAGGCCTGCGCCCGGCTTGCGGACGGGGTTCCGGTCTTCGTTCCGGTCGACCCGTCGACCTTCCAGGTGACGGACGCGCTCCTCGAGGCGGTGACGGACCGGACGAGGATGATCATCGTCAACTCGCCCTCCAACCCATCGGGGGCGGTCCTCGACCGCCGGTCGCTCGACCTCGTCGCGGACGTCTGCCGGGACCGGGGGATCCTCGCTCTCTCAGACGAGATCTACGAACGGCTCGTCTACGGCGTCACCCCCGTCTCGCTTGCCTCCCTGCCGGGGATGGCGGAGCTGACGGTGACGGTGAACGGCTTCTCGAAGGCGTACGCGATGACCGGGTGGCGGCTCGGCTGGGCGGTGGGGCCGAAGCCGGTGATCGACTACATGGCGCGGGTGCAGGGCCACACGACGAGCCAGGCGGTGACGTTCGTGATGCACGGGGGCGTCGCGGCCCTGACGGGTGACCAGTCCCCGGTGGAGGAGATGCGCCTGGCCTTCGACGAGCGGCGGCGGTACGTGCTCGGGCGGCTTGCCGGGATGGGCTACCGGACGGCGCCGGCGGACGGCGCGTTCTACGCGTTCCTGGAGGTCGGCGGTGACGACGTCGCGATCGCCTCCCGGTGGCTGGACGAAGCCCGTGTCGCAGTGACGCCCGGTTCGGCCTTCCACGCGCCGGGCTGGCTCCGGATCAGCTACGCCGCCGCCCTTCCCCGCCTGGCTGAGGCGATGGATCGGGTGGCGGCGCTCGACTGAGCCGTTCCAGTCCGGGCGCCATTCCCTTTTTAGACCTGCAGGGTCCACCATCGTATATGCCGTTCATCTACTATGCCCAGGGCGTCGGGTCCCTCTACGACGAATTCGTTGAGCGGTTGATGAGCCAGCTCGCCCTTCGCGGTACCGAGATCACGCACGAGGAACTCGAGGAGGGTCGCGGGAGGATGGATGTGAAGCACACGGACGAGGAGGGCTCGCTCGAGGTCTCCGTCTCGGGCCGCGACGTGAAGGCGAGCTACCAGGTGAAACGCTACCGGCGCGAGGTGGAGCGTGGTGCCGTCGGAGCGCTCGCCGGCGGAGCGATCGGCTCCGTCCTCGGGTCACTCGGCGGGATCCTGAAGAAGGAGCAGTCGATCGGGGACGCGATCGGCGGCGCCCTCGGGGGTGCGGTCGCCGGCGGAGCCTGGGAGGGCTACCACGGGTGGGACGAGTCCAAGCAGGAGCGCACCCGGTTCGCGGAGGTGCTCGCAGAGGCGGCGAAGACCGTCGAGGACGAGCTCCAGTACATCCAGCAGGGCCAGGACTCGGCGAAAGAGGCACTCAAGGAGCGGGCCCGGGAGAGGCGCGAGCAGGAAGAGGGCACGATCGCCGACCTCCGGAACGAGCTCGAGGACGTCTACGGCGACGCCCTGGCGTTCGGCGAGGAACTGGAACTGCTCGCCGACGAGGGAAAGAAGATAGGAAAGGCGAAGGCCCGTATCGACCGGGCGCTGAAGCTCTACGAGGAGGCGGACGCCGCACTCGAGGCCGGCGAGCTCGTCCAGGTGAAGGCGAAGACCAAGGCGGCCCGGCAGATGGTGGACTCGGCCCACAACAGCGTCGAGGACTGACCTCCAGGGGCCCGCCGGGGCCCAGGGTGAAAGAGATCGTCGCACCTGCATCCACCTCGCCCTCCGCCCAGCAGCGCCCGCCATGCCGCTCGACGAGCAGCTTCACCTGGGCGAGGCCGATCCCGGACCCCTCGAAGGAGCGGGCCTCGTGAAACCGTGCGAACGGCTCGAAGAGCCGCCCGGCGTCCTCGGGCTCGAAGCCGACACCGTTGTCCCGGACGAAATGCCGGACACCGTCGCCCACCGTCTCCGCCCCGCACTCGATCGCTGCGACCTCTCGCGGGCGTGAATGTGATCGCGTTGGCGAGGAGGTTCTCATACACGTGCCGGAGGAGGATCGGGTCGCCACTCTTCTCGACGTACCGCTCCGCCCCGCTGTCCAGGGCCTTGATCACGACCGCCTCGTGTCCCGGCTCCATCAGGAGGATGAAGGGGATCGGAGGCTCGTGTATCCGCAGGATCGAGGGGAAACTGAGCACCTCGTCCTCGGGAGGGGTGGCGACCACGACCTCGAATCCTCGCGATCGGAAGAGCGCCACGGCCTCGTCGAACGTCCCCGCCGTTGCGTGATCGAGCGCTCCGTCGCGCGAGAGCGACCGCGCCGCCTGCTCGCGCCAGGCGGGATCGCGGTCGTCGTAGAGGACGGAGGGCACGGGTTCTCGTGCACTTCCAGTGCGGGTGAGGTGATATGTATGTGCATCTCGTCGCAGGCGCCGTCTCCGGCGTGCGGCATCAGCGCCGAAGTGTGAAGAAGAATGTCGCGCCCCGGTCGACCTCCCCCTCCGCCCAGCAGCGTCCGCCGTGACGCTCGACGACCCGGCGGACGAAGGCGAGGCCGATCCCGGACCCCTCGAAGTCGCGGTCTCCGTGAAGCCGGACGAAGTCATCGAAGATCCGTCCTGCCTCCCCGGGGGGAAACCCGGCGCCGTTGTCGGCGACCGAGAAGACCGTCTCCCCGTTCTCCTCGCCGGCGCGGACCTCGATCCGGGCCGACTCTCGATTCCGCGTGAACTTGAGGGCGTTGTCGACCAGGTTCTGGAAGACGTGGCGGAGGAGCTCGAGGTCCGCGCGGCAGGATGGAAGGGGCCCGACGTCCACCTCGACCGTCCGGCCGTCTTCGTCGTCGAGGAGCTCCTGAACGACGTCCCGGACAAGGGCGCCGGTGTCGACCTGCTCGGTCTGGAGGGGCCGCCGCGAGAGGCGCGAGAGGGCGAGGAGCCCGTCGAGGAACCGTTCGGCCCGCAGGACCCCCCCGCGCGCCCGCCCGATGAAGACGGCCGCGTCCCCGGGGAGGTCCGGCCCGTACCGGGCCATCAGGATGCCGAGGTAGCCGTCGATCGACCGCAGCGGCGCCCGGAGGTCGTGCGAGACCTGGTGCGAGAACTGCTCGAGGTCGCGGTTCGCCGCCCGGAGCTCCGTCGTGGACGCCTCGACCCGCTGCTCGAGTTCGGCCGCGAGGGACGCGAGGGCCTCCTCGGCCGTCCGCCGCTCGGTGACATCGCGGCCGACCGACTGGAACTCGACGACCTGGCCCGCCCCGTCGAAGAAGGCCCGGTCGTCCCAGCGGAGCCAGCGGACCTCGCCGTCGTGGCGGACCACGCGGTGCTCGAACGACCCGTCGGGCGATGCGGGCGAGAGGGCGGCGAGGTAGGCGCGAATCAACCCCTCTTCGCCGTCTGGCAACGCCGGGACGAACCGCGTGCCGACGACGGACGCGGGGTCGAGGCCGAAGAACCGGCAGAAGGCCTCGTTGACGACCAGGAGGATCCCATCCGGGGAAAAGCGGCAGATCAGCTCGGTCTGCGCCTCGACGACGCCCCGGTACCGGGCCTCGGTCTCGTCGAGCTCTCTTCGGATGCGGCTCCGGAAGAGGGCGACCGACGCCTGGTGGACGATGGCCTCGACCAGTTCGGGGTTGGGGAGCTCGCCTGCAGGGAGGAGGCGGATGATGACCGACCCGACGCACCCCCGCCGGCACTCGAACCCCAGGCTGAAGGCCCTGCCGGGCCCGAGGCGGGCATCGACCTGGTCGCAGAGCTCCTCGGGGAGCGTGTGGTACGTGAGCATCGAGAACTCCGGCGGCGCCTCGATCATCGCCTGGCAGTGGAGCGCCGTCATCGACGAGGGATAGGCGTCGATCGGGACCCGCCAGCCGACGGGGCTCTGGCCGAAGACGTCGAGAAAGACCTCGCGTGTTCCGGGAGGGGCGGCGAACGCGCGGACCGTGAAGAGGCGTGTCGCGGGGTCGAACGAGGTGACCCCGACGAACGAGCGTGGGACCAGCTCGAGCACGCGCTCGGCGACGTAGGCATAGACCTCCTCCTCCTCGTCCATGGCGGCGAAGTCCAGCGCAGTCCTGGAGAGGAACTCGAGGTACCGGCCCCGCGGCATGATGCCGCTCTCGTTCGACCGGAGGGAGAGGGCGTGGTTGATCGCGTCGCGGAGCACCTGGGGACCGCAGTCGTCCGACGGCCGTTCGAAGTACCACGTCGCGCCGCTGTTGAACGCCTCGAGCGCGGCCCTCTCCCGGCCCGGGGCCATGAAGAGGACGAACGGGACGGCGCCGGCGAGTTCCCGGGTGAGCGAGAGGAGGAGGAAGGCGTCCCCGCCCGGGGGGTCGGTCACGACGGCGTCGATCGCCTCCCCCGAGAGGAACCGCGCCGCCTCCTCGAACGTGCCGGCCGCGAGCACCCGGAGGCCACCGGGCGTGCCGTCGTCCAGGTGCCGCGCCTGGTCCCGCCGACGGGGGTCGTGGTCGTAGTAGAGCACGGTGGGCACGCGATCCCTCATCGGGGAATGCCCCCAGAGAGACTTAAGTCATTCGAACTGGTCCGGGCCGCCTCGGGACGCCGGGACAATTGACAAAATTTTTCCCCTCCTCCACCCCGTCTTCTCTACCAGACCCAGGAGCTGAATCCGTTCATGGTTTCGTCCACTTCCTCAAACCGGTGGCTCGCCATTCTCGGCGGGATCGTCGCTGTACTCTTCGGCCTCTTCGCCTTCGCCATGCCCGGCGTGATGGTTGCCTCGCTCGTGATCGCCTTCGCGGCGTTCGTGATCATCGACGCGCTTCTCCTGCTCGCCGGCGGGCTCACGCTCGGGGGCGACCTCGGCGACCTGCGCTGGGTCCTTGTGGCCGGCGCGGTGATCGCCCTCGTTCTTGCGGGCCTGGCGCTCTGGAACCCGGTCGGGTTCGCGCTCACGATCACGCTCCTGATCGGGATCTGGACGCTCGTTACCAGCATCGTCCAGGTGATCGCCGGCATCGCCCTCCGGCCGGTGCCCTACTGGTGGGTGCTGGTGCTCTCGGGTGTCGTTGGCGTGATCGTCGGGCTGTACATCATCACCCAGCCCGTCGCGGGGACGGTGGTCCTGGTCTGGGCGCTCGGGCTCTACGCAATCATCTACGGGGTCGGCCGAATCCTGCAGGGGATCGCCCCCGGCCCGGGGAGCGGGCAGGCGACGCTCTGACCGCTCACCTTTTTTCGTCCGGGGCGCCCACACCTGGTTGATGAGTCCGCAACGGACGTTCGAGGACGCGGTCCTCTTTCACGGGCACCGCTGCCCGGGCCTGGCGCTCGGGTACCGCGCTGCGGAGGCGGGGCTCGCCGCGCTCGGCACCGGCCCCTCCGACGACGAGGAGGTCGTGGCCGTCGTGGAGAACGACGCCTGCGGGGTGGACGGGCTGCAGGTGCGGTCGGGATGCACGTTCGGCAAGGGGAACCTGGTCTACCGGGACCACGGCAAGCACGTCTACACCTTCTATGACCGGACAACCGGGCGGGGAGTCCGGGTGGTCTCCCGCCCGGAGTTCTCGACCGCCCGGATCGACCCGGAATTCAGCGCGCTTCGCCAGCGGGTCCACGCGGGGAGAGCGGACGAGGCGGAGCGGGCGGCGTACGACCGCCGGCTCCGCGCGGTCTGCGCGGCGATCCTGGCGATGCCGGCGGACGAGCTCTTCTCGATCCAGCCGGCGACGGAGCCGGTGCCGCCGGAGGCGGCGATCCACGCCTCGGAGACCTGCGAGGGCTGCGGGGAGTCGGTCGCCGCACACCGCGTGCGGGTGGTCGGGGGCCGACGGCTCTGCATCCCGTGCGCCGAACGATGAGGCGACTCTTAACGTTCTCGCCGCCGGCGGGGGAGCCGGAGGAGACGGTCTGGGTCTGCGACGAGCGGGCCTGCAGCGCCCTGACGGTCGCGGGGGCGCTCGTGGTGCTCCTGGAGCCGGACGAGATGGTGGTCTTCTCCCCGGACGACCCGGGGACGGGGGACGGGACGGTGGTCCCGCTCCCGGACTGCCGGTCCACGGCGGGGCTCTGGGACGCCTTCGAGCGGATCTGCGCCGCGGTGGGGGAGGGGGACGCGCTGGTCGTTGACCTGACCTACGCGCCGGGCCCCCTGCCGTTCGTGGTCTTTCTCGCCCTGGCATACGTCCGGGAGCTCCGGGGGGCGACGATCGAGCGGGTCTACTACGGCCACCGGCCGGAGCGGACGGTGACCGAGCTGCCGGTCCACGACCTGACCCCGTTCGTGGAGGTGCTGGACTGGGTGAACGCGGTCCAGGCGTTCCTGGGGCACATGGACGGGTCCGATCTCGCCCGGCTCTTCGCCGACGTCCAGGACCGGGCGCACCGGGAGGGACGGGACCCGCCGCCGCGCCGGCTCAAGCCGTTCGCGAACAACCTGGGCCGGTTCACCTCGGCGGTGCGGCTCTCGCGCCCGACGGAGGCATTCCTGGCAGCGCACCTCCTCCATGAGCGGATCGGGGAGGTGGAGGAGGAGATCGCCGCCGACCTCCCGGCGCTCCGGCCGCTCCTGGACCGCCTGGACCGGGTGGCGCCGTTCGCCTCGGACGAGCCGGCGCTCGACGACGCGATGCTCGCCCGGCAGCGGGCCCTGGTCCGGTACCAGCTCGACCACGGGCTGGTGGTCCAGGCGGTGGAGCTCGCGCGGGAGTGGATGATCAACCTGATGGTGCTCCGGCTCGGCTGCCCGGCGGAGCGGTGGCTGGAGCGCGGTGTGCGCCAGACGGTGACGCGGACGGTGACGGGAGCGATGCTCGCCCGCCAGAAGAAGGTGTTCGAGCCGACCGTGCTCTCGGGCCGGTTCGAGGCCCTCCCGGACGCGGAGGGGCTCTCCGCCGTCTGGCAGGCGATCGGCGACCTGCGGAACGACCTCGCCCACTGCGGGATGAACGAGCAGGCGAAGAGCGTCCGGGTGATCGAGCGGAGGGCGGCGGCGATCGGCGAGGCGCTCGATCGGCTGGCCTAGGTGACCCGCGCGACGCGGACGCGGTGGAGGGCGAAGAGGAACGTTACGGCGGCGAAGAGGAAGAGGGCGCCGAACGAGACGAGAAGGTCCGTGGTCGAGCAGGAGAAGGTCCGGCCGATCGCGCTGAACTCGGGGCCGATCGCGAAGTAGCGGATGCCGATCACCATGTGGCTGAGCGGGTTCACCGTCGAGATGACACGGAGCGCTTCCGGGAAGGCCTCGACCGGGTAGAGGGCGTTCGACGCGAAGAAGATCGGCATGGTGAGCAGGGTCATGATCCCCTGCATCCCTTCGGGCGACTCCATGGAGATGGCGATGGCGGACGAGAGGAAGACGAACCCGAGCGCGAAGACGGAGACGAAGGCGAAGATGCCGACGACCGCGATCACCACCTGGAGCGGGGTGTAGCCGGCGAAGAACTGGACGCCGAGGAGGAGGCCGAAGCCGAGGATGATCCCCGCCTGGATGCAGGACTTGGTGATCCCGGAGAGGCCCATGCCGAGGACGATGTTGGACCGGGGCATGGGCGCGGCCATCACCTCGCGGAGGAGGCCCCAGTTCTTGTCGAAGAGGAGGCTCATCCCGCCGAAGAGGCTGGTGAAGAGGGTGGTCATCGAGATGACACCGGCGCACATGAAGGTGAGGTAGCCGACCTGGGGGATGCCGGGGACTGCCGGCACCTGCGCGGCCATGGCGTCGAAGCTGCTCGACATCGCGATCCCGAAGAAGGCGAGCCAGAGCGCGGGCTGGACGAGCGAGGAGAGGAGGAGGGTGCGGAACCGGACGTAACGGAGCATGTCCCGCCAGTAGATGGTGAGGAAGCGCCGGTCCATCTCACCGCCTCCGGCCAACCGCGGCGGCGAATCTCTCGGCGCCCTCGTCGCGGAGGGCACGCCCGGTGTGGTGGATGAAGACGTCGTCCATGGAGGGCTTCTTGATGTTGAGCCCGTCGAGCGTGATGCCGCCGTCGTGGAGGGACTCGAGCAGGCGGGGGACGATCCGGGTGCCGTCCTCGGAGACGGTGACGAGGAGGCCGGCCGGCCCCTTCTCGCGGACGCCGGTGACGGCGGGATCGGCCTCGAGGACCGCCCGCGCCCGGCCGTTGTCGGCGGTCTCGAGGTAGACGAGGTCCCGGCCGAGCGCGTTCTTGAGGGCGAGGGGCGTGTCCTCGGCGATGATCCGGCCACGGTCGATGATCGCGATCCGGTCGGAGAGCTGGTCGGCCTCGTCCATGTAGTGGGTGGTGAGGAAGATGGTGGTGCCGTCCTGGTTGACGCCCCGGAGGTAGTCCCACATCCGGGCGCGGGTCTGGGGGTCGAGGCCGATCGTCGGCTCGTCGAGGAAGAGGACGGTGGGGCGGGTCATCAGGCCCCGCGCGATCTCGAGGCGGCGCTTCATGCCGCCGGAGAGGTGCTTGATGAGGACGTTCCGCTTGGTCTCGAGCTCGACGAGCCGGACGAGCTCGTCGGTCCGCTCGCGGAGCTCGCCGCGGGGGAGCCCGTAGAGCCTGCCGTGGAAGAGGAGGGTCTCGGCGACGGTCATGTCCCGGTCGAGGGTGACCTCCTGGAAGACGATCCCGATCGCCTCGCGGACCCGGTCGGGTTCGGTGCGGAGGTCGCACCCGGCGACGACGACCTCGCCCTCCTGGAACGGGAGCAGGGTGGTGAGGACGTTGATGACGGTGGACTTGCCGGCGCCGTTCGGCCCGAGAAAGGAGAAGACCTCGCCCGGGCGGACCTGGAACGAGACGTGGTCGACGGCGACCAGGTCGTCGAACCGGTGCGTGAGCCCTTCGACCCGGATCACATCGTCCTGCATCGGCATCCCCCGCGCCCGCCCGTCCCGGTCAGCGGCCGGCGGTGCCGGTGGTGCCGCCCTGCCGGAGCGTGGTTCCGTCGTCATGCACCGGTGCCTGCCGGGCGATCCCGACCCGGCCCCGGGTGACGGCGAGCTCGATGCCGAGCGACTCGAGGCAGGCGCGGGCCGTGCCGGTGCCGTGGATCAGCAGGTCGACGAGGTCCTCCTCCTCGTCGAGGTCGAGGTAGAGGCGGAAGGAGTCGACGAGCTCGGTGGAGAGGCCGGCGTCGCGGGCGATCCCGAGGTGCTTGGCGACCGAGCACTGGTAGTAGTCGACGTGGAAGCGGGCGGGGTCGCGGATATAGAGCGCGTTGGTGCCGCCGCCCCGCCCGGGGGCGATCGCGATGTCGGCGTCGGTTCCGGTGAGCCGGCGGATCGCCTCGGGGTTGACGAGGGGGAGGTCGGCCATGATCACCAGGACGGGCCCCTCGAGGAGGGGGAAGAGGTCGTTGAGCGCATCGGAGAGGCCGCAGGGGGCGACCCGGACGCCGACGCCGGGGCAGTCGTACTCGGTGGTGGAGAGGACGAGGGGCTCGAGCCCGGCGGACCGTACCGCGTCGACCACGTCGGCGAGCATGGCGCGGGCGAAGGCCTCGCGCTCGTCCTGGTTGAGGAGCCCAGAGAGCCGGGTCTTCGGGTTGACCGGCCGGAACGGGATCACGGCGACGGGCATGGAGCGATCAGATCGGGTTCGCGTTGCTATATGAAAAGGATGCGCACCGTTACCGGCCGGGACACTGCCTTATATTACGGTGGAGGCCCCAACAGGATCGATCAGGCAGTGGTGAACGGGCCGATGGCATTGTGTAACCGTCTTCTTCTCGGCCTCCTCCTGGTGGCGCTCCTCCTCCTGCCGGCTGCTGGGTCGGCGTGGGAACTCCGGCTGACGGATAACGAAGGGACACAGCGGTTTCCGTCGATCTCCGGCCAGAAGATCGTCTGGGAGGACGACCGGAACGGGGACTGGGACATCTATCTCTACGACATGGGGACCGGCCAGACGCGAAGGCTGACCGACGACCCGAAGGACCAGATGGCCCCGCGGATCTCGGGGAACCGCGTGGTCTGGCAGGACTACCGGAACAGTGTAAGCCAGTATGAGAACCCGGATATTTATTACCTCGACCTGGAGACCGGGTTTGAACGGATGCTGAACTCGCCTGATTCCACTTATGGCGGGTACGAAGAACGGCCGGACATCGACGGCGACGTGGTGGTCTGGGAGGACTCGGCGTCGGCGATCTCGGAGGTCTCCAGGATCTACTATTACGACCTGGAGAACCCGGCACCGATCCAGATCTACCAGGACTCGAACGCCCAGACGCGCCCCGCCGTCTCGGACCGGAAGGTGGTCTGGACCGACTTCAACCTCGACGGTGTCTACTTCCGGTACCTGCTCGACAGCCAGGTGCACCTGCTGGAACAGACGAACGAGTCACCTGTCACGGGGATTGGGATCTCGGGGAACCGCGTGGTCTATACCAAGTTCATGCCTGATGACCTGCGGTACAACATCCGGCTCTTCGAGCTCGACCTGACGATGACCGGCGGTACCGGGCGGTGGCTCTCGCCGGGCGCCGCGCAGCAGGAGCAGCCGGCGATCGACGGCGACCGTGTCGTCTGGCGGGACGAGCGGAACGGGAACGAGGACATCTACCTCTACGACCTCTCGGTCGAGCAGGAGGTCCCGCTCGTGGTGGCGCCGGGGAGCCAGAACAGCCCGGACATCGACGGTGACCTGGTGGCCTTCACCGACAACCGGAACGGCAACGACGATATCTACGTGGCGTCGGTGCCGGTGCTGACGCCGACGCCGACGCCCACCGTCCCGGTGCTCGCGGTGCCGGGCGCGGCGGACGTGCCCCACGATATCAACAAGGACGGGAAGTACGAGGACGTGAACGGGAACTCCCGGAAGGACTTCGCGGACGTCGTCCTCTTCTTCAACCAGATGACCTGGATCGCGGCGAACGAGCCGGTGGCGGCGTTCGACTTCAACGGGAACGGCCGGATCGACTTCGCGGACGTCGTGCAGCTCTTCAACGGGCTCTAGCCGGTGAGCGGTCCGCCGGCGAATCCCCCTTTTCCGAGCTCCTCGTGAGAAACAGCGCTGCTTTCGCGGGATTTGTCCGATCCCGCTTCCGCCGGTGATCCCCGGAAAGGCGAAACATTATGTGTGATCACGGGGCCAATTGTAACTATGAACGGACAGAACCATTCCCGGACGGGGCGATTCCTCCTCCTCGCCCTGGTCCTCGCGGCCGCATGCGCCCTCGTCGCCGGCGCATCCGCTGCGACGGTGACCACCGGGACATTCACGATCAACGATGTCGGCGGGACCGTCCAGGTTCCTATCGTGCTCGACTCCGCCGCGAATGGTATTTCGGGGGTTGAATTTAGTCTGACACTATCGAATCCATCCACCGCAGAGATTAGTGCGGTGACATGGCCCGCTTGGGCAACAGTGCATAGCAAAGAAAATCAGGACTATTTCTTGCCCAACTCCACTATCACATTAAGGATGGTAGATTTGAACGAGGAAGTTCCTCTTGGGGCAACAAATGTCAATGTGGGGACTTTAACCCTTCGAGGAAAATCAGTAGGTGTCACCTCGATTACCATCACCCCGAGCACGAATCTCGGTTTTCAGGACCGCAATGGTAACATCTACGCCGTCACGTCTCCTCCCGGCCAGCTGACTGTCGGCACTCCGACAGCCACGCCGACAGCGACACCCACCGCCACGGCAACCCCGACGGCAACCGCCACCCCGACGGCGACGCCCACGGCAACCCCGACCGTCTCCACGGTCGGCTACTACCTGGTCTCCACCACGCCGGCGGGCGCGGAGGTCTACTTTGACGGCGTCCTCAAGGGCACCACCGCGAGCGGGCCCCTGAACGTCACCCACTCCCTCACGGGTGGGGCCGTCCAGCTGATCGAGGCACGCATGCCCGGGTACATCACCGCGACCCTCGCGAACCCCGTGACGCCGCTCGCCGGCGCCACCGTGCCCGTCCAGCTCACCCTCGAGCAGGTGGGCGCCGGCGCCCCCGTCGCCGACTTCACGAACAGCAAGTACACGGGCGCCGCCCCGCTCTATGTGAAGTTCACCGACATGTCGCAGCACGCGGTCTCGTACTACTGGCAGTTCGGTGACGGCGCCATCAGCTACCAGCCGAGCCCGAGCCGGACCTACAAGAACCCCGGCACGTTCCAGGTGACCCTCACCGTCACGAACCTGACCGGCGCGACCGACTCCAAGTCCGTCAACATCACCGTCACCGCACCCGTGACCACGACCGCCACCGCGACGCCGACGGAGACCCCGACCGTCGAGCCGACCGTCACCGTCACCGAGACGCCCACGGTCGAGCCGACCGCCACCGCGACCCCGACGGCGACGCCCACGGCAGAGCCCACCGCCACCCCGACGGTTGAGCCCACCGCCACCGTGACCGCGACGCCGACCCCCGGCGGCCAGCAGCCCTTCCCCGCCCCGCACGCCATCCCGTGCACGGTCCAGTCCGAGCACTTCGACACCGGCGGCCAGAACGTCGCCTACAGCGACTACGAGCCCGAGAACCTCGGCAACGAGAAGGCCCTCCGGCCCAATGAGGGCGTCGACCTCGAGACCGGGAACGGCATCACCAACGTCGCCTACACCCGTGCCGGCGAGTACCTCCGCTACTCCGTCGACGCCGCCGCCGCCCAGGCATACGAGCTGAAGCTCCGGGCTGCGAACCCCGACGCCGCGACCAAGGCCCTCAAGGTCTACGTCGACGGCGTCCCCGCCGGCCAGATCAACGTCGCCGGCACCGGCGGCTGGACGACCTACCAGGAGTTCACCGCCACGACGCCGCTCGACCTCACCGTCGGCCGGCACGTCGTCACCATCGCCTTCGAGGGCGTCGGCCGGATCAACCTGGACTGGATGAGCTTCTGCTCCGGTGCCGTCCCGACGACCACCCAGACGCAGGTGCCGACCACCACCGCGGCGCCCACCGGCACCACCACGGCTCAGCCCACCGTCACCACCTCGCCCTACGGCCCCGGCAACGTGGTCCCCGGCCGCATCCAGGCCGAGAACTATGACCGCGGCGGCCAGAACGTCGCCTACTTCGACACCACCCTCGCGAACGAGGGCGGCGCCTACCGCCCGTCCGAGAGCGTCGATATCGAGTGGTCCACCTCCGAGGCCAGCCACAACATCGGCTGGGTCCGCGCCGGCGAATACCTGATCTACACCGCCCAGATCGCCCAGACCGGCCAGTACACCGCGATGTTCCGCGCCGCGAACCCCGACGCCGCGACCAAGTCGATCGAGGTCTACCAGGACAACGTCCTCATCGGCACCGCCCAGATCGGCGGCACCGGCGGGTTCAGCACCTACAAGACCTTCACCCTCCCGCTCAGCCTCACGGCCGGCACGCACCAGCTCAAGCTCATCATCAAGAACGACCGGGTGAACTTCAACTACGTCGAGTTCGCCCAGGGCGTCGTCCCGACCACGGGCCAGCCCACGGTCCAGCCGACTGCGACGGTCACCACCCAGCAGCCCGGCGACAAGACGGTCGACTTCTCCGCCGCCCCGCTCTCCGGCGTCGCGTCGCTGAAGGTCCAGTTCACCGACCTCTCGAACCCCAAGCCCGTCAAGTGGGCCTGGGACTTCAACCCGACCAGCGTCGGCGCGGTCTCCTGGAAGACCTCGACCAAGCAGAACCCCTACGTCTGGTACCAGAAGAAGGCCACCTACTCAGCGAAGCTGACCGTCACCTGGGCGGACGGCACCACCAAGTCGGTGACCAAGTCCAACCTCGTCACCATCATCCGGTGACGATACCCGCCCCTCCCGTTTTTTTTCGACCCGTTCTCCCCCGGCAGGCTTAACCATCCCGCGTCACAGATCCTCCTGATGCGCGCTCTCCGGTCCACCGTACCGCTCCTCGCCGCCGTGCTCCTCCTCGTCCTCGCCGCGCTCGCCGCCGGCTGTATCGACGATGCCGACGACCCCACCCGCATCCTGCCGGAGTCGACCACCGCCGCTCCGCACGACGGGGCGACGGTCGTCCCGTCCGACACCCTCGCCCGGTTCGCCCCGCCCGCCCCCGGGGGCTGGCGGTTCCTCGCGCCCCCCGCCGGCATGACCCTCGACGAGGACGGCTTCACCCTCGTCACCGTCACCGCGAGCTACGTCCCCGTCACCGCCCCGAACGGCACCGCCGCCGGCGACGTCGACCTGGTGATCCAGGACAACGGCGGGCAGCCGATCGGCTTCGCCAAGCTCCTCGGGCTCCTCGAGGGCGCCCCCCAGTCCGCCGGCGGGCTCACCCGTACCACCGTCCGCGGGTACCGGGCCTACGAGGTCCGCGACGAGCGCTCCACGAGCCTCTACCTCGTCGTCGCCGACCGCTACATCGTCTACCTCGCCGTCACCGACGCACAACCGGCCGATTACGACGCCTTCGTTGCCGCCCTCGACCTCGACGGCCTTGCACGCCTGCGATAGCCTTAATCCTCTCCCCTCCCATGATCTCGACCGGAGATCCATGAACCGGAAGAACGGATTCAACCTGCTCGGCGTCCTCGCCCTGCTCGTCGTGCTGGGCGCTGCCCTCGCGGCGGCCGGCTGCACCTCGGGCTCGAACGGCACCGCGACCACCCCGGCACCCACCGCCGCCGGGACGGCAGGCGTCACCGCCGCCGGCACCGCTGGCCCCGCCGGCCCGGCCGTCGGCTACGACCGGCTGATGCCGTTCCTGCCGAAGACCGCCGGTCCCTGGACCCTCGACGGCGAGGGCGAAGGCATGACCCTCAAGGACAACGAGGGCCGCGACTACACCTTCGCCACGGGCGACTACGCCAAGGCCGGCGACGAGAAGGCCGGCGGCACCATCGTGATCACCGACAACGGCATGGCCGTCAGCCCGCTCAAGCAGCAGTGGTCCTCGTTCACGCAGCTCGACTCGACCGAGATGTCGATCAAACGGGCCACCGCCGACGGGCAGCCCGCCTGGCGGATCGAGCAGAAGAAGGCGAACGAGCACAGCATGATGGTCCTCGCCGGCGACCGCTTCCTGGTGCACGTCCAGGTCGGTGACGCCACCCCCGCCGACCTCGACGCCCTCGTCGACGCGATCGACTTCGCCGGCCTCGCCGCGCTGAAGTGACCGTCTCCCCTTTTTTTTCCCTTCCCGACAAATTCCGTTTCCTTAATCTCTCGTCGCGGGGAATAGAGTAGCGGCATTCGATATGGAGAGGAGCATCGGTTTCAAGGAGCGGCGCTATATCGAGGAGCTCCGCATCCTCACGCGCTCCACGGCGGTCGACTGCATCATCGACGACCGGTTCGACCGGGTGATCTACGTGATCAAGCCCGGAGACATGGGGCTCGCGATCGGCAAGAAGGGAGAGAACATCCAGCGGCTCTCCCGCCAGCTCGGCCGCCGGCTCGAGATGGTGGAGTATGCAGAGACGCCGGAGGCCTTCATCGCCAACATCATCCGCCCGGCACAGCTTGCGGGCCTCGGCCCCGCCTCCGCCGAGGGGGAGGTCGACCTCCTCCTCCGGCACCGGGAGGACCTGGGGATCGTCATCGGCCGGAACGGCTGCACCATCGAGAAGGTCCGCCTCCTCGTGCGGCGGTTCTTCGAGATCGTGGTCGACGACGTCCGGGTAGCTCCCGAGACGGATGCGGCGGCGGCACCGGAGGAGGAGGCGGACCATGAAGACTGAGACCCTCGCCGACCTCTGGGCCGTCATCGAGGACCGGGCGACCAACCCCCGGGAGGGCTCGTACGTCTGCTCGCTCCTCGCCCACCGCAAGGGGATCGACAAGCCCCTCGAGAAGGTCGGTGAAGAGGCGACCGAATTCATCCTCGCCGTGAAGAACGGCGACCCCGACCGGATCGCGAACGAAGCGGCCGACCTTCTCTTCCACGTGCTGGTCGCCCTCCGCGCCTCCGGTGTCGGGCTCGACGACGTCCTCGCCGTCCTCGAGGCGCGCCGGCAGTAGGCCGGCAACCCGCCTCCACCGCACCCCTCTTAAACCTTGAGACGAAACGTGTACCGGGTTTAAGAATGAACTATCGAGTGCTTGTGAGCGATCCGCTGGCCGAGGAGGGG
This sequence comes from Methanoregulaceae archaeon, assembly GCA_050178135.1. GTDB lineage: Archaea > Halobacteriota > Methanomicrobia > Methanomicrobiales > Methanospirillaceae > UBA288. The sequence goes on along the minus strand of JBFXGJ010000008.1, from coordinate 11,351 downwards.
ATCGAGATCCTGCGCAACGAGGTCGACGTCGACGTAAAGACCGACCTCTCCGAGGACGCGCTGGTCGGGATCATCGGTGAATACGACGCCCTGCTCGTCCGTTCCGGAACCGAGGTCACGGCACGGGTGATCGAGGCAGGGACGAAGCTCCGGTTCATCGGGCGGGCCGGTGCCGGCGTCGACAACATCGATACCGCAGCCGCCACGCGGCGGGGCATCATCGTCGCGAACGCCCCCGAGGGCAACACCCTCGCCGCCACCGAGCACACCTGCGCCATGATGCTCTCGCTCGCGCGCAACATCCCGCAGGCGAACGCCTCGGTCAAGGGCCGCCAGTGGAAGCGGTCGAAGTTCATCGGCGTCGAGGTGAACGAGAAGACCCTCGGCGTCGTCGGCTTCGGCCGGATCGGCAGGGAGGTCGCGATCCGCGCCTCCGCCATGAACATGCGGATCGTCGCGTACGACCCGTTCATCGCGAAGGACCGTGCGCGTGAGCTCGGCGTCGAGATCGTCGACCTCCCCGAGCTCTTCAGCCGTGCGGACTTCATCACGATCCACACGCCCCTGATGAAGGAGACCCGCCACCTCATCAATGCCGAGACGATCGCGCAGATGAAGGACGGCGTCCGGATCATCAACTGCGCCCGGGGCGGGATCATCGACGAAGCCGCCCTCTACGACGCCCTCGTCGCTGGCAAGGTGGCCGGCGCCGCCCTCGACGTCTACGAGTGCGAGCCGCCCACCGACTCCCCGCTCGTCGAGCTTGACCAGGTGATCATGACCCCCCACCTCGGCGCGTCCACCGTCGAGGCCCAGTCCAACGTCGCCGTCTCCGTCGCGCGGCAGTGCCTCTCGGTGCTCGCCGGCGGCGAGGCGAAGTACGTCGTGAATGCCCCGACCATCCCCGCCGAGCAGGCCGAGGCCCTCGAGCCGTTCGTCGACCTCGCCGGCCGGATGGCCCGGCTCCTGATGCAGATCACCGACGGCCGGATCGAGGGGCTCCATATCACCTACGCGGGCGAGATCCCGCACCTCCCCCAGGCCTCGCGCTACCTGACGCGCCAGACCGTGAAGGCGCTCCTCGAGCAGATCCTCCACCTCCCGGTCAACATCGTGAACGCCGAGGTGGTCGCCGAGGAGCGCGGCATCGCGATCAGCGAGACCGTCACCGGCGACTCCGGGGGCTTCAAGAACCTGGTCCGGATCGCGCTCCGGACCGACCTCGGGGAGCAGACGATCGAGGGCTCGGTCTTCTCCTCCCAGCGCCGCCGCGTGGTCGCGATCGGCGGGTACACGATGGACCTCGACCCCACCGGCTACCTGGTCATCTCCAAGCACCTGGACCAGCCCGGCGTGATCGGGCGGGCCTCGACCACCCTCGGGCGGGTCAACGTCAACATCGCCGGCATGCAGGTCGGGCGGATCCATGCAGGCGAGGAGGCGATCATGGTCCTCAACGTCGACTCCGATGTCCCCGCCGAGGCGATCGAGGAGATCCGGACCCATCCCGGCATCTTCTCCGCCTGGTTCGTGAACATCTAACGTACATTTTTTTATAGGAATCCCGCCCATCTTGTAAGGCACACACGCGGTGCAGCGGGCTCGTGGTCTAGCTGGCTATGACGTCGCCTTGACATGGCGGAGGTCCGGAGTTCGAATCTCCGCGGGCCCACTCCTTCTTTCAACGCCTCACCTGCGACGGAACGGTCCGTTCCGCCCCTCGGAAAGGTATATCCCTCGCGCGGGGCACCCTCCTCTCGGGTGACCCTGCCGTGCGCGTCCTCTCCTCCCCGCCGCGTGCCGCCCCCTCCCGATCCGGGCGGAGGGCCCGCTGACGCATGGATCCGATCGGCGTTATCGACCTCGTCGCGCGCGGGTTCGGCCTCGTCGGCGTCGTCGTCACGGTGTATGCCGGTGTCGTCGCCGCCTTTCACCTCGCCCTTCGCGAGCTCGGCAGGCACGAGCGCACCTACCGCGATATCCGGATCGCCTTCACCAACCGCATCCTCTTCGCGCTCGAGTTCTTCATCGTCGCCGACCTCGTCCTCACCTTCACCGAGCCCGGGCTCCAGGAGATCGCCCAGCTCGGCGCGATCGTCGCGATCCGCACCGTTCTCGCCTACTTCCTGGAGAAGGAGGCCCGCGAGTTCCCCGACGTCGGCTAGGGAGAGTGGCGCCGTCCCAGCGCCGCCACGTAGATCAGGAGCTGCTCGTTGTCCAGCCCGAGCGCCTCCGCCCCCGCCTCGTCGTCGAAGGCCCCGACAGCGCAGACCCCGCAGCCGATCGGCTCCGCCGCAAGGTAGAGGTTCTGGCAGACGTGCCCCGCGTCGATAAAGAGGTACCGATATCCCCGCTCCCCGTACCGCCAGGTCATCCGGTACGGCACCGCCGTCCAGAGAAAGACCACCGCCGCGTCCGCGATGAACGGCTGGTGGTAGCAGGCGGCCGCCACCCGGTGGGCGACCCCTGGGCCCCGTTCGATCTCGATCAGCCGGTGGTCGAGCGCCAGGTACCGGTAGAGGCCGGGGGTCACCCCCTCCACGCGGTTGACCAGCAGGTACGTCTCGAACGCGTGCCGCGCCCCCGCGCTCGGCACCGTCCGGAGCGTGTACTCCCCGCCGACCACGCCCCGAACCCCCTGCGTCGCAAAGAGGAGGTAGGAGAGCTCCGCGAGTGAGACCGGGTCGGGCGCGTACTCCCGCACCGACTCCCTCCGTACGATCGCCTCCCACAGGTCGAGCGGCGGCAGCTCGCACTCCGACGGGTTCGGCAGCGGGATCTCCGGCCCGTCCCCGGTCGAGAGCTCCAGCAGGGGCTGGGGTAGTCCGAGCATCTGGTCCGAGGGGGTCATGAACTCGGCCCGGGTGGCCATGAGAAAATCACGCCCGATGCCGTCTCTCTTCGCCGACATGATCCTGGTATGCCTCGTTCTGTGCATCTGCCGATTCGGTATTAAAAGTATGGCCCCGGCGGTCTTGCCAACGTTTATATTCGATTCTCGCTCATTATAACGACACCATTATGATCGGGCTCCCGGGAATCCCGGTCCCGGTCATCTTATGGGACGAATGCCGTGCCATGGGCACGGCGGCTGATAGACGCTGGGGCTGAGGCAGCAGCAGGGTGGACGTAACGGACGGCCCTGCCCGCTTGACGGGCGCTGCTGCATTCAGGATCTCTTTCGAGAGGCAGGTTGGCGTCGGCCCGATGGGCCGGCTCGTGCTCCTTCATACCGGTCACGGAGTCTGCAGACGGGATGCTGCAGAACGCGGCCGGGCATGCGGAGAGTTGCAACTGGAGCTCTCTTCTGACGATCCGCGGCCTTTTCAGTCGACGGCATTCTCCTGCCGGGTCAGCTTGACCACGCCGCCTCCCGTGCGGCGCAACAACCAGATAGGACTGATCGGACAATGCCAAAAATTAACAGGCCGCGTCGGGGATCGCTGGCGTACAGCCCGAGAAAGCGGGCAAAAAGCCAGGTCCCCCGCTACCACTCGTGGCCCGAGTGCGACGGGGCACCCATGCTCCAGGGCTTTGCCGGGTACAAGGTGGGCATGACCCACCTGATCATGGTTGACGACCACAAGCACAGCCCGACCGAGGGCAAGGACATCATGGTCCCCGTCACGGTCGTCGAGTGCCCCCCGATGAAGGTCGCGGCGATCCGCGCCTACACGAAGGACACCTTCGGCAAGCGGGCCCTCACCGAGGTCTGGGCTGAGAAGGTCGACGACGCACTCAGGAAGCGTCTCACCCTCCCGAAGACCTACGACGCCGCAACCGCCTGGGCGCGGCTCGAAGAGTCGATCGCCCAGGGGCTCGTCGTCGAGCTCCAGGCTGTCGTCTACACGCAACCGGAGCAGATCACGGGCGTCCCCAAGAAGGTCCCCGACCTCATGGAGATCTGCATCGGCGGCGGCTCGCTCGACGAGAAGCTCGCCTTTGCGAAGACCATCCTCGGCACCGAGTTCAACTTCGGAGACTGCATGCAGCTCGGCGCCTTCGCCGACGTGACCGCGATCACGACCGGCAAGGGCACCCAGGGCCCGGTCAAGCGCTGGGGCATCCAGGTCCGCAAGCGCAAGCACTCTCGCGGTGGCAAGAAGCGCCACATCGGCAACCTCGGCCCCTGGACGCCTCACCACGTCCGGTGGCAGGTCCCGCAGATGGGCCAGATGGGCTACCAGCAGCGAACCGACTTCAATAAGCGTATCCTGAAGATCGGCGAGGACGGCGCAGAGATCACGCCCGAGGGCGGTTTCATCAACTACGGTGTGGTGCGGAACCCCTACGTGCTGATCAAGGGCTCGATCCCGGGCCCCTCCAAGCGTCTCGTCCGGATCCGGCCCGCAGTACGGAAGGGTGAACACGTCGAGCGGCAGCCCGCGATCGAGTTCGTGAGCACCGTCTCGCAGCAGGGGTGCTAGAGGATGAAAGCACAGATCAAGGGTCTTGACGGCGCCGTCCAGGGCGAGATCGAACTCCCGGCGGTCTTCGCCGAGGAGTACCGCCCGGACCTGATCCGCAAGGCCGTCATCGCGATCCAGTCGACTCGCTACCAGCCGCACGGCACCTACGTCAACGCGGGCGTCGAATCGGTCGGAACCGGCTGGGGCTCGGGGCGCGGTGCATCGCACGTCCCCCGTCTCCACAACGGTTCCCGAGCCGTGAAGGTCCCGCAGGCCCGGGGCGGGCGCCAGGCGCACCCCCCGAAGGTTGAGAAGGTCCTCACGAAAGAGATCAACAAGAAGGAGAAGACCCGGGCGAAGCGATCCGCGATCGCCGCCACGTCGAACGCCGACCTCGTCCGCGGACGGGGCCACCGCTTCGAGGGCGCCGTCCCCGTCGTCATCGCCGACGAGTTCGAGTCGGTCACCAGGACCCAGGACCTCGTCAAGGCGCTCACCGCCGTCGGTGTCTTTGCCGACATCGAGAAGGCGAAGGGCAGCCGGAAGGTCCGCGCCGGGCGCGGTAAGATGCGCGGGCGCCGGTTCAAGCAGAAGAAGTCACTCCTGATCGTGACCGCGAACGAGCCGCTCACCGCGGCGCGGAACCTCGCCGGCGTCGATGCCGTCCCCGTCACCGCGCTCAACGTCGAGCACCTCGCCCCCGGTACGCATGCCGGCCGGCTCACGGTCTGGACGCAGGGCGCGATCCGGTGGCTGGAGGAGCAGCAATGATTCTTCACTACCCGTTCGTGACGGAGAAGGCGATGGGAGCGCTCGAGAACGAGTCGAAGCTCCAGTTCCTCGTCGACAACCGTGCGACCAAGCCCCAGATCAAGTACGAGCTCGAGGCGGCCTTCGGTCACCCCGTCTCGGCTGTCCGAACGGTCAACACGACCACCGGCAAGAAGAAGGCGATCGTCAGCTTCGAAGACCCGAAGGCCGCTGAAGAGATCCTCTCGCGGCTCGGCGTCATGTGAGGTGCCAGGATGGGACATCGTATCACCACGCAGAACCGGGGCAGGGGCGGCCCAACCTACCGGGCGCCCTCCCACCGGTATAAGGCCGAGCTGAAGCACCTGGGCACCGGAGAGGTGACCGTGCGGGGAGTCGTGATCGGTATCGAGCACGACCCGGCACGCCACACCCCGATCGCACTCGTCCGGCTCGAGAACCAGCAGAAGACCTACTTCCTCGTCACCGAGGGGATCGGAGTCGGCGACACGATCACCTGGGGCCCCGAGGCCGAGTTCCGGAGCGGCAACACCCTCCCTCTCGGTAAGATCCCCGCCGGCGCCTATGTCTGCAACATCGAGGCCCGGCCCAACGACGGCGGCAAGTTCGTCCGCGCGTCGGGCGTCCAGGCGATCGTCGTCGACAAGACCGACGAGAAGGTCGGCGTCAAGATGCCGTCGGGCAAGATGAAGTGGTTCTCCAGCCACTGCCTCGCCACGGTCGGCGTCGTCGCCGGCGGCGGACGCGGCGAGAAGCCGTTCGTCAAGGCCGGCAAGAAGTACCACAAGATGAAGAACACGGCCTCGACATGGCCGCGCGTCCGCGGTGTCGCGATGAACGTCATCGACCACCCGTTCGGCGGCGGAGGCCACCAGCACCCCGGACGCCCGAAGACGGTTGCCCGCGGCACGTCGCCTGGCCGGATGGTCGGGCACGTTGCGGCCAGCAGGACCGGACGAAAGAAGAGGTGATCGTGGATGGCAGCAAAGAAGACACAGAAGCGGATGCCGAGGCGGCGCGAGGAGTTCACCTACCACGGCTACCGCATCGATGACCTGAAAGAGATGTCCATGACCGACCTCCTCCCGGTCATGCCCTCGAGGACGCGGCGCAAGGTGCTCCGCGGCCTCTCCCGGGACGAGGAGCACCTCCTCGACCGGTTCCGGAAGGGCGACGCCCGTATCCGGACGCACCTTCGGTCGATGGTGATCCTCCCCGTGATGATCGGGCGCGAGGTCGAGATCTACACGGGCAAGGAGTTCCAGAAGGTGGAACTCCAGCCCGAGTCGGTCTTCCACTACCTCGGCGAGTTCGCGCTCACGCGCAGGCGTGTCGCGCACGGTTCGGCCGGTATCGGCGCAACGCGGTCGAGCAAGTTCGTTCCCCTGAAGTGATCGGCATGGCACGCACAGGTTATTCGATGGGGACCCGGGGCGACCAGTTCGCCCGGGCCAAGGCGAACGAGCTCCCGGTCTCGCCCAAGCATGCGATCGAGATCGCCCGGTTCATCCGGAACCAGGATGTCAACCGCGCGATCTCCTATCTCAACGACGTCGTTGAGAAGAAGAAGGCGGTGCCGTTCCGCCGGTTCAACCGGAACGTCGCCCACAAGCGCGGGCTCGAGGGATGGGACGCCGGCCGATACCCGGTCAAGGCGTCGCAGGGCTACATCAAGCTCCTCGAGTCGATCAAGAAGAACGCCGAGTACAGCGGTCTCGACGCCGACCGGCTCGTGATCGTCCACGCGGCCGCGAACCGTGGTCGGGGGCAGAAGGCCTTCTTCCCCCGTGCCATGGGACGCGCGACGCCCAAGCGGCGCGAGACGGTGAACATCGAGGTCATCGTCCAGGAGGTGCAGGAATAATGGCGGTCGAAAGAAAGTTCGTCGCAGACGGCGTCCGCAAGGTCCGGGTGCAGAAGCACTTCCTCAAGGAGCTCAAGCGCGCCGGCTACGGCGGCATGGACATGGCCCGCACGCCGCTCGGCACGCAGGTCACGATCTACGCGGAGAAGCCCGGTATCGTGATCGGCAAGGGCGGCAAGGTCGTCCGGCAGCTGACTGCGGACCTCGCGCAGGACTACCAGATTGAATCCCCGCAGATCGAGGTGCAGCAGGTCAACAACCCGAGCTTCAACGCCCAGATCATGGCAGAACGGCTCGCCAACGCGCTCGAGCGGGGCTGGTACTTCCGCAAGGCCGGGTCCAACGTGATCCGGCGGGTGATGGAGTCCGGCGCCCTCGGGTGCGAGGTCGTCCTCTCCGGCAAGCTGACCGGGTCCCGTTCGCGGGTCCAGAAGTTCGTCGAGGGCTACATCAAGCACGCCGGCGAGCCCTCGATCTCCATGGTCGAGAAGGGCTACGCCGTCGCGATCAAGAAGCTCGGGACGATCGGTGTCCAGGTCAAGATCATCCTGCCCGAGACCCGGCTCCCCGACAAGTTCGAGATCCTCGACGTCCCGGCCCGCCAGCAGGCCCCCGTCGTCGAGGAGGGGACCGAGGAGGACCTCGGCGAGACGATCGACGCCGAGCTCGCGGCAACGCCCGACGAGGTCTTCGTGGACGAGGAGGTGCGCTGATGGCGATCTTCCGTGCCCGCGAGGTCACTCAGCTCTCCGACGTGGAGATCACCGAACAGCTCTCGAAGCTCCGGCTCGAGCTGGTCCGGAACAAGGGCAAGGTCGGCGCCGGCGGCGCCAGCGAGACCTCCGGCCAGATCCGCGAGATCCGCCGGACCATCGCCCGGCTTCAGACCGAGGCAACCCGGAGGAAGGCGGCGTGATCGCACCCCGGGACGTGCTCCGACACGAATGGATCGGCCGGCACGTCCTGGTGGTGCGAGCCAAGAACCCGTCCCTGGAGAGGGTCGAGGGTCTCTGCGTCGACGAGACGAAAAAGACCCTCCGGATCGCGACCGCCCGCGGCACCAAGTGCGTGCCGAAGGCGGACGCCTGCTTCCGACTCTCCCTCCCGGACGGGACTGTCGTGGAGGTCGACGGCGCCGCGCTCGTTGGAGCGCCCGAACGCCGATTGACCCTGCGCAGATAATGAGGATACCATATGGCACGTGACATTGGGTTGAACGTCGAGGCCCCCGAGAGGGAGTGCACCGACGTGAACTGTCCGTTTCACGGCACCTTGCCGGTGCGCGGCCAGGTGATCACCGGCAAGGTCGTGAGCGATAAGATGACCGGCACGGTCGTGGTGGGACGAGATTTCCTCCACTACGTGCGGAAGTACAAGCGGTACGAGAAGCGCTCGAGCAAGATCCACGCCCACAACCCACCCTGCGTCCAGGCGAAGGTCGGGGACATGGTCCGGATCGCCGAGTGCCGCCCGCTCTCGAAGTCGACGACCTTCGTCGTGGTCGAGGTGACGTCAGAATGAAAGCAAAGAGTTCGACCACGCCGAGGGCGCTCGCCACGGGCTCCCGGATGGCCTGTGTCGACAACACGGGTGCCCGCATGGTCCAGATCGTCTCGGTCGAGCACTACCACGGTGTTCGGCGCCGCCAGCCGAAGCTCGGCCTCGGGGACCTCGCGATCGTCTCGGTCAAGAAGGGCACCCCCGACATGCGCCGCAAGCTGGAGCGTGCGGTCGTGATCCGCCAGAAGAAGGAGATCCGGCGGCCGAGTGGCCTTCGGGTCTCGTTCGAGGACAACGCGATGGTACTGGTGAACGAGAGCAACGAGCCGAAGGGCAACGAGATCAAGGGCCCGGTCGCCCGCGAAGTGGCCGAGCGCTTCCCCAAGCTCGGGTCCATGGCGACCCTGATCGTCTGAGGTGATTGGCATGGTACTATCATCGAGCATCCAGCCCAGAAAGCAGCGGAAGGCCCGTTACCAGGCCCCGCTCCACCTGCGGACCAAGCTCCTCGGCGCCCCGCTATCGCCCCAGCTGCGCAAAAAGCACGGCGGCAAGCGCACCGTCCGCGTCGTGACCGGTGACACCGTCCAGGTCATGCGCGGCGACTTCGCCGGCGACGAGGGCGTCGTCGACATGGTCGACGTCAAGAACGCCAAGATCATCGTCCACGGCGTGGCGATCACCAAGGCCGACGGCACCGAGAAGCCGCGAAAGGTCGACCCGTCCAACGTGATGGTGACCAAACTCAACTTAAAGGACCCGAAGCGTGCTGCACGGCTCGCCGGGGGAGAGGCGTAGATGTCCGATCATCTCAAGCGCATGGTCGCGCCGGCCTCCTGGCGGCTCGCCCGCAAGGAGGAGAAGTTCGTCACCAAGACCCGTGCGGGCCCGCACAACAGCGCAGCCCTGCCGATGGTGGTCCTCCTCCGCGACCGGATGAACCTCGCGCGGACCATGAAGGAGGTCAAGCTGATCCTCTCGCAGCGGTTCGTGCTCGTGAACGGCAAGCCCTGCCGGGACCCCCGGATGGGCGTCGGGATCTTCGACATCATCGCGATCCCGAAGATGGACCAGTACTTCCGCATCCTGCTCGACAAGAAGGGCCGGATCGTCACCGTCCCGATCGACGCCGAGTCGGCGAAGAGCCGTCTCGCCCGTGTCGCGAAGAAGACGGTCGTGAAGGGCGGCAAGGTCCAGCTCAACCTCGACAGCGGCGCGAACGTCCTCGCCGACCACCAGGTGAAGTCCCGGGACTCGGTCGTCCTCTCGCTCGAGCCCGAGAACCGCTTCGCGGTCCTCGATCACTTCCCGTTCGCCGTCGGCAACATGGCGATGGTCTTTGCCGGCCGGCACGCGGGCCGGATCGGCCGCATCACCGGGATCGTCACGGTCCAGGGCGCCACCCCCAACCGGGTCACGCTCGAGGACGCCAGCGACGGCACCCCGTTCGAGACGATCGACGACTACTGCTACATGGTCGGGCGCGAGACCCCGGCGATCTCGTCGTGGGGGATTGAGGCGTGACCGCCGAGAACCCCATGCGCCGCCCGCGGGTCGACAAGGTCGTCGTCCACATGGGCGTCGGTGAGTCGGGCGAGCGCCTGATGAACGGCGAGGAACTGATCCGCCGGATCACGACCCAGTCGCCGGTCCGCACGATCGCGAAGAAGACCCAGCCCGCGTTCGGGATCCGGAAGGGCGCCCCGATCGGGGCGAAGGTCACGCTTCGCGGCGAGACCGCGGAGACGTTCCTGAAGACCTCGCTCGAGATCCTCGAGCGGGTCCTCTTTGCGAGCCAGTTCGACCGGAACGGCAACGTCTCGTTCGGGATCGAGGAGCACACGGACTACCCGGGCATGGCCTACGACCCGAAGATCGGGATCTACGGAATGGACATCAACGTCGTCCTCGAGCGGCCCGGTGTCCGGATCGCGCGGCGGCGCGAGCAGCAGAAGAAGCTGCCAAATCACCAGCGCGTGACCAAGGATGACGCGATTGCGTTCATGACCGAAGCGTTCGGCGTCGAGGTGCGATAATGGCGGGAGAACAGAAGAAGCAGTACGGCCGGGGCGCACATGAGTGCCAGCTCTGCGGTCGCAAGCAGGGACTCGTCCGGCGGTATCACGTCAACTTCTGCCGGCAGTGCTTCCGCGAGTGGGCCCAGCGTCTCGGCTTCAAGAAGATGAACTAAAGGGTGACAACAATGGCACGACAAAATACGATCGCCGATGCGATGTCAACCTTGAAGAACGCGTCCGACGGCGGCAAGTCCACCTGCACTCTCGAGCCCGCGAGCAAACTGCTCGGCGCGATGCTCCGGATCATGCAGGACGCCGGCTACATCGGCTCGTTCGAGTACATCGACGACCGACGGGGCGGCCAGTTCCAGGTCCACCTCTCGGGCGGCATCAACAAGTGCGGCGTCATCACGCCGCGGTACACGGTCGCTCTCGCCGAGCTCGAGTACTGGGAGACCCGGTACCTGCCTGCGAAGAACTTCGGCCTTCTGATCCTCTCGACCTCGAAGGGCGTGCTCACCCAGGAGCAGGCCCGCGAGCACGGGATCGGGGGCGAACTCCTGGGGTTCGTCTACTGAGGTGCGCAAGATGGCATTCGAAGCAACGGTCCAGATCCCCGAAGGCGTCACGATCTCACAGGTCGGGACGCGCCTCGTGGTGACGGGCCCCAAGGGCACGCTCGAGCGCGACATGCGCTTCCCCGGTATCGTGTTCGCGATCGAAGACGGGCAGGTCACCGTCTCCACCGAGAAGACCCGCAAGCGCGTGGTCGCCATGGTCGGGACGTAC
>JBFXGJ010000007.1:0-76054 GCA_050178135.1 Methanoregulaceae archaeon | reverse complement strand
CTGCAGCATCGACAACGCGATCATCAATGCCGAGGTCCTCTCGACGATGTCGCACCGGGCTCGCCGGTGGTTTCTGATCTATGGCCTCTTTATCGCCGTCTTCGTCGTTCGCGGGGTTCTCCCCTGGTTGATCGTCTGGGTCGCAACTCCCGGGCTCGGGCCCGTCGAGGCACTCACCGCGACTTTCTCGAACGACCCCCGGGTGATCGAGGCGATCGAGGAGTCGGCTCCGATCCTGCTCGCCGGCGGAGGGACGTTCCTCATCTTCCTCTTCATGCACTGGCTCTTCGTCGAGCCCAAGCACTTCGGCCTCAGGGGAGAGCGATTCATCCTCCGAAAAGGGGTGTGGTTTTACGCCGTCTCCTCGATCGTCCTGCTCGTCATCGTCTGGCTCACGATGAACCGAGACCCCCTGATGGCCTTCGGCGCTGTCGTCGGCTCGACCGCGTTCTTCATCGTCTCGGGCTTCCGGATGAACGCCGAGGCGGCAGAAAAACAGCTCGCCGGCGGCACCATGTCCGACTGGTCCAAGATCTTCTACCTCGAGATCATCGATGCCACCTTCTCGATCGACGGTGTAATCGGTGCGTTCGCGTTCACCCTCTCGGTCCCGTTGATTTTGATCGGGAACGGGATAGGCGCGTTCGTGGTCCGTGAGGTCACGATCCGCCACGTAGACCAGGTTAAACTCTACCCGTTCCTGAAGAACGGGGCGATGTACTCGATCGCGTTCCTCGGGCTGATCATGCTCCTCGACAGTTTCGGCTATCATATCCCGGTCTGGGTTTCGCCAGTGATCACCTTCGGCATCGTCGGGTTCTTCCTGTTCAAGTCGATCCGGGCGAACGGGGAGGATGAGATGGGCGACCCCGCTGCCGGGCTGCCGGACCCTTTCTCGCTCACGGAGACCCCCCCTGAGGACCGGTGAGATCAGCCCGACGGTTCGATTTTCCCCAGGTTGGGAACGAACCAGCAACGTTTATATCCGGTTCTCTCCCTAACCTCTCGCCATGCACCGATGGATGGTGATCTCAGCCCTGCTGCTGTTTGCCCTCTGCGGGGTACCCCTCGCAGGTGCGGCGGGAGTGGGGACATTCTCGATCGAGGGTTCGACCGCTGGGTTCGGCGTGAACCAGTTCGGGCTCGCCACCCTCTACCTGGAGAGCACGTGGGACCCCCGGGCCGACGACGTCTTCATCTCCGTCACCTGGGACCCGAGCGTGGTCCAGTACGTCAGCACCGACTGGAAGGTCGGCAATTCGGTGGCGGCGACCCTGAAGCAGCCCGGGGAGCTCTTCCTCCAGTTCGCTGACTGGACCAACCAGTACCCGAGCGGCCGGTTCGCGATCGCGGACATCAATTTCAGGGGCCTGGCGGCGGGGCAGACCACGCTCGATCTCCAGGTCGACCACGTCCGGTCCCACGTCGCAGCGAGCTCGACGAACTTCGTCGACCTGACCCAGTCGGCCCTCACCTCGAGCGGGACGCTCGTCGTCGGCGGGGGCGGTACGGCCCCGACGCCTCCGGTCGTAACGGCCCCACCGATCGTGACGGTCCCACCGACGGAGCCCGCCCTGACGCCTGGAACAGCGGTCCCGACCGCGATCATGACGGAACTGCCGACCCCGGTCACGCCCGTTTCGACCGTGCCGACCGACTCTACCACTCCGATCGTGTCACTGACGCCGGTCCCGACCCAGTTCGCCCCGACATCGGTGCCCTATGTCCCCATCCCCATCGCCGGTGCCGGCGGAGAGGTCGAGGACTACACCGGGGTCCGGACCTCGACTCCGACGGTCTCCACCACCTTGACGCCGAATGCAACGACCGCGGGAGGCACGCCGACCGTCGGCTCCGTGGAGGACGGCCAGGTGACATCGACCGCTGCGCCGCCCATATCCCTGCCTCCGTCGGAGACGATGCCGTTTCTTACCTCCGTTCCAGAGACCGTGTCGTCGTCCATGACCACGGTGCCCACGACCGTGCCTCCGGCCACCACCCCGACCCGTGCCGGTCCCGGGCTCCTTGTGACGGTCGTCGGCCTTCTCGTCGCACTCGTCGCCGCTGGGCGGCGGGGCTAAACCCCCTTCTTGTACTCAACGCTGGACCGGGTGTCCCGAGCGGCTCCAGGCCTCGAAACCCCCGGCGATATTCAGGACCCGGATAAAACCGGCATCGCGCAGGATCTCCATCGATTTCTGTCCCCGTATTCCCCGCCGACAGTAAACGACGAACGTCTGTTTCGGGTCAAGCGCGGTGATTCGCGCCCGGAAGTCATGGGCGTAGTAGTCGATGTTGACCGCGTCCGCAAGGTGTCCCTCGCGGAACTCCGCGGGCGTCCTGAGGTCGATCACCCTGCATCCTCCTTTCTCGATCGCCTGCCGGCACTCCTCCGGTGATGCCTCCCGGCACTGCTGTTCGATTGCCATATCGAGAGCTCCAATTCTGTTATCCGCCTCCTGTTCAAAAACGATGCGCTTCCTGGACCGCCCGGTTCCGACCCCTGCAGTATTATTAGCGTTCAGGCGGAACTTTATACGGCATTCCAGCGCCGTTTATCGGGCCTGGACCGCCTGGGAGCGGCAGAGCGGATATGACAGAACAGAACGATAACGTCGCCTTCGACCCGATCCGGTGCGAGAAAGCGGACACCCTCCTCCAGCAGGGCGTCCCCTGCTACCCCCATGGGTTCGAGCGGACAGCGACCGTCGCCGGGATCCGGGAACGGTTCGAATCGATCGGCCACGACCCTGCGACCGAGCAGTCGAGCCTCGCCGGCCGGCTGTACACGGTCCGGAACCATGGAAAGACCGTCTTTGTCGACCTCGGGGACGAGACTGGTCGCATCCAGCTCTACATCCGGAAGAACGACCTCGGCGACGAGGCCTTCTCCCGGTTCATCGAGCTCGTCGACCGGGGGGATATCGTCGGCGTCTCGGGACGCCCGTTCCGGACCAAGGTCGGCGAGCTCTCCCTCTGGGTCGACGACCTCTGCCTTCTCTGCAAGGCGCTCACCGACCTTCCTGAGAAGTTCCATGGGCTCAAAGACACTGAGAAGCGCTACCGCCAGCGCTACCTCGACCTGGTGATGAACGACCGGGCGCGGGAGACCTTCCGCGTCCGGAGCCGGGTCATCTCGTTTATCCGGTCGTTCCTGGCCGACCGGGGATTTCTCGAGTTCGAGACCCCGACCCTGCAGCCTGTATATGGCGGGGCGAACGCCCGTCCGTTCACGACCCACCACCACTACCTGGACCAGACGCTCTTCCTCCGGATCGCCCCCGAGCTCTACCTGAAACGGCTCGTCGTCGGAGGGTTCGAGCGGGTCTTCGAGATCTCCAAGAACTTCAGGAATGAGGATATCGACTCGAGCCACAACCCCGAGTTTACGATGGTCGAGGCCTACGAGGCCTACCGTGACTATCACCAGATGATGGACCTCACCGAGAGCCTCATCAGCGACCTTGTCGAGAGCGTCTACGGCTCGGCGACCCTCGCCTATGGTGAGAACACGCTCGACTTCTCCCGCCCCTGGCGTCGTATGACGATGGAGGACGCGGTCCGGGAGTATGCCGGTATCGACGTCCTCTCGCTCTCGGTCGAGGAACTCGGCCGGATCGCTGCCGAACACCGGGTCCCCGACTGGTCGGCAGCAGCGAACCAGCGGGAGTTCCTGGTCCTCTTCTTCGAGTTCTTCGTCGAGGACCGGCTCGTCCAGCCAACCTTCATCCACGACTTCCCGGTCGAGAACTCTCCACTCGCGAAGCGTCACCGCGAGAAGGAGGGCTTCACCGAGCGGTTCGAACTCTTCATCAACGGCATGGAACTCGCGAACGGCTTCTCGGAACTGAACGACCCGAGGGACCAGCTCGAGCGCCTGCTCGCCCAGGACCGTCGCCGGCTCGAGGGCGATGCAGAGGCCCAGATGATCGATTACGACTTCGTCAACGCCCTCGCGCTCGGGATGCCCCCGACCGGGGGCGTGGGGATCGGGATCGACCGGCTCGTGATGCTTCTCTCCGGTCACACCTCGATCAAAGAGGTGATCCTCTTTCCCCAGATGAAGACTGCGAAGGAGTCCGGGCTGGACCAGGAGTGATCGGCCCCCTCCTTCCTCCTACGTGACTCTCCGTCCCGGTCCTATTCTCTTTCGGCCTGGCAACGTTCGTCGTGGCATTGCCTGTTCGTTCAGGGTCGATCTCGTGTCCATGTGAGTTGGACACCATTGGATGGGTTTATCTACTTTGATTCCCGTCTCAAGTGCATCGGCCGGCCGACCGGCCGAATGCAGGTGATGGTCATGGAGACACAGAAGTTTTACACCCTGCCGCCACTGCCCTACGGCTATGGCGACCTCGCGCCCGCAATCTCGGAAGAGCAGCTTCGGCTCCACCACGACAAGCATCACAACGCCTACGTGGTCGGTGCCAATGGACTCCTGGAGCGGATCGATGCGGCCCGGAAGAACGGGGTCGACCTCGACGTGAAGGCGACCCTGAAAGAGCTCTCCTTTCACATCGGCGGCCACATCCTCCACTCGCTCTTCTGGGCCAACCTCGCCCCCACGGGCAAGGGTGGCGGCGGTGCGCCGACGGGGGCTCTCGCCGAGTCGATCACGGCCGAGTTCGGGTCCTTCGAACGGTTCAAGAAGGAGTTCTCCGCCGCTGCGTCCGGCGCCGAGGGCTCAGGCTGGGGAGCGCTCGCGCTCTGTAGGTCGACCGGGCGACCCATCGTGATGCAGATCGAGAAGCACAACACCAATGTCTACCCGGGGTTCGCTCTCCTCATGGTGCTCGACGTCTGGGAGCACGCGTACTACGTGGACTACAGGAACGACCGGGCGAAGTTCGTCGAGAACTTCTGGACGGTCGTGAACTGGGACGAGGTCTCCCGCCGAATGGCTGCGGCCCTCTCCGCCTGACCCCTCTTTATTCTCGAAGTACTTCCTGTTCGATCAGCCCTTCTTCATCGCCTCCCGTCGCATCTCGGGAGGCATCAGTTCGATCGCGTAACGGAGTGCCGTGCGGGGCATCGTTCTGCGGTGGAGGAGCACGTAGTCGAAGACCTCCTGCCGGTGGTGCCGGCTTGCTTCCTTGAGAAGCCAGCCGTATCCCTTCCTAACAAGGTCATCCTCATCCAGTAGAAGCCGATCGGCGATCGCGAACGCCTCGTCGAGAAAGCCCCCGTGTTTCGCCGGGATAATGAGCGAGACGGCGGCGGCACGCCGCATCCAGCGGTTCGGCGACGCCGTCCAGTCCATCAGCACCCGCGCCGTATCGGGAAAGCGCGCGACAAGGTCCCCGACTGCATGGTTGCAGAAGGTGTCGCAGGATGCCCAGTTGTCGATGTAGGTCTCGATCCAGCGCGCGAACCGGTCGAGGTCCTCTCGGTCGAACTCGCCGCTGAGCCGGGGTAGCCATGAGCCCGCGATGAAGGACTCCTCCATCAACCCGCTGGCGAAGAGGTCCTCGCATCGGTCGAAGAGCGCCGCCTTCCCGTCGGCACTTGCCTCGTGATAATAGGATCGGGCGATCTTCGTGACCGTCGCCGTCTTGATGCCGTAGCACTGGATCGGCTCCTTGAAGAACCGGCGGCCCCCCTCGCGTATCGAGTCATCGGCGGCCGCCACCAGCTCGGCGCGGACTCGATCGAGAACCGTGTCCATGGCTGAGGGTTCGAATTTGAAACAGAAAAAGAGAGGTGGATGGCGTCAGTGGCAGGCGCCGCAGCCCGAGCAGGCGTCGTGGACTGTGCACGGGAGGTCCTTTGCGACCAGTCGGCCGGCGGCATACTCCCGGGCCACGCCATGGACGGGTCCCTCGACACCCCGGACCACCCGGACCCCGTTCTTCTCCAGGACAGCACAGAGCCCTTCACCGGAGTTGCCGACGAGCACGGTCTCGATGCCGTTTCGGCGGAAGAACAGCAGGACGAACCCGGTCGCGAGCATCATGTTCTGCAGTTCCTGCTCATCGACGATCTCGGAGCCCCGGCGCTCAAAGACCGTGAAGTCGACACACGTGCCCAGGTGCGGGGAGACCGTCTCTCCCTCCCGTGCCACGGCGAAACGCTCCTCACCTCTCCCGGACACCGGGACGGTGATCAGTCCTGTCCTCATCTCTGCACCTCCTCCGACTCCTGTGTTCATCACTGGTGTACGATGCCGCAGTTGATAATCGTGAAGGTCCTGGTCCCTCAGCTTTGCTGAAGCCGACGTCCCAGCAGACGAAGATATTTGTGGGTTCGGGTCCGACCACCCATCAGCAGACCGGGAGCCGGCTGCCGGCAGGTATGGGACGATGGCCGAACGATACCCATTTCTCGTCTCGGTGCCTCACGGGGGTCTCGAGGTGCCAGATGAGGTGGCGGAATGTCTCCTCCTCTCCTCAGACGACCTGGCGCGCCTCTCCGACCCTGCGACCATCGACCTCTTTAGCTACCGGGAGCGTGTGGTTGCGTGGTCGGCGGTGCAGGTCTCCCGGATGGTGGTGGACGTGAACCGGTCCCCCTTCGACGTCCCACCCCGCCGGAGTGACGGGGTGGTCAAGGTACGGACGATCGAGGGGCGGCCTGTGTACCGCCCGGGGCAGGAACCGTCTATCGAGGGGGTCCACAGGCTGATGATGGACCATTACTTCCCGTTCCACGAGGGGATCGACCGCCTGCTCGACGAGGAGAATGTGCGGATCGCGTTCGACTGCCACTCCATGATGGACCGAGGACCGAAGCAGGCGCCTGACGCCGGGCAGCGCCGCCCGCAGATCTGCCTCGGCAACCACGGGGACGCCTCAGGTGCCCCACGCCCCCATCGGCTCGCGACCTGTCCTGCTGCATGGCTCGCGCGGCTCGCCGGCGCCTTTGCCGAGGAGTTTCCCGCTGCCAAGGTCGCGATCAACCGCCCCTATGCAGGTGGTTTTACCACGATCGCTCACTACTGGCACCGCGGCGTCCCGTTCGTGCAGGTCGAGATGAACCGCTCCCTCTACGAGTCTCTGGACGGGACGGTCGATCTCGGGCGGCTCCGGGACGTCCGGGAGCGGGCCTGGTGCGCGCTCGCTGCATTCTGGGACGATCTCGGCGACGGGTGAGCCGGTTCATCCTCTTCCGTGTCAATCCCCGGTCGGCGTCTCCCCGGATCGGCGCCCTCGGCAGGTGATGCCTGGATATCACTCGACGAGCATCCGGCCCGGACCGCAGACCCGTCCTGCCCAGATTCTCGTCACCCCCCTCTCCTCCTGTCGTGGACCCAACCTGGAGACCGCTCTCTCGGGTGGCCGTCTCGTCACCTGGATGGGGAATGCGTCGACTCAAGTTTTTGAGGGGCAATATGGTATTTAAACCAGCGCCATTCAAAGAACTACAGGAGGAATGGCACCGCACACGACCTGGTCATGGGCTGAAGACTGGCTAGCCCGTGCGCACCGGAAGATCGAGGCCCATGCTTCCGGTGCCGTCGTCCTCGCAGTCCTCCTGACGGTGGCGATCTTCATCGTCGACCTGGTGGTGCCGCTCGGTATCTCCATCTGGTTCCTCTACCTGGTCCCCTATCTCCTGCTCGCCTTCGCGACGCCATCGCTCCTCGGCTGGACCCTGGCCGCGTTCATCCTCCTTCTCCTCGTTGGGTTTCTGGTCTCTCCCCCTGGACCCGTCGGCCCGGGTGTTGCGCTCCTGAACCGGATAATCTTCTGCCTCTCGCTTCTCCCGGTCACCGGCCTACTGGTCCTGATACGGCGCGAACGCGAGCACCTCATCGCCGAGAACACCCGGCGGCGACAGGCCGAAGCGTCGCTCAGAAAGGCAAACGAGAAACTGCAGCTGCTCTCGAACATCACCCGACACGATATCACCAACCAGCTGACGGGACTGATGGGACACGTCGCCTTGCTGCGTGAAGAGGCAGGCGACCCGGCCCTGGAACCCGGCCTCGAGGCGATTACGGCGGCATCTGAACGGGCCGCATCCCTGATCCGGTTCACGGGTGAATACCAGCGGATCGGCATCGACCTCCCGGCCTGGCAGGACCTCCGTACCCTCGTCTCCTCGGCGGAGCGCAGCGTCTCGCTCGGGTCGGTTCGCATCGCGAACGAGATCCCGCCGGGAGCGGAGATCTTCGCGGATGCCCTCGTGGGGCGGGTCTTCGTCAACCTGGTGGAGAACGCGGTTCGCCACGGCAGAACGATCACGACCATCCGCTTCTCAGTGAGCCAGCAGGGTGAGACACCGGTGATCATCTGCGAAGACGACGGCTCTGGCATCCCGCTCGACGAGAAGGAGCGGATCTTCCAGCGTGGTTTCGGCAGGAACACCGGGTTCGGCCTCTTCCTGTCGCGCGAGATCCTTGCGATCGCCGGGATCGAGATCCGGGAGACCGGGAGACCGGAGGAGGGTGCCCGGTTCGAGCTCCGGGTGCCCCCCGGGGAGTACCGGGTCGTGCCAGGGCCTTCGGGGCACCAGGATACCTGACCTGAGCTTACAACCCCGGGTGTCCGAACCGCACTCTGGGGTAGGGGCGCCCCCCCCCTGGTCGTCCGTCACGACTCCAGTCGCCGTCCTTTCTCTCTTTTCATGCTACTGTCGCCGCTTCGAACGCTGCTTAAACCACACCGCGGCGAGGATCAGTACGAGCAGGGCGAGCAGCAGGCCCGCCGTTCCCTCGACCTGGAAGAGCACCCCGATGAACTCTGTCTCCGGCAGGCTCCGGAGCGAAGGAACGTCCAGGCCTGAGACGAGGCGGGTAGCGGTCGTGATGACCAGGACGAGGGGAATGAAGAAGCGGCAGAGGGGGTGGATCAGCCGGGTCGCTCCGGGGCCGATCTCCTGGGCGAGTCGTCCCGGCGGGAGGAACCAGGTGAAGACGACTGCAAGGAGGAGGGCTGTCACCGGCAGACCCAGCGTCCCGACGGTCTCGTCCAGCAGGTCCAGAAACCGGATCCCATCGACCCGGAGCTCCGCAGCGCTGTACGAGAGGGCGGAAGGTAATCCGAGGGCCAGGAGCGAGATGGTGAGCGCGATGGCCGAGCGTGCACGAGACCAGCCGGCTGCCTCTCGAACCACCGCCACACCCACCTCCAGCATCGAGACAGACGAGGTGAGCGCGGAGATAAAGAGGACCAGGAAGAAGGCCGGGCCGATCGCCCATCCGGCAGGCAGGAGGGAGAAGGCGACCGGGAGGGTGGAGAACGCGAGTTCGGCGCCGACGGTGGGGGCGAGCGACAATGTAAAGACGATCGGGAAGATGACGATCCCGACCAGGAGGGCGACCCCGACGTCCGCCAGGGTGATCACAAGTGAAGAGAGGGGGATCCCCTGCCCTCGCCCGGCGTAGGCACCGTACGTAAGCATGATCCCGGTCCCCACTGAGAGGGAGAAGAACGCCTGGCCGAAGGCGGCGCTCCAGAGCAACGGGTCCCCGAGGACTGAGAAGTCGGGGCGAAAGAGGAACGAGATCCCCTCGTTGAACCCGGGCAGGGACGCCCCGTAGAGGGCGAGAAGGCCGAGGACCCCGAGCGAGACGGGGATCGCCAGCTCTGAAACCCGTTCGATCCCGGCACGAACGCCTCGCGAGACGACAAGGCCAGTGATTCCGGTCGATGCTGCGAACGCGATCACCGGGAACCACCCCCGAATGAAGGCGGAGAATTCGACCGCGTTCCCGGTAAGGGAGATGAGTACGTAGCCCAGGGTCCAGCCCGTGATCACCAGGTAATAGGAGAGGACCAGGAGGTTGACTCCGAAGAGGAACCAGCCGATCACCCGAAATCCAGGGCGGACCGCGGAGAAGGCGCTTACGACGGTTCCGTGGAAGTGCCGGCCCATGGCCAGCTCCAGCACCATGAGGGGCAGCCCGCAGAACAGGACGGCGAGGAGGTACGGTACGAGGTACGCCCCCCCACCGTTCTGGCCGAGGACCGCCGAGAACCGCCAGATATTACCGATCCCGACAGCGGCTCCAACCGCTGCGAGGATGAACCCCGTCCGTGATGACCACTCTTCGACCATTCCTCTTTTCACACCGAGAGACTGGGAGTCTTTGGAACCCGCACTACCGGGGAGTCGGGGTGCGGGTCATTCCCTTCAGATTGTGAGGTCTCGTTCTCTGATATCTCTTCTGCAGCCGGCCGATGGCGATCATCGGGTTGGGCGGACTTAGAGGGCGATGCCCATAACGAGAGGGTGTCAAGCCCCGGTCGTCGACCGGGCAGCGAACCCGTTGAGGCTCTCGAGAAAAAAACATCTCTCCCGGGAATCCGGATGCAGATCGATCTCTTTTTCTCGTCACCGCCCGAGAGGAAGCCATCATGCCGTGCCTGATCGTCTACCGGTCCTACCACCGGATGAACACCGAGAAGGTGGCCCGCGAGATGGGCGAAGCGGTGGGCGCCACCCTGACGACGGTCGAGGGACTCCGACCCGAGGCTCTCGACGGCTACGACCTGGTGGGGTTCGGATCCGGCATCTACGGTGGTCGGCACCACCGTGACCTCCTTTCCCTGGTCGACCAGGCGGCCCTGGATGGTCGGGACGTCTTCATCTTTTCGACGGCAGGCGGCCCCGCCGAGCGGCACCACCAGGCATTGAGAGAGGCGCTCATCGCGAAAGGGTGTCGGATCGTCGGCGAGTTCCGATGCCCGGGCGAGTTCCGCATCCTCCGGTTCATCACCAGGAACGAGGGGCACCCCGACGAGCAGGACCTCGAGAACGCCCGGCAGTTCGCAACGGGGATCGGCGCGGCGCAGGCGAGCCCCCGGTGACTGGCTGCATGGGAGGAGGCGGAGACCCCCGGGGCGCCGGTCCCTCGGGTAGGACAATCTGCGATATGTTTATATGTGGTACTCGATAAGGACTCGCCATGACTCTCTATGTCATGCTTGGGAACCTGAAGAGCGAAGCGTTCGACACGCTCGACGGGATCGAGGACCGGGATAAAAAACTGGCGACCCTGATGGAGTCGCTCGGCGGACGGATCGTCGGGCTCTACTACATGATTGGCCGGTTCGACTTCGTCCTGATCTTCGACATGGAGAAGAAGGAGAACTTGGTCAAGTTCCTGGCGATCCTTGGAAAGCACGGGTCGGTCAGGAGCGAGACCCTCGAGACGATCCCCGCCGAGATGTTCTATCGGATTTCCAAGGATATCTGAACACGATCGGAAGGTGCAGGACAGGAGGGCGGTTGCGTTCTCCTGTGTCCCACCTGGCAGGCCAGCACGTCCCTGCCGACCTTCGTTCCGGAGCCCGTGAGGTGGGGGGGCAGCGATCGGGCCGAACGGTGCGATGGCGACCTCACCTCTTCAGGGGAGGAACGATGGGCCCAGGACCGGTGCATGCCGGTTATCCTGGTATGACGGACCTCTCGTAGAGGAATTCTCGATACACACTGAGCATCAAGGAGCACGCTGATGGAGGGGAGGACATGAAACAAAATGGGCCCGGTGAGGCGCCCGCCAGGACCGTGGACGAGTACCTTCTGGGGGTTTCCGAGCCTTCCCGGTCCGTCCTGGAACACCTGCGCGGTGTAATCCGAACAGCCGCGCCCGGAGCCGAGGAGACGATCAGCTACCGCATGCCGGCATACAAACACCACGGGCCGCTGGTCTTCTTCGCGGCGATGCCGCGCCATCTCAGCCTGTACGGTGTGAGCCGCCCCCTGATCGAGGTCTTCAGGGACGACCTGGAGGGTTTTGAAGTCACCGGGACGACCATTCATTTCTCGGCCGAGCACCCTCTTCCCGACGATCTCGTTTCGCGGTTCGTCAGGGAGAGAATTCGCGAGAACGAGGTGCAGAGGGGGCACCCAGGTCGAGGGAAATACGATCACGACCGGGATACTTGAGCCGGTGCCAGGCCCGCTCTCGGTCGGGTCTGCGCCTGCCGCACGATGACCTTCAGCATCAACCGAACTCCGGCCACAACCTCCCGACTGTCAACGAAACGTGACGTCTGGCGGGTGTTTCCGGATGTGACAGCTCCTTCTGGTAAAGCACAACGTCCAGGGTTCGTCCAAACTTTTCTCCCACGTTGCGGAGGCATCCGCACCGGGTATAGTCGCAGCGCTCCATGAGTCGAATGCCGGCACTGTTCTCGCCACAGACGGTCCCGACCATCACGCAGATTCCGGCCGCGGTGGCCGCGCTCTCGAGTCGTGCCAGGGCTGCCGTCCCGAGCCCGCGTCCCGTGAAGCCGGGGGACAGGTAGACGCTCAGTTCAACCGTCCGGTCGTAGGCCGACCGTCGTTTATACGGCGAGCAGGAGCAGAACCCGACGAGCGAGCCATCGGACCGGATGGCGAACGAGGGGTGCTTCGGGTCGTCAACGGGTACATACCCAGGCAGTTCGTCAAGCGAGACCGGGGTCTCGTGAAAGGTCGCGGTCGTCGTCAGGATGTAGTGGTCGTAGATCTCCTTGATCGCCGGGAGATCCGCGTCGGTGACTGGCGCGAACTCGGCCATGTGCAGGTCGATCTCATCGGCGCCTCCCTTATCGTTTGCGGAGAACTGGTCCGTCCTCACCGTTGCTCGGGCCGATACCGTTCTTTCAGCGTTCAGGGCGACTGTCCGTTTCCGTGGGCGAGGCAACTGACCCATCCTCGCCTTTCTGCTGGACGGCGGTCTCGCCATTTTCCGCCCTTCACTCCCGACATCAGAGAAACAGGGCTCAACCCCGGTCCATATCATTCGCCGTCTCAAGGCCAGGACCCCGAACCGGCTTTTCGAAACTGCGTTGGCCGTCTCTTTTCTCCTGGTCCCCCCCGAACGTTTAATCGGTCGCTTCACGTACCTGTGCCGTGGATCCTGGCGTCCTTCCTGCCCCCGGGTATGTCGAGATCGGAGCGATCGCCATCACCCCGCGCCGCGCCGTGCTGGTCCAGGCGTTCTCTCTGCTCCTCGCGCTCGCCACCCTCGTGGTCCTCCTGTGGGCTGGCGGGATCACGTCGGTCACGATCGGTCCGGCCCAGCTCGTGCAGATCCTGGGTGTCTTCGCCGGGGCGTCGTGCGTCATCTTTCTCCACGAAGCGGTCCACGGGCTCGTCTTCGCTCTGTCGGGGCTGCCGCCCCGGTTCAGCGCGGGGATCGTCCACGGGATGCCGGTCCTCGCCACGACCACGGACCGGCCGTACAGGCGAAACACAGCCCTGATCTGCCTGCTCGCCCCGCTCGTGCTGATCGACGTCGCGCTCCTCGGGCTGTCGGTCGTTCAGCCGACCCTGTACACCTGGATAATTGCACCAGTCGTGATCAACACCGCCGGCGCTGCCGGCGATCTCTGGCAGGCAGCCCACCTCGCAGGGTACGGACCTGCGGTCCTCGTTGCCGATGTTCCTGACGGACTGGTGGTCCACGGGATCTCCGACGAGAAGAGCCCAGGAGGCCGGCCTCCTCACCCGACCCGAAAGTGAGGGGCAGAGCGACCGTCCGCTCCACGTTCTCCGGGAGCGTGAGGTCGACAGGGTCGGTGATCAGGAGGGCACCATCGGACTGAATCCCCGACGTGTGGTTCAGGAGGTGGTAGATCCGAATATCCTTCCATGTCGTGGCGTTCGGGATGAACCGGGTGACCGGGTCGGTAACATTCAGCCGCCCCTGCTCCTGCAGTTTCATGATGGCAGCGGGGGTCAACTGCTTGGTGTTCGAGCCGATGGAAAAGACGGTCTGCGGCGTGTCGAAGACCGAGAACTCGTCGTTCGCCGTGCTGTCCCATTCGAGATGAGGACAGTCTCCCCCTGGGCCACGTGCACCGTCCCGCTGAACCGGCCAGTATCGGCGGGTGTCGTCATGTATTCGTCGAGGTTTCGAGATACCGCCGCTTTGTGTCCGGCGAGAGGCGCCGGTGTGCCGGCGGAGGTATTCTCCTTGCCGCTCTCGGGCGTGATATGCGAAATCGCACCCGGCGGTACAGAGAACGAGCACGAGCCCTGCGCTCGCTCATTCTTGCTCCCCGTTCCGTCCCAACCTTCGCTGACAATCCCCTATACGCGTGAAAATGGGCCGAACTCCTCGGATGTGAACCTTGCGGCTCCCAAATGCCCCGATACGAACGTGAGGTAGCCGACCTGGTCGTCGGGGTTCGGGAACGAGAGATACCAGGTGTTGTTCGTGACGTGTTCAAGGCTCCCCGCGTACCCGTTCGGGCCGAGCTTGACCGTCATGTTTTCTGCATCCTGTCCCTCGCTTACCCGCATGGTGCCGTAGAGGTCGCTCCGGTATGCACCCGCGATGGCAGACGGAGTAATTGTTGCCGGGCGGGCATCTGCCGGCCGTCTGATGCTCTGTATGAGGGAGTTCCACCCTGCCTGCTGGACCTTCTCCCGTGCCTGGAGGTCGACGCCGCTTTTCTCGATTGAGCGTTCGAGGAACTCGTCACGGACTGCCTCCGGGAAGACGGTCAGCTGCTTGTTGGCGATGACCACGAGCCCGGTCTTCTTCCCGGGAACGAGGATCACGATCGACCGCACGCCGTCCAGCGCCCCGTTCTTCTCGATGACCCGCTCGTCCAGGAAGGTGTACGAATCACAGCCCAGGCCGACCGCGGCGTTCGGGTCGTCGAGGGGTCCGCCCTTGCCCGCCACCAGGCTCGCCGCGTGGATCTCTTTCACGGTCTCCGGCGAGAGGACCTGCTTCCCGTCGATCGAGCCGTTGTTGAGCATCATCCGCAGCCACCGTGTCATGTCCCGTCCGGTCGAGACGATCTGGCCGGCAGCGGGGAGACTCGCCTCCTCGAGCGGGATGGTGTGCACCTCTCCCCCCGTGCCGGCATGGCCAAAGACACGGTTGTCGTCGAGATACAGGGTCTCCGGGTGGGCCCCCGAGCGCGTCATCCCGAGGGGCGCGAGGATCCGGGCGTCGGTCAGGTCCTCCCAGCTCCGGTTGTCCACCCGTGCTGCCGCCTCCCCGGCGATGAAGAAGCCGGCGTTGTTGTACAGGTACTTCTCCCGGAAGCTCGAACCCGGTTCCAGGTAGCGCATCCGCTCCAGGAGCTCGCTTTCGGAGTACCCGAGTCGGCCAAGCAGGTCGCCGTCGTACTGCCGGAGCCCTGAGCGGTGAGCGAGCAGGTCGCGGAGTGTCGCGTGCTCGCCTGCGTACTGATCCTTCAACGTGAAGCCCGGCAGATAGGTGACAACCGGGGTGTCCCAGTCGAGCCTCCCATCATCGACGAGCGTGCCGATGGCACCTGCGGTGACATACTTAGTGACCGATGCGATCTGGAACCGGGTGTCGGGATCGACCGCTGCCGGCTTTCCGATCTCCCTGACCCCGAATCCTTTCAGGTAGACCACGGAGTCGTTCTCGACGATCCCAATCACCGCACCCGGCACGGCATATTCGGCCATCGACCGGTTGATGAAATCGTCAAATCCGTCGAGTTTCTCAGCGCGTATCGCCGGAGATACAGTATCTGTGCAACCGGAACAGATGATAAGGCCAGTCACGATGCAGATCGCACCGATCAGGAGTGCGTGGTGCCGGGCGCAGGTCCCCATGTGAGCCGGTTGGGCTCCTCTATGATAAGAATTGCTATTTGATCGGTCGGGAGCGCCTCTTCGAGTGAACGGGACGCGACGCCCTCGATGAAAGCATCCCGGGCCGGCATGGCGGGTCTGGGCTCGGCGACCGGGCAGTCTCCACGAGCTGGGAACGGGACGGTACCCCAACGTCCGCTCACTGGGCCTGTGGTGCACGTGAGACCGTCTGGGGCAACACGGGCGATTGCCGGCGGAGGACGGCGTCCTGGTGATCGAGGAGAGCCAGGCCCGGGAACCTTCGGCATCGTTCGGGCATCGAAGGGTACGGGCCGGAACCAGTCGATCCACGACCCGTCGGCGCAGGTCGCCCGGATCTCCGCCTGCGTGACTCTCCGGGGGCCGTAGTCTCACGGCTCGAAATCGCTGAAGGCGAGCATGAGGCAGACCCGCCGGTCCTCATCATGCCGGCGAGGCTCCGTGCGTGGAGTGGGCATTGGGGATCGGAGAGGGCGTGGAACTGGCCGGAGTCGACGACCGTGTCGAGGGTCCTGCCGGGCTCGGGCAGGGCGAGGGCATCGTGGACGAGGAATGTCGCGGTACTCCCTCGTTCCTCCGCCTTCTTTCTCGATTGCTCGATCGGCGTCGGGGCCGCCGCCACGCCCCAGACCACGTAGCCCGGGGCCGCGAGGAAGAGGGCGTTCTCCCCGGTCCCGCAGCCGACGTCGAGCACGTCACCGACGAGTTCTCCCGTCTTCTCGTGAGCAACGAACGGTCCCTGTGGCCGCCCGGTGTCCCACGGTGGTCTGCAGCGATGGGCCTTCTCGAAGAGAACCATCGAACCTGGGGAATTGTCGGCGGGGATGAAGACGGCTCCCTGCTCCGATCCTGACCCATGTCATTTATTCTCTCAGCGATCATGGCAGGCGGTCCCGGTGGCGGCAGGCAGCGGGTTGACGGGCCGGCCGACTGTCAGATCGAGCGGAGCGTGACCGGTCGGCTGATGCCAGGAACGATACAGCGATAATCCGCCAGGTCGCTTCTCTCTCATGGTGGACTCAACCGAGTGGAAGGTCACCTCTCTCATGTGCCTGGTGGTGCTGGTCCTCGGGCTCTTCGCTCTGAGTCGATCCCTGAATCCCCCAGATACAAAGGTGATCGGCGTCTCTCTCGCCCTCGTCGTTCTCTCGCTCGTCGTCGCGGTTGCGGCGTATCGCTCCAGGCAGGGCAGCGAAGAGATTCCTGTCGAGCCGGAGAGGGACGGCGACGTTCAGTAGCGGTTCGGGGTGGAGACCTGCCCGGGTGTCGCCCTGAAATAGGGGACTCGATCGAGAAAGACGAGGCTGGCGCTCGTGCCTTTTTGACAGGCTTCGTTCCTGCGGAGTGCCAGTGGTACCACTCTCGACACCGATACAGCCCCGGCGTCTTCGCCCGCACTTGTCCACCCCCGCTCTCAACCTGTACGAGGACACTCGCCAGGTGCAGCTCTCCGAGCTCGCGCCTGCGCCAATCCCTGTCGGGCTGCGTCGACCTCGACCTCGCCCCGAGCGGTCGAAAGGATTGTCAGGTAGCTCCTGCTGTCAGAGATCGTTTGTATACTCCTGTCGACGTGATCCCTGTCCCCGGGAGGAACCCCCTCCAGTTCGGAGGACAGGATGAACCAACAATGGAACGACGATACGCATTCCTCGCGGCCGTCGCGCTGGTCGCGCTCGTGCTGATCCCGAGCGCGGCCCTGGCCGCCGGTTTCCAGCACGGGTTCGGCGCGAAGGCGTCCCCGATGGGACATAAGAACCTCTCCTCCGGCGCCCCCGCATGGGCCGGGAACGCGACTGCCCCCCAGTGGAACGCCACCGGCTGCGCCGGCAGCGGCACCTGCCTGTCCAACCAGACCTGTGACCGGGCCCAGAACCGCACCCAGCTCCGTGACGGCAGCTGTCTCGACCAGGCGAACCCGCCCGCCGATGGCAAGCGTTTCGCCCGGCAGGGCCAGGGCCAGCGCGGCCGGTGCCGGTAGAATCTCTCTCTCCTCTCTTTTCCAACGGCGAGGACCGATCCCTCGGGCCGAAGTCCGGTCGCCGGGCTGCATCACGGGATCGTGGACCGACCTCGCCGCCTCTATCGTCGCGAACACCCCTGCGCATTCCTGCGTGAGCCAGTACCGCTGGAACCGTCCGCAGCGCCGCGATTCGACAAGTTCCTCATCGATGAGGCGCTGCACCTGCCGGGTGACCGAGGGCCCGGCGACACCAAGGAGGTCTGCGAGCTCCAGCCGTGAAATGCCGGGCGTATCACGGATGTGTTCGAGCAGGGGGGCGAGACTCGGGTTCCGGAGGAGGCGAAGCACGGCGCATGGCCGGCCACGGTGATCCGGCCGGACTTCGCCGGGTTTCTGTCCTGCCGGTGGCTCCCCTTCGTCGCCACGAGGTGCCATCCGTCGGCCTCGACTCCCTGACGCGCATGGATCCCTCAGCTCTTTCTCTTTCGGCGACGTTTCCGATGGACTTTCTCGTCAGGGCCGGGATCGCAGGTCGTCGCGGCAGATATCCGTTCCTCTCAGGTCGCGCCGGTCACCGCCTCGCTTGCTGTGTACACAGTGTACACAGTGGATCGTACGAGAGAGAGAGAGAAAGAGAGAGTACTGGTATTCTATCTCATCTCGACGGACACCGAGCCTCCTTTTCAGAAATCCTCGAGATAGTTGCCGGCGCCGGCACCGTGGGGAGGCCCGGCCCCGGGCCGTCCCGCATCGGCGCCGATCCCTTCATATCCCCGTGCGCGGAACTCTCTGGCAGGAGGAGAGCCGTGCCGGCCGATATCTACGCCCTGATCGATGCGAAACGCGACGAGATCCTGGCCGTGGCCGCCCGGTACGGGGTGACGAACGTCCGCGTCTTCGGCTCGGTCGCCCGGCACGAGGCCCGCGCGGACAGCGACCTCGACCTGCTCGTCACCTTCGCGCCCGGGACGTCCCTGCTCGACCACGCGGGGTTCCAGCTGGACCTTGAGGACCTCCTGGGGTGCCGCGTCGAGGTGGCGTCCGACCGGGGGCTCAAGGACCGGGTTCGCGAGACGGTGATGCGGGAAGCGGTCCCCCTATGAGGTCCGACTAGGACCGGCTCGAGGACATCCTCGAGGCGATCGAGAAGATCCGGGAGAAGTGTCCGTCGACGCCGGAGGAGCTCTTCGGCTCGGAGCTCCTCCACGTCTGGGTCGTCTACCACCTCCAGGTGATCGGCGAGGCCGCGAATAACCTCTCCGCCGATCTCGTTGCAGACCATCCGGAGATACCGTGGCGACGGATCGTAGCCGCGCGGAATATCCTGGTCCACCAGTACTTCGGCATCGACGAAGGCACGGTCTGGGCCATGGTCTCCGAGGATCTGCCCGCGCTCGAGGCACCGGTCAGGGCCATCCGGGAAGGACTTCCCTGAGCCGAAGCGGGCGGGAAGATAGGGGTGAAGCGCCCATCCTGCCATACCTCTGACGCTTCGGCCTCGAGGCCGCCGTCCGCGGCCGCGTGCCGGGCCGTGCCCGGCGGGCCGATCCCTGCCACTGCGCCGGCAGTGGTGGCGGTCAGGAAAACCAGAGAGCGGCGGCTGCCGCCGGTGTGATCATCATATCCCCGACATCGTCGCTCACACCGCGACGTACGCGGCGGCGGCCTGCGGATCAGGGAGGGGAAGGCCGTCCTCGCGAAGCCCCTCGAGGGGGAACGCGATCGCCTCGCGCCTCCTCTCCCCGGCCTCCTCGCGGGGGGTCTCTGTCGCGACGCAGCCCGGGAGGTCCGGCGAGAACGTGGAGTAGGTGCCGTCGGCCGTCTCGATGACAACGAGGTACCGGTGCGTCGTCAGTTCTCCCCTGAGTTCTGCCTTGAGTTCAGGATGCTGTCCACCGTGCCCCTCGCGAATCTTCACGAGGTCCGGCGCTCCATGGTCATACGGTGAGCCCGTGACCGAGTACCGCGTGACCGTCGTGATCGAGCAGGACGAGAACGGCTACGCCGCGTTCAGCCCCGAGCTCCAGGGCTGCTACGAGCAGGGCGAGACATGGGAGGAGGCCATGGCCATGATCCAGGACGCCATCCGTCTCCACCTCGAGGACCGCATGGCCGCCGGCGATCCCTTTGTCCCGTCCCGCATGGTGGGCGTGGTCCAGGTCAACGTCGTCGTATGACCGGGAATCTACCGCGAATACCGGCGATCCGGCTGATCCCGGTCCTCGAACGGCGCGGATTCGTATGTGTCCGCCAGAGCGGGAGCCGCCGGATCTACCGCTACGATGAGGGGGTGCGCGTGACGCTTCCCGTTCACAGCAACCAGGTCCTCCACCCGAAGATCCTCAAACAGATCCTCCTCGACGTCGGGATCGACCCCGACGAGATTGCCTGAAACGGCACGAGGTGCGGCGCTCGCGACCCCAAACCGCTCCCACTCTTTATCGTGCCCAACTGGCGTTGCCCCACGGCCGAACGGGAGGGGGCGGCCGATCGTCGGGCTGATGACATGACGGCGGATAGGACGACGGGGCAGCAGCGGCTGTCGGTATAATCGTCGTTCCAGTACCGAAAGAGTCGCCGACATCGGCACACGCCGGCACCGGTCTCTCACCCCGGCTGTGTCTCGTTCTCAAAAAGGGGGGTATTCTCCTAACTCAACCCCGGTCGGCCCTGCCCAGGCCGATCTGCATCAGGTCCTCGCCGACGATCAGCTCTCCGGAGAAGTTGTGCTTCGCCTGCAGCAGGTGCTCGCGCGGCGTATTGCCGGGCACGATATGGTTGAGGACCAGGGTATCGACCCTGCAGGCCGATGCGACCGAGCCGACAGCGTCGATCGCCGTATGCGACTCCAGCATGTGCGTCTTCAGCGCAGCCATCTGGCTTCCCGGCGCTGGTGTCCCGAACTTCTGGTCGATCCAGGCCCTGTCGATGACCTCGTGCACCAGGATGTTGGCGCCGTCTGCGAGTTTCTGCAGGTTGCCGTTCGTATCGGGGCCGGTGTCGCCCGAGAAGACCACCGACCCGTCTGCGGTGTCGAACCGGTACGCGAACGACGGATACACCTGGTGATGGTCGACCAGGGTGGCCGTGACGCGGACCAGGTCGTCACGGTAGATCTCGAACGGGTCCATCGCCGGGCAGGTGCCGTTGTTCGGATCCGTGACCACGACCGGCATCGGGATATCCTTCGGCCCGGTGCCCCCGATCTCCCTGACCTCGACCAGGCTTCTGAAATCGGGATATCCGTCGTCCAGGGTCATGTCGTTGATCGTCTGGGCATAGGCCTGCCAGATGGTCTCCGTCATCTGCCTGGTACCGGGCGTGGCCGTGATCAGATCGGGGTCGGCGCTGTCCGTGTAGATGACCTGGCCGCCCCGTGCGGTGAAATTGGTCCTGTCGTCGTCCAGCTGCCCCCTGCCGCAGGGCCCGATTACCCTGATCGGGGTTTTGACTGTCCTGTTCGTCAGGGGATCCGTGGACGTCCCCAGGCCGGTCCCGGGACCGATCAGCAGGAGGGCGGGGTAATCCGCGGTGTGGTCCTGGTGGAGGTGGGTGAAGAAGAGCGCGGTGACGTTCTCGAGGAACGTCGAGGAGCCGTCCTCGATCATTCCGCCGGGCGAGTCCACGAACGTACCCGTATTGAACGCTTCGGTGAGCCGGGTCGTGGCGCCCTGTCCCAGGTCGATGAGATAGATGGTGTCTCCGACGACCAGGGCCGATGAGGAGCTCGTGCGGTTCGTCCCCGGCCACCACGACACGCCGCCCGTCGTGCCGAGCAGAACGAGCCGTGTCCGGGAAGCACCCGCCCCGGGACCTGGTATGACACTGGTCGCCTGGTCCTTCAAAGCAGGAGTATCGTTATGAGTATCGTTCGTATCTGCCTGGAGACCGGCATTCTCCCTGTCGGCTGCACTACATCCTGCGACCAGAGCGATGAGTCCGACCAGGGCGATCAGCAGACAGGTCAACCATACCCGTTGTGAATACATGCGGTGCGCACTTCCCGTAAGGATAGATAGTATCGGCAAAACTTCAATATGGATGTATTGACCCCTTCCGATCTCGCCGCGGCCGGGCGGCCGGGCCGTGCCAGATCGATACCTGTTGGGGGGGAAGCTGAAATCGCCCGGTTCCAGCGTTGATTTTGATGCAAGGACTTCCTTGAAGCGAACACTGGGATATCCGGGGAGTGATAGGTGCCCCGTGTGCCAGATTGCTGGTCAGATCCGGGTCCTCTCTTCATGGTCCTCCTATTCTCTGGGTATCGTCCCTCGGAGGTGGCACATCTGGCGCAGGGGGGGGACGGGAGGTGATCGGGAAGGTGCTGACGAAAGGACGGTCCTCAACCCGTTCGTCCTATCGGTCGTTGAAACCGCTGCCGCCCCGGTGCATGCGCGAATAGGTTGCAGGGCAGCACGGCTCGACCCCTCTACCTTCGAGTCGGCCTCCCGGCCGGCGTTGCACCTCCAGAGGTGGCGAATGGGGGCCGTACCGGGTTCTATGGGAGTTCCTGGCAAGACTGCCGCGTCCGGGACAGGGGTGACCGTGGAGGGATCACTCCCGGCCCTGCATCAGGAACCAGGAGACATGGGGCACGGGACACAGTCGCGCGAGGAAGAGAAAAAACGATGAAAACGGCACGGGGGGGGATGGGTCGGGCCCCCGGCCCGAGTTTGCAACGCCCAGGTCGGAATTCGAATCCGAGTCGATGCCGTGACAGGGCATCATGATAGGCCACTACACTACCTGGGCACGTGATGAAATTTGGGTTTGCCGCAGTCCCGCCTCCCGGAGTCGAACCGGGGACATCGCGGTAGCCGCGCGATCACCTGAATCGGTGAATCATACTACAGCCGCGCACTCTACCAGGCTGAGTTAAGGCGGGCCTGTCGCCTTACAATGTGAGACCGTGTTCTAGTTAAAGATATCGTCAGTCTCCGTGAAGAAGACGCCGTCGGGTGCTCGGAGGGCCGTATTCTTTAAATGCAGCGCGCCCTCATGGTATCAGGTATGTCCCAGGACGTAACAACCCCAAGAAGGGATCGTTTTCTTCACCGATCGGCGTGAAGTAACCGTTTTTGACACCACCCTCCGGGATGGTGAACAGACTCCGGGAGTATCGCTCCGGCAGGACCACAAATTCGCCATCGCTCGACAGCTCTCCGAATGCGGAGTGCAGACGATCGAGGCCGGATTCCCCGCGTCATCGGATTCCGAACGCGACTCCGTCCGAACGATCGCCCGCATGGGCCTCGAGGCGGACATCTGCGGCCTGGCCAGGATGCTGAAGTCGGACGTCGACACCTGTCTCCACTGCGAAGTCGACCTGGTCCATGTCTTCATCCCGACCTCGGAGATCCAGCTCGTCCATACGATCAAGAAGACTCACCAGCAGGTGATCGAGACCACGCGCGAGGTCGTGAGCTATGTCCGGGAGCATGTCGACAAGTGCATGTTCTCGCCCATGGACGCGACCCGCACCGAGCTCCCGTTCCTGATCGACGTCTCACGGGCCGCGGCCGAGGCGGGGGCGACGATCGTGAACGTCCCCGACACGGTCGGCGTCTATAGTCCGACCCGGATGCATGAACTGATTGGCGCTCTCGCCCCGGAGGTCCCGGCTCCGCTTGATGTCCACTGCCACAACGACTTCGGCCTCGCGGTCGCCAACACCATCGCGGCCGTCGAGGCCGGCGCCTCGCAGGTCCAGGTGACCGTGAACGGGATCGGCGAGAGGGCCGGCAACGCGGACCTCGCCCAGACGGTGATGGTGCTCGAGGCGATCCTCGGGGTCTCGACCGGGGTCGAGACCAGGCGGCTCGTCGAGACCTCGCGCCTCGTCTCGCGCTACACGGGGATCGCGCTCCCGCCGAACCAGCCCGTGGTGGGCGAGAACGCCTTCAGCCACGAGAGCGGGATCCACTCGCACGGGGTGCTGGCGAACGCAGCCACCTTCGAGCCCGGGATCATGACCCCCGAGATGGTCGGGCACCGGCGCCGGCTCACTCTCGGCAAGCACGTGGGCCGCCACGCGGTCCGCCAGATGCTGGCCGACGTGCACCTCGAGCCGGGGGACGCGGAGCTTGACCGGATCGTCGAGAAGGTCAAGGCGGTCGCGAACCGCGGCAAGCGCGTCACCGACGCCGACCTCTACGAGATCGCTGAGGCGGTCCTCGGGGTCGAGGCGGTCGGGCGGCGGATCGATCTGAAGGACATCGCGATCATGACCGGCACCCACTCCATTCCGACCGCCTCGGTTCGGGCCGTCGTCGACGGTGCCGAACGGGTCGCTGCCTGCACCGGCAACGGCCCGGTGGATGCCGCCCTCAGGGCGATCGGACGGATCGTCCCGCTCCCCGTCACCTTGAAGGAGTTCGAGATCGAGGCGATCTCCGGTGGTTCCGACGCGATCGCGCACGTCACGATCGCGGTCGAGGACGAGAAGGGCCGGATCTTCGACGCCTCCTCCGCTGGTGACGACATCGTGCTCGCGTCTGCTGAGGCGATGGTGAACGCGATCAACCTGCTCTCGCGGGCGGATGGATTTTAAAAAAAGAGTTACGCGGCCGAGGGGGCATTTCCGCCCTCGAGCGCCGCCTTTATCTGGCCCTGGAGGGTCTCGAACCGACCCTGGAGCATCTGCTCCTGTCGCTCGAGCTGCTTGACACGGAGTTCCAGGGTCTCGACCTTCTCGTTCAGCTTGCCGCTGACGGTCTCCTTCGGCTTCTGCATCATCACCGTGCCGACAGACATGAAGACGGGGGCGTCCTCCGGCAGGTCGGCGAGCTCCTCGTTGGCCCGCCGGGTCTCGCGGATCTCGATCTCGTACTGTGCTTTTTGCGAGAGGATCGTCTGAAGCTGCTGCTGGACCTGTTGCAGCTGGGCGATCTGGTTCTGGACCTTGGGGGACATCGAACTCATAGTGAACCTCGGACACCGGGGGGTGACCAGTATGCCTATCCGGTTTGGACCCCCGGAATATAAACGTGCGGCTTGGTTCAGAGGTCCTCGACCGCGATGGCACAGACCTCGACCATGTGATCCGGGTGGTACCGGGTCTTCGCCTCGCGGAGGCCGGCCACGCCCATGTCGCTCTCCCGGTTGATGAAGGTGCAGGTGTCGCGGAGCCGCCGGGCGGCTTCCCGGTTGATCGCCTTGTAGATCCCCTCACAGTCCGGGAGCCCCTTCTCGAAGTGAACAAGCGCGGTGTCGGGATTCATCATCTCGAAGACCGTCATCGCGGCGACCTCCCCCTCCACCCGGATCGCCAGCCCCTCGAGCCCGAGCTCGCGGAAGTGGGAGAGGGCAAAGAGGACCGCCTCTCGTTCGCCTGTGAGGAGCGGGTCGTTTTCGCAGTCCTTCCAGTTGCACCACCGGTTCACGAAGACCCGGACCTCCTCCAGGTTCTCGGGGGTGATCACCTCGACCTCGCTGGAGCAGTTACGGTTGAACCGGCTGATCTGCCGTCGTATGGTCAGGTACCCCTTTCCCGGGAGGTCAGCGAGGTCGGCGGATCGGTAGACGTACTCGAAGAGGTCCCGGACAGGGTGAAGGGTGAGCGCCGGGTACCGGGCGCTGATCCGCTCGCGGGAGATGGGGTCCAGGATGAAGAACATCCCCCCGGGCGACTCGGTCTTTACGAGAGAGAAGAGGTCCTCGAGCAACGCCGGGTCATCGGGCCCGATTGGCGCCCGGAAGCGGACCTGGCCGTCGATCGTCGAGCAGATCACGAGGCTGTCGTGCACGCGTGCACAGCGGTAGTGGGCGTAGTGGTTCCAGCAGACGATGTTGGTGAAGGTGTTGTCCGAGTGGACCGGCGGGAACCGGCGGTATTGCTCGAGAAAGCAGCTTCGGTCATCGAGCGTTACTGGCTCGAAGTCGTCGATCGTGAGCACCGGTCAGTCTTCCCCCCTGTGCTGCAGGGCCACGTGGCCCGGGAGCGGCAGGAAACCGGCCCGTTCGTAGAAGGTAATCGCCTCTGGCTCCGCGATGACACCGATCCAGAGGATCCCGGCTGCGCGGCACGCCTCAAGGAGGGAATCGACGATCCGCCGACCGACCCCCCTGCCTCGAAAGGCGGGGTCCACGATCACGTCCTGGATGTAGGCGTCCGAGGCGCCGTCCGAGAGGCAGCGCCCCATCCCGACGGTCGCACCGCTCTCCTCATCGATCGCGACCACGAAGGCGAAGGAACCCCGGATCATCGGCGGGATATGGGCCGGGTCATAGTGGTTGTGCCACCAGCCTCCAGCCCGGTAGAGGCGCACGATTGCTCCGGTCGGGTGCTCACTGACCAGCCGAACGTCCACTCCTTCCGTCGTTACCACCGTCCGCCTGCCGCGTTCACGGGGTGCTCCTGGCGACCTTCAGTCCTTCTGGTCGTTGATGCGGATCAGATGGTAGCCGAACTGGGTCTTGACAGGCCCGACCACGTCGCCCTTCTTCCCCTCGAATGCTGCCTTCTCGAACTCGGGGACCATCTGGCCCTTCCGGAACCAGCCCAGGTCGCCGCAGTTCTTACCCGAGGGGCAGTTCGAGTGCTTCTTCGCGAGCTCCCCGAAGTCCTCTCCCCCGGCGATCCGCTGCTTGAGGGCTGCTGCCTCCTGCTCTGTCTTGACCAGGATGTGCGCCGCCGATACCTGTCGTGGCATACCATCTTACGGGGCGGGATCGTATAAAAATGGCACGAGGGCGGAGGGGCCGCCAGTGATGAGTGAGGTGGCATGGAACTCGACGCGCTCTTTTACCTGGTCCTGACCCTCTTTATCCTGATCCTGGTCGGCTGGACGGTCCGCCGGGTCGGGATCTTCACGGACGAAGTGACGGCCGGCGTCTCGAGCCTCCTGGTCAACGTGGCCCTTCCTGCGCTCGTGATCGACTCGATGCAGCTCCCGTTCGACCCCGGGCTCGCACGTGAAGGGATGACGGTCGCCCTGATCGGCGCCGCCTACTACATCGCCGTGGTCGCCGTTGCCCTCGTCTTCCCCCGGCTGATCCGCGCACGGCCCGACGAGCAATCGGTCTTCTCGTTCCTGGTGATCTTCGCGAACACCGGGTTCATGGGCTACCCGGTGGTGAACGCGATCTGGGGGAACGAGGCGGTCTTCCTCGCCGCGATCTACAACCTGCTCTTCTCGTTCCTTCTCTTTACCGTCGGTATCCTGATCATCAGCGTTGCGGGTGCCGACTGGCGGGGGGTCAGCCCTCGCGTCCTCCTCTCGCCCGGTATCGTCTCGGTCGGGATCGGCCTCGCCCTCTTTCTCCTCTCGATCGACCTGCCGGAGGTGATCGGCGGCCCTATCGCGATGCTCGGCGACGTGACCACCCCGCTCTCGATGGTGGTGATCGGCGCGCTTCTTGCCCGGCTTGATGTCCGGGCGATCTTCGGGAACCTCCGGGTCTACGTCTATGCCGGTTTCCGTCTCCTGGTGATTCCGCTTGCGACCCTCGTCGTGCTCCGGCCGTTCGTCGACGACCCGCTCATCCTCGGTGTGCTCGTGATCATGGCCGCCATGCCCGGTGCGACCAATGCCGCGCTTTTCGCCGAGGAATACGGCGTCAACCCCGAGCTCGCTTCGCAGTCGGTCTTCATCACGACCTTGTTCTGCATCCTGACGATCCCGCTCGTTGCTACCCTTGTCGCATGAGCGGATGAAAGGGGCGTGCGGCCTGACAGCGCCCCGCTCCTGATCTGTTCTGTTCCAGGCCCCATCGGGGTCTTCTCCGGGCGCAATACCCGGGTCGGGGGTCTCTCCTGGGCCGACCTCCATACCTCTCGAGAGAGAACGGTTCGGCATGGTTTAATACGGAAACTAGCGAAAAATACGTATGCACCGTACTTTCTCCCGTGTTGCCCTCGTAGGGTTCATCGCGATCGCGATGCTGCTCTGCGCCGGCTGCACGACGACCCCGTCGGGCAACGCAACCCCGTCCGGGACGGCGGTTGTGACCGGCACGCCAACGGCGACCGCCGGCACCGTGACCATCCTCCCAACGATCACCGGCGAGCCGAACGCCACCCCGACGATCGGCGCGAACGAGACCCCCATAGTCGAGCCCACCGAGACCCCCGGGCTGATGAACACCACCTGGGAGTGGACTGCGATCGAGACGATGGACGGCATGAATCAGACCGTCGTTACCGACTCGAACCTGCACACGCTCGTCTTCAACCCGGATGGGTCGTACGGCATCAAGAACGACTGTAATGTCGGCGGCGGCAACTACACCCTCGTCGGCAGCTCGCTCAATCTGACGGCCCCGATCACGACGCTCGTCTATTGTGGGGACGAGTCGCATGACCAGCTCTACCTGGCATCGCTCCTGAACGTCACCGCCTTCACGCTTGCCGATACCGGCAGGCTCTCGCTCGCCCTTGGCGAGTCCGGCCAGCAGATGGTCTTCAGGGCGAACGCCACGGTCGAAGAGGCCCCCGTCATCAACGCGTCCTTCGTCAACAAGACCTGGCACTGGACCGGGATGACCCAGACCATGCCCTCGAAGGAGGTGGCGATCTCGAACCCCAACCAGTACACCATTGTCTTCGCCGAGAACGGAACCTACGCCGTGAAGGCCGACTGCAATACCGGCACAGGCAACTTCACCCTCGAGAAGACCGTTCTGAAGATCTCGAAGCCCTCCCTCACCACGGCCTACTGCGGCGACCGCTCGGCAGACCGTGACCTCCTCGACGGGCTCTCCCGCGTGAAAGCGTTCCAGACCGACTCGAGCGGCCGGCTGATCCTCACGATGGAGAACCCGAACAACCGGCTGGTCTTCAAACCCTGAGGGTTTAAAGACAGTTCACTTCTTTTTTCAGCCCGCCCAGTCCTGCTGCCGGGCCTTTATCGACCGCCTCTTCTTCCCGCATTGTCGGCGACCGCTTCCACCTGGTGAGGAATTCCGTCACCTGCGGCCCCGCACCGTTCGGTGGCCTGGGCCGGAGCTGCCATCCTGTGTTCTATGTGGAAGTGCCCCGGTCTGCGGGAACGACGTGCGCCTTGCCGGGTTGAGAAGAGGGGAGGGGAGGGGAGGGGAGGGGGGTTCCGACGGTCTAGATCAGCTTGATCACGCCGTTCTTCGGCTCCATCGCCTCCCCCGAGCGGAGGAAGTTCTCGATCTGCTTCTTGATCTCCTCGCGCCCGAAGCCCTGCTGGGTGAGGAGCTCGATCACCTGTCCGATCTGGGCCCGGCCCGAGATGTCGGCGTTCTCGCGGATCGCCTCCTTGATCGCACGGATCAGGTCCCGCTTCCCCTTTGAGATCCCGGTGGCCACCTTGTCGATGTCGAACGTCCCCGTCTTCGGGTCGTAGGCAACCTGCCGGAGGCAGGTGTCGACGATCCGCACGACGCGGTCCGCGTCGGACCCCTCGATCCGGCGTGCCAGCCGGATGCGGGCCGACGCCTCCGCCAGCCGGACGAGAGCCTCCAGCTGCCGGGCGGTGACCGGGACGGGCTTGTTCGAGTCCGCCAGGTCGCGCAGGCGCATGTAATAGTTGACGAGCACATCCTTCGCCTCGGGGGACATGATTGGGAAGCAGGTCCGCTTCGCGAAGGCCACGTACTTCCGGAGCGTGGCCGGCTCGATCTCGGGTGTGACCGGTGCGAGCTCCCGCTTGATGTATTCGTCGTCAACCCCCTCGATCGGTTCGCGGGCATGCTGGGCGATCAGCTCCCCGACCCCGTGGGACTTCAGGATGTGCTCGGCGATCGCCTCGTCCCGCTTATGGTCCGGCTTATCGGTGAGGATGAAGATCAGGTCGAACCGCGAGAGGAGCGAGGGGGGCATGTTGATCTGCTCGCCGATATCTGCGTACTCGTCGAAACGGCCGAGCTTCGGGTTCGCGGCCCCGAGCAGGGCGCAGCGCGACTTGAGGGTCGCCGTGATGCCGGCCTTCGCCACCGAGATCGACTGCTGCTCCATCGCCTCGTGGAGTGCCGACCGGTCCTCTTTTTGCATCTTGTCCATCTCGTCCACCGCGGCGATCCCCATGTCCGCCAGGACGAGCGCGCCCGCTTCGAGGGTCCAGCGCCCGTCCCCGAACTCGTCCTTCACGGCAGTTGCCGTCAAACCTGCCTGGGTCGAGGACTGCCCCGAGGTGTAGATCGCCCGAGGTGAGAGCTTCACGATGTATCGGAGGAGCTGCGACTTGGCGATACCGGGGTCACCGATCAGGAGGCAGTGGATGTCACCGCGCAGGTGAGAACCATCCGGCATCGTCTTGGTGATCCCCCCGAAGAGCTGGAGCGCGATCGCCTCCTTCACGTCCGCATTTCCATAGATCGTCGGGGCGATTGAGTGCGTGATCTTGTTATAGATCTCGGGGTCCGACGAGAGCCGGTTGATCTCCGCCTCGTCCTCCTCGCTGATCGAGACCTCCTCGAACTCCTTCTCGGCGATCTC
This sequence comes from Methanoregulaceae archaeon, assembly GCA_050178135.1. Lineage (GTDB taxonomy): Archaea > Halobacteriota > Methanomicrobia > Methanomicrobiales > Methanospirillaceae > UBA288. The sequence goes on along the minus strand of JBFXGJ010000007.1, from coordinate 46,196 downwards.
GATTGAGTTTGCCTGGAGGTGGATGTCGAAGACGGTCGACTTGTTGCCGTGCGTCACTCGCTGCTGCGAGCGCAGGATCCCGTTGATCACGACACGATCGCCAGGCGCCACCGTACCGGCGATATCGTCAGTGACGTCCACGTCGAGTGTCTGGGGCTGCTCGCCCCCCCTGAGCCCCTCGGGCGACTCCTGGATACGGAGCTTCTGGGCGTCGACGAAGGATGACCGCTTCGGGACGAGGACCAGTTTCCGGTAGGTGCACCCCTCGGTCGCGCACCCATCCGGTTCGACGAACTGGCCGTATTCCTGGGCTTTTCGTGTCAGGTGGCCGCCGGGGCAGCGGAAGACCGCCTCCACGATCCGGGGCCGGACCTCGGTCGCCTTCCGGAGGATGCCTTCCACCGAAACAAACCGGTTGATGTGCTCTGAACGGATGTCGCGGGCCTGGATCCGCTGGGGCAGGTTCGTGAAACGGATATTCACCTCGGGCTCGCGTGCGCCCTTTCCCCGTGCCAGTTGCTGGGCCTTGACCGCATCCCGGACATCGGCGATCACCTTGCCCGGGTTCTCCAGGAGCTCCTCCGCCATCCGGACGCCGACCTTGCCGAAGGCGTAGACGTCGCGGAAATCGATGTACAGGGAACGCTTCTTTGGGTACTGCCTGAGAAGATCCCCGAGCTGGTTCTTGTACTTGTTCTTCAGAAAGCGGGACCAGTCCCCGACCCTGTTTGTCGTCTCGTGCTCCTCGGTCGCCATCATGCCCCCGCTAGCTGTACCGCCCGGCGGAGAGGACGCACCGTGCGAGGAGGGCCTCCATCTGGAGTTCGGGATTCCCTCCCTCGGAAAGCCGGAAGTCGGCCTCGCCGAGGTGGTCGATCATCTCGACCTTGAGTGCCCGGTGCATGGGCAGGCGGACCAGGGCTCGGTAGCACTGACCGAGCAGTTCGCTTGGAGCGATCCCCCGGTCGTGCATCAGCTGGGTGAGCAGCCCTTCGGCCGCCTCGAAGTCCTGGCTGACCAGGAGTCGGAGCAGCTCGGTGATCTCTTCCGGCCGGGCGGTGGCCGTCGTCGCGTAGACCATCGGTGCGTCGATCTCCGGCGAGGTGATCGCGGCACCCTGGAGCGCGTTGATCGCGCGCCGCATGTCGCCCTGCGCCACGTAGGCGATCGCCTGGATCGCTTCGTCGTCCAGGGTGAGCCCCTCGCTGGCGGCGATCCGTCGCACTTCGGTCGCGATCGCCTCGGCACCGAGTGGCCGGAACCGGTAGATCGCACACCGGCTCTGGATCGGGTCGATGATCTTCGAGGAGTAGTTGCACGAGAGGATGAACCGGCAGGAGCGCGCGTAGGTCTCCATCGTCCGCCGGAGTGCGGCCTGTGCATCAGGGGTGAGCGCGTCCGCTTCGTCCAGGAAGAGGATCTTGAAGTCGGCCCCCCCGAGCGGGCTCGTCCTTGCGAACTCCTTGATCTGGTTTCGAACGACGTCGATCCCGCGTTCGTCCGAGGCGTTCAGCTCGCGGAAGTTCATCTGCCACGTGTCGCCGAAGAACTCCTTTGCGAGGGCGACAGCCGCTGTCGTCTTGCCCACGCCGGCCGTGCCCGTGAAGAGGAGGTGCGGCAGGCTCCCGCTCCGGACGTAACTCTGGAGCCGCTCGACGATCTCGTCCTGGCCGACGATATCGGCGAGGATGGCCGGCCGGTACCGCTCGATCCAGATGGTGTGGTCGGTCTCCATGCGTGGGTACTTCTTCGCCCTCCGTGTCCATCAAAGGTTTGATCTCTTCACGAGTGCAGGTCTGGAGATCGGGAGGGCGCCATGGTTGGATCTGGCCGGCACTGCCTGGACCCTGAGCCAGGGGCCGAGAGGGCACCCCGGTCTCCCTCCAACGAGGGCCGGTACCATGCGGAGACGCAGGGTGTCCCCCCCCCCTCCGCCATTGGACAGCAAAGGCGGGATGGACCATTCAAACCCATTTCGGTTCTCCGATCGGGGTGGGGGAGGGGTGCCCGGTGCCGACATCGACGAATTGAAACCCTTCCGGGGTAAGATCACTACAGCGATAGGCGGAGGGAAGAGAGAGCGGTGGAGGCGGCGGCGCGGGTCTTTGCAGGGGAACTCGAGCGGGCGACGACGGGGATCCAGCACGGGGGTCAGGACTGCCTGCTGACCCCGTCTGGCGCCTGCGTCCACCTCGTCTACCTGGTCGGGGCGTTCACGGCGCTCTCCGGCGACGCCCGCACCGCCGTGACGGCACGGGTCGCCGACCCGACCGGTGTCTTCCTCGTCCGTGCGACCGGCCGCGAGCCCGAGATGCTCGCTGTCCTTGCCGCGGTCACCCCGCCGGCATTCCTCGCCGTGCTCGGGTACACCGAGTGGGGGCGAAACGGTTCGACGGTCCGACCGCTCTCGGTGGTGCCGGTCGACCGTGCAACTCGGGACCGGTGGGTGGTCCGGACCGCGGACCTCTCTGCCGCGCGGCTCGAGTCGGTGCTCGCCCGTCTCCGGGGGGACGGTGAGGACCCCCTTGCCGACGCGGCGATCGCGGCCTACGGCGTGACCCCTGCGACGGTCACGGAGCTCCGTGCGATGGTCCTTCGGGCTCTGGACGTCCTGCCGCCCCCGGGCTCGGTTCCGGTTGGGGCCGCCGATCATGATCTTGCCGACCTCCTCCTCGAGCAGATCGAGGCCGGCGGACGCGATGGGGTCACCGTGGAGGATCTCCTCGCCCTTGGAACGAAGAAAGGGCGCTCGAAAGCGGAGGTCGAGGAGGTGCTCTCCGGACTCCTCGAGGAGGGTGACTGCTACATGCCCCGCCGGGGGCTGATCCGGATCGCATGAGGGTCGAATTTCTCGCCGAGGGGCCGGCGGCCTTGGTCGTGAACACGGAGCGGACCCTGGTCGTCGCCGACCTCCACTTCGGGATCGAGTCGGACCTCGAGCGGCACGGGTGGCACTTCTCGAGCCGGTCCTTTGAGAGGATGCAGCGGGTGACCGATCTGGTCGACCGGGTGCGGCCGGATCGCCTCCTCCTGCTCGGCGATGTCAAGCAGTCGGTCCCATTCACCACGCGGCAGGAGTGGCGCGAGCTCCCCGAAGTGCTCGCCGCGTTCCGTGCTCGCGCCCCCCTCCTGGTCGTGCCCGGCAACCACGACCCCGGGATCGAGCGGCTCCTCCAGCCGGACGAACTGGCGGAGCGGACCGGGGTCGTGGTCGACGGTGTCGGCTACCTTCATGGTCATACCCTGCCGGCTCCCTGCCTCGCGGGTCACCTGGTGCTCGTCGGCCACCACCATCCGCTCGCGGCAATCCAGGACGAGGTCGGGTGCGCCCTGCGGGCACCGGCGTACCTGGTGGGGAAACTCGACGGCCCCTGCCTCGGTTTACCCGCGACCGAGCGGCCGACCCGGGCGCTCTTTGTCCCCGCGTTCAACGAGCTCGCCGGATACGACGTGCGAAGGATCGTGGCCGATCCCTCGAGCCCGGTCTCGCGCTGCCTGAAGAAAGAGACCGTCGAGATCTTGCTTGCGGATGGCACCCTCCTTGGGCCGATCGCGGCTCTCGCACCCCCCGATGAGGATGGAGAGGAGGAACGAGCGGGATGACCGCGCTCGACCACCTCGACCCCCGGATACGCCAGACAATCGCCGAACGGGGATTTACCGGGCTCTCCGAGGCGCAGGAGCTGGCCGTCCCTGAGGTGATTGCCGGCCGGCACCTGCTCCTGATCGCGCCAACGGGGACCGGCAAGACCGAGTCGGCGATGCTTCCGGTCTTTCATGGCCTCCTTCACTCGACGGGCACCGGCTTCTCGGCGATCTACGTCACCCCGCTCCGGGCCCTCAACCGGGACATCCTCGCCCGGATGGAGTGGTGGTGCGCGGCCCTCGGGCTCCGGGTGGGCGTCCGCCACGGAGACACCCCCGCGGCCGAACGGCGCAAGCAAGCCCTCCACCCTCCCGACCTGTTGATCACGACCCCCGAGTCCCTCCAGGCGCTCTTCATGGGCAAGACCCTTCGAAAGCACCTGGCGGGGGTCCGGTATATGATCGTCGACGAGATCCACGAGCTCGCCGGTTCCAAGCGCGGGGCCCAGCTCTCGGTCGCGCTCGAGCGGGTCCGGACCTACGCGGGCGAGTTCCAGCGGATCGGGCTCTCGGCGACGGTCGGCAACCCCGAGGAGGTCGGGCGGTTCCTCTGCGGCCCGAACCGTCCCTGCCGGGTGGTCGCCGTGCCTGTCGCCAAGTCCCTGGACCTCGGAGTCGTCTATGCGGGGGACCGGTTTGAAACCCAGGCGACGTGCGTCGAGCGGGCCCTTGACCCCTCCGGTTCGAACCTGGTCTTCACCAACACCCGGGTGACGGCCGAAGCTCTCGGGCACGCCCTCTTCCGGCGGGGCGACGTCGAGGTCCACCACGGGTCGCTCTCGCGCGAGGTCCGGATCGACGCCGAGGAGCGGTTCAAGAAAGGCGAACTCGGCACCCTGATCTGCACCTCCTCGATGGAACTGGGGATCGATATCGGGCACGTCGAGCACGTCGTCCAGTTTGGATCGCCGCGCGAGGTCGCCCGGCTGGTCCAGCGGGTCGGGCGCGCGGGTCACCGCTTGGCCGCCGTCTCGCGGGGCACGGTGCTCGCGACCGGCTTCGACGACCTCCTCGAGTCCGGGGTGATCGTGCGGCGCGCTATGGACGGCGAACTCGAGCCGGTACGGATCCCGTACGACGCGGCCGACGTATTGGCGAACCAGGTGGCGGCACTCGCGGTCGAGCACGGTGAGATCGAGCTCGCCCAGGTCCGCACCATCCTCGCCGGGACTGCGGTCTTCTCCGATCACGGCCCCCTCCTCGACCACGTCGTGGCCGAGATGGCCGACCATCGGCTGGTTCGACTCGACGGTGATCGCCTGGTCACGACCTCCCGGGCCCGGCGGTACCTGATGGGGAACCTCTCGATGATCCACGACGAGCGCAAGGTCCGGGTCTTCGACCTCGCCTCGCGGCGGACTGTCGGGACCCTGGACGAGTCGTTCGTGGTCGGCACGATCCACCCCGGCTCGGTCTTCATCACCAAGGGGCAGCTCTGGCGCGTCCTCGAGATCGAGGAGGACCGGATCACGGTCGAGCCGGCCCGGCGCGCCAAGGGAGAGCTCCCGAGCTGGGAAGGCGAGCAGATCCCCGTCCCCTTTGCGATCGCCCAGGAGGTCGGGGCCCTCCGCCGGACCCGTCGGATCGGCGACTATGTCGAGAGCCGGCGAGCGGTCCGGTACGCAGAGCATGTTCTCGACGAGATGGACCGGAACCGCTCGGTCATCCCGACCGACCAGACGATCACCCTCGAAAACGCGGACGAAGGAGTGGTCTGCAACGTCTGCGGAGGCCACCGGGCAAACGAGGTGCTCGCTCGTGTCCTTTCGCTCCTCATCTCGGCCCGGTACGGGACGACCGTCGGGATCGAGATCGATGCCTACCGGTGCCTACTCAGGCTGCCGAAGTCGCTCCGCGCGGTCGATGTCGAGGAGACCCTCCTCTCACTCGACCCGGCGCACATACGGGGTCTCCTGGAGATCGGGCTGAAGCGGACAGCGCTGTACAAGTGGAAACTGGTCCAGGTGGCGAAGAAGTTCGGGGCGATCGACCCCGACGCCGACTACGAGCGGATCTCGATCCATCGCCTCTCCGACCTCTTCGATCGGACCGTCGTCCAGCAGGAGACCTACCGGGAGCTCTTCGAGAACTACATGGACGTGGAGAGCGCCGCGGCCATCGTGACCGCTGTTCGCGACGGGTCCGTCGAGGTCGTGACGACGCAGGTTTCGCTCCTCGGCGCGTCCGGCCTCTTCTCGTCGCGTGACCTGGTGCCGCCCGAGTCGGCCGACACCGCGATCCTGGCGACTGTGAGACGAAGGATCGACGACTCCGAGGTCGTGCTCTGCTGTATGAACTGCCGGCGATGGAAGGTGAAGACCCGTGTCTCGCGCGTGGACCAGCGCCCCCAGTGCCCCGTCTGCTCTGCTCGCCTGGTCGCCGCCCTCAAGCCCTGGGACGAGCCGCTCTACGCGATGGCGAACCGTAAGACGAAGACTCCCGAGGAGCGCGAGGTCGAGAAGCGCCTGCTGCGGAACGCGAACATCGTGCTGTCGAGCGGGAAGAAGGCGGTGATCGCGCTCTCGGGCCGGGGGGTCGGGCCAGAGCACGCATCCCGAATCCTGGGCACACTCGCTGAAGGGGACGAGTTCTACCGGCAGATCCTGAAGGCCGAACGGCAGTTTGTCCAGACCCGACACTTCTGGTAGAGGCGGAGAATGCCCTGTCGACGCCACGACCAGGGCATCTTCTGAGGGGGCGATATCCCGACGTCGCCCGGCTCTACGATAAACTGCGAAGCTGGTGCCTCGACCGCTGGCTTCTCCGATTTCGCGGCGGGCGGGGTGAAGAAGGCTGCCTCTTCTCCCGTATGCCGGTCAATGATCCGATTGGCGATTTTGTGGACGATCCCCCTTTCGGGGCCAGTCTCCTTCTTCTGGAGGTGCGGGAAGACCAGCAAGACCCGGTCATGAAAAAGGGCGCGGTCCCGATCTTGTTATCGCTCATCGGAACTCCTTGAAACTGTCCGAACTCCGTGCGCCGCTATGAATCCGGAGCGGTTGGTCCAGCTGGTGGAACGTGATTGCGTTGTTGACCCGGTTCGAGAAGACCTGCTCGAGCCGGAAAGGGTCGGCCATTCCTCCCGGTATAGAGTTGATAGGGGGTACCTCCCCTGCCCCGCGGAACAGGACGTCGTGGTGGCGTTCCACGCTCGCGAGGATGCTGGCTTGAGGGTGTGCCAACCGTGTGACGGCGAGAGAATCCTCGAAACCACGATCGATATCGTCTCCCGGGAAGAAGGTCAGCGACCATGGCGGGGAAAGTGACCGAATGCGCCCTCGTGCCTGTGTCTGCGTTCCGGCGAAAGGGTGATGCCAAACGTCTCCCTCGATTCGCCATTTCCCCCCCGGAGTATTGCTTTCGGACTGGCTCCCCTCTGACCCCCCGAGCTCCGGTCACCTGCGGGACGAAAAGGTGGCCCTGATCGCCCCCCCTCGAACGGGCCTGAACCGACGAGAACGCCGGGATGTGGCGGCCCGATCACCCGCGGGAATGACCGGGATTTTCACCACGGGCTCGATGATCGCGTCCTTTCCGCGAGAGTCCGGGATATTGGGTGCTGGCCGTTTCAGAAAAGGTACTCTCCGATTTAGTGTGTCCATTCAATTATTTTTGTATCAGGTCCGACCGCTTTCATCACGCAATCTCTCATATCGGCATAATGCGGGCAGGGGTACCCTATCGGATTTCCCCTGCTGATGCATGATGCGAACACGATCGCTTCGGCTCCCCTCTCCACGAGCATCTTTGCCCGTGGTACGGCTCTCTTTCCGGGGCACCCACCGCACGTCACGAACCCGACAATATCAACCGGGCCGGTATCCTTGAACGCACCCTTCCCGTCTCGTGTCACAAGAAAATCCGTGGTCCCCGGGCACATGTCCTCGGTCATCATGCAGCGGATGATCCCTACTTTCATAGGAGAACATACTCAGGACGAGAGATAGCGTTTCCGAAGGGTGCACGCCCCCACGGCCTTCGTCACGTTCCCGGAGCCATCCATGATTGCCTGGGACCCCGCGTCAGCGGCTGCCTGGGAATACCCCAGTGATGAAGAAGTGAGATGTTACCCCCAGATCGGGTCATCACCGAACCGCTCCGTCCAGAAATCAGCAGGACTCTGCTCGAGATCCCTCGCGAGATCCTCGATTCTGAACGAAAAGGGATAATTCATGCAGTAATCGATCAGGAGATCGTATGCCTTCTTCAGCCGGATCGTCATCTCGTGCGCCGCCGCCGGTTCATGCTTCGAGACATCGGGGTGCCAACCCCTGACCTGTTCATGGTATTTCTGGCGGATTTCGTTCAGACTGGCATGGTCCTGTATCCCCAGCACCTCTGCCGCCTCCCTGAGGGCCGCGGGAGTGATCTCAGCCATAAAACACCTGTCTGTTCATCCGGGAATAATGGTATCATCGTAGATCCGGAACCACCTTTTTTTTACTCAGGGTTACAGATACTCCGAACGCGATGGCCCGCGATCCGAAACCACTGATCTACCTCAACAATGCCGCGACCAGCTGGCCGAAACCGCCGGAGGTGCTGGCCGCGATTGCAGAATCCCTCGCTCTCCCTGTCTTCGGGTCGGGGAGGACGACCGGGACACAGGGAGAGGACTACATCACGCGGGCCCGGGAGGGGCTCTCCGCTCTCCTGGGAGGAGACCCTCCCGAACACCTTGTCTTCACCCATAACGCGACAGATTCCCTGAACGTCCTGATATCCGGTTTTCTGGCCGGAATTAAGGGAGAATGCCATGTCCTCACCACGGCGCTGGACCACAACTCCGTGCTCCGGCCACTCCACGAGTACGAACAGCAGCACCGTATTCGGCTGGACACCATTCCCTTCGAGCAGTGTTCTGTTTGGCCGGAATCGGTCGAAGCGGCCATTCGGCCCGATACCCGGCTCATGGTCATGACCCACGGCAGCAACGTGCTCGGCTCGGTGCAGGATATCCGGGCGATCGGGGAGATCCTGCACGACCACGGGGTCTACTTCATCGTGGACGGGGCGCAGACCGCTGGTCATATTCCTGTCAACCTGAAGGACCTTCCGGTCGATGCCTTCGTCTTCACCGGCCACAAGGGCCTGCTCGGCGTCCCGGGGACCGGTGGGTTCTACGTACGGGATCCGGACGACGTCACACCCGTGCGGTTCGGCGGGACTGGGACGGACTCGTTCTCGCTCCTCCATCCCCGCGGGATGCCGGAGCGGTTCGAGGTCGGGACGCACAACTATCCCGGCCTGGCAGCGCTCGCCGCCGGGGTGGAATTCATCGAGAGAGAAGGGATACCATCAATCGTGGAAAAGGCGGAGAGGCAGACCGCGTTTTTCGTCCGGGAACTGAAGCACGAGGAGAACATCACCATCTACAACGAACACCCGGACCTGCCGATCATCGCGTTCAATATCAAGGGCCTCCAGAACGACGACGTGGGATTCATGCTGGCCCGCGCCTACGGCGTCATCGCCCGGACGGGGCTCCACTGTGCCCCCCTGGTCCACAGGGCCATTGACGGCGGAGAGGGCTGCATCCGGCTCAGCCCATCCTGGTTCACGACCGATGAAGAGTGCCGGATTGCAGCAGATGCCATACGGAGGATTGCCAGGAATGCGAATTCTACGGTCGGTCAGGCATAAGGTCTGTGCGGATGGCTCCTTCATGAAGGAGTTCCTCCTCGACGCCCCCGTCCCGGCGGAGTTCTTCACCTACCTCCGGGACTTCGGCGAGGTCGAATCGCTCCCCGGCGTCGGGGACGGGTTCTACAGGTTCGAGAAGCCCGACTGGTTCTCCATCAAGGGGTTTGCCGGCGACACCACCGTCGAGGTCAGGTTCAAGAAAGAGGTGATGGACCTGACGATGGACTTTGTCTACGTCCTCTTCACCACGTATGGGAAGGGCCCGAAGGACCTCGCCGTGCTGAAGCGGCGGGAACAGGCCCTCGGCGAACGGGTCCGGAAGCACCTTTACGGGGCGTGAGGACCGGAGGGGTCCGTGCCGCCGGATGTGTTTGAAGAGTACGCAAAGGACTATGACCGGTGGTTCGACGAACACCGCGACGAGTACCTCGCCGAGCTGGCCCGTATCCGCGCGATGCTTCCCCCGCTCGACGCCCGTGCCATCGAAGTGGGGGTCGGGTCCGGGAGGTTTGCCGCACCCCTCGGGGTCGCGCTCGGGGTCGAGCCATCGCGTGCCCTCGCCCGGATGGCCCGTCGGAGGGGGATCAGGGTCATCCGGGGCAGGGCCGAGGCACTGCCCATCAGGAACGGGTCGTGTTCGTCCGTCCTGCTTATCACGGTCATCTGTTTTCTGAAAGACCCGGCAACGGCGTTCAGAGAACTCCGCCGAATCCTCATCTCCCAGGGATTCCTCATCGTTGCATTCATCGAACGCGGGGGGCGGATACACCGGGCCTATCTTCGGGAGGGCGGAAAAGGGCGGTTCCTCTCCCGTGCCCGTTTCTATTCATCCGGTGACGTGCAGGCGCTGCTCGCGGAGACCGGTTTTCGACTGGCCGGAGTGGACTCTCGTGCTGGTTTCTGCGTAATCGCAGCACAGAAGAACTGATGGTGGGGGCCGGAACAGAATCTGCAGTGGATGCCTGCATCGCCGTGCACCGTGCCCGTCGTGGTCAGGGAGCGCGCTTCCCGGTGGGATTGAGGAATACAGACCACTGCGAGATTTCAACCCGGCGTAAGGGGTGCGGCATCCCTCAATAGAATTCCGTTCAAACGCACGTCTGAGCACAAAAACGTCCTCTCTCCAGAGCCTCGACTTGGTCCGGGACTCGTCGAGCTCCGTCTCGTCCGGCTGTAACGAGAGAGGCAGGACGGAACGACGATCGTCGGGGCCTTCTGTCTCCATGTTCTGGACGGGTTCGTCTTTGCAGCGGGTGCCGACCGGGTCGTGCTCCACGGCGGAAGAGCGAAGACGATCCCCGTGGCGGAGCGATCGCCTCCGCGAACCATCTGTCCGCTGATCATGTCCTCGTTCGGTGCGGTGGTCGACGCGGTGGCTGCCGGGGCAACCTGCGATGGGAAGATGAAAATGAACGAGGTCCTCGCCGATCACGGACCCACCTTCGTCCTGGACCTCCCGCAGAAACCGGGAAGTCTCGAGACCATCGAGTATTTCCTCTCCGAGCTCCGGAGGTTCGCCGCGTTCATCACAGATCTCATCGAAACGACCGTGACCGATGACGACTGATGTGGGAGATCCGATCGTCGAACAAGACGAGGCCACCACGACGGTCGAGATTGGAGTGTCCATCCGGGGGCTGCGCAGCCCATCTTGGATGTGACCCCCGGGAGGGGGCCGCGAGCAGTCCCGTCGGGAAGAGAGCGACCGCGCCCTACCTGGATGCGAAGCCCTCGATCAGCACCAGTCCGAGCCTGGCGATCGCGTTCGACCTGCCGCGGTGCGGGCACCGAACCGGCACTGGGCGGCGAGTGCTCCCGCGCCAGGGCAGACGGGGATGCCCCCGAGCAGCACTGCGACCAGATCCATGGCCCCGATCACCTTGACGAGGAAAACCGCGATCGGGGGTCGCGCCAGGGGGTGCACGAGGGGTGCCGGGAGACCGTCCGCTGCAGTGGTGAAGGGTGCCGCTGCGTGTTCTCCGCCCCACCCATCATCGGCACCCCCGACCGGGTTCAATCATCAACCCGTTCTCGACGACAAGAGTGACGTTGTCCGTTGGCATTTCTGGTAGAAAAGAGACGGAGGAGGTCCATCACATGATCGACTCGAGCTTCTGCTCGAGGAAGTCGAGACCTCGCTTGATGTCCTCGACGGTCTTGCCTCCGGTCAGGATGATCTTTCCGGAGCTGAAGAGGAGCGCCACGATCTTCGGGTCCTTGATTCGGTAGACGAGACCAGGGAACTGTTCGGGCTCGTACTCGATGTTCTCCAGGTTCAGGGTGATCACCACCTTGTTCAGGTTGATGTACTTCCCGATGTCGTAGGAGCAGACGATGTTGGTCACCGCGACCCTCGGCTCGTCGTAGCAGGCGACGCCGGCCTCGCGGAGGGAGTTCATAATGATCTCGAGTCCATCGGAGAGGGCCTGCCGGTCCCGGATGCCGGTCAGGACGACCTTGCCCGAGCTGAAGATCAGCGACGCGATCTTCGGCTTCTCGATACGATAGACCGCACCCGGAAAGCGCTTAGTATTGAGTTCGCAGGCCGGGATCCGCTGCGAAACATCGGCGAGATCGATCGAGTCCGCGATCACACCAGAGGCGACGATATTCTCGATCTTGAGTGACTCGTATCGTTTCTCTTCCATCTCTCTATCTATGCTGCCCTTTAAAACATAATAGTTCTGGAGAACCTTTATCTCAATTTGAAGGCCGGAAAACCGGCCGTTTCGCGCAGAATTAATGTCCCCCCGGGCCTAATCCAGTACTGTTTCGTATGGGCGAGGATCAGCACAACATGAAGGACTACGTCGAGGCCTGCCGGGACTTCAAGATCGAGGTCCCAGAATTCTACAACTTCGGGTTCGACGTGGTTGACGAGTGGGCGAGAAAGGACCGGAATAAGCTCGCCATGATCTGGACGGATCAGAAGGGGAACGAGAAGAAGTTCACCTTCTGGGACCTGATGGGGCTCTCGAACGCCGCGGCGAACATCCTTTTGAAATACGGGATCCACAAGGGCGACCACGTGATGCTGATGCTCCACCGGATCCCCGAGTGGTGGATCCTGACGCTCGCCCTGATCAAGCTCGGGGCCGTCGTCTCCCCGGGCCCGACCATGCTGACGTCCAAAGACATACGGTACCGGATCGACCTCGGGCAGTTCAAGCTGGTGATCACCGATATGGAGACCGCCCCGAAGGTCGATGCAATCTACTCGGAGTGCGAGTCCCTCATGGGCCGGATGGTGGTCGACGGTTCCCGCGAGGGCTGGATCAATTACGTGGAGGAACTGACCTATCCGGCCCCGGTCTCCCACAAACTGATCCAGCTGCCCGGCATGGCCCGGACCCGGTCGACCGACCCGATGATCATCTTCTTCACCTCCGGAACGACCGGCGAGCCGAAGATGGTGCTCCACGACCAATCCTATCCCCTGGGCCACATCGTGACGGCGGCGCTCTGGCACGATCTGAAGCACAACGACCTCCACTTCACCCTCTCCGACACCGGGTGGGCGAAGTCGGCGTGGGGTAAGATCTTCGGACAGTGGATCCAGGGTGCCGCGATCTTCGTTTACGACATCCGGGGCAAGTTCAAGGCGACCGAGATCCTCCCCCTGCTCGAGCGGTACGCAATCACCACGTTCTGCTGCCCCCCCACCATCTACCGGATGCTGATCCTCGCCGACCTGGATAAGTTCGACTTCTCTGAGCTCCGTCACTGCACGTCGGCCGGCGAACCCCTCAACCCCGAGGTGATCCGTGTCTGGAAGGAGGCGACCGGGGTCACGATCTTCGAGGGCTACGGCCAGACCGAGACCGTGCTCTGCATCGGTACGTTCCCGTGCATGGAGTCGAAACCGGGCTCGATGGGCAGGCCGGCCCCCGGCTGGACGATAGAGCTCCACGACGACGACGGGCGGCCAGTTGAGGTCGGTCAGGAAGGGAGGATCGCGATCGCCCTTGACCCACGACCTGTCGGACTCTTCCGCGAGTACATCGCCTCGGAGGAGGAGAACGATCGGTCGTTCGTCGATGGCTGGTACTACACCGGCGACAAGGCGTGCATGGATACAGACGGTTACTTCTGGTTCATCGGGCGAGATGACGACGTGATCAAGTCATCGGGGTACCGGATCGGCCCGTTCGAGGTCGAGTCAGCCCTGCTGGAGCACCCTGCCGTCCAGGAAGCGGCCGTGGTGGGTTCCCCGGATGTTATCCGGGGCCTGGTGGTCAAGGCATTCGTGGTCCTGACCCCCGGTTTCAAGCCTTCGGAGATGCTGGTGCGGGAGCTCCAGACGCATGTTAAGAAGGTGACCGCACCCTACAAGTACCCGCGCCTGGTCGAGTTCGTCGAGACCCTCCCGAAGACAATCTCGGGCAAGATCAGGCGGAACGAGCTCCGGGACGCCGAGCTGAAGAAATTCCAGAATGGAAACGGGAAGAAGAGATAGGGGTCTGGGGAACACCAATCTTTATCTCTCCGACCCCCGTATATATTCAGGCGCGAGGGTAGCCAAGCCAGGTCAACGGCGCCAGGTTCAGGGCCTGGTCTCGCAGGAGTTCGGGCGTTCGAATCGCCTCCCTCGCATTTTTCTCTCTCTGTCTCTGCTATCTGTTTCATCTGCCGGCTCTTCGCACGATGGGTGTTCTTTCGTCCGTCCCCACCTCCCTCCTGCGCGATCTCCTCTCCCGGACCGGTGTCTTCACCGCAGGCTTCAATACGACCCCAGAGCCGTTATTATTCACGGGGTCCATCCCGCAATCCTGCGGATAGGGAGTCCTGGAGGTCAGCATGAGACGGAAGATCATCACGATTGACGAAGAGAAGTGCACGGGGTGCGGCGAGTGCATCCCGGACTGCCCCGAGGGGGCGCTGCAGATCATCGAGGGGAAGGCGCGGCTCGTCAGCGATCTCTTCTGCGACGGGCTCGGTGCCTGCATCGGGACGTGTCCGGAGGGCGCAATCTCTGTCATCGAGCGTGAGGCGGAGCCCTACGACGAGAAGGCCGTAATGGCGAAGATCGTCCCGCAGGGGCAGGCCGTTATCCGGGCGCACCTCGAACACCTCGTCGGTCATGGTGAGACAGCCCTCTACCGACAGGCCCTGGAATACCTGGTAGAGATCGGCATCCCGGTGCCGGAGCACCGGTCCGGGTTGGCAGGGACCACGCCTGGCGGCCCCCGGCAGGGTTCTGTGTGCCCGCCGGGAGAGTGCCCCGGGGCTGCCGCCCGGTCCATCGAGCGCGGGCCGTCCGCCGAAGTGGGCCCGAAAGGCCACCACCCTGTCTCTGAGCTCCGCCAGTGGCCGGTCCAGCTCCGCCTCCTGAACCCGGGCGCGGCATACTTCGATAATGCGGACCTCCTCATCGCGGCGGACTGCGTCCCTGTCGCCCGGGCCGGGTTCCACCGGGAGTTCCTGCGCGGTCGGGTCGCGATCATCTTCTGTCCGAAGCTGGACGCCGACCTCGACGACTATGTCGAGCGCCTGGCCGCCATCCTCTCGCGCCACGAGATCCGCTCGATCACGGTCCTCCGGATGGAGGTCCCCTGCTGCACCGGGACGCGGGCTGTGGTCGACCGGGCGATCGCGCGGTCGGGTAAGACCATACCGATTGTCGAAGAGACGATCTCGATACAAGGCGAGGTTCTCTGAGATCCATGATGAAGTCCCTCGCCCCCTTCCGCATCGGAAGCGGGTGGTCGACGTGCCGGCGGATGGGGGTGTACCGGTGAGCTCCCGGGTCTTGCGGCCGGTGATCGAGGTCAACCCGGGCCAGTGCATCGGGTGCGGGCTCTGCCTCCCGGACTGCCCGAACCATGCTCTTGCCATCCCCGACGGGACGTCGAGGCTCCTGGACGAGCGACTCTGCGACGGATGCGGCGCCTGTGTCGATGCCTGCCCGGAAGGAGCGCTCCATGTCGTCGAAAAGGAGGTCTGCCCGTTCGATCTGTCCTGCGTGATCGAGCGGGCCCGGTTTGAGGGCGACAGTGCCGTCGATGCCTTTCTCGCGTACCTGGAAGTTCACGGGCAGGAGGAACTCCTCTGCCGCGCACGGGAGGTGCTCGGGGTGTCAGAGGACGATTCGCCCGGGCGCGGGTGACCCGTCCAGGGCCGCGCACGTCTTTCCCGTCCGTCGAGCGACCGCGATGGCGGCAGTTATATCGGCCCGGGTCGACGTATACAGAGACGGCATGAGCGACGGTCTCTCCCCCGGCATGCGCCAGTACTACGAGGCGAAGCGCCAGCACCCCGACGCGCTCCTCCTCTGCCGCATGGGTGACTTCTACGAGACCTTCGGTGCCGACGCCGAGACGATCTCCCGTGAGCTCGACATCGTGCTCACCTCCCGCGGCACCGACGCGGAGGGGAGGCGGATCCCCCTCGCCGGCGTTCCATACCATGCGGCCGACTCGTATGTCGCCCGGCTCGTGCGGAAAGGCTACCGTGTCGCGATCGCCGAGCAGATGGAGGACCCGAAGAAGGCGAAGGGGCTCGTCCGGCGCGAGGTGGTCCGGGTCGTCACCCCCGGGACACTGGTCGACGGCGCGATGCTCGAATCGCCCCGTGCCCGTTACCTGATGGCCCTTGCACCCTTTCCCGAGCGGCTCGGCATCGCCCTCCTCGACGCCTCGACCGGCGAGTTTTCCGCGTACGCCGTCCCGGCAGGGGAGGGCCGGTCCGCCGTGCTCGCCGAGCTGGCCCGCCGGTCCCCCGAGGAGGTCATCGTCCCCGCCGGGTACGAGGGACCGATCCTGGAGGTCCTCGGCCCGGACGAGACCGTGGTGACCCGCGCCGCCGATGCCGCCTTCGACCGCGGGGCGGCACAAGCGCTGCTCGGGCACCGCCTCCAGGACGAGGGGGCGACGCCCGATCCCGTGGCGGTTGCTGCGGCAGGGGCCGCGCTCGCCTACGCCGAGGCGATGAACCACGCGCCCCTTCCCCAGGTCCGGAGCCTGGCGCTCGTCGGGGAGGGGGGTGATGGTCCGGTCCTCGATGCGATCACGATCCGTAACCTGGAACTGGTCCAGCCGGTCCGGGGCGACAGGAAGGGGGCTACCCTCCTCGCGGTCCTGGACCGGACCGTGACGCCGATGGGCGCACGCCTCCTCCGTGTACGGGTGGTCGACCCCGTTGTCGACCCCCGGGTGATCGCTCGTCGGCTCGACGCGGTCGAGTTCTTCGTCGATCGGACCGCCGTCCGGCGCGACCTCAGGCGCCGGCTCGGCGAGGTCGCGGACCTGGAACGGATCGCCGGCAGGGTCGCCTGCGGTTCCGCCTCGCCGCGGGATCTGGGGGCACTCCGCCGGTCACTCGAGGCCCTTCCCGGCCTCGCCGCGCTCCTCGACGGCGCCGCTCCCCTCCCCGAACTGGTCGGCGCCGCCCGTGCCGAGCTCGGCCGGCACGAAGAGCTCGCCAGCCTGGTCGCCCGTGCGATCATCGACGATGCCCCCGCGGTCGCGCGAAACGGCGGCATGATCCGGGAGGGATACGACCCCGAGCTCGACCGACTCCGGTCCCTTGCCGCAAACGGCCGGGACTGGGTCGCCGCCCTGCAGCAGGCCGAACGCGAACGGACCGGGATCCGGTCCCTGAAGATCGGCTACAACCGGGTCTTCGGCTACTACATCGAGGTCTCCCGCACGCAGGCGGCGCAGGTGCCACCCGAGTACGAGCGGCGGCAGACGACCGCGAACGGCGAGCGTTTTACCCTCCCGGACCTCCGGGAGAAGGAGGCGGAGATCGCCCACGCGGACGAACGGCTCGGCGAGCGAGAGCAGGAGGCCTTTCGTGCCCTTGTCGCGGCGATCGGAACCGAGGTGCCGGCCCTCCAGGCGACCGCCCGTTCGATCGCCCTCCTCGACCTCTTCGCCTGCACGGCGGAGGTCGCGGTCGAGAACCGGTACACCCGCCCCGTTGTTACCAATGGGACCGGGATTCTGGTCCGCGGCGGGCGCCACCCGGTCGTCGAGCGGCGTGCCACCGAGCCGTTCGTCCCGAACGACACCGTGCTCGATGCAACGACCGAGCAGATCCTGGTGATCACCGGCGCGAACATGGCCGGCAAGTCGACCTACATGCGGGCGGTGGCGCTGATCACTGTGATGGCCCAGTGCGGGATGTTCGTGCCGGCAGACCATGCGACGATCGGGGTCGTGGACCGGGTCTTCACCCGGGTCGGGGCGTTCGACGACCTGGCCTCTGGCCAGTCAACCTTCATGGTCGAGATGCTCGAACTCGCGAACATCCTCGTCCACGCAACTCCCCGGAGCCTGGTCGTGCTCGACGAGATCGGACGGGGGACGAGCACCCTCGACGGGTACGCGATCGCCCGGGCGGTCCTGGAGTTCCTGCACGGGAAGGGAAAGAGCGGCCCGCGGACCCTCTTCGCAACCCACTTCCATGAACTGGTCGAGACCGAGAACGAGCTCCCCCGGGTGCGCAATTACCACATGGCGGTGAAGGACACCGGCTCCTCGGTGATCTTCACCCGGACGATCATCCCCGGCGCGACCGACCGGTCCTACGGCGTCCACGTCGCCGAGCTCGCCGGCGTCCCGCCGTTTGTGATTGAGCGGGCCGGTGCTATCCTCGCGGACCTGGTCCGGCGCGAAGCGGCGCGCGAGACGGGCTCCGGCCCCCGCCGGGTTCGCTACACCCAGATGCTCCTCCCGGTCGACCCCGACCCCAGCAGGCCTCCCGAGCACCCAGCTCTCGCCTCCCTCCGTGCCCTGGAACCCGACCGGATGACCCCGTTCGAGGCGCTCCAGGCGCTCTATCGCCTCAGGCAGGAGGCGGATCAATGAGCGGAAGTGCGATCCGACATCTGGATCCGGCCACGATCACGAAGATCGCCGCCGGCGAGGTGATCGAGCGGTCCGCCTCGGTCGTGAAGGAACTGGCAGAGAATGCGCTGGACGCCGGTTCCGGTCGCGTCTTCATTGCGATCGAGTCCCGTGCCGGCGCGATCGCCTCGGTGCGGGTCACCGACGATGGGTGTGGCATGTCGGCGGAGGACCTCCAGCTCGCGATCCTGCCACACACGACCAGCAAGCTCCGCGAGGTTGAGGACCTGGGTGCGGTTGCCACGATGGGCTTTCGAGGCGAGGCCCTCGCTTCTATCGCCGCCGTGTCGCGCCTTTCGATCATCTCACGGCGCGAGGGTGACCTTCTCGCCGCCCGGATCGTGACCGTCGGCGGGATGGTGGAGGAGACCGGCGAGGTTCCTGCGCCGTTTGGGACCACGGTCACGGTCGAGGACCTCTTCTTCAATACCCCGGCGCGCCGCAAGTTCCAGAAGAGTATCGGGACCGAGATGGGCCACATCGCGGGAGTGGTTGAGAGGCTCGCGCTTGCATGGCCCGACCGGCAGTTCCGACTCATTCACAACGGGCGGACCCGCCTCTCCACGCCCGGCACAGGCCTCGCGGAGGCGATCGCGTCGCTCTTCGGACCTGAAGTCGGGTCCGGGCTGCTCGAGGTCGACACCGTTGCGCCTGCCTGCCGTGTCTCGGGGTTCGTGGCGCCGCCCGGGGTGCAGCGGCCGAACCCGTACCAGGTCTTTCTCGCGGTCAACGGACGGACGGTGGTGAGCCCCCCTATCGCCGGGGCGGTCCGGGCGGGGTTCGGGACCCTGCTTCCGACCGACCGGTACCCGTTCGCCGTCCTGATGCTCGAGATCGATCTGTCCCTCGTCGACGTGAACGTCCACCCTGCCAAGCGGCAGGTCCGCCTGTCGCGGGAGCCTGAGGTTCTGACCGCGGTCTCATCGGCAGTTGCGTCCGCGCTCGAGGCGCTCCGTCCTCCCTTTCCCGGGACCGCTCCCTCGTATCACCATCTGGCGGAGCGCCAGGATCCGGCACGGGAACCGAGTCGCAGCGTCGGAGAGCCGGTTCCGTCATACCGGGTGCGGACTGATCACCAGCTCCGCCAGACCACCATCGAACAACCCGCTCCACCGGTCTCCGAGATCGAGCTCCTGGGCCAGGTTGACCGGACCTACCTGGTCGGCAGGACGGCGGCGGGCGACCTCGTCCTGATCGATCAGCATGCGGCCCACGAGCGCGTGCTCTACGAGCAGCTTGTCACCCGCGGGAGGTCGGGAACGCAGGAGCTCCTCGTCCCGGTGGTGATCGACTGCAGCCCCCGGGAGCGAGCGCTCCTCGAGGAGGCTCACGAGGACCTGCTGGCGGCCGGTTTCGCGGTCGAGCCGTTCGGTGAAGGACAGGTGGCGATCCGGAGCGTCCCTGTTGTCCTCGGGCACGAGGTGCCGGCAGAGACCGTCCGAGAGATAGTGGGCGAGTGGATCGGGGGTGGGGTGGGGCCCGGCGCCGCGGAGCGCCTCGTCCGCCTGGTCGCCTGCCACGGGGCGATCCGGGCGGGAGCCATTCTCTCCATGGAACAGGGCGAGCGCCTGATCGCTCAGCTGATGGCGGCGCAGTCTCCCCTGACCTGCCCTCACGGCCGTCCTACGGTCGTGACCTTCTCTCGGAGTCGGCTCGAGTCTCTCTTCCTGCGACGCTGAGTCAGATTGCCGGGAGTGAGAAGAAGAACGTACTTCCCACGCCGGGCGTCGACTCGAGCCAGCAGCGACCCCCGTGGCGCTCGACGATCCGCCGTACCACCGCGAGACCGATCCCGGTCCCCTCGTACTCCTCGCTCGTGTGAAGCCGCTGGAAGATCTCGAAGACGCGGTCGTGGTGTCGCGGTTCGATCCCGATCCCGTTGTCCCTGACGGAGAAGACCCAGTCGTCTCCAATCCGCTCCGCTGAGACCTCGATAGTCGGCGGGTCCGCGGTCCGGTACTTGATCGCGTTCCCGATGAGGTTCAAGAAGACCTGGTGCAGCTGGCTGGGATCGCTCAGGACGACTGGAAGCGGGTCCACACTCAGCCGGGCTCCGGTCTCCTCGATCGAGGCGCCGAGCGACTTCAGCACATCGGCGACCACCTCGTCGATTTCCGTTGGCTGAAGCGTCCGGCCGCCGGTGACGACACGGGAGAAGACGAGCAGGTCCTGGATCAGGGCCTGCATCCGTACTCCCCCGTCGATGATGAACCCGAGAAGCTCCCTGATCTCGGTGTCCGCCTTGTCTCCGAGCCGACGTTCGAGGAGCTGGGAGAACGCGATCACGGTCCGGAGGGGCTCCTGCAGGTCGTGGGAGGCGATGTAGGCGAACCGCTGGAGGTCCTCATTGCTCTCCCGGAGGGCCAGGGCGGAGACACGGAGGCGTTCTTCGGCCGCTCTCTGGGCCGTGACGTCCTCGGTCATGCTGAAGAGGTGGAGTGGTTGACCTGACGCGTCCTTCACCACCCCGATCGTCATGTGGACCCAGACCGTCGTCCCGTCCCGGCGCAGGTAGCGCTTGTCCCGCGCGTAGTCCTCGAACTCCCCGTCGAGCAGGCGCCCGGTGAGCGCTCGTCCCTCCTCGACATCGTCGGGGTGCGTTATCTCGAACGGGCCCATCCGCAGCAGCTCCTCCCGGGAGTAGCCCGTGACCTGGCAGAGGGCCTCGTTCACCCGCACGAACTGGTCGTCGAGAGAGACCACTGCCATCCCGATGGGGGCCTGGTCGAAGATCCGGCTGAACCGCTCCTCGCTCTCGATCCGCCGCTGTGTCGCCTGCTCGCGCACAGCCATCTCCTGGACGAGGGCCTCGTTGGTGCGGGTAAGCTCCTCCGTGCGCTCCTCGACGAGGCGTTCGAGCTCGTCGCGATACCGTTGCAACTCCACGACCTGGCGCCGCTCGTCCGTGATGTCCTTGTAGAGATAGAGGCGCCCGAACAGGCGGTCCTCCTCATCACGAATCTGGGCCGAATAGCGCCACAGGGTGCGCCCGTCGCAGAGGCGGACCTCGTCGATCGCCTCCTTCGGACCTTCTCCGACCTGGAGGGCTGCACAGGACTCGATGAAGGTCGTCGGGTCCTCGACCGTCGGTGCCACCCACGCGACGAAGTCGCTGTGCAGGAAGTCATACCGGCGCAGTTCGTCGCAGAGCCCCTCCCATTCCCAGAGCTGGCAGAACCGGTCGTTCAGGTAGAGGAACCGGTCCGTCTCGTTGTCGACCACGCAGTACCCAAACGGGGTGAGGTCCGCCATGCGGGCGAGGAGCGCCTCGCTTCGCTGAACCGCCGCCTCCTGTTCCTTCTGGTCGGTGATGTCGGTCAGGACCCCCCTGAGTTCGACCACCTCCCCGTCGACCGTGATCGCATGGGTGTACGTCCGGACCCAGCGCACCTCGCCCGACGCTTTCAGCATCCGAAACTCGTGGGGCCCCTCTCCACCCTCGAGGAGCGTGGAGAAGAGTGAACCGATCTGCGCCCGGTCGTCCGGGTGGACGAGATCGAAATACGATCGTCCGACCAGCTCCCCGGGCTGGTACCCCGCAGCCTCGGAGATGACGGGGCTCACGTAGGTGATCCTTCCCTCGCTGTCGATCGCGTAGATGATGTCCTTGATACTCTCGACGAGCGCGCGGTACCGCTCCTCGCTCCTGCGGAGCTCCTCTTCTGCTCTCTTGATAGAGGTGATGTCCCTGATCGACTCGATCGCGCCCGCTGACCGTCCCTCCGGCCCGATAAGCCGGGTGGCCTTGCCCCACAGGTGCATCCCGCCCCCCCGGTTCCGGGATGGGACGAACGTCTCGGCAACGAGGGTACCGTCCTGTCGATCCAGGCAGGTGTACGACTCGACTCCCTCGTCCCCGCAGTCGGACAGAACCCGGTCGGCAAGGAGCGGAAGGCGTGCTTCGCCGTAGAATGGCACCGCGTAGGCGCGATCCGTGCGCCCGAGGATCTCCTCCTTCGTCATCCCGGTCAACTCCTCCATCGCCCGGTTCCATGCGATCACGGTCTTCCTGTCGTCGATCACGAAGGTCGGGTCGGGGAGGAAGTCGATGATCTCCTCCAGGCGCTGGTTCAGCCGCTCGAGGGCCTCCTGGTGCTCCAGGATCAGGGTCAGGTCCTCGTAGGCAACGAGCCGGTCACCGGTGCCGAGGGCGATCGGCCGGAAGAGAACCTGGCGGTCCGTTCCATCCCCACACCTGACTCGAAAGAGGCGGGGGAGGGGCTCCCGAACTCCTTCGTGCTCCATGTCCTCCTTCCAGAGCGCGATCGCCTTTCGACGCTCCTCTTCGTCCGGGAAGGCCTGCTCAAACCATTCGCGCCCAGTTGGGAGGTGAGCACCTGAGAAACCAAAGATCTCCCGGAACTTGGCGTTGATGAAACGGTATTGCCCCTTCGCATCGATCAGGGCCATCGGATACGGAGCGTTCTCCGCGATCCATTCGAGTGGGAGCGGGTCCGTCAGGACGGAGCTGTTAACCCGCTCTCCCGTTGACTCCTGTCCGTTCTCTTCAACCACCATGCCCTGCCATACCTCCGGTTCCCGTTCGGCGTCCGTCCGTCCCCCCCCCCTTTCTCGTACGGAGCGTACAGGACCGAGCCGGTATCCTGAAGAGTGAACTTCGTGAGTGATGATGAAGGTATGCCCGCGCACCACCTCATTCGGCGCCGTTAACGTCCGTAAACCATTTCACGCTCATTGTTCAATACATTCTTCTCGGGCTCTGAGCACGCAGGCCCGCCAGGAGGGCTTCACATTGGACGACTGTATCACGAGGACGGAATGTGCGTCGGCCTGGGCCGACCGGATGCGCCGGCACCTGGCCACCCCCCATCTCCTGCCACTTCGACCGGGGACAGCCCTCGAGGACATCGCCCGTAACTCGCTCCCTGCGATAGAGGAGGCACGGGCGTATCTCGCGGAGATGACGGAGAACGAGGGCGAACTGAAAGGCCGCTCGGTCCTGATTGTTGAGGGGACGCCTCTCCTCCCATACCTGATGGCGCGACGAGGCGTGGGCGTGACGGTTACGACGCGCTCCCGTCGCTACGCCTCCTTCCTGCGCGGGTGCTCGCGACAACGGCGGGTGGAGGAGTCGGTGACCGTCCTCGACGGTTCCTTCGAGGTGGCCCGAGAGTCCGGGCCATTTGATATGGTGATCGGCTCAGCTGCGCTCTACACTCCCGAGATCGAGAACACGATCAAGCGTTTGCTCGACCTTACCAGCGGGAAGCTCCACCTCTTCTGGCCCGAGAGCGCCCCACCGCAGATCCGGTTCCTCGCCGGCATCTGGCCGGACGTCCACGGGGCCCCCTACGTCGACCCGCCCTACGCATCGAGCCTTGCCCGCGTCCTCGAGACCCTGGGATATCGCTCCGTGGTCACCTACGCCGAGGTCGGAGAACCGGTGATCTATCCAACGATCGGTGACGCGGTGGCTGACTGCGCGGCGCGCATGGGCGGTGTCGACAGGCGGGGGGAGAATCACCTCCGGCGTGCCCTCCGCACCGCGCTCACCATGCAGAAGGAAGGTCTCAGGTTCCGCGGCACCTACCGGCGCGCTCAGATCGTGATCCCGGCACGGTCGACGCCGGGAACCGCGTAACCGGTCCTCTCTCCCTCACGGCAGGGCTATCATCCCAGCGGACGACCAGGTACGGGATGCCCTCCGACGACGAGTTCCGGTTTAAACAGTGCCTTCTGATCCGCTCCGATCTCAAGATCTCGTGTGGTAAACGATGTGCCCAGGTCGCCCACGCCGCGGTGATGGCCTACGAACATGCCGGCAAGGAGGAGCGGCGTGCATGGCTGAACGAGGGGCAGAAGAAGGTGGTCCTGAAGGTCCCCTCGCTCCAGGCGCTCTACGAGTTGAAGGTGATCGCAGAGCGACAGGGGATCGCAACGGCCCTGATCCAGGACGCCGGCATGACCGAGGTCCCCCCCGGCACGATCACCGCCCTCGGGCTGGGCCCCGCCCGCTCCGAGGTCCTCGACCGGGTGACCGGCGGGCTCTCGCTCCTATGATATCCTCCGACCAGCCGCTCGAGAGGTCGCTCGGCATCTGCTGGTACGCGAACGAGGCGCCCGGGGTCGGAGGGCGCCTCCGGGCCTCGCCCGAGGACTTCCGTGTCGAGGAGTGCGAGACGCTCCCACCGCTCACCGGCGGGCCGTACCTGGTCTGTCGCCTCACGAAACGTAACTGGGAGCAGGGGAAGGTGATCCGGGCGATCACGGACCGGCTGGGCATCAGTCACCGGCGATGCTCGTTCGCCGGTACCAAGGACCGGCGGGCGGTGACCACCCAGGCGATCGCCCTCTATAACGTGACCGCAGAGGCGGTGCGGGCACTCGCAATCCCCGATCTCACCCTCGAGCCCCTGGGCCAGGCGAACCGGGGGTTCGCTCTCGGCGACCTCGAGGGGAACCGGTTCCGAATCGTCGTTCGCGAGTGCGAGACCGACGACCTGGAGACGAGGGCCGCGACAGCCGCCCGCGCGGCGGGGACCGGGCTCCCGAACTATGTCGGCCTGCAGCGATTCGGGGTCGTCAGGCCGGTGACCCACATTGTCGGCCGGCTCCTAGTTGCAGGGGATGTCGAGGGCGCCGTCACGACCTACATCGGCCTCTCGTTCCCAACCGAATCGGAACCCGTCCGGGTTGCACGGGAAACCTTCATGGTGGAGCGCGACCCCCGTGCTGCGCTCGCCCGGTACCCCGTACCGCTCCGATACGAACGCGCGATGCTCCACCACCTGATCGGGGCGCCCGAAGATTATGCCGGGGCGCTCCGCGCCCTTCCCCCGAAGCTCGCCTCGATGCTCGTCTCGGCCTACCAGTCCCATCTCTTCAACCGGGTGCTCTCCGCGAGGATCGAACGCGGCGTCGCCCTGGACGAGCCGGAGGTCGGCGATCGGCTTGTCTTCTCCGATGGCCGGACGGACGTGGTCGAGACGCGCTCGATCGGGCCGGCACGCATGCTCGTCCGCCGCGGACGGGCACGGGTGGGGATCGCCCTTCCGGGAAGTACTCCCTTTGATGTGCGGGGTCAGACTGACGCGGTCACCCGGCGGCTGCTCGAGGAGGATGAGGTCGACGAGGCCGGCTTCGAGAAGGCAGCGAGACTCGTTGGGACCCCGTTCTCCGGTGCCGTCCGACCGATCCGGATCGACGCCACGGTCGAGACCCATGTCGCAGCGGATTGTGTCGAGCTCGCTTTCGCCCTCGGACCTGGTCAGTACGCCACGACGGTCTGCCGTGAGTTCATGAAGGCCGATCCTCTCCGGATGGTCTAGGGGTACAGGACGTCGTACTCGGTCACCAGGTTGGTACCGCAGAGATAGTGGGCCTTGAGCGAGAGGCGGATCATCTCATCCTCCGAGTCGATCCGCATGCCCCCGACCAGCGAGGGGGTGTCCTCACCACCCACGATGAACGGCAGGTGGATCAGCCGGATCTCGTCCACGAGGCGGTGGTGGAGCATGTGCCAGTTGAGGGTCGGTCCGCCCTCGACCATGAGCGACGAGACCCTATAGTCCTTGACGAGGAGGCGCATCAGGAGCGGCAGGTCGACCCGTTCGACACCGGTCGTCACCACGTCCACGCCGGCGGCACGGAGCGCCGCCACCCGTTCTAGCGGGGCTCGTTCGGAGACGGCCACCACGGTCCTCGCCTCGGTTCCCAGGACGTTCGCTCCGGGTGGGAGGTCGGCATCCGACGAGGGGATCACCCGGAGGGGGCTTGGTCCCTCGACAAACCGAACGGTCAGGTGGGAGTCGTCGATCCGTATCGTGTTCGACCCGACCATGATCGCATCGTACCGCGCGCGGGTCTCGTGAAGGAGCACCTCGGTCTCAGGGGCCATGTACTTCATCAAGCGTTTGCTTGAGGCTCCTCTCTTGAGGGTCAGCTTCCCGTCGGCCGTGATCTCGGACATCATCAGTACGTGCGGCCGAATGCGGTCGTCTGGCATGATATTCTCCCTGATACAGGACATTCGCGCCGGAGAGATAAAAAGGGGAGAGGTTTTACGGTCATGCGACCCGCGCCTTTATCCCCGGCCCCGCCAGAATATGTGAGAGCAGCCCCCAATCGGGGGACCATGGAGACCGGACGTGAATATTACGGCGCTGCGGCCCAGGTTTCGGCGGTACCTGGAACCGCTTGCGGGCCTGTTCGTCCGCCTGCATCTCTCCCCCAACCAGCTATCGCTCCTCTCGCTCGTCGCGGGATTCGCCTGCATGGTGCTCTTTACTACCCAGCACTTCTTCTCGGGGGCCCTCCTCCTCTTCGTCTCGGCCGTGCTGGACCTCGTCGACGGCTCCGTCGCCCGCCTCACCAATCGGCACTCCTGTTTCGGCGCCGTCTTCGACTGGATCGTGGACAAGTACGTGGACGCCGCTGCCCTGCTCGGCGTTGGCCTCTCAGGCATCCCGATCATCTCGGGCGTCCTCCCGGTCCCGCCGATCGCCGACACCGGCCTGGTGATGCTCGCGATCATCGGCTCGCTGATGAACACGTTCATCAAGCCCGTTGTCTACGCCGAGGTGGGATATGTCGAGCGCGAGGGCGGTAAGATCCAGGACCCGCTCGAGGGTGTCGGCTTCTTCGGCCGGCCCGAGACCGTCCTCTGCCTCTGCCTCGGCGGGGCCGCTCACCTCCTCGTGGGGCCGGCGGCGATGGGGGTCGCGATCGTCCTGATCGCGGTCTGCACCAACCTCTCGGCCGCCCAGCGGGTCATCTATCTCTACCGACGGCTCGCATGAGGTCGCCCCGGTAGATCTCGACCAGTTCGGCCGCCAGGTCGCCGAGTGCCGGGACGAGACGGAAGAGGGCCCAGGCGATCATGATCAGGATCACGAGGGCGCCCAGCTCGGCGAGGACGTTGTGCGCCCAGAAGAAGGACTCGTACCCGAACTCGCCGTTCCCGGCGATCCCCGGGAGGTAGGGGAACCACTGGTCCGTGTACGCGATCACCACGAAGACGTTCCGGATAAGGTTCAGAACGTAGATGACGGGGGCGACGACGAGGAACGCGAGCGCACGCTCACGGGGGGTGGCCGGAACGGCGAAGGCCACCCCGAGCATGATCGCAATAGACTGGATCCCGGTACAGGCGAGGATAATCTCGACCCGAAGACCGTTATGGATCAGGATGTTCCAGGCCCACATACCGTACTCGAACCCGATCAGGTCCAGTATCCAGGTGAGCTGGCCGACGACGACCCCGATCAGCCAGTCCCCGAGCGGCTGGTAGAAGGCGAAAGGGGCATAGAGCACGAACGCGATCGCGGCGCCGCGCGTCAGGGCGATCACCATCGGATCAAGGACGAGGAGCCGGCGAACGGTGATCCAGAGAAACGGGAGAGATGCGACCGTGAGGGCTGGATAGACGAAGTTGTTCTCGGCGGCAAACTCCGGGAGAAGGGCGACCAGGACGAGCACCATGCCACACCATCCCGCGCAACCGGCAAACCGCCGGTGCGGCCCGGGAACCAGGAAGAGGCCGAACGCGAGGGCCGAGGCGAGGACGAGGTACTCGATCATCAGTAAGACTCGACGACCGCCGCTCTTATGGATTTCTCTCGAGGCAGGGGGGCATGGAAGAAGGCTTAATCTCCTCTCAACTCGAAGTTTTGACTGATGTTCTGTCCGCAGTGCAAGAGCCTGATGATCTCCTCGGCGGGCCAGCTCAAGTGCCGGCGGTGCGGGTACATCAGGCAGATCACCGACAGTGACCAGATGAAGAAGACCGATCCCCGGCAGGAGAAGGAGATCATCTTCTTCGAGGAGGGGGACGACATCGCAACCAAGCCCACGATTGCGATCAAGTGCCCCGAGTGTAGCCACAACCTGGCCTTCTGGTGGATGCGCCAGCTCCGTTCGGCCGACGAGTCCGAAGTCCGGTTCTTCCGGTGCGTGTCGTGCGGCCACACGTGGCGTGAGTACGACTGAGGGTCGATACCGACCTTTTTACCCCTTTTTCTCCAACCTCTTTCAGCATGCGCCCCCTCTATCTCGGCAAGGTCCACCTGCGCTGGTGCGACGACTGTCACGTCCCGGTCCTCGGCGAGCAGTGCAGCCGATGCGGCACCGCGACCCGGGCGGTCCCGGTCACGCCTCCCGGCGATGCGCGACCGGCCTTTGCCGCCGACTACTCCCTCGTCAACCAGGTCTACTCCGATCACTTCGGTGCTCCTCTCGTTCCCGAGGGCATGGTCACCCTCCTGAACAAGGTGCCCGATCCCGACCGCATGGAGGAGATCGTGGTCGGCGGTGCCGTCGTCGGCCACATCAGGTTCATTCCGGGAGAGGACCGTTGGGAACCGATACCCCGCCTCGATGCGGCCGCCCTGCTCGCGCCGACACGCCGCTACGTGATCGCCGATGTGGGAGCGGTCTCCTCGATCCGGGACCAGGGCGCGAGCCTCCTCGCACCGGGCCTCCTCGAAATTCACCACGACGTCCAGGCCGGCGACGAGGTCTTCATACTCGACCCCGACCGGACCGTCATCGGGGTCGGGCGGGCGCGCGTCTCCGCGGACGAGGCCCGGGCCATGACCCGGGGCCCGATCGTCCGAACACGGCGGAACCAGCCAGGCCTCTGTGTTCCTGGCGCCGCCACCTGGACCGATGCGGTCGAGGCGAACGCTGCGGTGCTCGACCGGTACGAGACGGTCGCCCGCGCGTTCGTGCGCGAGGTGGTCGATGGGCACCCCGATCTCCCGATCACCGTCTCGTACTCCGGAGGAAAGGACAGCCTTGCCACCCTCCTCGTCGTTCAAAAGGAGGTCGGGACGGTCCCGCTCCTCTTCGCCGACACCGGGTTCGAGTTCCCTGAGACCTACGAAAACCTCGATGCGGTCGCGGACCGCTACGGGACCCGGGTCGTCCGTTCGTCAGGCCGGACCGTCTTCGACCAGGTCTTCGAGAGCCAGGGCCCGCCTGCGGTGGATGCCCGGTGGTGTTGTGGTGTCTGCAAGCTGGACCCGATCGGAGAGGCGATCCGCGAACACTTCGGTGAGTGCCTCTCGTTCATCGGGCAGCGGAAGTACGAGTCTGCCAAACGTGCGAAGAGCCGGCGGGTCTGGCGGAACCCCTCCCTACCGGTCCAGCTCTCGGCAGCTCCGATCCACACCTGGACCGCGCTCCACGTCTGGCTCTACCTATTCCGCGAAGAGGCGCCGTACAACCCGCTCTACGAGGAGGGTTTCGACCGGATCGGGTGTTACATGTGCCCCTCGAGTGACCTTTCGATGTTCAGGCTGATCGAGGCGCGCTACCCGGCCCTGATGGCTGCATGGAACGACCGCCTCCACGCCTGGCAGCAGGCACGGGGGTTCCCCGACCAGTGGGTGAGCGATGGAGAATGGCGGAGGGCCGGGACGCATGAAGCGGGTAGCGGTCGTTGATTACGGTCTGGGCAACCTCCGGTCGGTGACCCGGGGCCTTGAGCGCGCGGGGGCTGTCGTTCGGCTCACGGCCGAACCCGAGGACGTCCTCGCCGCCGATCGCATTGTTTTACCCGGGGTCGGCGCGTTTCATGAAGGAATGGCTCAGCTCCGCCCGCTCGTCGAGAGCATCCTCCGGGCCGTCGAGACCGTTCCTGTCCTCGGGATCTGCCTCGGTATGCAGATGCTGCTCGAGTCCTCCGAGGAGCACGGGCGTCATCAGGGTCTCGCACTCGTGCCAGGCGAGGTCTGCGCCTTTCCCAGGGTGCGGGGGCTCAAGGTGCCGCACATGGGCTGGAACACGATCCGGGTCGAACACCCGGACGATCCACTCCTCGACGACCTTCCCCCCGAGGTCTACGTCTATTTCGTCCACTCCTTTTATGCCCGCACCGGGCCTGCGGAGCGCCTCTGCTCGACCGAGTACATCCAGACGTTCTCCTCGGCAGTGCGGTCGAAGAACGCGTGGGGTGTGCAGTTCCACCCCGAGAAGAGTAGCGCAGTCGGCCTCAAGATCCTTGAGAACTTTATCGAGCGGTGCTGATCGGCCCTGCCCGATCAGTGCACCGCGATCCAGAGATTGACGTTCCGGTATGCGGCCTTGACACGGTCCATGCCCATGACGGACTCGGGCGGCACCGCGTTCGCCTTGAAGAGGAGGAACTCGAGCCTGTTCGGCCCTCTCTCGTTGATGATCACCTCGTACGGCTGCTCGTAGGTCTGGTCGTCCGCAAGCTCGACCGGGACGGTGCTGAGCCGGCTCATCGAGACGATCTCCGAGCGGTTCGTCTGATTGTTGATCGTCTCTTTCGCCGCGAACACCTCGACCACGTACTGCATCGGTGCCCCCTCGTGGTTCGTGATCCCCATGATCACGGCTTCACCGCGCCCGACACGCATGTCATAAAAATAGTCCTCCGCGATCCCGTCGTTGCCGAGGAGGTACAGCTCGGTGAATGGTTCCTCGCGGGGCGGAATCTGGGTCAGGTAGGCAGTGATCCCGAGTGCGGCGACGACCGCGGCAAGAAGGACCCAGGTTAGCAGCTTGTCAAGGCCGGACGTGGTCACGAGAGTGCTCCTTCTGCGGAGCACTCGGGAAGACCGGAGAAGGTCCACCCGGTCCCGTAACGAGCGGGCGTGCTCCGCGATGTATCGGGTTATATGTGCGTTTCGATGAAAAAAGGGTATCGGACGGGGTCAGAGGTTTTTGAGAGCGACGAGGTCCTTGACCCCGGTCAGGCGCCAGACCAGAGACCGCTCTTCGCGCGCGATCGCTTCAGGGGGATCCTGGGGCGAGTGTCCGAGCGCCGCGAGGATGTTGCTCGAGAGGTGCCGCCCGACGATCAACTCCACGAACCGCTCGCGGACCAGCTTCTTATCGATCGAGTCCTCGACCTCCTCGAGTCGTCCCTGCATCGTCACGAAGGTGTAGTTCGAGAGATCGGAGCTGTACCGCTCGACCTCCACCGATACATACGGGCTCTTTCTGAAATACTCCAGCTTCTTCCCATACTTGGTCGAGAGGAAGTAGAGGAACCGGCCATCAAACACGTAGAGGAAAGGAGCGATGTAGGGATACTTCTCGCCCTGGAAAGCGATCCGGCAGACATACCCCTCTTCGATCAACCGGTCGTATTCCCCTTTCTCCATCCGCGGTATCTTGACGATCTCCATGCTCGCCTCCGAGAGTGGTGGTGGAGCCCGGTTATTAAAGCATTTGATCCGTCGCTCGGGGGGAGCAGCAGGGGGGAAAAGAGGATGAGGGGGAGGGCGCAATGCTTTCGCAGGTTATGGTTGACGCTGAGGAGGTGGTGCGTACTCCTGCCGGCCATTACGGAACTTCCGAGCCCACCCCCGCCACCGTCCGCCGCGCATCGGGCAAGGCGGGATTCCCGCCTGGAAGTCTCGTCTACGTGGGTGAGCGGGAGGAGGAAGAGATCGGGATCACGCTCACGGGCTTCTCACCCGGTGGTCATTCCGAGAAGGTGCTCTCACGGATCCAGGAGGCCTTCCCGGTCGACCCCTCCTGGTCTGTCACCTGGATCGATGTGGTCGGACTCTCCTCGGTCGAGACGGTACGGGAGATCGGGGTGCAGTTCGGGGTTCACCCGCTGATCCAGGAGGACATCCTGAACACGCGCGGACGTCCGAAACTCGAGGTCTTCGACGACTACCTCTTCATCTCGCTCAAAGGGATAGCTCTCGACGAATCCGAGTACACCGTTCGATCGGCACAGGTCAGCTTGATCCTCGGGAGAGGGTACGTCTGCACCCTCCAGGAAGGACCTGATGACCTCTTCGGCCCGGTCAGGGACCGGATTCGGCGGGACGGGCGGATCCGCCACCTGGGTTCCGACTACTTCGTCTACGCACTCGTGGACGTGATCGTGGACGGATACTTCTCGGTGCTGGAACGCCTCGACCAGAGGGCCGAGTTCCTGGAGGAGGAGGTGCTCGAACGGCCGACACCGGTGACACTCAGGGAGATCCATGCACTGAGACGGGCCATGCTCGACTTTCGTCATGTCCTCTGGCCGGTGCGGGAGCTGGTCCTCCAGCTCGAACGGGCCGACTCACCCCTCCTCGGCGCGCCGGTCTCGATCTTCTTCCGGGACATCTATGACCACACGGTCCAGATGATCGAGACGATCGAATCGCTCCGGGACGTGGTCGCCGGTATGCTCGATATATACCTCTCCTCCGTCTCGTTCCGGCTCAACCAGGTGATGAAACTCCTCACCGTCTTCTCGACGATCTTCATGCCGCTCACGTTCCTGGTCGGGGTCTACGGGATGAACTTCCAGTACATGCCCGAGCTCCGACTGCCTCTGGCATACCCGCTCCTCTGGGTGGTGATGATCGCTATCGCGGGGATGATGCTCGCCTGGTTCCGGAGACGGCGCTGGATCTAAAAAACGGTCAGGCCCGGTACCGAGAGAGGAGGAGGCTCGCTCCCTTCCAGGGGTAGGGGAGGATCGCGTAGAGGCCGGCCGAGAGGACGAGCAGGGGAAGGACGGTAGAAAGGGCGAGCGAGAGCGACCAGGTATCGGCGATGAGCCCGGTGATCGCGACGCCGATACCGCCTGCACCGACGACGACCCCGAGCATCATCCCAGAGGCGAAGCCGACGGCCTTCGGCATCAGCTCGTGCGAAAGGGCCACTGTAATGGCAAAGGTCGACCAGAGCGCGAACCCGAAGAGGCCCAGGAGCCCAAGCGAAAGGGCACCGTCCGTGAGGAGGAACCCGCCGTAGGCCGGTACCGCGAGTGCGAGCCCGAGGAGGACGAACTCTTTCCGCCCATACCGGTCTGAGAGCGTGGCGCCCGCGAGCTGGCCAACCACGCCGGCGAGGAGCATCCCCGAGGTGATCAGGTTTGCCGAGACCAGGTCGAGCCCCCGCTGGACGAGGAAGGTCGGCATGAACCCGAGCACGGCAAAGAGGGCCCAGGCGCGGATCATCGAGGCGATCGAGAGGAGGGCGAATGCCCTTGGATGATTCGTGCCTTCCGTCTCTTGGGAGGACGGGAGCCTGCAGAGATTGATCCTGGTGCCGCGCAGGAGGGGTGCAATCAGGATCGCGGGAATAGCGAGCAGGGGCAGGCCGGCGAGGCCGAACCGGCCCAGGGCGAACCCGGCGAGGAGCGGCCCCAGGGCGAACCCGAGGTTGCCACCGACGACGAATATCGAGACCGTCTGGCCACGGTTCGCATCGTCCGCCACCCTGCTCACCGCCGAGAGCGCGATCGGGTGGAAGGCGGCGTGCATCAGGCCGGCGAGGGCGGCGAGAAGGAAGAGGACCGGGAACGAGTCGACAACCCCGATAAGGCCGATCGCGACTCCCCCGACCAGCATTGCGACGGCGATCGGGACGCTCCTGCCCCGAGCATCGGCGAGCCAGCCGAAGATGGGCTGGACCAGGGAGGAGGTGGTATTGTAGGCGGTGAGGAGGAGGCCGGCGAGCAGGAACGAGACTCCGCCCTCGCTCACGAGGAGCGGGATCACCGCGGGGATCACCGACATGTAGATGTCGATCCCAAGGTGGCCGAGTGCGAGCCGGTAGATCAGTCCCCTGTCTCCAATCATGCGACCCGGCTCCTGATTCGCACGCACTCGACCGGGACTTCGACCCGGTCCCGCGTGTGGTGGCGCATCGTCCGTGGCAGGACGAGGGTGGCGGCGATGGCGTCGGTACATTCGCCTCGCTCCCCGATGTAGGCGGCAAGGAAGGGGAGAGTGCCCGCATTGAAGATACCATAGACCGTCCGGCCGTGGGCCAGGGCGGCATTCACGAACGGTCGGTCCGCGTGGCGCACCTGAGCGCCGAAGGGCGGGTTCATCACGACCGTGTCGAAGACCTGGTCCCGGACGGGAGTCGGAAGGTCCGAGACCTCCCCCTCGATCCATTCGACCTCGACCCCGAGGCGCGTGGCGTTCTCGCGGGCGACAGTGAGTGGATCGGGGTCGATATCGACCCCCGTCACCCGTGCGGCCCCGAGGAGCGCGGCCCCGCAGGCGAGGACACCCGTACCGGAACCCAGGTCGAGGACCGTCCGTCCTTCAAGGTCTCCCTGGCCATGCGCCAGGAAAAGGAGCCGGGCGGCGAGCGGTGCCGGTGTCGAATACTGCTCGAGCGCGGGGCGCGGGTGCACGAACCCGACAAGCCCCTGGAGTGTCATCTCGAGCTGGCGGAGGCGCATGGTCATTCGCACTCGTCGACGACGTAGTCGTTCCAGCCCCGTCGACCGAGGGCGATCTCGTACTCTGCGGGCGCCAGGACGGGAAGGGGGAACCGGATCCCATCGTCGTAGGCAAGTCTCGGGCAGGCGGTGTTCACGTAGGCGTCGAACCCGAGGTTGACGAGCGCGTCAGGGGTCACCTCCTCCAGGGCGATCACCACTGCCCGGGCCGGGTCGAATGCGGCGAGCCGACGAGCGAGGGCCTCGCGCCTCTGCCCGGTCTTGGTCGAGAGGAGTATCCCCACCGTCGAGGCGTTCTTAACCCGTTCGATCCGGGCGAACCGTTGACGGAGGAGACGCTCGGGGTCTGCAACCTCGACCCGTCCGCTGAAGGGGTCACAGGCGATCACTCGTGCCCCCGTGGCGAGCGCCACTCCGAGGGGGTGGAAGACGCCGGTACCGAGAAAGAGGACCTCGGGGGTATTCGCCTCACGTGCCGCCCCATACGAGCAGCCGAGCACCTGGCCCCGGAGGGGCGTGCGCGGCGTCGGCCCACCGATCCGGACCTCGAGCCCCTGTTCCTCCAGGAAACCCGCCGCCGCCGGCAGGAGGTGCGCGTGCTGAGCCGTGCTCACGAGCCCCACGACCCGTCCCTCGAGCAGGGGCAGCGCGGAAGAGAGGACGGCGAGGTCAGCGTCCAGGGTGAGCGGCAGGAACAGGACTCGCTCGTCGTCGCTCCGTCCCAGGGGTGTATGCCCGACGTGGACGAGGATGTCCGCCCCCGTCTCGTGTGAGAGGTCGCATGCCCCGTAGCATGGATTGCCGTCGAGGGTCACCTCGAAGCCCTCAATCCCGAGGGCGTGGGCGAGGGCAGCCCCCCGCCGGCGGAGCCCGTCGGGGAACTGGAGAACGACCGATCGAGCTCCACGCCGTCTCAGCTCCGCGCAGAGCGGGACCGGGTCAATCTGAAAGGGGTCAGTTGCCGTGCCTGACCACCTTCACGTGGTCCGTGACCTCGATCTCGACCAGGTGCTTACAGGGCCGGCCGACGTCCTGGTCGCCGCGCTTGATCACGACGCAGGCATCGACCACCTCGACGCCGATTGTCTCGAGAGCGCCCAGGATTGCCCGCATCGTCCCCCCGGTGGAGAGGACGTCGTCGACGATCACGACCCGCATCCCGGGAGTGAGACCGTTGATGTACAGTTCCCCCTTCGAGTATCCGGTCACCTGGTGGACCGCGCATTCCCCCGTGAGGCCGTACCTGCGCTTACGCACGACGGTGAGGGGGATGTCGGTCATCAGCGAAAGCGCGGTCCCGATGTGAATACCCATCGCCTCGGCGACGACGATTCGATCGACCCCCTCGAGGTCCATCACGCGGACCATCGTGCAGGCGATCTCCCGGAGGAGGGAGGGCTCCACGACCGGGATACCGTCCGAGACCGGGTGGATGAAGTAATGGTACTCTTTTCGCTTGACCATCTCGCAGGACTCGAGTGAATCGATCAACTTTTCAAGCATAGAATCTCTCCGCGTCCACCAGGAACCGTTCGACGATCTCGGCCGTGACGTGAGGCATCAGGACGCATCGCATGTCGCCGCGCCGGGTGAACGAGACTCGCCAGCCCGGCGGGGCCTCACGGGTTCGGAAGGTGGCGACGTTCACGTCAGGGGTTGCCGCACGCTCGACCCCTAGGGCCTCGAGGCCCTCGATCAGCCGCCGGGTGTTCTCCATGCAACCGGCGACGATCGCCCGGAACCCTTCCCGGCCCAGGTGTTCGAGGACGGCGAGGGCACCTGCCACCGGGGCACCTGGACGTGTACCCCCGAGCGTGTACTCCTGTTTCACCGTGAGGTACGGCGTA
Organism: Methanoregulaceae archaeon; assembly: GCA_050178135.1. Taxonomy (GTDB): domain Archaea; phylum Halobacteriota; class Methanomicrobia; order Methanomicrobiales; family Methanospirillaceae; genus UBA288. The sequence goes on along the minus strand of JBFXGJ010000007.1, from coordinate 10,071 downwards.
TCGACATTGAGAAGGTCGAGGAGCGACTGGTCGCGCACGAGCATGCAGCCGGCCGGGATCGTCGACATGCCCATCTTATGAGGGTCGACCGCGATCGACGAGACCCCGGGCAGGGCGAAGTCGAACGGGACCGGGTTCGTAAGGAACGGGACGACCAGTCCGCCGAAGGCCGCGTCCACATGGAAGAAGAGGTCGTGCTCCATCGCCAGATCGGCAAGGTCCCGGATCGGGTCGACCATGCCGTACTCGGTCGTCCCGACGACACCGACGATCCCCACCGTCTGGTCGTCGATCAGCCCCTGAATACCCTCGAGGTCGACCCGGAGTTCGTGGTCGAGCGGGGCCGTCCTGATGGCGATGCCGAGCATGCCGCACGCCTTCTCGAACGAGAAGTGCGACGAAGCGGGGATCACCACGTTCGGCCGGTCGACCGGCCGGCGGGCCTTGGCGATCCGAAGGGCCTGGATGTTGGACTCGGTGCCGCCCGAGGACGCGTACCCAGCCGCCCCGGGGTGGTGGTAGAGGTCGCCAAGGGTGGCGATCAGCTGCCGCTCGATGGCGGCCGTTCCGGGAAAGAGCCCCGGGTCACCAAGGTTCGTCTCGATGTAGAGGTTGTGTGCCCGGACCGCGACGGGGTGCGGCAGGGTGCACATCGAGGAGAGGATGGTGCTGTGGGCGAGGTCTTCCGCCTTTCGTGCCTCGAGAGAGGCGAAGACCTCGTCCTCGGAGAGGCCGCACTCACGCATGCGAGTGCCGCGCCGCCTCGAGGAGGATACGGTGTTCGGTTCTGGCGACCGCGTAGCGGATCTTGGCGACCGCGTCGATGTTCGCAGAGATCGAGTTGATCCCGTGCTCCACGAGCCACTCGGCCATGACTGGGTCGGAGCCGGCCTGGCCGCAGATGGAGCACTCCACCCCGTACTCGCGGCAGATATCGATCGCGTAATCTATCAGTTTCAGCACGGCGGGGTGCTTCGGCTTGTACATCTGGGTCAGGTACTGGTTGTTCCGGTCGATGGCGAGGGTGTACTGGATCAGGTCGTTCGTCCCGAACGAGGCGAACTTGATTCCTGCCTTGCAAAACTCCTCGATGATCAGCGCCGACGAAGGGATCTCGATCATCACCCCGAGGGTGACATTCTCCACGTCGACACCGAAGGAGGCCATCAATGCCTTCGCCTGGATGAACTCGTCAGGGTGGCTGACGAGCGGGAACATCACGCCGAGGTTGTCATACCCCTCTTTCCAGAGCCGCCGGAAGGTCTCCACCTGGAGCCTGAACTGCTCGGGCGACTTGAGATCCCGCCGGATGCCGCGCCAGCCGAGCATCGGGTTGTGCTCCTCGGGTTCGTCCTCACCCCCTTCCATGTTCCTGAACTCGTCGGTCGGAGCGTCGATCGTTCGGACCCAGACGGACTTGCCGGGGAAGGCATCGAGCACCGTCTTGATCCCGCTGTACAGCTCCTCGATGAACTCCTCCTCACGCCCGTTCTTGATGAACCAGTTCGGCGTCTTGCCGAGGCCGAGCATCAGGTGCTCGATGCGGAGGAGGCCGACGCCGTCAGCCCCCGTCGCGGCAGCCCGCATGGCCGCCTCGGGGATGGAGACGTTGACCTTGATCGATGTCGCGGTGATCAGGGGGGCAGCCGCTGCCGCGCTGGCAACCTCAGCCACCGCCTTCGGCATCTCTTCCTCGGGGATCAGGCCTTCGTATACGAGCCCCCTCTCGCCATCTATTGTGACGAGCTGGCCGGTCTTCAGTTCACTGGTCGCCTTCTGCGTGCCGACCACGGCAGGCGTGCCGAGCTCGCGAGAGACGATCGCTGCGTGACAGGTCATGCCGCCCTCGTCGGTGACGATTGCCTTGACCTTTCGCATTGCCGGGACCATGTCGGGGTTGGTCATCTTGGTGACCAGGATGTCGCCCTCCTTGACAAGCCCGATCTCCTTCGCGTCGGCGATGATCACGACCCGTCCGGATGCCATGCCGGGGGCGGCGCCGATCCCGTTGACGAGCACCTTTGCCTCCGATCTCCGGCTGCCGGTGATACCCAGTACCTGGGACGTCCCGATCGTCGTGATCGGCCGGGATTGGAGGATGAAGAGTTCCCTGCCGACGATCGCCCATTCCACGTCCTGCGGGACTCCGTAGTGATCCTCGGCGATACTTCCGAACTTCGCGAGTCGGGCAATCTCCTCGTCAGAGAGGACGGTCACCTCCTGGCGTGAGGGGGAGATCTCGACCTCCCTGGTCCCCTTCGACCCGTCGGAGACGATCTCGACCAACTTCCGAGCGATACGGCGGTCGATGACCTTCTCTGCCCGCTTGTCGAAGACGTAATTGTCGGGAGAGACCGTGCCGCTGACGACCGCTTCCCCGAGACCCCAGGAACCCTCGACGATAGTCATCGCTTCGCCGGTGACGGGATGGCTCGTGAACATCACGCCCGCCTTCTCCGAGTGGACGAGCTGCTGCACGACGACCGCGATGTTGACCGAGTGGTCGTCGAAGCCCTGTTTCGAACGGTAATAGATCGCACGGGCGCCGTAGAGCGATGCCCAGCACTTCTGGACGGCCTCAAGCAGGTCCTCCTCGCCGCGGATGTTGAGGTAGGTCTCCTGCTGGCCGGCAAAGGACGCATCGGGCAGGTCTTCGGCGGTGGCAGACGACCGGACAGCGACGATCATCGGTTCGGGCGCGAGCCGGCGGTAGGCAAGGCGGATGTCTTCGCGAATCCGTTCAGGCATCGGCGCCTCGAGCACCAGCCGCTTCGCCTCCTCGGCGGCGTAGTCGAGCGCAGCGCTGTCCTCAACATCGAGCCCCTCGAAACAGGAGAAGAGGCGGTTCTCAAGACCGGATTCGATCAGAAAGCGTCGGAAGGCCTGCGCCGTCACGACGAATGCCCTCGGAACGGGAAGGCCGATCGAGGCCATCTCTCCCAGCGAAGCCCCCTTGCCTCCAACCGACGGGATGTCCTCCTTGCGAATCTCCTCGAGCATCAGGGTATTGGGAACGTTCTCTGGAACACTCAAAGGGGCACCCCCCTACAATTACTTTTACTAATACTACTGTGTGTGCAAAAACGAATGCATTTGCAAAACACCCGTCTCTCTACGCTGGATCCGGGTCTGGCAATTGAATTGCCTTTTAAAAGTGACGGCATCCAGATTCCAGATAAGATTGAGGGCTGAATCAATAAAAACATGGTAGGTCGTCACCGCCGCCTACCGGAGAGAAGAACTCCTCCGAGGACGGCGATCGCGAGTGCGATCGCGGTCAACAGAGGAGGTATGCTCGACTGGGTCTGCCCCTGCACCGATGTGAGATTTGCATCCACCTTCACCGTCTGGCCTGCTCGGACCTCCACCACCTGTTCCCGTTCGATATAACCCTCGAGGGTGAATATCAGGGTGTGGGGTCCGGCGGGGACGTCGGTGATCGTGAACGGGGTTGTTCCTTTATACAATCCATCAATCGACACCTTTGCTCCGCTCGGGTTCGAACTCGCCTCGATCGCTCCACGGTTCGTGATCGTCGTCGGGGTGGTGGTCGGGGCTGATCCCCCGGACTGGACAAGGCCGGGCTGAACTTTCACCGTCGCATCGGGGCTCACCTGGACGGTGATGCGATACTCGTCGTAACCGTCGAGCCTCAGGACCAGGCTGTGGCTCCCTGTGGGGACGTCAGGCAGCTCGAGGTCGCCGTAGGTCGGGGTGACGCCGCGATGGGTGCCGTCCAGGTAGACCGCGGCCCCGGCTGGGACCGAGGAGACCGCGATTCCGCCCGTCGTCGAGGCGGCAAGGCGCTGCATCACCGCGTTCATGTAGACCGTGGTCCCGCTCGTCACCTGGATAGAGCTCGACCAGTCGGCGTACCCCGACCGGTCCAGTTCGACCCGGCGGGTCCCGGTGGTCACGGCGACCGTCACCGGCGTGACGCCCCGGTACGTGTCGTCGACGTAGACGAACGCTCCGGCGGGATTCGAGACGACCGAGATGTACCCAACGGAGGCCGAACGGGTGAGGGCCGGGTCGATATAGGTCATCACCCCGGTCTGGATGTCTACCGATGTGGTATGACGGACGTATCCCGGCAGGTCGAGCGCCACCTGGTGCCGCCCGGCGGTCAGGCCGCTGACCGTGAGCGGAGTCCTACCACGAAATTCTCCGTCTATCTGCACATCGGCCCCCATTGGGGCGCTTATTATCGATATGGAGCCGGCGTTGCTCGAGGTCGCCGTAAGGGTCAGGCGGATCTCGCTCCGCTGTCCCGAGCCGATCCAGAACTGATGGTGGGCGTCCTGGTACCCGCGTTTCGAGACCACCAGCTGGTGAGGTCCCGGGTCCACGTTCTCGATGATCAATGAGTCGCTCCCGAGCGGTGTGATCCCCTGGTGGATACCATCCAGGGTGACGGCCGCCTCCCCGGGAATGGAACGGACCGCGATCGAGCCCGCAGCGATGTTGGAGCCGGCGATCCGCGGCGCCGCCATCGCGGGGATTATGACGACCGTGAACAGGAGCAGGGCGATGATGATACAGAGCGCGATGTGATTCGAGCGCATCGGACGCATACCATCTCCTGGTGCCGTGCCGGTATAAGCTTGCCGTTATCTCGACGGCGATCCCTTTTTTTAAGCAAGAGACAGCACCTTGATAATGCGTTCAATCGTGAACGAGTTCTTCAAGGAGTTGTTCTGATGGCGGGTTTGGTGAGGGATAAGACGGTCTGCGTGGTCGGTCTCGGCTACGTCGGCCTTCCACTTGCGGAGGCGTTTGCACAGCACATGAGGACCATCGGCTTCCGTCGTGATCAGGCAAAGGTCGACGAGCTGAACGCGACTCCTGGGAACCGGATCGAGGCGACGACTGACCCGGCGAAGATCAAAGAGGCGGACTTCGTGATCATCGCCGTTCCGACACCCGTCACGCGCTCAAAGGACCCCGACTTCGAGCCGGTCATCACCGCGTCCCACACGGTCGGCCAGAACCTCAAACCCGGTGCGATCGTGGTCCTCGAGTCGACCGTCTACCCCGGGGCTAGCGAGGAGTTTATGATCCCGGCGCTCGAAAGCGAGTCGGGTATGGTCTGCGGCAGGGACTTTTTCATCGGGTATTCCCCCGAGCGGATCAATCCCGGTGACGAAGCCCACGATCTCCCGCACATCTACAAGATCGTCTCGGGCCAGGACGGGGCGACCACCGATGCCCTCTGCGAACTCTATGCCCTTGTCACCAATGTCTACCGTGCCCCGGATATCCGGACGGCCGAGGCGGCAAAGGTGATCGAAAACGTCCAGCGGGACCTGAACATCGCACTGATGAACGAGCTCTCGATGCTCTTTGCCAGGATTGGCCTGGACACCGGCGAAGTGCTGAAGGCGGCGGGCACGAAATGGAACTTCCACGCTTATCGGCCGGGGCTCGTCGGCGGGCACTGCATCCCCGTCGATCCCTACTACCTGGTCCAGAAGGCGAAGGAGGTCCGCTACCACCCGCAGGTGATCCTGGCGGGTCGGGCGATCAACGACTCGATGCCGAAGTACGTCGCGGACATGGCCGTCAAGGGGCTGAACCGTGTCGGCAAGACGATCAAGGGTGCGAACGTCCTGATCATGGGCCTCACTTACAAGGAGGACGTAGCTGACATCCGAGAGTCCCCGGTCGAGCAGATGGTCGAAGAGCTGAAAGAGTTCGAGACGAACGTCTTCGGCTATGACCCCCTCCTCCCCGAGCGCGTGATCGAGCACTTTGGCGCGGTCCCACTCCAGCACCTGGACCGGCCCATGGACGCCGTCATCATCTCGGTTGCCCATGAGCAGTTCCGTACGCTCTCGTTCGACGAGATCGACCGGATCATGCCCGACCGGCCGGTGATCGTCGACGTCCGCGGGATCATCGATCAGGACGAGGCGCAGCGGCGGGGGATCGACTACCGCCGGCTCTGAATTCCCCTCTCCCCTGCAAAGGTTTTTTTTCTCCTGCCCGGGCATATTGCCGGGATGAGCTCCCCCGTATACTTCGCCTCTGCCCGCGCTCGCGGCGACGCGGAGAGCAAGGTGATGAAGGTCCGCCGGCTCTTCGACGCAGCCGGGTTTGCCGAATGCATCGAATCGCAGGACCTAGTCGCGCTCAAGATTCACTTCGGCGAGCGGGGCGGTGATGCCTACATCAACCCGGTCTTCGCCCGCCAGGTGGTGGACCGTCTCCATGCTCTCGAGGCTCGGCCGTTTTTGACCGACACCAGCACCCTGTACCTCGGAAGTCGTTCGAACGCGGTGGACCACATGACCATCGCGTACGAGCATGGGTTCTCGTATGCCACCGTCAACGCCCCGATCCATATTGCCGACGGCCTTTCCGGGCGGCGGGGGTCGAATGTTGTGATCAACAAAAAGCACTTTCGGGCCGTCTCCATCGCTGCGGGGATCACCGACGCCGACGCGATGATCGCGCTCAGCCACTTCAACGGTCACGACGTGGCGGGTTTTGGCGGAGCGATCAAGAACCTCGCTATGGGCTGCGCGACGCGTGCCGGTAAGCAGCACCAGCACGCGGTGCGGCCCATGGTCCTCGACGAGAACTGCGAGGGGTGCGGACGGTGCGTCCCCGTCTGCCCCGTCGGTGCGCTCAGTCTGGGGTCGAACGGGAAGGCCCGGATCGACCGGGAGCGCTGCATCGGGTGCTTCGACTGCATGAACCACTGCCGCTCTCATGGCATCGAGATCGACTGGGAGGCCGACCTGACGCTGTTCCTCGAGCGGATGGCGGAGTACGCCCTCGGGGCCGTCCAGGGTAAAGGAGGAAAGGTCGGGTTCATGAACTTCCTCCTCTCCATCACGCCCGACTGCGACTGCGCCTCCTGGTCGGATGCCCCGATCGTCCCGGACATCGGGATCCTCGCTTCCCAGGACCCGGTTGCGATCGACGCCGCCTCGTTCGACCTGGTCAACCGGCAGATGGGCCTGGCGGGAAGCATGCTTGAGGCGAACCTCGCACCCGGGGAGGACAAATTCCAGGGACTTCGGTCGATGACCGACGGCGGCAAGACGCTCCAGTACGCTGAGGAGATCGGTCTCGGTTCGCAGCAGTACGAACTTATCGAGATCTGATCTCTCCTCTTCCACTCTTTTCACCAGACGGTCCGGCCCGAATCCCTGGACGTGATCGGTCGCTCAGGGTCACCTGTTCGCCGGGGTATCGTAATCGGCCGGGATCCGTCGGAGGTGCTGAACCCTGCCGTTCCGGATTGCGGCACCACGGATATCAATCGCACCGGAGGTACGATGTCCAAAAAAAGAGAGAGTGCGAGATTTTAGCGCGAGAGGATCGCCATGATGATCCGACCGTAGGCGGGCCGGGTGATCAGCACACCGATCAGGACGCCGAGTATGGTGACGATCGCGAACCCGCGAAGTGTCGAGAGGTCCATCAGGACGAGCGGCACCATCGCGACTACTACGGTGGCGGCAGAGGCGAGGATGATCCCGAGCGCCCTCGAGAGGCGTTTCAAGTAAAGGTTCGGCGAGGGGACCTTGCCCTCGTGCAGGATCTCGTCGGTGATGATGATCAGCTGGTCGATGCCGGTGCCCAGCACCGCGATCAGGCCGGCGATCGTCGCGAGGTCGAGCTGGATGATGAACCGGACGATGCCGAGCAGGATCACCATCTCGGCCAGGTTGGTCAGCACCATCGGGAGCACGATCGACGCCTCCCGGTACCGGTAGTAGACCACGAACCCGACGGTGATGACCGCGATCAGCGCGGCGAGCAGGCTCATCATCTTGAAATGGTCGCCGAGGGCGGCAGAGACCGAGCCCGAGCCCGCGACCTTCACGTCCACAGGCAGGGCGCCAGCGCGGAGGTGGATCTCGAGCGTTGTCGCCGCGTCCTGGCCATCCTGGCCCGATCCGGTCGAGGCGAAGAGCTGCCGGACGTTCTGACCGCTGCGGAGCTGGGCCGCGAGATCGGCCGAGAGCGGTGCGTCGTAAACGGTCTGGTTGTCGAGCAGCATCACCAGGTGATGGTTGTCCGGGTCGGAGACGGCGCCGAACTGGACGGCGGACTCGCGGAAAGCGGTCGCGCCGTTCTCAGAGAGGGTGAATCCGACGCCCCAGTTGTTGGAGCCCGGCGGCTCCTGGGCCGGCATCCCGACCGAGGTGATCTGGTCGCCGAAGAGGACGTGCTCGGAGTTGTTCCCGGTCGTCACGATCCGGATCTCGAACTTGCCCTGCTTTCCGACGAGGTCCTGGGCCGTGTTCATATCGACGCCGGCCATCTCGATCCGGATATATCGGGTGATGCCGGTGATGCCGGAGAGGGTGTTCACCTTCGCGTCGCGAGTCCCGAGGCTGTTGATCTTGTTCTCGAGGATCCGCTTGATGTCTTCGGCGGTGGTCTTCGAGACCCCCTGCTGGATCGAGACCACGCTACCGCCGGCCTTCGTGACCGCTTCGCGCACCTGGTCATCGGTCAACGCCTTCCGGATCTCAACCTGGTTGGGACCGACCAGTTCCACGTCGGTATCGAGGTCCTTCGAGAGTGCATCGACAAAGTCACTTATCTTCGCGGTGGTCTCGAACGTCACTACCTCGGCCTGGAGTTCGAGCTGGAGCCAGGCCCCTTCATTGAGGTCGAGGCCGTACTGGAGGTTCGTCTCGATCTTTCCGTCCTCGAAGTGGGGGAAGATCGCGATCACCGATGCCAGGACGAGGATGATCACGAGCGCGACCCGCCAGTCGGTCAGGAGGGCCTTCCAGTCGATCCCGCGCGATCCGCCGGTATATGTCGGCGCCGACCGGGTGCTGGAGGAGGAGTCTCCCTCGGCCTCGCGCCGGGCGACACGCTTCTCCTTCTTCTCTCTCTTCATTTCGCTTCCCTCCCTTCGAGGTACCATCGGAGTATCCCGGCGTTCAGGACCCAGGTATTGAAGAGGTCCGCTGCGAGCCCGAAGAGGATCACCGACGAGATCTCATGAATGATCTGGACCTGGCCGACGAGCGAGACCACCCACATCGCGAGGGCGGCGGCGATCGCGGTCGAGGTCATAATGAACCCGGTGGTGAACGCGCCGGCCATCTTGTCAGCAAGGTTCCCCTGCCGTTTCAGGACGCGGTTCGTCAATAAAATGTCAGAATCGACCGAGTACCCGATCAACATCAGCAGCGCCGCGGTCGTCCCCAGCGAGAGCGGGATGGAGAAGACATTCATCAGCGCGGCGGCGATCACGATGTCCGAGAAGGCCGAGATGATCACCGCGAGCGAGGGCACCAGGGTCCGGAAGACCAGGAAGACGACGATCGCCATCAGGATGAATGAGAAAGCCAGGGCGATCACAGCCTGCTCCTGGAGCGTGGCACCAAACGAGGCCCCGATCTGGTCGATCTTCGCGTCAGGATACTTCTGGGTGATCAGAGCGGAGAGCGCACGAAACTGCTCGTCTTCCATCGGGCCGAACTTCAGGTACTTGCCGTTGTTGATCCCCGTCTCGACGTCGATCAGGGGATATCCCGGGAACGCTGCCGCGAGCTGGTCCTCCGAATCTGTCGTGAAGAGCGTGACGGCCGTACCCCCGGCAAAGTCCATCCCGGGCGTGACCGGCATGCCGGTCATCAGCGTGTGAACCCCGAGCGAAGCCAGGGCCACGAGGAGGACGATGAGAGGGATCGTCACCATCAGCTTTGGGGGATACTTGTTGATGTCGTACCGCCAACCTTCGGATACCATCACACCATCCCTCTATCAAGCAGGAGCATGTCGTATAAATTTGCCCTGTGAGGATAAGCATTTTCTGATGTCAGCCAATATCATCGCGATAATCCGGGTTCCGAGCATCGGAGATTAATTCTTTCGTTCCCCTGCACTGCACCGGCCATGTGAAATACCATGTGAAATACCCTGTCTTTCGATCGAAAAGTGTAGCGTCTCGAATTCATTTCACTCATACAACCACCTCTGTGCATACCCGAAGATCCGTTCCGGGGGCAATCGTTCAAGGAAGACCGTTTCGGGCTTCTTATAGTCCAAACTGGCATGTGGTTTGATTCTGTTCTGCCAGTCGATGACATCGTC
>JBFXGJ010000006.1:0-76601 GCA_050178135.1 Methanoregulaceae archaeon | reverse complement strand
TGCGGGATTGGGCAGGGATTGTGAATACGGAGTTATTACGCAGGCAGATAACACCCGGTGGAATGTGTATTGCGACTGGGCGAGTGAATCCGGAGGCAGCTGTTGTGTGGTAAAGAAAACGACGGATCCGCGTTCACCGGCCCTTAGTTCGGAGGAATTTTCCGGGGGGGTCACCTATAACCGTGCAATGGAAAGGTTGACGGAACTGACAGCTGCGGGACTGGGCAGGGATTGTGAATATGGAACCTCGATGCAGGCAGATAACACCCGGTGGAGTATATTCTGCGACAGGTCGAGAGGTGCGGGACGCCCCGGCGTGGGTTGCTGTGTCGTTGGAAAAACTGCTGAGCCTCCATCGGCATCTTATACTTTGACGGAATTTTCCCAGGGGGTTCCCTTAATCCGGGCAATGGAAAGGTTAAATGATTTATCAGCTGCGGGAACCGTGGACTATTGCGGATACGGAGCCCCGATTCGACCCACACCAACAGGGCAGGCAGTACCAACCAGATCCGTTACACCGGAAGCGACGGCACCTCCGGATTCGGATGACGATCCTCTTGCTGTTATTCAGGGATTTATCGAGCAAATTTTGAGTCAAATAGAACGATTACTCGGGGGGGGCATTCTACCATGGGGTCCAAGCCCGACACCATATCCATCGGGAGATCTGTATGAGATACAGCCCAAGGTTGGACCCATGAAAAATATGTAGAACAGATGAGGTACTGCGTCTTGACGGACCCGTCTATGTGTCGTCGGATCTGGTTCGTCCTGTTTTCGGTGACCATCCGACCCGAGGAACGCGACGAGACGATCGCGGAGAACCTGTTCGCTGAGCGGTCCGGGATCCTGAACTGGTGCCTCGGCGGCCTCGCGCGGTACCGCGACGGGGGCCGGCTCGATGTCGGCGTGGTTTCACGCTTCGTGGACGAGGAGTGCGTCATCACCGGCGTCCCGGACGACCGCGAGGTCCGGTCGGAGCTGTATGCCGGTTTCCCATCGTGGGCTAAGGACAACGGAGTCGCCACCGTGACGATGAGGAAATTCGCCGATCTCCTCAAGAGCCGGGGGGTGATCATCCGACCCGGGCCGCGCCCGGGTGATCAATGTCCGGAGTGAGACGGAGTACGTCCGGTACTGGCGGGGAATCCGGTTTAAGGACGACGAGAAGGTGAACCGGGGGTTGTTATTCGGGTGAACACATGGACGGGTGTCGTACCTGTCACCCCATCCACACACCGCCTCCCCCGGAATAGTGCCTGATCGGACGACGCATTCTGTCTGACGCTCACACCCGGGAGTGCACCTGGAACGTCGACGACATCCCCATGCACGTCATCCTGACCTGGTCTTCCCGATGCCGCCAGATCCGCATGAGACGGTGGGCGGGGTCTCCGGCTCGTACCGGAGCGAACGATCCGCGTCGGGCCATCGCTCACCCAGTAGCCATTCATCCGCCGTCTTCTCCCTAGCAGCCCCCTGGCGTTCCGGCATGTTGGAATGTGCCGGCCCATGTGCACGCGGAGAGGACGCATGGGTTGTGACGAAAAGGAAGAAGAGGAGCCCAGGTGGTATCCTGAAGGAGTATCGCATGACCAGCGAAGGACCGGGCACCTGGATGATGATCATGGCCACGGTGCCGAGTGTGCCGGTGCCGGGCAGAGGTCAGGGCAGGTCAAGTCCCTCTCCCGGCGCCAGTACACCCACCCGGATATCAGTGGTTCGTTCGAGTGCCTCCTTGAAAGGCAGCGGGTCCTGGGCGATCACCGGCCAGGTGTTGTAGTGGATCGGGACGACCAGGGGGGCGCCCACCCACCGGGCTGCGCACATCGCTGCCGCAGGGTCCATCGTGAACCGGCCGCCGATCGGAAGGAGAGCCACGTCGGGTTCGTACAGCGCTCCGATCAATTTCATGTCGGAGAAGAGCGCGGTGTCACCTGCGTGGTAGACGGTCACCCCGTCCATCTCGATCACCATCCCGGCGGCGTCACCCCCCGCCAGGCGCTGCCCGTCCAGTTCCAGCACATTGGAGTGAACAGCCGGCGTCATCGTGACCCGCACCCCGTCGATCTCTACTCCTCCGCCTGCATTGATCCCTTCTACGGGGAGCCCTCGCTCCGCAAGTTCCTTGGCAATCTCGTTGGTCGTCACCGTCGGGCGTCCAAGAGCGAGGGTCTCTCCCAGGTGATCCTTGTGACCGTGGGTCACGACGACAAGGTCCGGGTCTGTCGGCAGCGTCTGCTCGAGGACGTACGGGTCGATGAGGACCCTGCGGGTTCCCTCGAGCAGGACACAGGCATGTTCGACGTAGGTCAGCCTCATGAAGGATGGATCGGTGACCCGCAGATATGGAGATTTCGGTAAAAAGAGGATGGTATCAGGAGATCTCGGCCAGTTCGGCCTCGGTGATGTCGATCGCCTCGCCGAGTCCATCGTTGGTGGCGGAGTGGGTCATCTGCTCGGTAAGGTCGCGGTCCTCCATGATGTCCTTGATGCGCTCGAGGTAGACGTCCAGCGTGTGGTCCTCCTCCTGCTCCAGGACATGGCGGTACTCCCGGAGGGTCGAAGGGGAGACGTTCAGCCTCTCCGCGATCTCCTTCATGTTCAGGCCAGCCTCCAGCATGTCCCGGAGTTCCTGTTTATCGAACGGCATCTTGAAGTCCAGTTCACGGAAGAGCTTCAGGCGGATACGGGCGCGAGCGACAGTCTTCGAGAGTTTTTCGTCCCCGAGGTCACGAGCGATCTCGGTATCATTACGACCCACATAGAAGTCCGATACGAGCTTGGCGAGCTGGAGGGGCTTGAGCTTGGTCTTGAAGAACCCCTGGTCGAGAACCTCCCGCATCACCAGGGCGATCTCCCGTTCGACCGCATCACGGTCTCGCAGCGATCCGTGAATCTTCTTCATGGGCTCCACTATCTTGGTCTTGCTGGTGATGTTCGAGAAGAGCTGCAAGAGCTGTGCTTTACGTCGTTCTTCAGCCACCATTGTAAATCACTGCCGGATACGGTATTATAAGAATACGTAAGGTATTTATGGTTTTCTCTGTTACCTGAACGAAAAAGACCAAAAAAATTCGTATTATTCGATAATCTCGTCGATTTCGACAGAACCCGCGCATACCATTGCTATGCGGCAGCCTTATAAGCAAGTCGTCCTCGGAGCATCATGTCATAGTCGGGTACTGTTAATATCTTTTCTGGTCATCATGGGTCCTTTCGTCTCCGCGCACAACCCGCGTAAAGGGAGTATGCAAATCAGCCTTAATATGGTGGGATCAAATAATGAAGGGACGCGATCATGGCAGGTGATGTGTACGAGCGGGTGATGGACCTTGCCCGCCGACGGGGTTTTGTCTGGCCCACCTCGGAGGCCTACGGCGCAGTTGCGGGTTTCATCGACTACGGTCCCCTCGGCGCGATGATGAAACGGCGGATCGAGGACGCCTGGCGTGGCTTCTTCGTGGTCCGGGAGGGTTTTTATGAGATCGAGTGCCCCACCATCGGTCAGGAGGCGATCTATCTCGCGTCCGGTCATGTCAAGGGATTCACCGACAAGATGTTCCAGTGTTCCCATTGCGGGGAGTTCCTGCGGGCAGATCACGTGGTCGAGGGCGGCGGGCATTGCGAACACGCGGCTGCCCTTGACGAAGAGTCGCTCGCCCGTGAGCTCTCAGCCCTCGCGTGCCCCGCCTGCAACGAGACGATCGGCGATGTCCGGGTCTTCGGCTTCTCGCTCATGTTCCAGACCTCGATCGGTCCCGGATCCCAGCGAACCGGGTATCTCCGGCCCGAGACTGCCCAGGGGATCTTTACCGACTTCTCCCGGCTCCTCCGGTTCTACCGGGACAAGCTGCCGTTCGGGGCTACACAGATCGGTAAATCGTACCGAAATGAGATCTCTCCCCGCCAGGGGATGATCCGGCTCCGCGAGTTCACACAGGCGGAAGCGGAGATCTTCGTGCACCCGGAGAAGAAGGAGCATCCAAACTTCTTCCGGTACGCCGACTACCGGATGCCTCTCCTCGGGTACCCGGCACAGCTCGCTGGAACGCCCGCCGTCGAGATGAGCATGGCGGAAGCGGTCACAACGGGGACGGTTGCCAACGAGTACGTCGCCTACTACCTCGCCCTGACCCACGAGTTCCTCACCAGCGTCGGGGTCGCCCCCGAGCGGCTCCGTTTTCGCCAGCACCTTCCCGATGAGCGGGCACATTACGCCGAGGACTGCTGGGATGCGGAGTGCCTCTCCGACCGGTTCGGCTGGGTTGAGACGGTCGGGATTGCCGACCGTACCGACTACGACCTGCGTGCTCACGCCGACCACTCGGGCGAGCCCTTCACGGTCTTCATCCAGTATCTTGAACCTGTCCGGCGTCGTGAAACACGTGTTTTCCCTCGCATGGGCGCCCTTGGACCCCGGTTCCGCGGGACGGCAAAGCAGGTTGCCGATGCGATTGCGGCGACCGATCCGGCGATCGCCTCTGCCGGAGACGGGTTCTCGATCGAGATCGACGGCGACAGCATCGAGATCACCCGGGATCTCTACGACGTCCGCGAGGTCGAGGTCGAGGTCCAGGGCGAGGAGGTGATGCCGCATGTCATCGAGCCGAGTTACGGGATCGATCGGATCCTCTACTCGGTCCTCGAGCACTCGTTCGACGAGGAGAAGGTCGAAGACGATAGTCGGACAGTCCTCCGCCTCCCCCCCGCCATCGCGCCGATCCAGGTCGCCGTCTTCCCGCTGATGAGCCGCGACGGGATGGACCAGCTCGCCACGGAGATTGTCGGCGAACTGAAGGGTGCCGGCCTGATGGCAGAATACGACGACTCCGGCGCCATCGGTCGGCGTTACCGTCGCCAGGACGAGATCGGGACGCCCTTCGCGGTCACGGTCGACTACGACTCGCTTGAGGACGCCACGGTGACACTCCGCGACCGCGATTCCATGAGACAGGTCCGCCTCGCGCGGTCCGAGCTTGCTGGGACCTGCAGTGCGCTCTGTGCCGGGCGTCTACGGTTCGACGACCTCGAATGAGCCAGATCCAGCACCCGCTAATCCGCCCGGGCGCGCTCGAGGCACGGCAGTACCAGCTCGCGATCGCGATGCGAGCCCTCGAAGGGAACACCATGGTGGTCCTTCCGACGGGGCTCGGAAAGACCGCGATCGCCCTCCTCGTCGCCGCTTCCCGTCTCAAAGATCCCGGGTCGCGGGTGCTGATGCTGGCGCCGACGAAACCCCTCGCCGAGCAGCACTACCGGTATTTCAGCAACCTCCTGTCGCTCCCGGAGGAGGATCCGTATGTCCTCTTCACCGGAGAGACCCCGCCTGCGGAACGGGTCCGGGGATGGGAGCGCGCCCGCGTCTGCTTCGCGACACCCCAGGTGATCAAGAACGACTGCCTCGCGGGTCGGTACTCGCTGGAAGACGTCTCTCTCCTTGTCGTCGACGAGTGCCACCGGGCGGTCGGCAACTACGCCTATACCTTCCTCGCCGAGTGGTACGCTCGGACAGCGGCGAACCCGCTTCTTCTCGCCATGACCGCCTCCCCCGGCGGAGACCACGAGAAAGTGCTCGGCATCTGCTCTACCCTCGGGGTCACCCAGGTCGAAACACGTGTTGAGACCGACCCGGACGTGGCACCGTACGTCCACGAGAGAACCCTGGACTATGTCCGCGTCGAGCTGCCGGACGAGCTTGTCGAGGCCCGGCAGCGGCTCCATTACCTCCTGGATTCCCGGCTCAAGGCCCTTCGCCGGCTCGGTTTCACAGTCCCGGGCCGGGAGCGACTCTCAATGAAGGCTTTGAACCAGTTGAACGCCGCCATCCAGGAGAGGATCACTCAACGCGACGCATCGGCGTTTCAGGCCGCTTCCGTCCACGCCGAGTTGATGAAGCTCCGCCACGGGGTCACCCTCTGTGAGTCCCAGGGCTCCGAGCCCCTCTCTCGCTTCCTCGAGCGTCTCGCTGAGGAGGGCATGTCCGGGTCCGGATCAAAGGCGAGCCAGCGGCTCGCCGCGGACCCAACCTTCATCGAGCTGGTCACCGAGGCCCGAACGTGGGAGGGGGAGCTCCATCCCAAGTATCCTCTGGTCCGGTCGGTAGTCGAGGAGCAGCTCCGCGCCGACCCTGAAAGCCGGATCATCGTCTTTGCCTCGTACCGGGACACGGTCCACGCACTGGGCAGGTATCTTTCGGCATCAGGGATCCAGGCCGAGCGATTCGTCGGCCAGGCATCGCGTGATACGGAGAAGGGCCTGTCCCAGAAACAGCAGCTTGATACGCTCCGCCGGTTCCGGGCGGGTGAGTTCCGGGTCCTTGTCGCCACCTCGGTCGGGGAGGAAGGTCTCGATATCCCCTCCACCGACCTGGTCGTCTTTTACGAGGCGGTCCCCTCGGAGATACGCTCAATCCAGAGAAAGGGGCGGACGGGAAGGTCTGGCGAGGGCCGGATCGTGGTGCTGGTGACGGCCGGAACCTCGGACGAGACCTTCCGCTACGTCTCGCAGTCCCGGGAGCGGTCGATGCAGAAGGGGCTCGCTCGCCTCAGGGCGCCGCCGACGATTGGTGGACAGGTGCCGCTCGACTTCGGACCGGTCGAGGGTGGAGACCAGCTCCAGCAGCGACTGGCCGAGTTCATCCCCGATGGTCCTGTTGTCATTGCCGACGACCGGGAGACCGCGTCACGGGTGGTCGAGGCACTTCGGCTCGCCGGCGCCGCCCTTGAGATCGCTCACCTCGAGATCGGGGATTACGCGATCGGTGATCGGGTGCTTGTCGAACGGAAGACCACACGGGACTTCGTGGACACGCTCGTTGACCGGGACCTCCTCGGGCAGCTTCGCGCGCTCGCAGACGCCGTCTTGAGGCCCGTCCTCGTGGTCGAGGGGACCGACCTCTTTGGTCAGAGGAACATCCACCCGAATGCGATCCGAGGGGCTCTGGCCGCCATCGCAGTCGATATGGGGGTCACGCTGCTGTACACTGCAGACGAGAATGAGACGGCGGAAATGCTGCTCGTGCTCGCCCGCCGCGAAGAGGGGGCCCATGGAGAAAGAAAGGTCCACCCCCACAAGACTCAGCGTCCGCTCCGGGAGCAGCAGGAGTACGTGGTCTCTTCCCTTCCTGACGTCGGGCCCAGAACTGCGCGGGCCCTCCTTGACGAGTTCGGTTCGATCCTCGGGGTCCTGTCCGCCGATCGGGAGGCGCTTGAAGCGGTCCCGGGAATCGGAAAGAAGACCGCCGAGCGGATCGTCTCGTTCGTACGGGAGAGAGTCTGATCAGTCCAGGAGATCCCAGGCTACCTTCACGCACTTCATAAGACTGCGGCACCGTTCTGGATCAGGCTCAGCACGGACCCGTCCGAGAAGGCAGGTAATGGTGGCCTTCAGTTCCTGCTCCAGATCCATCGGCACCGTCCTCGTGTCAGCCGCGGGTGCCATCGTCGCGGTGTCGGAGGGAGCCGGGGAAGGCTCAGGTTCTCCCGTCCGGGCTGTTTCACCGTGAGCTGAACAGACGACACAGCTCGTCTCGCCCTTCACCTCGAAGAGGGGGGACCCGCACGTGGGGCAGGCACGGGCGAGCATCTTTCCGCCGCGGAGAAGGTAATCGGCCATGATGTCGGCGTCGCTCTTCATTCCAGAGAGATAAGAGTTATAAACTTATTTATGGTTGTATGCGACACTTATTACGACAGAACGAGGGGGACAAGGGAATGACTGCACAGGACGAACGCATCGGAACCTGTATCCAGATGCTCCAGCACATCATGGAGGACTCCTCCATACCTCGCAACATCCGACGCGTTGCTGACGAGACGAGGAGTGTCCTCATCGACAACTCGAAGACGATCGGGCTCCGTGCTGCGACAGCCATGTCGAAGATCGACGAGATCAGCAATGATCCGAATATGCCGGTTCATGCTCGGACCCGGATCTGGGAACTGGTCTCCCAGCTCGAATCGATACCGCTCGACTGAGTGCGAAGCAGGGCTTGCCCGCATTGAGCCCCCCCAAACCGTTTTTTAAGCCAGGATAACTCTAGCGGAGTCGGTCATCTATCGCCGTGGTAGATTCCTGCCGCTCACTTACAGTGGCACCCGGTCAACCCTTGTTTCTTGATGGGTTTGCAGGATAGAGACGAAGACGGTTCGAGTCCGGGATGGACGCACGTCAAGTTCGAGTAACACCGCCTGTTGCCATGTACCGAGCATGAGCCTTCCAGCCCTGATCGGGATGGAGAGGGATGGGCCAAACAGGGCTGCGCGAACGTGCGACCGTCCATTGCCATCGCCCCAGGCAGCGTCATGAGCATAGGTCTGTTCGTCCGGCGCAATCACCCTCAGGGCGCGGCGCAGGTCCTCAAGGACACCCTCTTCGTATTCGATCGTCGTGAGAGCGACGGCCGAACCCTGCACGAAGAGGTGGACGATCCCATCATGCACCTCGCTCTTCTCAATCACCCCGGCAATCCTGGGAGTCAGGTCGATGATCATCCCCTCGCCCCTGGTCTGAACCGACAGTTCCTGCGTGAACACTAACATCTTCACCCAACGAGGATCGGATCGGAAGGGCATCCCTCTTTCGGATTTATTCGGAAGTCGAAGAGTGACCAGACCAGTGTCTTTTTCAACTCGACCCACCAGACTAACCCGAGGGTGATGGATGACCGAGAAAGCCAGTATCATCGCTGAACTGGGGGAACAGGACATCCTGCTTCCTGCCCTGGTCCAGCAGGCCCTGGTTGCGAATGACCAGGTCAAATACTATTTCTCTCTCCTGCAGACCGCACGGCAACGAGCTGAGCACCCGGGCCAGACCCCTTCGACCCTGAGAGCCGAACGTGAGGCGGCCGGGATCGAGGATCCGGTCCTGGATGGGGTTGTGGTCGGGACGGTCCGGACAGGGGAAGGTCGATACGTCGTTCCGCATCTCCCCACCATCCTCGAGGGTATCCGTGCCTCTCTCCAGGCAATGATTCACCCGTTTCGAACCGCTACCGAGGAGGGTCCGGTCTTTGAAGAGCGGCTGTGGGGCTTTGTCTCCCTGGAGCCTGGGCTGGTGCCTGACGAGATCACCAGCGACCAGGTGGGTGCGATCACCTCGGGGGACCGCGCTCTGGGGGACACCCCTCATCTCCTGGTTATGGACCTCCATCGCGCCCTGAATGGCCTGCTCGCTGAGCTCTCCAATGAGACGGTCGAAGGAGCACAGACCTACCTCCTGACCGAGGACGACCGTGACCTGGTCAGTGCGTTCATGGCAGGACTCCACCGAACCGCACACGTAAAGTTTGGGCACCCGGGCCTCGGGACGACGGCAACTCGCGTCGGAGACCGTCTTGTGATCCAGAACGACATCGGCCTGACCGATGCCCACGTCCTGGTGATCTCGGTCGAGGCTCTGGCTGTTACCATAACCTACACGGACGTTCACATGGCGCGACTAACTTTCTTCCAGTCTCTCTTTGAGCCCTTTGAACTCGAGTGGACCGATACGCTCACCAGGAAGAGCGAGAGGGGAGCTGTGCGAGGGGCCTACCACCTGGCCGTCGGGACGTTCCACGCAGGGGACCGGGTGGGCTGCCGGGCACTTCTTGAACACCTCGGAGCGCGGATCGTCTTCCTGATCGACTGGAATCGGGCGCGCAAACAGCTTCGCAACTTCGTCCTGAACAAGGACGCGGTCCAGGTCCTCCGCTGGGCAGCGACCGAGGAGGTCGGCCACAGGGGATTCCTCGAGCTTGGCGGCGAGCGACTCATCTATGCCGCCCTCGACTTCGGGGTCCGGATTCCGCTTCGGTACGGGGAACCTCTGCACCGGATCCTCGGACGTGAGAAGACCGTCGAGTACCTCCAGTGGGTGCTCAGGACCACCTCCGAAGGGCTCACTCAGGGCCTGCCGCGGATGTTGATCCAGGACGAGTGTCGCGCAGAACTCCGGCGGTATTTTCGTTCTGCCCAGGCGGAGCTCCTCGAGATCTCCCTCGCACACGCGACCCTGCTCTTTGACGTGGCAGAGGTGCTCGAGGCGTCCCTGACGGCACGTCGGTCGGGTACCAGCACCGAGCGGATTGCCCGGAACGCCCTCAGGGCCAAGCAGTGGGAGCGCGAGGCGGATCACCTCGTCTCAGAGGTCCGCACTCTCTCCCGGCGCGTCGAGGAGGTCGGGTACTTCGTTGACCTGATCACGGCACAGGACGACGCCCTCGACTTCCTCGAGGAGGGCTGCTTCTATTCCACCCTGATCCCGAACTCGGGGTACTCTGTCGAGGTTCTGCGTGGACTCGAGGAGATGATCGCTCTCGCAGTGGCATCCACGCGCGAGTTCATCCGGTCCGTGACTGCCGCACAGTATGCCCACACCGGTTCATCACGCGATGAGATGCAGGACTTTCTAGCCGCGAAGAACCGCGTGATAGCACTCGAACAGGAGTGCGACGATGCCTGGCGCCGGCTCGAACGGACCCTGCTGGTCGATCAGTCAGATAGCACCTCGCTCAGGGTGTCTGCCGAGCTTTCAAGGATGATCGAGGAGTCGACCAACTCGCTTATGAAGGCGGTCTATGTCTTGCACGACAACATCTTTGGCGAGATGAGACGATGACGGACCGGTGCGTATTTTTCGGTCCAAACCGGGTCTACGACGCTGTCCCGGCATCGCTCTTCGGCAACAAGGCAGCGGCGCTCGCCCGGATGGCCGAATCCGGTGTGCCGGTTCCCCCGGGTTTCGCCCTTTCGGTTCAGGTATGCGAGGAGTATTTTGCAGCGGGCCGGGTTCTGCCTCCAGATGTCCCAATCCTCCTCCGCAAGGGGATCAGCCAGCTCGAGGAGGCGACCGGCCTCTTCTTCGGATCACCCCGTCGGCCCCTGCTCGTCTCGGTTCGATCCGGTGCTGCGGTATCTATGCCCGGCATCATGGAGACTGTGCTGAACGTGGGGCTCAATCGGGATACGGTCGACGGTCTGGTCTACAGGACGGGGAACCCGCGGTTTGCCTGGGATTCGTACCGCCGGTTTCTCTCCCAGTTCGGCGAGGTGGTCAGGGGGCTCGAACCCCTGCGGTTCCGAGAGATCCTCCGCGAGGTGATGGAGCGCGATGGGGTTCCAGACGAAAGCGAGCTTGGCACATCGGGGGTCCGCGAGGCGGCGAACCAGTTCGAACGGCTCTATGGGGAGACGGGGACGTCCTTTCCTCCCGACACCATGGACCAGCTCCTCGCCTGTACCGAGGCGGTCATCTCCTCATGGGAGAGTCCCCGGGCTGGAGCGTTCAGGAATCTCGGGCTGGCAGGCGCGGCCACAGGGACGGCGGTCGTGGTCCAGGCGATGGTCTTCGGCAACCTCGGGGCTGCATCGGGCGCTGGTGTCGCTTTCACACGCAACCCCTGGAACGGAGCCCCAGAACTCACCCTGGACTTCCGCTTCGGAGCACAGGGGGAGGAGGTGGTCTCGGGTGACCGGTCCGGCCATGACCAGGCAACCTTCGCTCGTGTGATGCCCGAGCAGTACGCCGCCCTCCGCACGATAGGGAGCGCCCTCGAGAGAGATTTCTCTGATATGCTCGACCTCGAGTTCACGATCGAGGAGGGTCGGCTCTTTATCCTGCAGTGCCGCGCAGGCAAGAGGACACCGCTCGCCGCCCTCCAGGTGGCCGTTGACCTCGTCCGCGAAGGACTGATCGACGAACGGGAGGGAGTACGGCGACTTATCGGTATCGATGTCGAAGGGATCCGTCTGCGGCGTGTCCTCGGAAAGCAAATCCCGGTGGCGAGCGGTACGCCGGCATCAGGCGGGGTTGCTGTCGGGACGTGCGCTTTCTCAGTCGAACGGGCTGAGCAGGATGCCGGGGACGGACCGGTGGTCCTGGTACGCCCAACGGCGTCGCCCGACGATATCCAGGGGATCGATGCGGCTGCAGGCCTCCTTGTCGCGCGCGGGGGGCGGACATCTCACGCCGCGGTGGTCGCCCGGCAGCTGGGGGTGGTCTGCGTCGTGAACTGCCAGGACCTGGTTGTCGACGCGGTTCACCACCGTTGCTCGTTTGGCACCGTCGTCGTGCGTGAGGGTGAGGTGATCTCGATCGACGGCGACACCGGACATGTCTATCTGGGTGAGGTGGATTTGATCGAAGAGCGGCCGGACGACCTGATCGCGGTGGTGTGGGACTGGTCGACGGAGGGAGAGGAGTGCAGCGTTAGGGATCGCGGGTAGGCCGCCGGTAGGCGGAGAGTCCCATCATCACCAGCAGGTAGAACGCAAGCGCGAACAGAAGCACCTCGACATAGAGCACACCCCAGTGGAGGAGTGCCGGCTCGAAGGCGAGGTGCTCCCCATAGGCAGGAACGAAGGCGTTAAGAGACGCGATCCCCGGTTGACGCCCCTGCAGAAGAGAGACCGCTGGGAGGGCGAGGAGTGAGCAGGCAACGATTCCCACTCCTTCGCGCCGGGTCAGGACCTGTGGCTCCAGGAGGACGAACGGTGCAATCAGGGCGAGGGCCGGAACGAGGAGCGGTAGGACCAGGGACTCGGACCCAATCAGGGCGGGATTGGACTCCGTGAACGCCGTCACCGCCAGTACACCGGCGGTGATCGGGAAGAGCAGGAGCATGTGGATCCCCTTCTCGGGAACGAAACGAATGAACTGGAGGAGCGCGAGGGCGAGCAGTCCCCCCAGGACCGCTTCGCTGACAGCGAGGGATGCGAGCAGGAGGAGGATCCCGAAGAAGAGGCCAGAGACGATCGAGGACATCCGGTCAGCAATCTCGTCGACGAAGATCATGAACGCAAGCCCGATACCGGAGGTGAGCAGGGCGAAGAGAAAGAGTGCCAGAGCGGCGATCGGCCAGGACGCAGGATCCTCGGTGCCGGCGATACCTGAGATGAGGGTGCCCAGACCGGTCAGGGGAGTCGGTACAAGGAGAAAGAGCAGGACGAGCGAGACCGCCGTCGCGACCAGCACCGCCGCCGCCCGCGGGACCCGGTCGAGTGCATACGAGAAGGCGGGAAGGGCCACGAGTGTAGCGAGCGACGCAGTCACCGCGAGGAGCAAGAATCCGACGCCCTCGCGCATGGTTGGGGATACTGCGTAAAGGGCGAGCGAGCAGGCAACCGCAAGCAGGACCGGCACAACATGCTGCCACCGCTCGGTGACGCCCCGTTTCAGGACCAGGTAGAGCGCCGGAGGAACGAGCACGGCTGGAGCGAACCATGCCCAGGAGGGGTCTGGCATCAGCATGGCAAAGAGGTCGGGTGTCGTACGAGAGAGATCACCGGGAAAAGGTAAAAAAATTGGCTTTTTTCACCAGGGTCGCCTCTAGGTCTCGTCATCGACGAGGTGCTGCTGCCCCGCTTCCTCTTCGCTCTCTGTAACGGTGTCCCCGCTCTCCGTCTCCGCATCGCAGGTTTCGTTGTCGAGGCAGGCGAACCCGACCACGCGGTCCTCTTCCTCGAGCCGGATCGTCCGGACACCGCGTGTCGACCGTTTCTGGACGGAGATGTCGCTCGCCCGGATCCGGATAACGTTTCCGAGCGCGGTGATCAGAACGACTTCCTCTTCCGCCGAGACCGCTCGCGTGGCGACGACCGGGTTGCCGGGACCAGCGAGGATGTTCCGGACACCCATCGTGCCACGCCCGTGACCGCGGAACTCTTCGAAGTCGGTTCGTTTTCCGGCACCCTGGGCGGTGATCGTCAGGAGATGCTCCTTCTCAACGAGCGTGGTCGCCACGAGCTCGTCGCCGTACTTCAACTTGATCCCGCGCACGCCCTGTACGCCGCGACCCATCGGCCGGACCTCCCTCTCGTGAAAACGGAGGGCCTGGCCCTTTGCGGTGGAGATGATCAGCTCCTGGGTCCCGTCCGTCTGCTTGACATCGACCAGGTGGTCTCCCTCGCGGAGCGCGATCGCGTTGATCCCCGCCTGGCGGGGGCGTGAGAACTGACTCGTCGCGACCTTCGCTACCTGGCCCTGTCGCGTCGAGAAGAGCAGGTACCGGTCATCACGGAACTCGCGGATCGGGATCACCGCGGTGACGAGCTCATCCTTCAGGTCGAGCAGGTTCACGATCGCCTTGCCTCGGCTCGTGCGCCCGGCCTCAGGGATGTTGTAGACCTTGATCCAGTAGACCCGCCCGTCGGTGGTGAAGCAGAGCAGGTAGTCGTGCATCGAGGCGAGGAAGATGTTGTCGACCTGGTCCTCCTCTTTCGTGGTCATCCCGATGACGCCGCGCCCGCCCCGGTGCTGTGCCCGGTAGGTCTCGAGCGGGAGGCGCTTGATATAATTCTGTGCCGTGATCGAGATGAGCATCGGGCGGTCCTCGATCAGGTCCTCGATGTCGAGCATTGCCTCGTCCTCGGCGATCTGCGTCCTGCGATCGTTGCCGAACTCCTTTCCGGCAGCGGTGAGCTCCTTTCTGATCTCACGCAGGATGTTCGCCTCGCACGCGAGGATCGTCTCGAGTTCTTCGATCGTCTTCAACAGCGCCATCCGCTCGTCGCGGAGCTTCGTCTGCTCCAGGTGGGCCAGTCGGCGGAGCTGCATCTGCAGGATTGCCTGCGCCTGAACATCGGTGAGGTTGAACTGCTCGACGAGCGCTCTGCCGGCTGCCTCGGCCGACTCGGAACCGCGAATGGTCGCGATCACCTCATCGATCCGATCCAGCGCGGAGAGGAGCCCCTCGATTATGTGGAGACGGTCGCGGGCCTTCCCAAGTTCATACTCGCAGCGCCGGCGCACGACCTCGATCCGGTGACGGAGGAACTCGGTGATCAGGCTCTTGATCCCGAGCGTCTTCGGCTGACCATCCGAGATGGCGAGGTTGATCACACCAAACGTGGACTCGAGGGCAGTGTGCTTGTAAAGCTGGTTCAGGATGATCCGGGGCAGGAC
This sequence comes from Methanoregulaceae archaeon, assembly GCA_050178135.1. GTDB lineage: Archaea > Halobacteriota > Methanomicrobia > Methanomicrobiales > Methanospirillaceae > UBA288. The sequence goes on along the minus strand of JBFXGJ010000006.1, from coordinate 61,709 downwards.
ACCTTTCCGGAGCTCGATAACAACCCGCATCCCGTCCTTGTCCGACTCGTCCCTCAGGTCGCTGATCCCATCGATCCGCTTCTCTTTCACGAGTTCGGCGATGTGCTCGACGAGCCGCGCCTTGTTGACCTGGTACGGAAGCTCGCTGATGATGATCTTGGGGACGCGGCTCTCGACGTCCTCGATCTCGGCGACTCCGCGAACCGTCAACTTTCCGTGCCCGGTTTCGTATGCAGCACGGATGCCAGCGCGGCCCATGATAATCCCACCCGTCGGGAAGTCGGGGCCGGGCAGACGCCGGATCAGGTCGTCGACCGTGCAGTCTGGCCGGTCTATCACCAGCTTGACTGCCTCTGAAACCTCCCGAAGGTTGTGGGGTGGCATGTTCGTCGCCATCCCGACCGCGATCCCCGAAGATCCGTTCACCAGGAGGTTCGGCACCCGACAGGGCAGGACTGTCGGCTCCTTGGTCGACGAGTCAAAGTTTGGGATGTAGTCGACCGTCTCCTTCTCCAGGTCCGTGAGCAGGGCCTCGGCGTACTTCGTGAGCCGGGCTTCGGTGTATCGCATTGCGGCTGCCGAGTCCCCATCGACCGAACCGAAGTTTCCCTGCCCGTCCACGAGGGGAGCGCGATATGAAAAAGGCTGGGCCATCTTGACCAGCGTATCGTAGATCGATGAGTCGCCGTGGGGGTGATACTTACCCATGGTGGCCGCAACGGCACGAGCTGACTTCTTGTACGGCTTGTCCGATGTGTTGCCCTCCTCCCACATCGCATAGAGGGTTCGGCGGTGGACGGGCTTGAGACCGTCGCGGACGTCGGGGATAGCCCGACCGATGATGACCGACATCGCGTAATCGATGTACGAAGTCTTCATCTCATCCTCGATGTTGATCGGAATGACCCGCTGCGGGTCCACGGGCTCGATCGGTGCCTGTTTAGATGTCAAGGTTGCTCACCTCCTTTGCATGGCGGGTGATGAAGTCCTTGCGTGCCGCAACGTCGTCGCCCATCAGTTTCTCAAAGATCTCGTTCGCGTACATCGCGTCCTCGATCTGGATCTGTTTCAGAACCCGGGTCTTCGGGTCCATGGTGGTGGACCAGAGCTGGCCCGCATTCATCTCACCGAGACCCTTGTACCGCTGCACCACGGTGTTCTTTTCACCGAATTCCTTCACCACGGCCTTCAGCTCTTCGTCGCGGTAGACATAGCGCTCGTGCTTGCCCTTGGCTACGCGGTAGAGCGGGGGCTGGGCGATGTAGATGTAGCCGTTCTCGATCAGACCAGCCATGTGCCGGTAAAAGAACGTCAGGAGCAGGGTCCGGATATGAGCCCCGTCCACATCGGCATCGGTCATCAGGATGATGTGGTGGTACCGGGCGCGCTCGGGATCGAGCTGCTCTCCAATCCCCGAGCCGATGGCAGACATCAGGGTCTGAATCTCGGCGTTCTTGATCATCTTGTGCTGAGTCGCCTTCTCTACGTTCAGGATCTTACCCCGGAGCGGCAGGATAGCCTGGAACTTCCGGTCGCGCCCCTGCTTGGCCGATCCCCCGGCCGAATCGCCCTCCACGATATAGAGCTCGGACTTGGCGGGGTTGCGCTCCTGGCAATCGGCGAGCTTACCGGGCAGGTGCGAGGACTCAAGCATCGTCTTGCGACGTGTGAGGTCCCGGGCGTTCTTGGCGGCCTCGCGGGCCTTGGCCGCGAGCAGACCCTTCTCGACGATCGACTTGAGAGCCGTTGGGTTCTCCTCGAAGTACTCGGAGAGAGAAGCGTAGACGAGCGAGTCCACGATTCCACGGACACTCGAGTTGCCGAGCCGCATCTTGGTCTGGCCCTCGAACTGTGGGTTGGCGAGCTTGATTGAGATCACCGCAGTCAGCCCTTCGCGGACGTCCTCTCCGCGCAGAGTCAGGCCGTTATTTTTAAAGAGGTTGTTCTTCTTCGCCGAGGTGTTGATCGCCCGGGTGATCGCTGACCGGAACCCCTCGAGATGCGTCCCACCCTCCCGCGTGTTGACGCTGTTGACGTACGTATAGAGGTTCTCCGCGTAGGCCTGGGTGTACTGCAGGGCAACCTCGACCTCAGTCCGGTTCTCAGTATCGGTCCGCTGAAAGTGAACGATGTCCGGATGGATTGCCTCTCGATCCTCGTTGAGGTACGCGACAAACTCCCGCAGGCCTCCTTCATACCGGTAGACGGCAGCGTCCCCCGAGCGGCGATCCTCGATCCGGATCTCTAGGCCTGCGTTCAGGAATGCGAGCTCACGGAGACGGTGGGCGAGGACATCGTAATCGTAGATCACAGTCTCGAAGATCGCGGGGTCGGGCATGAAGGTGATCACGGTGCCCGAGAGCTCCCGCCCGTGTGCTTCGACGAAGGCGTCTCGCGATGCTGTCCCCTTCCGCGTCCGTTCGCCGTACCGCCGGGCGTACCGTTCGGCCATCTCCTCCTTTGACTCCTCGCGGGTCTCGAGGGGACCAGGACGACCCCGTTCGAAATGCATCTCGTAGACGTTACCGTCGCGGTAGACAGTGGCGTGAAGCCATGCCGAGAGCGCGTTCACGACCGAAACACCGACTCCGTGCAGTCCGCCGGAGACCTGGTAGGTGTTCTTGTCGAACTTGCCGCCGGCGTGGAGGACGGTGAGGACCGTCTCGAGCGCGGATCTCCCGGTCTTCTTGACCCGGTCGACCGGGATGCCCCTGCCGTTGTCCTCGACCGAGACCGATCCGTCCTCGTTGACAGTGACCCGGATGTGGTCGCAGTACCCCGCGAGGGCTTCGTCCACCGAGTTATCCACGACCTCGTAGACGAGATGGTGAAGCCCTCGCGTGTCCGTGGAGCCGATGTACATTGCCGGCCTCTCGCGAACGGGCTGCAGACCCTCAAGTACCGTGATATGCGATGCGTCGTAAGAATCCGACATCAATTTCCCTCTGATAAAAGCAAGAGAATGGCTGATCTCTTCGCAACTATATATTGTTCTTCAGAGCTCTTATAGATCCCGATCGAAGAACCTGGGAGGGTTGGTTCCCCGGAGATTTGGAAAAACGAGAGTGATTGTGGGTCTTTCAATCCGCTTTCAGTCGAACGATCCGACGGCGGCGTCATCGATCCCGAGTGCCCGGTCAACGGCGACGCAGAGACGGGCGAAGAGCCTCTTGATCTCGGGCAACTCCTCGCGGTCGACTGTGCCCACCTGGTGCCAGAGGATCCGTTTCCTGAGCAGGGTGAGGAGCTCCTCGACCTCGGTGCCGCGAAACTGGCCCGGCAGGATCAGCTCGTCCAGGTGATCAGCAAGACCATAGAACGCCTGTTCGGGTGGCAGGCAGAGATGCCGTTCGATCTGCATGAGGTTGGTGATGAAACCGCGTCCGAACTTCGACACCATGAGTTAGCATACTCCCCCCTCCCAAATATGGCTGCCGGAGGGGATCCCCGCTGCCGGGGAAGAGATGCCGGCTTCCTCGGCGGGAGTGTCTCCGAGGGGTCGTTTACTTTAAAGGCTCACCGGGCTCATCGATCACGACCACGGTGATGTTGTCCAGACCACCCCGGTCGTTTGCCCGGTTAACCAGTTCCCGACAGCATCGCATCGGCTCTCCATAGCGAGTGAGCACCGCTTCTATCTCTGGGTCGGCGAGCATCGTCGTGAGACCGTCGGAGCAGAGGAGGAACCGGTCACCGGGCCTGCGGTCGATTGCCCTGAGATCCGGGTCCGCATTCCCTGACTGCCCCAGGGACCGTGTGATCACGTTTCGCTGCGGGTGGTACCTGGCTGCCTCCGCCGATATCCGGCCGGAGTCGAGCAGTTCTTGGACCACAGAGTGGTCCCTCGTCAGAACCTCCAATCGCTCGTCGCGGAGGAGATAGGCGCGGCTATCCCCCACATGTGCCACGAATAACGGACCGTCTAAGGTTACAAAGATGAGGACGACGGTTGTCCTCATTCCTCGGAGAGAGGCATCGTTTGCTGCCCGCTCCCCAACGGCATCACCGGCGAGGGCGATTGCAGCCCGTACGCACTTCTCGGGCGTGTCCTTCGTCTTTTTCCCGGAGAGGACTTCAGCGATCTGCTTAATGGCGATTCGGCTCGCAACATCCCCACCAGGCAGGCCCCCCAGGCCGTCAGCGACGACAAAGATACCTTTCGTGGGATCGGCGAAGACTGCATCCTCGTTGGTCTTCCTTCTCCGTCCCGGATCAGTCAGCCAACCAGTCCTGAGAACCCTTCTCATCTGCCCCTCTGATACATGCAGAGGGTATGAACGGACGAGATATGAACCTTGATGTGGCCGGCATCAGAAGAAGTGGTGGACAGCCAGCGGACCGCCGATAATGACTGCCATACAGGCAATGAGAATCCCCCACTCCGAATACGCGAGAACTTTCTTCGGCACGAAGAGAAAGGCGTCCTTGCCGTACCCGCGGCAGAGCATGGCCGTATAGGTCCTTTCCCCCTGCTCGTACGAGCGGATGAACATGGTCCCGATCGTGTTGCCGAGCTGGCGAATGCGGTATCCATACGGCAGGGACCGGTCGAAGGGGTCGAAGCACCGCGTGGAGAGCGCATTTTTAATGCGGAGATACATCTGGCCGAAGACAAAGAGGTACCGGGTCATCATGCCGAGGATCAGGGTAAACTCCGAGGGAAAACCGAGGCGGCGAGCTCCCTCGAGGAGGTCCTGGATCCTGGTCGTCGATGAGAGCAAGATGATGAAACCGATACAGAGAACGAACCGAACGCCGATCATCGATGCCTTCACAAGAGCCTCCGCCGAGATGAGCACTCCGAACGGAAGCTCGGCCAGCAGGGTCGTGGTCGGGAACGGGGTGGGGGGAAACAGGACCTGGAAGAGGAGGATTGAGAGGCCGAAGGGAAGAATGACGAGGACCCTCACCAAAAAGGAGCGGAGCGTGATCCGAGAGACGGCGAGGAGAAGCCCGAGGAGCATGGCGAAGACGAGAGCGACGTGGTAGACGGAGGGGTCGACCGGATAGGCGACGAGGGCGATGATCGCCCCGAAGGTGACGACCAACTTGACCCGCGCGTCGAGGCGGTGCACCAGGCTATCTCCGTAGGCCAGGCGCTCAATCTCGAAGAGGTCCTCGATCATGGCCGCGGGCGGAGGGAGAGGACGGCGGCGAGTGATGCCTCTGCCTCCTCGAAGGTGTACGCCACAGGTATACTGGCACCCCGCCGGCGCAGCGAGCGGCAGAGTTTCGGGATCACCGGCAGGTCGAGCCGGATTCGCTGGAGCATCTCCTCCTGCTCAAAGACCTCGGGGACCGTTCCCTGGGTGAGGATCCGGCCCTGGTCCATCACGTATATGTAATCGGCCATACGGGTGACCAGGTCGAGTTCGTGGGTCGAGAAGATCACCGTCATGCCGTACTGGGCCCAGAGCGAGTTGACGAAACGGACCAGGTCATCCCGTCCACGGGGGTCCAGGCCAGCCGTCGGCTCGTCCATCACGAGCACTCCCGGTTCCATCGCAAGGACGCCAGCGATCGCGACCCGTTTCTTCTCGCCGCCAGAAAGGTGGTGCGGGGCGCGGTGCCGTAGATACCCAATATCGAGCAGGCCCAGTGCTTCGTCGACCCGGTGCATCACCGTCTTCTCGTCCAGTCCGAGGTTGGTGGGACCAAAGGCAACGTCCTGCTCTACCGTTGGGGCGAAGATCTGGTCGTCGGGGTTCTGGAATACGACGCCGACAAACTTGCGCACCTCCTTGAGGTTCTTCTTCGTGATCGGCTCCCCGCGCACCAGCACCTGGCCTGGCTGGGCCATGATCACTCCGTTCAGGTGCCGGAAGAGCGTGGACTTCCCGGCCCCGTTGGGACCGATTACCGCGATCCTCAGATTCCGGGGAGCGACGAAATTCACGCTGTCGAGCGCCCTCACGTTATCGCGGTAAGCGTACGAGAGGTTGACGGTCTCAATGAGGTGCATGATCCGGCCCTATACTGGATCGGTATGAAAAAGGGAAATATTATGATGATCGGGTCCGGCTGAACACCTTCAGGCTCTTGCCAAGCGCAAAGACGAGGAGGACGGCGATCAGGGTGCCAACCACGACCAGCACGGTGTCGGTCATCTTCGTCGCTCCTTCAATGGTGTAGTCGGGGAAGGGGGCCGAGTACTCGAACTCTCCGGGAAGAGCGGACTCATCCACCTCGGCATCCGGGTTCGCCGGCTGCGTAAGCTCCTTCTGGCCCTGCACGACCAGGGCGGTACTGTCGAGCCCGTCGGGATCGCCCGATGCCAGGAAGACGGCGGCAACCCCGACAATCAGCGCAAGGACGAGACCGAGGGCGAGGAAGGAACGGTTCGAGATCATGCCGGAGCTCCCTTCGATTGTTCGAGAATGTCCGGGCGCGAGTTGACAATGAGTCCGAGGACCACTGCCGTGATGCCTGCCTCTATCACGCCGATGATGGCGTGGTAGATCCCCATGCTGATCATTCCGGGGACAAGCGGGAAGGTTCCGGCGATCGCCAGCTCGACAGAGGCGCAGAGGGCAGGGATAAAGCAGGCGAGCCAGGCAGCGCCCGCGGCGGAGGTGTAGATGTTCCGGGTGACTGAAAGGAGCCCATGGTACCCATAGTACCCGACGAATCCGCCGATAACGCCCATGTTAACGATGTTCGCACCCATGACGGTGATGCCGCCGTCACCGAAAAGGACCCCCTGGATGATAAGGACGAGAGAGAGGACGAAGATCGCAGCGAACGGCGACCCGAGCACGATCGCGACGAGCGCCCCACCAACCAGGTGCCCGCTCGTCCCCATTGTCACCGGGAGGTTGAACGCCTGGAGCGCGAATACGCCGGCAGCCAGTACTGCGACGAGCGGGACTTTTTCCTCGCTCATCTCGTTCTTGACCCAACGAAGGGCCAGGGCGATGAAGATCAGGGCGATGATCCAGTAGACCGCACCCTGAGTGATGGGTATGAAAGAATCGGGAATGTGCACAATATCACCACTTTGTGTTACGTATCCGAATGATTGTATTATCCGATTAGAGAAAAAGGTTCCTTTTTAATATCAAACCCGGTTCAGTCACGGCCAACGATCTCTGCGATCCCGAGGCGCATCAGGATGGGCAGGACGGGCCACAGGGCCGGCATCCGGCAGAGGCGAGCGAGGAGGGCGCTCGGACGGTCCATGTCCCCGTGCGCGATTATCGCCTGGATCACCCTGGGGTTGCCGAAGGCGTTCAGGAGCCGATCGATCTCTTCGGGGGTGACACGTCGACGGACCATCTGGAGACGGTACCCAAGAGCGAGCTCTCGTCCGAAGTCTGCCTTCCAGCGTTCCTCGTAGGCGGATAGCGCCTCGTCGGAGACATGTCCCGCTTCCAGGCAGGTGGCGGCCGTATCTGCCGCGTATCGACCGGAACGAACACCAGTATAGATTCCCCCGCCAGAGGTGGGCTTTGCTAGTCCTGCCGCGTCTCCGGCGAAAAGCGTTCGCTTGCCGTAACTTTTCGGCATGGTGCCCAGGGGGATTGTGCCGGAGACCAAATGGATAACAGATCCCTGCCACCGGGCTCGGAACGCCTGAAACAGGTCATGGACCCCCGTCTCGCCGCAGAGCCCGACCCTGACGATGCGGTCGGAGACAGGGATGCACCAGGCGAAGAACTCGGGAGCGGCGTTCGGGTAGATCTCAACCAGATGGGTTTCGATCGCCTCCGGGAGAAGGATGTCCGCCTGGACGCCGCCCAGGTGGGTGGGAGCCCGTTCCATACCGAGCGATCGGGCGATGGTACCTCTCGGTCCGTCGGCGGCGATCAGTACCTCGAACCCGATCTCAGAGGCCCTGGGTCCGCCCGTGACGACACGATTGCCCTCGACGCGCCGGACCGGGCTCTTGAGTCGGAACTCGGCCCCGGCATAGGCGGCAGCCTGGGCCATCTCCCGGTCGAGCTCCCCCCGGTCCACGACGAGTGCCTTGGTGCATCCTGCATCGAAGACCAGCTCACCGCCAAGGTCGGAGACGACCCGGGCTCCCTGGACCCGGTTCCTGACGGGCCGATCCGAGACGAGGCATTCTGCGAGAGCTGCCGCGGAAAGGAGGCCTGCGCACTGCACCGGATGACCGATGGTTCCGTGTTCTTCCAGGACCAGAGTCGAGAGTCCGAGTGATGCTGCCCGCTCCGCCGCCGCCGCTCCGACTGGGCCGGCACCGACAACGACGCAGTCATAGCGCTCCATCTGCTCTGTTTATTGGCGTTCCTCCTCAATAACGGTGTGTGACATCCGGTCCTCCCTCGTATCGTGCTCGATAAAGAACGGAGGGAGGGCTTCGGTCATTCACCCGAAGACCGAGAACGGGTAGATCCCGAGGAGAAACGCGAGGAGATGGGAGGCGACCCGAGCGCGATCATAGTCACTCCGCTCCACCTGAGGGCGTCACCGAGGGAGCAAAACCGGATTCGTCTCGTGCTCGAAGGCGAAGATCCCGGTTGTGCTGGCCGCCCCCACCATGCCCGAGACGATGACAAAGTATGGAAGGAACCGATTATCGAGGGCTCCCCGTCAGAACTGCATGCCCCGGTTCAGCCCGGTGATGATCCGGGCCAGCCGAAGGCTCCGAACCAAGCTCGAAGGATCGTGGCGACGCGGAGGAGACTAAGGGCAGGCACGATGGGCGACACAATCGTGAGCCAGGTCGCGACGAAAACTCTGCGCCGGTTCGAGGTCAATGCAAGCCAAAAGGCAAACACGAGAAGGAGGATGATCCAGATGACATTCGTCGCAACCTCAACCGAGGGTGATGTATGTACAGTAGATTCGAAGACTGGCAGCACGATCGAGGCAATAGCGAGGAGGGCCATGGACCATTCGGTTCATCTCTCGAACTCCTCGAGCAACTTCTGTTGTTCCTTGAGGGGGGTCGTCCGGGTCTATTGCATCGCAATGATCACGGAGAGAAAAAAAGGTTGAGCTCGGATCAACGCGTAACCTCGATTCCCCTGCCCTTGATTCGCCGGCGGGACATTAGCTTGACGACCCGGTCCGCCTCCTCTTCCGGCACCTCGATTGAAGACCGGTCCGCGTCGACCTCGATCAGGCCGAACAGCTCTCCGGGGATCCCTGTCTCTCCGGCGAAGGCCCCGAGGATGTCGCGCGGACGTACGCCCTGGTTTCTACCGGCGCTGATGAACACCCGGACGGTTCCCGGGGTGCGGGGCCGACCCCCGAGCTCCGTCGACCCGGTCTCCTCGTCGCTCTGGAGCCGAAGAAGAGCGGCCGCGATATCAAGGGAGGAGAACCCCTCGAGCATGAGCCGTTCGATCCTGGTGATATGTCGCTCAAGTCCACCAGAGGTGATCGTGCGACGCAGCCGGTCTTCGAACATGTGCGTGCGAACCTCCTCGACATCCGCGAGGCTCGGCACCTGTCGCTGGATGATCTTGGTCTTCGTGTATTTCATGATGTCCCGGAGCTTCCAGTGCTCGCGGCCGGTCACAAAGGTAAACGCCTGACCTGTCCGTCCTGCCCGGCCCGTACGGCCGATCCGATGCACGTAGTACTCCTCGTCCTGAGGGAGATCGTAGTTGAAGACCGTTGTGATCTCCTCGACGTCGATTCCTCGGGCAGCGACATCAGTCGCAACAAGAAGATCGATGGCGCCCTGGCGGAACCTGGCCATCACACGGTCACGCTGATTCTGTTTCATATCGCCGTGGAGCCCCTCCGCCGAGTATCCCCGGGCGCGAAGCTGCGAGACGACCTCATCGACATTTCGCTTGGTGTTACAGAAGACGAGCGCTCGTCCGCCCTCGCTCAGGTCAAGAAGACGGGAGAGGGCCTCCAGTTTCTCGTTCTCACGAACCTCGAAGTAGACCTGCTCTATCAGGGGCACGGTCAGTTCGCGGTGGACCGTTCGGACCTCAACCGGGTCATGCAGATACCGCCGCGCGAGATCGCGGATCTCGGGTGAGATCGTCGCAGAGAAGAGAAGAGTCTGTCGTTCTGCGGGAGTTGTGTCAAGAATCTCGGTGATGTCGTCGCGGAAGCCCATGTCGAGCATCTCATCGGCCTCGTCCAGGACGGCAAACTTGACCGATCCGAGCGAGAGGGTCCCCCGGTGAATATGGTCCAGTACACGGCCCGGGGTTCCGATCACCAGCTGCGCCCCCTTGCGAAGTACCGTCATCTGTCGTTCAATCGGCTGTCCGCCATAAATGGGGACGACAGTGATCCCTCGCCGATAGCGCGCGAGCTTAAAGAGTTCTTCTGCCACCTGCACGGCGAGTTCTCGAGTTGGACAGAGGATGATCGCCTGCACACTTCGGTCGGAAGGGTTCACCTTCTCGACGAGCGGCATACCGAAGGCGGCTGTCTTCCCTGTGCCGGTCTGTGCCTGGCCAACCACATCGCGGCCAGCGAGAGCCGCCGGGACCGCCTGCTGCTGGATAGGGGTCGGCTCCTCGAACCCGAGGGCTGCAACCGCCTTGACTATCGCCTCGGATATACCGAGCGCCGCAAAGCGCTCGGTCATGCCCGAGACCGGAGCGGTCTCATCTTCGCGCCGTCCGGGCGCCGTATCTGTCATGCTCCTTATACTCGTGCTGCAGCTACTTCACGGTTTTGAGGAGAAAGGAGAGGATATCCAGAGTTCCTTGAGCGGAACCTTCTTCAGCCTACAAGAAAACCCTTTTATAATCTGCGAGGACTCGATCGGTGCCCCTGAAGGCACCGGTCAGGAGCCGATCATGAAGAGTCGCTGTCTACCATTCATTCTCCTTCTGCTCTGCTGCATGGTCTCGATCACTGCTGCCGGAGGTATGGCAAAGATCTCGGTCTCGCCTTCGGAGGCGAACTGGAAGACGGGCCAGTCGGTCGAGGTCAAGGTGATGTTCGACAACAACCTCAACCCCCTTGCCAAGGACATCTCGATCTATTTCGACTGGAACCCAGAGATGCTCAAATACGAGGGGTGCAACTTCAAGGTGGGCCGGAGCACCGTCGCCGGCCTCCTCTCCTCGCACGAGCTGAACATGATGCTAGGGGATTTCACCAATGGTTATCCCCGGGGCTCGTATCCTCTCGCTGTCCTGAAGTTCAAGGTGATCGGTCCGGGTGACACCCCGATACTCGTCCGGATCGTCCACCTCAACGACATGGACGGAAATACGGTGAAGTTCGTCACCGGCAAGGGGATGTACTCTATCACAGGCGATACGGTGGCGAAGCCGACAACGATTTCGACGACGGTGGCGAGCACCTACAATCCTCCGGCGGGCCAGCCCACGGTGATCATCGTGACCCCCGGGACGTTCACCCCGATACCAACAATCCCACCCTCGGTGGTCTCGCCACCCCCGGTGTTGCCAACCACCTACCAGGCTCCGATCGTTGTCCAGCCTGTGCAGCAGAGCACTATCGCCTCAGGTGGAGTTCCCGCCTGGCCCCAGCTCACCCCCGGCGCCACTCCTCCGACGCCCATACCAACGACTATTACGACATCCGTACCCACGACGATACCATCGCCGATGCCCACAACGGTCGTGACAACTGTTCTGACAACCCTGCCTTTACGGGTCTTCACCACCCTCCCGACCAGGACACAGGTGACCGTCGAGAGTACGACAGTCCCATCCACCACCGTCACTACCGTGACTCCGACACCCACTGCAACTCCAGAGTTGACCTGGACGCCAATCCCGACGACACCTGGACAGATCGCCTACCAGACAGGTGTGGTCCAGACGCCGACCCAGGAGGAGACACCCGCGGAGACGCCCTCGGTCGACCGGACTCTCCCCTCCCCTCTCGGTGGGGCCCCGAACTGGACCGACGATGAGCTGGACGAGGAGAGCGCCGACTGGCCGGTCGACGAGACACCGACCGTTGATGGGGCCTTTGGCGGCAGGGTGACCTCATCGCCGGTGATCAACAACACGACTGCGGCGATCGGGACTCCTGGTTCGATATTTGGCAGCGCCTGGATGATGGCTCTCGCCGCGATCGCCGGGATCGCACTGGTCGCTCTCGGTGTCGTCGCCGTTCGGCGGACACGCGAGGACGAACTCTAAACTCTACCTCATTTTTCTAAGTACTCTGCCTGATGTCCTTTTATGAGCCAGTGCGGACGAGGACAGCAATTGCAGATGATTATCAAAAAAGTATAGTTTGCAGGTTCAATGCAGGGAGGGGGCCGAAACCTCGGCACTCGCGATCTTGGCGATGAGACCCTCGAGAACCTCGTTGCGCATGCCCTCGACGAACTTGATCGACCCAACTACAAGGTGACCCCCGCCGCTGATGCCACCTCCCGTGATCTCGGTTCTGAGCTCACGGACCATGCGCGGGATGTTCATCAGTACACCGCGTGACCGGAGCACGGCGAAGTCCGGTCCGAACCCTATCGTCACCACGGGTTCACCGGGGTGAAGTTTGCAGAGTCGGTCGTGAACCTCACCAGAGGTCTTGCCCGGCGGCGGGAATGTGAATTTGTGGGCATGGATCTCGACGTCGAGCAGGAAGAGGTGTGCTCCGTTCTCGAGCCCCCTCTCGCGCACATGCGGCATTGTCGCGTCCATCTGGTCGGCGATCATTGCGTTCGCACCCTCGACCAGGAGGTTGACGAACTTCACGTGGCGGTCGTGGTCGGGTCCGAGGTCGAGGATCTCCTTGACGATCTCGCGCCCGTCGTTGAACCTGAGCCAGAACTGCTCGTAGTCGAGGGCGAGTGCCATCTCCTTGCACTCTTCCTCGGTGTACCGGTCGGCAACCAGGTCCAGGTACCGCTGGCGCTCGGGGGCCTCCGATCGGTCTCCGACCGCTGCAACGGCCGGCAGGTGGCGAACCATCTCATCGACGGCGGGATTGATCATCCGGGCTAGCTCGGTTCCGAGCATCCCTGCGGTGATACCAAAGTCCCCACCGACGTGGTATGGGTTGACATGCCCGGCGAGGTACTGGTCGATCACTGCGTCGGGGTGGTGATGGTCGACGACCAGGACGGTAAGGCCGAAGACCTGCGCCTGCTTGAGGGCTGGCTCGTCCTCTTCGGTCGATCCATTATCGGTCAGCAGGATCAGGGGCATCTTCTGCCCGTAGCGGACCAGGTCCTTCGTAGCGAAGTCGAGGTCGCGGGTGATGTCCTCGACTTCGTAGAAGGGTGCCTTCGAGGGGGCGCGCTTGAAGAGGAAGTAGTCGGCATCGAAGTCACCACCTGACTCGCGGATCAGGGAGACGACGGCCTGCTCGATCGCGACGGCCGAACAGATCCCATCAGCATCCGCATGGTGGCGGAGCACGATCGGCTGGGAGACGAAGACCGCCCTGCGGATCTGCTTGGCCACCTCGCGTAGCTGCGGGCGCAGCAGGGTCATCACCTCGGATTCAACGAGCAGCGGGACCTCGGGGGGCTCCGCTCGGCGGTCGAGGGCCTCCTCGATACAGCGGCGGACCTCATCGGCTTCATCGCCAGAGAGCACCATCAATGACGCGATCTCGATCTGGACCTGGGAGTTGCGCTGCATCACCTGGCCGTAGACCTGGACAATGTCGCCCAGATTGGCCTCGGGATATGCCCGGACACCCGCCTCGACGAAGGCAGCGCCGTTCTCGGTACCGCTCTCGTCAACCAGGGTGAAGATGGTCGGGCCACTCGTCTGCTTGATCTGGGCGACTTCGGCCATAACCGTCACGGTCCTGCCGATCCGGTTGACAAGTTCGGCCAGACGAGTCGTTGTGATCTTTCTTATCACGTCCTGGACCTCGTAGGATGGGAGAATCACCTCCTCGAGGTCGATATTCCCGTTTGGACGGATCTGCTTGACCCTGACCAGGATCTCGTCCCGTTCTTCATGGTCAGTCCGGACGTTCGATTTGTGGACGAGGCCCTTCAGGCGGTCGGTGAGCTGGACAAAGGTGCCGAAGGCGGCGAAACCCTGGACCCGTCCGATGTAGATGGTCCCAACCTCGACATCAGAGATGTCGCAAGCGGGACTGAGACGGTATACAATGACGTTGGACATGCGTATCTATCCGGCGAATGAAAGTGTATTCGATATCCTTACTGCGCGGTCATTCAGGTATTGGACGGCGCGGTATATAGATGCCGTTGAAACGGTGACGTAACGACAGGTTGGGCGCTCGACCTACTGGGAATGCCTGGTCGCCCATTGACAAGGAGTGCGCATGACCGGGTGGGACATCCTATCTATCTCAATAGAGACTCACCGGCGACACCCGTATGGCGGGCTCCAGGCTGAATCGAGATACGCCGAAATACTTCAACTCCGGGGCCCGAAGCACCTCCGCCGGCGGGTCAACGGTCGCTCACTCCCTTCACCCCGCCACCTCGTATGATCCGATTCCTGGTGGGAGCTGGTGAACACTTCACAATCACGCACGCAGCGACCGTTTAAGCCGTTCCTGACCCTGAAACTGGTGGCGTCCGGTTCGATGTCTACCCCATACCCGGAATGTCACTTCGTATGATTGCCGAACCTGCAGTGGGGAAGGGCTTGACGATGAGAGACGAACGGAGAGAGGGTTCGTCTCCCCCCTGGTCGAGTGTCGGACCTTTGAACAGGACAGAAAGCCGGCAATACAAAGGAGGAATCGATGGCGATGATCGGATCGCAGCGCAACCTGCATTCCCGACTGTGCCGGTTTGAGTCACTTTTCGACAAGTCAGGTTACCGAGAGCCAGAAATCCAAGAAACCACCCCTCGTGCAGCGCATCCGGGGCGAGGCGCCCTCATCGACAATGTGTGACGATAGTGAAGAACCCGGGAATATCAATCGATATGGATAACCATGAAACAGGTGTCCTTTAAGTTCCGGGCACTCGTCGAGTTAGGGGTTCAACCGAGGTTGTTCAGCTGAACACGGTCCAGTTATTCGGGTCGACCGACCCTGGAAAGAAAAAGGGTTTCAGGCCGCCGGAGTGGCGGTCTCGACGGTCAGGCGGAAGGGCGACGGGAGTTTGTACCCGCCACGCTTCATCGCCTCCTTCGCCTTCTCGATGTGCTGCTCGCTGGTGTAGACGGTGAAGATCTTCTGCCGGGGGGCTACCCGTGCCGCCGTCCCAACCGCCTTGCCGAATGCGAGCCTCATCCCCTCCGAGACACGGTCGGCGCCGGCGCCCGTCGCCTGCTTGTTCTCCCGCAGGACGTGGTGGGGGAAGGTGCGGATCTTGAGGTGGAAGTTTTGTCGTCCTATCTCGCTCATCAGCTTCCGGTTGATCGAGATACGGGCCGCCTCAAGCGCCGTGTGACGAATCTGGCAGGCCTCCTCTACCACTAGCGAAAGCTGAACCGGAAAGTCCGTCGAGAGATTGCCCATCTCGAACTGAACGATCTTCGAGCCAGGAACGCCGCCCATATATTCACGTCGCGTATATGCCTTCTTAGAGAGATTCCTGTACATCTTGCCGGGTTTTCTGACCATGGTATATACTCCTCGTTAGCGCTCCGTGCTCTATTAAAATGAGATGTTGGCTATTAAACCTTCCTCACGCGTTCGGGTGCCCCTCGTCGATCAGGCCGAGGACGTACCGTCTCAGGGCCGCGCACCCGTCACTCGTCCGGTTCCCGGGGCGGGGTTCGGGAACATCGACCACCTCGCGGATCCGGCCGGGGCGGGGGGTCAGCACCACGATACGGTCAGCCAGGAAGACCGCCTCGTCGACCGAGTGGGTTACAAAGAGCACGGTCTTTTTAGTCTTCCCCCAGATATCCAGGAGCTCCCGCTGCATTGCGTTCCGTGTCTGGGCGTCCAGCGCTCCGAACGGTTCGTCCATCAGCACAACGGCCGGATCGGTTGCGAGCGCCCGTGCCACCGCGACCCTCTGGCGCATTCCGCCCGAGAGTTCGTATGGGAATGCATCGGCGAACTCGCCCAGGCCCACCAGCTCGAGGTATTTCCGGGCGGTGGAGGTACGGGCCGCCTTCTCCACCCCCGCGAGTTCGAGGCCAAACGCGATATTGTCGATAACCCGCAGCCATGGGTAGAGGGAGTAGTCCTGGAAGATCATTCCGAGGCGAGGAGTTGGCCCGTCCACAGGATCTCCATCAACGAGCACCTCACCACTGGTCGGGGGTTCCAGCCCGGCGATGATCCGGAGAAGCGTGGTCTTGCCGCATCCGGAAGGGCCGAGGATGCAGATGAACTCGCCCTCATCCACCTCAAGCGCGACGTCGCAAAGGGCCTTCATGTCCTCCCCGGTGTCGGTCGAGAAACACTTCGAGACCCGATCTACCTTCAGTTTCTTCATCGCTCGAGTTCCCTCCACCGGAACCTCCGCTCCTCGAATCGCCGGAGTGCGACATCTATCCCGAGTCCGATGATCCCAATCACGATCATGCCGGCGATGATCACCTGCACCTGGCTGAAGTTGTAGGCGTAGAGGATCAGGTAGCCGAGCCCGGAGTTCGTCCCTGGCATCATCTCCGCCGCCACCACGCACATCCATGCGATCCCGAACCCAACCCGCATCCCGGTCCAGATCGTCGGCAGGGCCCCTGGCAGGATCACCCTGGTGAGTATCTGGCGCTCGGTCGCGCCAAGCGTCATCGCTGCCTCGATCCAGGTCCGTTTCACCGACCGGACGCCATCGAGGGTGTTGAGCAACACCGGGAAGAACGACCCCAGGGCGATGATGAAGACCATAGAACCAAGCCCGATCTTGAACCATGCGAGGGCGAGTGGCACCCATGCCAGCGGAGGGATGGGCCTGAATATCTGGACGAGGGGGTCGATGAGTTCTTCAACGATCTTCCAACGCCCCATCGCAACCCCGATCGGCACGGCAAGAGCGGCTCCAACAGCGAAGCCGACGATGACTCGCAGGAGGGAGTCAAACGCGTTCTCGACCAGGGATCCTGAACCGAGAATCGGGGAGAACGGTGTTGCCAGCACCATTGCCACTGACTCAAGTCTGGGCAGGATGAACTGGTTGTTAATTACGACCGCCACAACTTCCCAGGCGAACAAAAAAAGGAGGGGCATGATCGCCCAGCGGAAACCCCGGGACATTCCCTGTAACTGACGGATCCTCCGGATGCTCTCCCTCATTCTCCTCCGAATATACTGATTGGTTATCCCTCGGTGATGGTTATCCCGGCGTCCTTGAGCGAGTAGCGCAGCATCACATCCTGGATCGAGCCCTTGGACGGTGCTGCGATCTTCAGGGGTTTACCCTCGTTCGACCGGGCCTTAGCCCACTGCACGAAGGTGGGCCAGTCTTTGGCCGGCGAACCGGCTACCGCTACGAGACCGGATCCCTCAGTATTGATGGGGTGAAGAACCTTAATAGGAGTTCCCCTGTCGATCGTGGAGATCGCAGGCGGGACACCGGCAAAGCCCATCTGGACATTGTTGGTGGCTGCCATCTGCATCAGTTCGGGGCCGGCGTTCGCTGAAACGAGCCGGATTTCCGCAACGGTCTCTCCGTTCACGACAAGATCGCAGACATCGGGCTTAGCCTCGGCGATATTCCGTGGTTTAAGCATGATGCCATAGTTGTCGTTCATCCACTGGAACTTCTTGATAGCAACCAGAAGGCCACCCGAGTGCATGTCGGCCTTGAGGTACCCGAGGGTGACGGGCTTCGAGAGTTTTGCAGGTGTCACGATGCTCTTCTGCGCGATCATCTGCGAGGCAGACTCGTACGGGCCAAAGTCAAAGAGGATCTCATCAAGTTCGGCTCCGGTAACGTTCGCGAGCCTGCCCTGGACGGTCCCGAGGTCTTTCTGCGCCGCAACAAACCGCCGGGTGCCGTCCTTCCAGTTATCGGTCGGCTCGGTGGTGTATTTGACGGTCCTGACCGCGTCGTTCACGACTCCGACTGACCCGACAGAGACGTTCCCGTAGGTGAAGTTCGCCTTTCCGACCAACCAGTCGGCAATGATATCCGCCGCCTCTTCGGGGTGCTCGGAGACGTAGGTGTTGCCCAGGATCGTGATCGCCGAGATCGCATTGACGAAGTCTGGGCTCGAGGCGATCAGGTCGTCGCGGGCAGTTACAACGCAGCAGGGATGGTCGTTCCACATCCCGACTGGGGGCATGTCACCCGAATCGGTGACGACCTGACCGATCTTCGACTCGGTCGCAATGGAGACGAACGGCTGCCAGGCGATGTAGCCGTCCACCTGCTTTGTCGCAAGCAGGTTCGGCATGGGGCCGACCCCCTGGCTGTACAGTATGGCGACGGTCCCATTTTCTGTCTTGTTCCCTCCCGATTGAGGTGTGGTGCAGCCGGCACAGCAGAGTCCGGCGACGGCAAGGACTGCCAGCGCAAGTGTTAACAAGCGAGTATCCATAACGAATTGATTTGAGGGTAGGGGTGATTAACGTTTCCCTCTTGTCGAAAAATTTTCTCCAATTAGGAAAAATTTGTCAAAATTCTTGTCTTTTAATGCTACCATTAAATGGATCACGTCCATTCCATCTCTATTTCACCGGGATCTCCGAGAAGTTTATGGCCCCTGTGGCGTCTTCGCATGGAACTCCCGCTGCTCCGACACGCTCATCTCGCTTCGGGCCGACGTAGTAGGGAACGGCATGGCTCGAGACGTTGTGCGAGGCGGACGCCTTTCAGGAGAGCGGGAGGGCGATATCGCCCGGTATCTCTCCTCCTCGTGGGCGGACCGGTGGATCGGCGAAGCGGACCTGCTCGTGGACATGGCACACGTGCTGATGCTTGAAGAGCAGGAGATCATCGAAGCGGCTCATGCGCGGGCTTTACTGGAGGGTATTCTTAGGATGCACGCAGAAGGGCTCCCCGATACCGTCTTTGACCCAATATTCGAGGACGTCCACGCTGGCATCGAGTCTCATCTCACCGGTGTTGTGGGGACAGAAGCAGGGGGACGACTCCACATAGGACGCTCGCGAAACGACGAGGTGGCGACCTGCATGCGCATGCGTCTTCGCGATGAACTGCTGGCTGTCGCTGAAGAGGTCATCGGGCTCCGTGAGATACTCCTGGCGACAGCGGCGACCCATTGTACAAGCGTGATGCCGGGGTTCACCCACCTACAGCACGCCCAGCCAACGACCCTTGCCCATCACCTCCTTGCCTACGCCGCGGCGTTCGAGCGAGACACGGCCCGCCTCCTCGATGCCTACGGGCGGGTGAATCGTTCCCCTCTCGGTTCGGCCGCTTTCGCGTCGACAGGGTACCCGATAGACCGCGAGTCGACCGCTGTCCGCCTTGGGTTTTCGGGTCTGCTCATTAACTCGATGGACGCTGTCTCCGGGAGGGACTTCAGCCTCGAAACCCTGGCCGCCGCCGCCATCCTGATGTCGACAGCCAGTCGGCTCGCCGAGGAACTGGTAATCTGGTCCTCCCCACTTGTCGGTTTTGTCGAACTGGACGATCGGTACTGCTCCACCTCGTCCATCATGCCGCAGAAGAAGAACCCGGATACCCTTGAACTCCTCAGGGCGAGAGCGGCATCAGTCTCGGGGGAGCTCGTCGGCGCCCTCGGTATCGTCAAGGGGCTTCCGCAGGCCTACAACCGGGACCTGCAGCAACTCTCGCCTCATCTCTGGCGCGGGGTGGACGAGACCCGCGCCTCGGTTCGCGTCCTCTCGGGGGCGATCGAAACCGCGCGTTTCGTGACGGAACGGATGGCGGCTGAGGCTGGGCGTGGAGGATCGACGGCGACCGAGCTGGCGGATACCCTCGTCCGGGAATTCGGCCTGCCATTCCGGACCGCCCATCACGTGGTCGCCCGCGCGGTGCGCGACGGCAGACTGGATGCCGCAGGACTCGAGGAGGCCGGGTGCGAGATGGCCGGGCTCTCAATCGCTGAACGGGGCCTCGACCAGGCACGTGTGGAGCGGGCCCTGGACCCTCTCGAGTCAGTCCGCGTCCGCTGTGCCCCCGGGGGGCCGGCACCAGAAGCGGTCGAGGCACAGATCAAAACTCTTTCGTTACGGGCGACCCGGGACGGCAGCTTCGTCGCGCAGGAACGCACGAGGGTGAAGAACGCAATCGAAGGGCTGATCCAGAAAGCCCGGGAGATGATCAGGTGACAGAGACGTTCGCCCCGGGAGACCGGGTCGCCTGCACGATCGGCGGCACGGGACTCTCGGGCACATACATCACAGACCGCGACGGTATGCGCGTGGTCAAGCTCGATAGCGGCTACAACATCGGGGTCAACCCGCACCGGGTCACCCTCATCCAACGGGCTGAACCCGGAGAACAATCCGCTCACGAGGTGGACCAGGACCCTTCCCTCCCTGAACTTGCGATCGTTTCGACCGGTGGGACGATTGCGAGCCGGATCGATTACCGCACCGGAGCAGTGACGAGCCAGTTTACGGCCGCTGACATACTCCGGGCAATCCCGGGCCTCGCCGAGATCGCCCGTTTCCGTACCTATGTCCTTGCGACTATCCTCTCGGAGAACATGACACCGGCCCTCTGGCAGCAACTGGCCCGTTCAGTCCACGGTGCGATCGCGGACGGAGCCGCCGGCGTCATCGTGACCCACGGCACCGATACCATGTCGTACTCGGCAGCGGCGCTTGCGTTCATGCTCCAATCCCCCGTCCCGGTCGTCTTCGTGGGCTCCCAGCGGTCGGCGGACCGACCGAGCTCGGATAACGTGATGAACGGAATCTCTGCGGCTGCCGCCGCCATCTCGGATCTGGGCGAGATCACCATCGTTATGCATGAGACCCCTTCAGACGACCGGTGCGCAGTCCACCGGGCGACCCGGGTACGAAAGCTCCACACATCACGGCGTGACGCCTTCCGGTCGGTGGAGTCCGAGCCCATAGGGTACGTGGAGTACCCGTCCCGAACCGTGACGCTCGAGGCCGATGCCGTCAGGCGGGGAACCCGCGTTCTCGCCCTCGACGACCGGCTCGAGCCACGGTGCGGCCTGGTGCAGTTCTACCCCGGGATGGACCCCGCCCTGCTCGATTCCTTCTCCGGGTATGCCGGGCTGGTGATCGCCGGTACCGGTCTCGGACATGTCTCGACGACCTGTATCGAACGCCTCCGTGCACTCGTGGACGCCGGTACCACGGTTGTCATGACCTCGCAGTGCCTCTATGGCCGGGTCTGCGACCGGGTCTACGATACGGGTCGCGACCTCCTTGCTGCGGGCGTGATCGAGGGGGCGACCATGCTTCCCGAGGTGGCGCTTGTCAAGTTGATGTGTGTCCTCGGTCGGACGCGGGATCGCGAAGAGGTCGTGCGGCTCATGGAAGCCGACCTTGCTGGAGAGGTCCTCGGGAGGTCGCCGCATGGACTATAAAGAGGTCGGACTCGTCGCGGGCCTGGAGATCCACCAGCAGCTCGATACGGCCAGAAAGCTCTTCTGCGGTTGTCCGACCCAGATCAGGCCGGTTGAGGATCACAACGGCGAGTTCTATCGCTACCTCCGCGCCACGGTCTCCGAGCTTGGCACGATCGACCGAGCCGCCGAGGAGGAGATGAAGCACGTACGGCGGTTCCGGTACCTTGCTTACGACTCGACCTGCCTTGTCGAAAACGATGATGAGCCTCCATCGCCCCTGAACGAGGAGGCCCTGGAGGTCACCCTTGAAATTGCCAGAAGCTTCGGGATGGCCCCAATCGAACAGGTCCACGTGATGCGCAAACTCGTTATCGACGGTTCGAACACGAGCGGATTTCAGCGGACCGGGCTCGTTGCTGTCGGTGGGACGCTTCCGAATGGCGGACGGGTGGAGTCGATCTGCCTGGAGGAGGAGGCTGCCCAGCGGGTCGAGGACGCCTGCTTCTCACTTGACCGCCTCGGCATCCCTCTCGTGGAGATAACCACCTCTCCATGCCTTCACACACCCGGGGAGGTCCAGGAGACTGCGGCCTATATCGGCATGGTGCTCC
This sequence comes from Methanoregulaceae archaeon, assembly GCA_050178135.1. Taxonomy (GTDB): domain Archaea; phylum Halobacteriota; class Methanomicrobia; order Methanomicrobiales; family Methanospirillaceae; genus UBA288. The sequence continues at coordinate 39,859 of JBFXGJ010000006.1, read as the reverse complement.
GTTCGACCGGTCGGGTGAAGCGTGGGATCGGCACCATCCGCCAGGATCTCAACGTCTCGATCCGCAACGGCGCCCGTGTCGAGATCAAGGGTGTCCAGGAGCTCGACCTGATCGCTGAAGTGGTTCGGCGTGAGGTCTGCCGACAGCAGGAACTCCTTTCAATCCGTGAGGAACTTCGTGACCGGAACGCATCGGTTGACGAACAACCCGTCGATGTGACCGGTCTCTTCTCGGCGACTGAATCTTCGATCCTGAAGCGTACGAAGGTGATTCTCGGCATCCGGCTACGGGGATTCGCCGGGCTTGTCGGGCGGGAGATCCAGCCGGGTCGGCGACTCGGTTCCGAGCTCTCCGACTATGCGAAACGGTGCGGGGTGGGGGGAATCTTCCACACCGATGAGCTGCCGGCATACGGCGTGACAGCTGACGAGGTGGCGGCCCTCCGCGAAAGGCTCGACGCAGCGGAAGAGGATGCAGTCGTCATCGTTGCCGCGGACCAGAAAAAGGCTTTCTGCGCCGTTAAGCAGGTCGTGCGGCGGGCCATGCTTGCATTTGAAGGAGTGCCGGAGGAGACCCGGCGGATGCTTGAGGATGGATCGAGTGCCTATATGCGACCGCTCCCTGGCGCAGCCCGTATGTATCCCGAGACCGACGTTCTCCCCGTGGCGATCACTCAGGAGCGATGGGAGTCGGTGAAGGCCCCCGAATTACTTGTCGACCGTGCGGCACGGTACGTTGTCGAGTTTGGCCTCTCAACTGCGACGGCGGACCAGCTGGTCCACTCCAGCCTGCTTGCGCTCTTCGACCAGGCGATCGCCGCCGGCATCCCGCCCGGGCTTGCGGCTCGCACTGTGCTTTCGACTTTAAAAGAACTCTCACGGGATGGTGTGGCGGTGGAGGGGATCGGTGATGATACTGTCCTCGCTGTCCTCATTGCGGTCCAGGAGGATCGTGCGGCGAAGGAGGCAATCCCCGATCTGCTCCGCGCTGTCGCCGGAGGCACATCCGTTGACGAGGCGCTCGCCTCCCTCGCACCTGCGGTGGACGCCAGTGAACTCGAGACCCTGGTCGATCGGGTCGTGCAGGAGAGGATAACATTCGTAAAGGAGCGAAAGATGGGGGCTCTCGGCCCGTTGATGGGCGTCGTTATGGCCGAAGTTCGCGGTTCGGTCGACGGCAAGCGCATCTCCGAACAGCTGCGAAAGGCGCTCAAAAAGGTGCTCGAATGACGGGTACCTTTATGCGGCCAAACACGCAATAGATAAAGGAGTTCGATTCATGGGAAAGACAGGCACGACCCAGTGGGTCCAGATCAAGGGGGCCAAGGGGCAGCTCCGGCTCGTCCCGGCCAAAGAGGGCGAGTTCAAGAAGCCCGGTCCGAACCAGCGGTTCAAGACCGGCATCAACCTCAAGAAGCTTGAGGCCGCCGCCGACAATCGTGGTGGACAGCGCCGTGGCGGGCGTGGTGGACGCGGAGGGCGTGGCGGACGCGGCGGACGTGGCCGTCCAGGTGAGAGTGAGGAGACCCTGGTCCGGTGCCGCGTCCAGCGTGCGAAGGTCTCGGTCGTCGGCGCGAAGGCCCGTGCCGGGCGTTAAACAACCTTTTTTACCGATCCTCGCATCTTAATGGGCATGGACTTGAAAGTTGCCCTCGCGTCGTATGCGGCGGCCGAACATCTAAAAAACTCTCTGATTACCGTCTCGCAACTCCTTGCGACGGTCCCATCGTACCCTGAGGGGGAGCGTCCCGGGGCAGCAAGGATGCTCACCAACCTGCTCGGAGCCGTTCGAGGCGACGCTCAGCGCGCTCACCAGGCAACCGGTGAGGTGCCGTTTCAGCGAGCAGCCGAGAGTCTCTCCGAGGCGATCAGTCTGACGGAGAGCCGTGAGTTCGAGCAGGCGGCTGAAAGGGTTGGACGGGCGGTCTCTCAGGCGACCACTGTTGCCCAGGGTGCATGGGGGCAGCTCTCGAAAAATGGACTCGTCTGAATTTTTCGGATTTCTCTCGAATCGGACCTCTATCCGGTCGTATACCGGAGAAGAGATTGCCGCAGAAACCCTAGCTTACATCCTCTCCTGCGCTTCGACCGCGCCCAGCGCGGGCAACCTCGAATCGTGGGACGTGGTTCTGGTGACCGACCCTGATCGGCGCAGCCAGCTTGCGGAGGCGGCATTGGACCAGCCCCACGTCGCCCAGGCGCCGGCGGTCCTCGTCGTCTGTGCGAACTATGTCCGCTCGATGTCACGATATGGTGACCGGGGCATCCTCTACGCTCTCTGCGACGCTTCGATCGCGGCCACCTACATGATGCTCGCGGCGCACGCTTCCGGGCTCGGTTCGTGCTGGACGGGAGCGTTCGATGACGACGAGGTTCGTTCGGTACTCGACCTTCCTCAGCACATCCGGCCGGTCGTCCTCCTGGCGGTGGGGCTCGGTGAGCAGACCAGCGGCCTGACAACCCGCCTCCCGATCGAGGAGCATGTTCATCTCGAATCCTGGTAGGATCCAATGACAGACTATGTAATTACTATGGAGTCGGCCTGGATCGTCCATGATGTCCGGTCGCTCGATGATGCGATATCGATAGCGATTGGAGAGGCAGGAAAGCGTCTCAACCCAACGGCGAAGTATGTAGAGATCGAGACCGGGCTGATGGGCTGTCCGTATTGCGATGAGTCACTCAACTGTGCGCTTGTCGTGGCGAACACCGGCCTGGTCGGGCTTGTTCTCGAGATGAAGGTCTTCAAGGCAGAGTCAGAGGAGCACGCCCAGCGTATCGCCAAGTCCGTGATCGGCAAGGCCCTGCGTGACATCCCGCTCACGATTCTGGAGACGCGAGCGATCGCCGAATCCCGGCCGAAGCCCGAAGGACGATCCGAACCAAAGGAGAAACGTCCCTCTTCTTCAAAGCCCCAAGGGCGATCGGAATCGAAAGCTAACCGGTCCGGCACCTCGAAGGCCGGCACGAAGACCCATACCCGCCGGCGATGAACCGTGTCGTTACCGTCGTCGGCCACACGGCCATCGACCATATCAGCAGGGTGACCACGCTCCCGGGGCCGAATGGGTCGACCTCAATCACCGACCGTCAGGTCCTCTTCGGCGGGGGCGCGGCGAACATCGCCGCCGGCATCGCCCGCCTGGGCGGAGATGTCGAACTGCTCTCGGCGGTCGGCGGCGACTTTGCCGGCTCGGCGTACGACCGGTGGCTCGGTGAGCTCGGCGTCCGGCCCCGGTTCTATCTTGTCGAGGGGGCCCACACCGCCACCGCGTTCATGTTCACCGATGAGACAAGTGGCGCCCAGATGACCTTTTTCGAGTGGGGGGCCTCGGTCGCCTTCTCATGCGAGGAGGCGCCGGCGCTGGACTTTGTTCACATGGCAACCGCGGATCCCGTCTTCAACCGACATGTGGCCGAGCGGGCGCGGTTCGCTTCGTTCGACCCGGGCCAGGACCTGCACCGGTACTCGGCGGAGGACCTGGATGCGATCCTGGACCATATTGACCTGTTGTTCGCCAACCAGCACGAGGTTGCCGGGATGTGCTCGCTCCTCGGCATCTCCCGCGTTGAGCTTATCGAACGGGTACCGACTGCTATCTTCACAGAGGGGAGTGGTGGGTCCTGCCTCGCTTCAGACGGAAGGGAGGTCCGGATTCCCATCGTGCCGGTCAAGATGGTGGACCCGACTGGTGCAGGAGATGCTTACCGGGCCGGTTTCCTCACCGCGTACACACGCGGGTTTTCCCTCGAGACCTGCTGCCAGGTCGGGACCGTGACGGCGTCTTTCACGGTCGAACATCCCGGGTGCCAGACCAACCTCCCCGACTGGGAGCGGATGCAAGTACGGTTTGAGCAGCACTTCGGTGCGCTTATCCCGTCTCCATCGTGATATTCCAGGGGGGACGTTCGATGGTCTACGCTGCACTCTCCTCGGGGGGCAAGGACTCGATACTTGCCTGCCAGAAAGCAATGGACGCCGGGCTGGCAGTTGAGTACATGGTGACTGTGCGACCCCGTAACCCCGACTCCTACATGTTCCACTCGGCCAACCTGGACGCAGTGGCGGCAATTGCCCGGGCAGGAAGACTGGAGTACGTCGAGATCCGTACTGACGGTGAGAAGGAGGCCGAACTCGATGATCTGGAAGCAGGTCTCGCGGCCCTCGAGTGCAGTGGGATAGTTACCGGGGCAGTGGAGTCAACCTACCAGCGGGACCGGCTCGCCGGGATCGCTGAACGTCTCGGTCTCGAACTGGTCGCCCCCCTCTGGCGTAGGGAACCCCTCGAACTCCTGTTCGAGGTATCCGCAAGGCTACACGCCATCATCGTGGTGACGGCGGCCGACGGCCTCGACAGCTCGTTTCTCGGAGCTCGGATCGACGGCGCCACGATCGAGCGGCTCCAGAGGGTGGCCGCCGTGCACCACATTCACCTGGCCGGGGAGGGCGGGGAATACGAATCCCTCGCTCTGGACGCCCCGTTCTACCATCACCCGGTACGGTACGACTCGGCAGAGATGCGAGAGACGCCGGGGCGAAGCGAGCTCTTGCTACGGGGATTCACGTGACCGAGACAGACGATGCGGCTGATGTGCGACTCGCCGGACTCGCCCGGTTCGTCTTCTCGGCGCCGTCCTGGCGCCGGTCCCTGGTCATCGCATTTCTCCTCGGTCTCGCTGTCGACATCGGTTCATACTCCCTCTCGGGATCGGTCCGATTTTTCGGGAGCCTTGCCTTCACGGTGCCGGCCATTATCGCCTTCGTGCTGACGAAACCGATCGTGGAACTGGCCGATAGGCCACTCACCTGGAACCGTTCTGCCCTACTCGCCACCGCCTGCACGGTCTTTATGGTGCTGATCACAGTGCCAGCGATGTTGCCGGCTCGCACCCTAGTGCCGCTCCTGTACGCCTGTTCTGTCGGCTTCGTCTTTGGCCTGCGCCTCCTTGTTCTCGTCGCGATATCGGATTACCGTGTGCCGCACATGGTGGTGCCGGCATCGGTGCAGTCCGGCGCAGGGGTGGTGATCGGAACCCTGCTCTTCGGGCTCATATTCGTGCCGCTCGCCCTGCTCCTGATGGGCATTTTCCTACTCGGATTCTCGGTCCTGATCTGGTTGATAGAGCGGCCCCTGGACCGCGCCTTCGGGATACGCGGGCTCTCGTTTCTGAATGCCTTCATCGCGCACCTGACCGACGGTTCAAGGGCGATGGAGGAGTTTTTTCGCGAGATCGGGGAGGCAGTGACCGTGCCCCAGGTGAGTCTCTTCTTCCGGCGTGATGGGCGGCCAGACCTGGTCTTCACCATTCCGAATGTTCATCCCGGCCCGATGGGCGAGATCGGCGGCGGGAACCTTCCGGTCCGTTTCGTTGCTGCCTTCGAAGAATCGGTGATGGTCCCACACGGGTGTGCCACTCATGACTTCAACCTGGTCTCGGAGGCCGAGATCGAGAAGCTGATCGCCGGCGTGGAAGCGACGAAGGCTGAGCTCAGCTTCGGAGAGCACGCCTCCAGGGCGATTCGTCTCGGGTGTGACTCGGTCAACCTCCTCTGCCAGCGGTTCGGCGATGCGCTCCTGGTCGTATCGACCCGCTCCCCGTTAACGACCGAAGACCTGGACTTTTCCTTCGCTCCGACGTTCGAGGCGGAGGGTCGCCGCCGCTTCGCTCACCTGGGTTTCGTGGACGCCCACAACTGCATGACCGAGATATCCACCCCGGTTCTACCGGGCACCCCGCTTGGGGCGGAGTATCTCCGGTCAGTCCGTGCCTCCGTTGACGCGATGCCGAGCGAACCGGTCGGCGGCTTCTCAATCGGTTACGGCCGAAAACCGATGCCGTTCACCCGGGGGCAGGGTTTCGGGGACCTTGGAGTCCAGGTGCTCGTGGTGGATGCCGGGGGCCAGAGGACGGCATACGTGCTCCTCGATGGGAACAACATGGTCGAGGGGAGCCGGGAGTTCCTCCTCGCCCGGTGCCGCGAGGTGGTGGACGAGGCTGAGGTGATGACGACAGACTCGCACGTGGTGAACACCGTGACTGGCAAAAACCCGATCGGGATGCGGGTACCGGTCAACGAGATCGCTCCCATTATTGAACGGGCGGTTCGGGCGGCGGTGGCGGACCTGGCGCCGGCACGCGTCGCTGCGTCAACCGCCTGGTGCGATGAGGTGGTGGTTTTCGGTTCGACGCGGATTACGCAGCTCGCCTGCACGGTGAACGCGATGCTCGTCTTCGTGGCCCCGCTCTCGTTCGCAATCCTGCTGCTCGCGTTCGTGGTGTCGGTGGTCACGTACCTGCTGCTCATCTGATGAGGTGAGGTCTGGCCGGCAACCGGGGGTTTGGTACCGTCCTATCCCCCCGGGGTGCTATCGAAGCATGGCCACTATCAGCACTGGGGGGCAAGCTCGTTTTTTACTCGATCTGCTCCCCGGGTCGTAGTGCCAGCATTTTTCGTCTCACTTTTCAGAATTGTTGTACCATGGAGCTCCCGAGTTACCAGGCGTTGATGCTCCCCCTTCTGGAGCACCTCGGCGATCGCGAGGAGCATGCGCTGCACGACCTCCGACAAGCCCTGTCGGTTCAGTTTCACCTCCTCGCCGATGACGCGTTCTCCCGGTCCCAGCACGTCCTCTTTCGAAAAAGGACCAGATGGGCCATCTCGTCCTGAAAATACCCAGGACTTGTCAGAAGAACGAAGGGCCGTTGTGTGCACATCACCGATCAGGGTGTAACGACCCTCGGCGAAGGCCTGGATGCTATCGACAATGAGTACCTCCGCCGGTTTCCTGGATTCGTCATCTTTAACCGGGGCATCTCACCCGATATCGATGAGGATGTCCCCTGTACCCTCCTCACCACGGAGGAGGAGATCGAGAGGAATTACCAGGTGATGAGGGATGACCTCTCCCGAGAGCTACTCGAACTAGTCAGGAACAGTCCCCCGTCCTTCTTCGAGATTCTGGTCGTGGACCTCCTGGTCTCCATGGGCTACGGAGGGTCTGTCCAGGACGCAGGTGAGGCGGTCGGGCGGAGCAACGACGAGGGGATCGATGGGATCATCAAGGAGGACACTCTGGGTATGGACGTGAGCTACATTCAGGCCAAGAGATGGAACTCCTCCGTCGGACGACAGGAGATCCAGGCTTTCGTCGGGAGCCTGGAGGGGAAGCGGGCGAGGAACGGGGTCTTCATCACCACATCGCAGTTCACGAGGACTGCCGAAGAGTACATCCGGACAATCGAGAAGAAGGTGGTGCTGATCGACGGGAAGCGGCTTGCCGGGTTGATGATCGACCATGGAATCGGAGTAACCGATCTGACCACCTATACCATTAAGCGGGTCGATACGGATTATTTCGCCGATTAAGAGGGAGGGAGCAGCAACGGTTGAACTGCTGCTCCTGACTTCCGCTGGCATGGTTATACAAACGATTAACCGGGTAGGACTGCAAAGAGAGTACTCTGCGCGAAGGTATCCAAGCCCGGCCAACGGAGACGGACTTAAGATCCGTTCCTGAAGAGGTTCGCCGGTTCGAATCCGGCCCTTCGCACTTCTCGTCTTCTTCGATTATCTGAATCCTTCGATATCTCGTTGATGCGCTCCCACATTCGAAATCAGTAGTTTTCACCCCCTGGGTGGTGCTCGACTCGTATGTCACTGGTTTTTCAGATTGATATGGGGAACGTCGTCCTCATGCCGAGAAAAAGAAGTCGTACCCCCGGGTTCCTGTCGTATTCTTCAATAAAAACGCCAATTGCGCGAGGGACTGGGGATAAGCCTCCAGTGCACCCTGGCGTGGCGGGGTTCGGCCAGCTGAGAATCAGGTTCGCACGTGACCGATAAATTCTGGGTGGATGGGAATGAGATCGTGGTCTGCCCAACCCCCGTGAACAGGGCAGGTTCAGCGATACATCCATCTATTCTTTCATCGGTATCTGTGTACGTGCCACCATGTCGGCCCGCCTCAGTCCTCTTCATCCCCTTTGGCTGCGAGAGGAAAGTGCCGGCGGTAGACCTCACGTCGTTCCTCGAGGTCCGTGTGAAGGTAGACCTCGGTTGTCTTGATCGAGGTGTGGCCCAGGTTCTCCTGGACCACGCGAAGGTTTCGACTCCGTCGGTAGAGCTCGCTCGCGTACGAATGCCGGATGGTGTGCGGGGTGACCCCCTCGGGGGCACACCGCTTGAAGAGGAGTTGAACCGTTCGCGTCGAGATGGCTCGGCCTCCATACCCCGGAAAGAGCGGCCCTGAAGTCCGATCTCCGATGAACGCTTCAATCTCGTCCGCGGTTGCGTCGTCCAGAAAGACAGTCCGCTCCTTGTCCCCCTTCCCGATGACCCGAATCACACCATCGTCGAGGTCGATCGCCTCCACCCGTATAGCACAGAGTTCCGATACGCGAACGCCTGTCGCGTAGATCAGTCGAACGATGAGGCGTTCCCGGGAGTCTTCGATCGATCGGAGAAACCGGGTCACCTGGCGGTGCTTGAGACAGCGAACCCCGGTCTTCCCCACCTTTGGGCGCTCGACACGGTCGACGGGGTTGGACTCGACGATCCCCTGCGCGATGAGGTAGCGGAAGAACGAAGAGTACGAACAGATCACCCGGTTGAGAGTGCGAGGGGAAAGGGACCGTTCTCTCGATAGAGTGGCAAGGTGGTCATAGAGTGCGGCCGTTGTGACCGCGGAGGGCGAGACATTGGTTCCGGCACCGCCCCTGGTAGCGAGCCTGACGGCGAGCTGGTACAGCGACCGCCGATACGTGGTTACGGTCCGCTCCGAATAGTGCCGCATGCGCAGAAAGTCGATGTACAGGTCGATCCAGTCCTTGAGTGTCCGATCGTTCACTGTGGATCCGTATGCGTTGCGCCCCTAAAGGAATTTCGCAGAATGTCAAACAAGCCGGTGGGGCGGAACCGGCCCATTTGCATGAAGTCGACACGACATTTCCCGACTCGAGAATCAGGGGCATCCATCATTGAATACATGCTATGGCCGCATGGGGCGCATCCAGTCCTTCGCCCCGAGCTATCGCTCCGTGCACCGTAAAAAGCAGAGCCTCGCGCTCGCTTCCGCCTCCCGCGCGAGAACCCGTACCGGGTGCATGTGTAAACGACGAACGACAGAACGTACCTGAGTTCCAATCGTATAGCATCATATGGTTTATGATCGAATATTTCATCCAAATGAGGAAAATTCACCGCAAACGAGGAACCCGGAAAGGAATCGATAACCGGGATTGGGTGGCGATGGTCATGCGACAATCTCCCGTGGACGCACCTTGCACGGGGAGAGCAACACTAACGAAAACTGCCTGGGCTGAGATGGGATTCAATCTCGACACGGGGACGTGACCATGACTCTTCGACCGTCACAAAGAGAACCCGAGTTGATGATTGTCCAACTTCAGGAAGCACCTGCGGACAATGGCGCCGTTCGATAACTTTATGCGAGCAGCACCAGAAATTATGGACGTGATTCGATCGAAGGAGGACTATCGCTTTTATCTCGAGGCAGACCGAATTGCGTTGAACATTCGATCCTGGTTCCCACAATACTTTACCCACGAGGTCTGGCGATTTCAGCGACGCCTCCGCCGGTTGGAATATATAAAGAACTGCCGCACCTCGATCCTCTTCAAGCCATATTACTACTACCTCCTCTGGCGTCATACCCGGGCTGAGCGGTATCTCGGGTTCCAGATCCCCCCGAATGTATTCGGTGCAGGGCTCTCGATCGCTCATGCCCATCTCGGGTGCGTCGGGGCCTGCCCCGGCGCGAGGATCGGTGAAAACTGCCGCATCCACGTCGGCGTCCAGATCGCGACAAAGGCCGGCACCCACGGAGTCTGTGCGACGATCGGCAATAACGCGTTCATCGGGCCAAACGTGATCATCATCGGAGATCAGGTGATTGGGGATAACGTCGCTATCGGTGCCGGCGCTGTCGTGACCAGGTCTTTTCCCGAGAACGACATCACGATCGGCGGGGTTCCGGCCAAAAAGATCGCAGACAAAGGCTCTCAGGGCCTGTACCACCGCTCGACCGACATCCTTCGCCAGCGTATTGCAGAAGGAAAGTGGAAATAAGGAGTAATTCAGGGCCGTAGCGCCGTATTTCGCAGAATCTCCATTCTGCGAAATTGGGCTCGCCCTGCGTCAACCCCTCGGGCTGGCCATTTCTACTGAGTTCCGGTTAGGGTCAATCCATGGGAAAAAAAACACGTCCATGGCCGATATATCCAGGTTGATCCAAAAAAGGGCCTGTAAGCCCAGGAAAAAGGCGGTTTTTAGGGAGATCTGCGTCGACGGTTATCAAGCGCCCGGACAATCGTCTCCCTGAGTGCCCGGGCTGCCGGTACGATCCGGGGTGCAGAGACGACGCTGGAGATCACTGCGCACCCATCTGCACCGGCCTCGACCACCTCAGCAGCATTCGCCAGGTTGATCCCGCCGATGGCAACAACCGGTATCTTCACTGCTAACCGAACCTCACGGACCACCTGGAGTCCGTGCCCGGGTCCCGCATCGCCCTTTGATCCGGTTGTAAAGACAGGGCTGACGGCGACATAGTCTGCTCCCTCATCCTCAGCACGCAGGGCCTCCTCGACTGAACCCACGGAGGCCCCAATAATAAACGGAATCGGCGCAATTCTGCGGGCGGCGCATATCGGCAGGTCTGACTGCCCAAGGTGGACACCATCGGCCGCTAGGAGGGCGAGGTCGAGGCGGTCGTTGATGATAAAACGGGCGCCTGCAGGGGCCGTGATTAATCGGATTTTTCTGGCAATTTCGAGCAGTTCTCGAGCCGTGCGGCCCTTGTCCCGGAGCTGGATAACATCCGCCCCCCCTTCTATCGCGGCCCGTGCGATATCGAGGTGGCTTCTCCCGAGGGAGAGTTGCTCGTCCGTGACAACGTACAGGGCCCATTCTGCCGTCATATAGACCGGATCCGGGCCCCACTTTCGATATCTGAGAACCCCAGAGATGCGAGTGCATCGATCATCTTGAATCGGAAAGAGCCCGGTCCTTTCGCTTTCAACGCAGCACGTTCGCCTGCGAGACCATAGGTAACCATGGCGGCGACCGTGGCCATATAATGATCCTCTGATATTGAAGCGAATGACCCAACGACGGAGGAGAGCATGCACCCCGTGCCCGAAACACGATCCATAAGCGGGTGACCGTTCTCCAACGAGGTGAGCCTCACCCCATCGGAGACGAAGTCGACCGCCCCACTCATTGCCACGACTATGCCCAAACGTTCGGCGAGTTGCCGGCACGTCTCGCCGGGATCCCCCTCAATCCCCCCTGAGTCAACGCCCCTGACCTCGGCGCTCACGCCGGCGAGCGTTCCGATCTCGCCTGCATTGCCCTTCAGGATGGCAATATCCAGCTGATCCAAGAGACGTAACACCGAATCGGTCCGAAACTGGGTCGCACCAGCTCCGACTGGATCGAGCACGATGGGGACGCCCCGGTCATTCGCTGCCCTCCCGGCGATTAGCATGGACTGAACCTGGGAGGCGGTGAGCGTCCCGATGTTCAGCACCAGTGCGTCGGCCATGGAGGCCATCTCGGCGACCTCCTCCTGGGCTTCCGCCATCACCGGCGATGCACCCACGGCGAGCGTGATATTGGCACAATCATTGATAGTTACGACGTTCGTAATGTGGTGGACCAGCGGCCGTTCTGTTCGAACACGGTCCAGCAGGGTAGATAGGGTCATACCATCCATAATCCTTCGAGGCTGCTGCCCACTCGGGCTCGCCTGTACTCTAGGCATGGGTCGAGGATGCAATTAAGGGGTTTGGGGGCCGCGAATTTCGTTGCCTGACGAAGGATATTTGTTGAAGTGTTGATCTATAAACCTTATGTTGCTATACAAAATGACGTGCGTCTGTCCCCCTGCCTTGCCCGGTTCAGCCAACTGGCAACCGCTGCTGACCACACACGATGATCCAGGAATAATCTCCATAAGGCAGAAGGGGTAATATCTGAGGAATGTGGCTGAGGTATCAGAACGTTCAGACCGGCAACCCGGACATGCTGAACCTCGACCTGATTGAAGAGATCGGGATCACCGAGGACAGCGAGCTGATCGATCACTATGCGATCGCGGCATACACCCAGGGGAGCGACGACCCCCTGATCCTCTTCCGGTCCCCCTCGTACCCCGAGGTGCTCGATCGGTTCGATGAGATTGCACGTGTTGTCGGCGCACGTCTCCTCAAGGAAACCCCCTGATCTCGCGAACCTGGTTTCCCCCGCGGACTGCGAAAAGATGACCCCACAGTCAGGACCAAGAAAGAAGGGTAAGGAGAACCGGATTGACAACACCGCCGCGGGTCATTGAAAAAACTGGAATCAGCCTGAATTGGAAGAATCCCGAGCACGGACATCGACGGCGATGGACGGACAGAACCGTTGTTCCCCCGGAAAATTAGGTGGTTCAGCTGAAAAAAGCCAACAACGGGACGGCGACAAACGCGGCGGACGCGACGAGCATCACGGCGATCGCGGTATAGTCCCTTCTTTTCAGTGAGCGGTCCCGGAGAGAGACACGCCTCGGGGTGCGGTAGCCCCGCAGGTCGATCGTCAGGCCGAGCACGTTAGCCTTTCCGAGAGAGTTCGAGACGAGCGGCACGATGATCGGGACCAGGGTCCTGATTATGCCCCGGAGGCCCGTGCCTGGGTTGTACCCTCGGGCAAGCTGCGCCTCGTTGATCCGCTGTCCCTCGAGTTGCAGGCTCGGAATGAAGCGGAGTGCAATCAGGAACATCAGCGCATAGTCGACCGGTAGACGGAGGCGCTGGAGTGCGTGTACCAGGTCATGGGGCTGGGTCGAGATCACAAGCAGCTGGAACGCGAAGAGCATCGCGATAAACCGAAATGAAAGCAAAAGGCCGAACTCGATCGCTCCAGTTGTGATCGGGAAGGATCCACCAATCACCGGCACGGCGGATGGCACCAGGTGGCCAATTGTCTCACCTGATTGCATCGAGAGGACGGTCAGCAGCAGGAGCGATACAACGAGTGAGACAAGGAGCGGCATCTGCTGGATGAGTGGCCTTGACAGGCGTGTAGCTACTGCTGCAACAAAGAGGACGACAACGAGAGTTCCCAGGAGGGACAAGTTATTCGTCATCACGGCAAGGAGCGCGACCAGCACGATCATCAGGATCTTGGTGAGCGGGTTCAGGCGGTGGAAGATACTTGATCCCGGTACGTATTGCATAATCTCTGGCATATGACCTCTTCACCTCCGTTCTGTGAATCAGCAACCAGTATTCCATGCTCCAGGAGCACGATCCGATCTGCGTAGTCCTCGACGATCCGCATATTGTGCGTTACCATCACGATCGTCCGCCCCTCGTCACGGAGACGGGACGCCAGGGCCATGACACGGGCAGATTCCGCCGCATCCAGACCGGTGGTCGGCTCGTCGAGCACGATCACCTCGGGCGCCATCGCGAGGATGCAGGCAACGGCAAGGCGCTGGCGTTCGCCCCTCGATAGGGAACGAGGATAGTCGTTCCGATGCGAGAGGAGGCCCACCTCCGAAAGCGCCCGGTCAACCCTTCCCTGGACATCATCCATCCCAAGGTTCGTCGGACCGAAAGCCACTTCGCGTTCGACCGTCTCCTCGAATAGCATCGTGTCTGGATTCTGAAAGACCAGGCCAACGTGACGGGCCATTCCCGTTATAGTTTCGGCGCTTGTGTCGTGTCCCCCCACAACAACCCGGCCATGCGTGGGTTTCAGGAGACCAACAAGGTGTTTGATCAACGTAGTCTTTCCGGACCCGTTGTCCCCGATGATGGCTACGAGCGTGCCGGCATCGATCTCCAGGTTGAGACCGTTCAGGGCGGTAACACCCCCGTAGTCGTGGATGAGCCCGTCGATACTGATAAGGGGATTTGGAGAGCTGCCGCGGCCGGATCCATGGTCCGGTTGAGCGCGGCAGAAAGACGGGGTGTTCGGAGTCGTGTGCAGGACCGATCGGACCCGTTCGTCCAGGAGGAGTTCGTCCGGCGTTCCCTCGGCAAGGATGCGCCCACCCTCGAGGAAGACCATGCGATCAGCGAGTGTGAAAAGGGCGTCTAGCTTGTGCTCGACCAGGAGGACCGTCTTCCCTTCTGCTCGAAGCCGCTCGATGATCCGAAACAGCATCTGCGTTCCCTCCTCATCCAGTTCGGAGGTGGGTTCGTCCAGGACCAGGATCTCCGTGCCCAGGGCGAGTGTGGCGGCTATCGCAACTCGTTGCTTCTGGCCACCGGAGAGAGTGTGGGGCGCGCGCTCGCGGAGGTCTGCGGTCGCTGTCAGTTCGAGGACGTGCTCCATACGGGCGATCAGCTCCTCGCGAGGGAGGTCAATCCCTTCGAGGCCCGAAGCGATCTCCTCTTCGACGGTCGTGAAGATCAGCTGTGCCTCGGGATCGTCGAAGACCACACCGACGTGCCGACCTATCCCCGATAGGTCGGCGTACTCCTCTACGGGGCGCCCCATCAGGATGGCTCTTCCCGTGCTGGTCCCGCCGAATTCGTGCCGGAGGATCCCGGAGGCGGCGAGACAGAGAGTCGTCTTGCCTGCACCCGTCGGGCCAGTGACGAGCAGCACCTCGCCCCGGCGGATGTGGAGCGTTACGCCGTTGAGCGCCGGCTCGGAACGGCCCGGATAGGTGTACGAGTAGTCCTCAAGCCCTATCATGCGCGGCCCCGCATCAATACACGGGCGGCCGGTGTGTAGAGGAGCTGAGCGATCACTGCGTTGGCGACAGCAGCAGTCAGGACGATCGGAATGACCACCAGTGCGTAGGCACCGAGTGTCGCGTACTTCGAGAGGATCGTCGGGGCAACGGCGACCAGCGAAATCAGGACGAACGAACCACCTGATGCGACGGTTGCGATGAAAGTGGTGATTCCCTCGGACGCAGGGATGCGCTCCTTTAACAGGCGATAGACGAGAAGGCAGACCACGGCGCCTATCGGTTCAGAGATGAGATTGCCAGGTGGGAAGACCGAGTGACTGATCAGTGCTGAGACGATCCCCGCGACGAATCCGATTCCGATCGCCTCGGTCAGAGTCGGCAGAACCAGCAGGATCGCCAGGCAGTAGAATGCGATCACCAGGTTGGCAACGATGGGCCCGGGGATGATGAGCGAGAGGTATCGGACGATCGCCCCTGCCGCGAGGAGGATGCCGACGATCGCAATATCACGTGATTTCATGCTGGCGTCCCCCGAGAGGTATTCATTTTTCGGACTATCGCACCCAGACCGACCCCGGCAGCCGACGCGCATGTTTGAATAAAGTTCGGAACTTGGTTCCGAACCATGCAATCTGATACCATGATGTATAACATTGTTCATTGAAGATATAATAATTGTTACAACGCCGGCATGATGATAACCGGGGGACAGGCGCTTTCCCTTCAGGGTTGCGCGCTGGAATCTCCGTCGAGGAGTGCCAGTTCATCAATCCTGTTGATGTTCGTGAAGGTTCTCAACTCGGGATCGAACTGCCTGAGGAACTCAACGGAAACGTATCGACAATCAAGGGAACGGATCATTGCCCTCAACGAGAGCTCCTGGTAGTTCTCAAGGTACTGGCGGAGGGGAGCGCGTCGGTAGACCGCATGGAGCGGTTCCAGCATATCCTCTCGCCAGCAGGGAATGACAGCATCCCGATCGTCGAGTAGTGAAAAAAGGTACTCGACGACGGGGGGGTTGACAAGCGGCATGTCGCATGCGACGACGAAGAGTGATTCGCCAATGGCAGTGAGCGCTCCGGCGTGGAGGCCACCGATGGGTCCGAGCCCTCTCCGGCGGTCGACCGTGACACGGACGGTGGAAAAGGAAGAGAAGCGTGCGCACTGCTCGGTGTCGCGAGCGACCAGGACCACCTCGTCCGTGATCGGTGTCAGCGTCTCGATAAGCCGGTCGAGGAAGGTGGTTCCCTGAATTGGGAAGAAGTACTTCTCTCGTCCGCCGGCACGGGACGCCTCGCCTCCCACCAGAACCACGGCCGACCGTTTCACGGTTTCACGATCCCTCAATAGATTCTCGAAACCGCACCAGGTCCGCTATGCAGCTGTTGACGGGAGCAGGAATGCCGTGCTCCCTGG
This sequence comes from Methanoregulaceae archaeon, assembly GCA_050178135.1. Lineage (GTDB taxonomy): Archaea > Halobacteriota > Methanomicrobia > Methanomicrobiales > Methanospirillaceae > UBA288. The sequence continues at coordinate 23,733 of JBFXGJ010000006.1, read as the reverse complement.
CAATGCGCCCAATAGCGCCGTTCAGAAAATCGATCTCGGTCCTACGGCCCCGCGCGAGGTCCTGAAGCATCGAGGAATGGTGGCCCGCCGTGCTCGGCAGCTGGGTGCTGCCGAGGAATGCAAGGTATTCATCTGGTTCTGCCCACGTGAGGGGAACCCCTTCCGCGCGCGCAACTGCAAAAATCTCCCGGACGATCGCATCGATGATGGTCCACGCATGCGGCTCCACCAGGCGACCATATGGAACATTCTCAAGGGCGCTGAGGGGGTTTAGAGCGCAGTTATACATGGTCTTGCCCCAGATCTCGGTCCGAATTGCAGGCGTACCCTCGACTGGTATACCGGCGCTTTGGACGAGATCGACAAGTTCCTCGACCTTGGTATCCATCCCCGATGGAAACCTTCCGAGACGCATTGGTCCTCCCTCGACCGAGACGTGTACCGCGTTCTCGGCTCGCCACTCGAAACCCGTGATGATCACACCGCCGATGACCCGGTCAGTGAACCGGGAGAGAACCTCCTCGTTTCCGATTCCGTTTTGAAGGCTCACCACTTCTGTCCCCTTCAGCGTTTCCGCGAACTGGGTAGCGACGGTCTCCGAGTCGATCGACTTGGAGGCGACTATGGTATAATCGAACCGTTCTCGTTTTTCGAGTGAGGTGCACACCGGGAGATCGTACCGGTTGTCTCCCCAGCGCCCAGTCAGGTGGAATCCCTGCTGCTCGATAATACGCACGTGCCGTTCCCGGGTCACCGCGATTACGTCGGCTACCGTCGAGAGTCGAGCCGCGACCGAGAGCCCAACCGCCCCGGCACCGAGCACTGCGATCCTCATTGACTTAAAGGTTCAATTCTGAACTGTTTAACAGTTAGGGGGAGTACAGCCCTCCATCTTGAGAAGATACCGCTTGATGGCCACCGAGGGTGAGAAACCACCATACGACCCGTCCCCAGCGATCACCCGGTGACATGGGATTACGAGTGGGGTGGGGTTGCGCCGCATCGCCTGGCCGACTGCGCGGGCCGATGTTCCGACCTGGCGAGCGATCGCCCCGTAGGTCGTGGTATGTCCGTACGGGATCGTGTGGCACTCCAGGTAGATCTCCGCCAACCTACCGGGGCGTTCCAGTGCAACCGATCTGAGCTCTCCCATATCCGCACGTTCCCCGCGGCAATATGCAGCGATCGGTCCCGGGACCTTACCATATGGCTCTTCGTCGGTGAACTCAACCCGGAGGACCAGCCCGTCCTCTACCGTCACACGGACTGTCCACTCCCCGAGCCGACAGGCTCCTTCGGTCACCGCCATCGAGAAATCGCCGCCTGGAATGTCGAGAGCTCGACCGACATAAGTTCCTGCTGCATCCAGGGGGGGAGACCCGACCTGACACGGCCCTCAAGGAACCGCTGCTCGGCGAGTACGAGCAATCCTCTATCCTCAGGCGTCCTGAGCACCCTTCCCAGGGCCTGGAGCGCACGGTTAATTGCCGGGAGCGTATAAGAGATGAACTCTCCTTCGTCCCCGAACTTGCGCATAAAATAGTCGATCACCATCCGACGGACACGGTTGAAGGGAGCGAGCGGGAGGCCAACGACCATCGCACCGGACAGCATCTCTCCGCGGTAATCAAGTCCCTCCGACCACTTCCCGCCGGTCACGGCAAAAAGCACGCCCGCCTGCCCCATCTCCGGGAGGGCGAGGAACTGGCGTAACGCCACACTCGCATCTGCCGCCTCCTTCGGTTCGATAAAAGTCTGCTTGGCCCGGATCCGACGAGCACACCGTTCGGCGTATTGATCGAGGAGCTGGTACGAGGGGAAGTAGACCGCGAGATTGCCGGGTGCCGCGGCGAACGAGACGATATAATCCTCTATACGGGCCGTGTTCTCCCTGTTCTGCCGTTGCGAGTACGCGGTCGTGATGTCACATGCGGCAAGCACGAGGCGGTTCTTGCGCGGGAAAGCGTTCGGCAGTTCGATCGTTCGTACCGGAAGACTGGCGAAAAAGTACCGCCTGTAGGATTCGACCGGCGAGAGAGTGCCGCTGATAAGGATCGTACACCAGTGAAGCCCCGCCACCTCGGAGAGATGGGGGGCCGGATCGATGTTGCGGACAGCGAGGGCATGATGATCCTCATCGACCCGGCGAAAGATCGAGAGAAAGGATGGGTCCTTTGCCGCACGGTCGACGCGGTAAAAGAACTCGGTGAGGCGTTCGATCGCAGTCTCCTTGAAGTCGCCAGCCTCGATGCTCTTCTCTCGGACGAAATCCCGGATCTCGGCGAGATCATCCACGACCTGAGAGGTGGACTGATAGAGAGAGCCCCGTAGTACCATGCGGGAAAAGATCGATGGGTCGAACCAGTCCATCGGCTCCGGAGAGACACGGAGGCCCTCTATGAACCGTTCGACCCGCGGAAGGAGCTCAATGATCGCTCCCGCCGAGGATTGGTACCGGCGCAACCCAGCCAGCTCGTGACTCGCCTGTTCGATCGTGCCGGCGTCGCACTCCACCGACTGGATCTCCTGGATTACATCACCACAATTGTGGGCCTCGTCGACCAGGAGGAGAACGTCCTTCGGTGATTCGATCCCGAGAGACTGGTAGAGAGACTCGCGGATCTCATCGTCAAAGAGATGGTGGTAATTCAGAATAACCACATCAGCATTGCGGGCTGCCTGGAGCATCGCTTCGTACGGGCAGCAGTCTCCGCAGAGTGCCCCAAGGTCCCGCGGACTGACAGCGTCCCCCGCGAGACGGTCGGCCCGGGCCCGGAGCGATGTAGACGGCACCATTCGCAAGGTTGTCGAGTCGTCGGCCTGGACAAAGTGTCGGCTTGCGATGAAATAGGGGCAGAGGAGAGGATGCTCGGGGTCCTGCTTCTTGAGTTGGAGGCGGATCGTCGGGTCTCGGGCAGGGACGAGCGACCCTTTCTGGGCCCGCTCCTTCATCAGGGATGTCGAGAAGGCCTTGACCCCCTCGCAGCGCCGATAGACATCACCCTGCCCCGGGAGGGGGCACATACTTCCCTTCCCGATCAGATAGGCGAACCGGAGCGACGGCTGCTTCGTGCGGACGAGTGAGAGCTCCCGGACGAAGGTGTCGAGTTGACTCACCGTCCGTACCGCTATAAACACCTTGCGGCCGGCCCGGGCAGCAAGCATCGCCGAGATTACGCTTGACTTTCCGCTCCCGGTGGGGGCGTCGATCATAGCAATGCCGCCCTCGCGAGCGACCGTACTGGCGAGGTCCAGCATCTCGCGCTGGTGTGGGCGGAACGTGGGGTACGGGAACCAGGCCTCGAGATCGTCCATCATTACAACGTGGGCTCTCGCAGGGCTTTGCTCTATTGGCACAGCATCTCACGGGATGATCTCGCAACCGTTGTACTTGACGTGGGCGAAATCTGCCGGCGAAACGGTCCCGTTGTCAAGCGCAACACGCACCCTCGGCAAGGCCAGGTGGAGGGCCTCGTGCAGGCACCGCACTGTGCCGCAGACGACAGCCCGGTACTCTGCAGGCCAGGGTTCTGTTACCGCCGAGTACAAACACCGCCCGCCGCAGAAGGAGACTATATCGCAACCCACACAGTCCCCTTCGACCGGGACGCGGGGCAGGTGGAGTGGATCGGAATTCCCGATATGCCCCAGATAGAAGTCAGGCATCCCGGTCATGGTGGGGCATGGGACGATACGACCGTCTGTCTGGATGGTGTAGTTTGCGTGCCCCGACCCACATCGAAGGAGGGACGATCGTTCAGCCAAGAGATCCTCCGTTGTGTCAAGAAACGGGTACCACCGGAGCACCTGGCCAGCCTCGATTCGCTCGACCCAGGATTCAACGAGCCTCCGGATACCCGGGTTATAGGAACGCTCGACCCAGCTGCCAAAGTCTCGTCGGAAGTAGTCCCCCCAGAAGTTTGCATCGATCTGCCAGTGGACCCCGGAAAATGGCAGGGAATCACAGTGAAGAACCGCGGTCTCGATATCTGTCGCCTCGTCGACGGTCATGCGGGCGATCAGCTCACCGTGAAACCCGGCATCGATCATCCTCTCGACGTTCGCGAGGACCCGTGCGTAGACACCGGCACCCCGGTGCCGATCTGTCAGGGATTCTGGACCGTCGATCGAGACGAGAACCGTGTGGAACCGTTGCAGCAGGTCCGGAGAAAGGCGGTCCAGCAGGAGACCATTGGTCTGGAGCATGAACCGGCAGTTCGACACGCGCGCCATCACGTCGTTGACGAGGTCCGCGCGGAGAAGAGGTTCGCCCCCGTAGAAGGTCAGGGTGGGATCGGGATCGCGTGCGAGAAAAGTGGCAAGCTCGTCTGGGACTACGGCCAGGTCAACCGGGAGATCAGGGTCGTAGGCGAACTGCTGTGCGGGCTCGCTACAGGGCTCAAAGGCCTTCGCCCGGCAGTAGGAGCAGCAGAGGTTGCACTCGTCGGTCAGGATCAGGTGCCAGAACATCCGTCCACTACGGGTCGACCCACACTCCGAAATAGGCATCGGCACATCCAGCCCCTCTTTTTATTCTGCCGAGGCGAATATACTGGCATCATGGCGATCCATCCGATCGAGTACCGGTACGGCACACCCGAGATGCGCGAGGTCTGGAGCGAAGAACGCCGCTTCGAGGCGATCGTGGCGGCCGAGGTTGCACTCGCCCGGGCCGAGGCAGAGGTCGGGATGATCCCGGTCGATGCGGCAGACGCCATCGCAGCCGGTGCACGACGAGCGTCGCTCGCTCGAGCAAAGGAGATCGAGGCTGATATCAACCACGACATGATGGCGATCGTGAAGGCGATCTCCGAGGAGTGCGGCGAGTCGAGCCGGTTCGTCCACCTGGGCGCGACCTCGAACGACATGCTTGACACAGCAACTGGGCTGCAGCTCAAGGCCAGCATCTCGTTGATCGAGATGAAACTGCGCCGGCTCCTGGGTGTCCTGCTCCGGCGGGCGTATGAGACCCGTGACCTGGTCTGCGCGGGCCGTACCCACGGGCAGATCGGGGTTCCGACTACCTTCGGCCTCCGTTTCGCAATTTGGGCGGCAGAGGTTGGCCGCCACCTCGACCGTCTCGAAGAGCTCCGTCCACGTGTCGAGGTCGGGCAGCTGACCGGTGCCGTCGGGACGCAGGCGGCCCTCGGCGAGAAGGCCCCTGAGATACAGGTGCGGATGATGGCCCTTCTCGGATTGGTGCCGGTTGAAGTCTCAAACCAGGTGATCCAGAGAGACCGGTATGCCGAGTACTTTTTCATGCTCGCGAACGTCGCCACCACCCTTGACAAGATCGCGGTCGAGGTCAGATCCCTCCAGCGCTCCGAGATCGGGGAGGTCGAGGAGGCATTCGGGGCCAGGCAGGTCGGTTCTTCGACGATGCCGCATAAGCGCAACCCGATCCGAAGCGAGCAGGTTTCCGGCCTGGCACGGATCATACGGGCCATGGTCGAGCCGGCTCTCCAGAACAACACCCTCTGGGACGAGCGCGATCTGACAAACTCCTCCTGCGAGCGCGTCCTCTTTCCCGAGTCATCGGTCCTGTGCGACCACGTCATCCGCCTGATGACCACCGTCCTCGACGGGCTGGTCCTGCACGTGGACAGGATCGAACAAAACCTGCACATCCTCCAGGATGTCAACATGGCGGAATCCGTGATGATCGCGCTTACCCAGCGAGGGATGGACAGGCAGGTGGCCCACGAGCGAATCCGGATTGCCTCGATGGAGGCCCGTGAGAGCCGGCGACCCCTTGCCGAGGTGCTCGGGGTGATCCCCGAGATCGTTGCATTAATCGCGCCCTCCGAGATCGAGACACTCCTCGATCCCAGGCGCTACACGGGGACCGCAATCGTTCAGGTCGAGCGGCTCATCGAACGCCTCCAGCTGCGCGCCCTCTAACCCTTGGTTCATTCCTGAGAGGAAGACTTCTTCCTTTCTGGCGGCACCTTCGCCTGCTGCATGGGCGGCGGTTCGCGGTATCCGGCATACTCAAGTCATTCCCCGTTGAAGTACGTGCAAGGTACCGTCGCGATGGACAGGACCCAGAGACGGTGGACGTGGTTCTCAATCGGCTTCTCGCTCCTCGTACTTGGTGTGGTCCTGTACCTCACGGTTGACCGGACCACGCTCGAACTCCTGCTCGACTTCAACCCCGTCTACCTCCTCCTTGCACTTCTCCTCCGCACATTCTCCCTGGTCTTCTGGGCGTACCGGCTCACCGAGCTCTCAAAGGCACTCCACTACCATGTTTGCCCTAAGTATGCCTTTCTCATCGTGACCGCGAACCTTTTTGCCGGCGCGATCACCCCGGGGCAGGCAGGCGGAGAGCCGGTCCGTATCCATGGTCTCTACCGGTCCGGGATGAAGATCGGTGATGCGACCGCGGTGGTCCTAATGGAGCGAGTACTCGATGGAGTCGTCCTCTCCCTGATGGGCGTGGTGGCCATCATCGCGCTCGGCAAGATCTGGCTCTCGCTTCCGCTCTCTATCATCATCGCGATGGGGGTGGCGTGGATCTTCATGGTTGGTCTGATCGTGATCCTCGCACTCGCCGTTCGTCGACCAGACCGGGTCAAGCGCCTTGTCATGCGCATCCTCGGTTGGGCAGAGCTCCGCTTCCCCGGGGAGAGGATAAGAAAAGCGATCGCGAGCGCGAACCAGGAGACCGACAACCTCTTTGCCAGTCTCCTTTACTTCACGTCTGAGGGGCGGCGTGGGCTATTCACGGGTGGACTCTGCACGGCAGCATTCTGGGCGTCGGAGTTCTTCGTTGCGTCCCTGATCCTGATCGCACTTGCACAGCCTCCCTTCATAGCAGAGTCGTTCCTCTTCCAGCTGATCATCGCGATCGTCATGATGGTCCCGCTCACACCGGGCTCCTCGGGAATCGCCGAGATCTCGGCGACATCGCTCTACGCCCTGATAGTGCCATCTGCAATCGTCGGAGTCTTCGTCCTTCTGTGGCGGGCCCTGCTGTATTATTATAACATTCTCATAGGGGCGATCGGATCGCTCCTTGTTGTCCGTCGGGAAATCGAGCGGGGTCGGTGTCGTGAAGAGCTTGAACCAGTTCCAGTTGATGAGAAATAAAACCGTCAGCCTTTTTATCACTAGGAGGGATAGTTATAGTCTCGCAAAATTATCATTGAGTATTAATCCTACTAGGTTCAACACAGTGCCTGAGAGGTGACCCATGTACATACAATTGGTGCTGACCGGTGCCATCGGCGTTATTGCGCTCGTGGTGGCCGGAATCTTTGCAATGCAGGTGATGCGGGCCGATACAGGCACGCCAGGGATGCGTGAGGTAGCCGCCGCAATCAAGGAGGGAGCAAAGGCTTTCCTTCGCCGCCAGTACACGACGATTGCCATTCTCGGAGTCGTAACAGCTCTACTCCTGGTCGGAATATTCTTCTTCACCGGGAGGGCTGATCTTGCGATCCCCACAGCGATCGCATTCGTGTTTGGCGCGACCCTTTCGGGGGTCGCCGGTATCATCGGGATGTGGACCAGCGTCCACGCAAACCTCCGTTCTGCGGCTGCTGCCCGGACCAGTCTCGGCAAGGCGATCGTCGTCGCTCTGCGCGGTGGAGCCGTCTCCGGTCTGACGATAGTATCGCTCTCCCTGCTCGGTGTCGCGATCGTCTTCACGCTGCTCGGCGGCGACCCTGAGCGAACCCCCTCGCTGATCGTTGGATTCGGCTTCGGTGCGTCGTTCATCGCCCTCTTCGCCCAGCTTGGTGGAGGGATCTACACGAAGGCGGCAGACGTCGGTGCGGACCTCGTGGGCAAGGTCGAGGCCGGTATTCCCGAGGACGACCCCCGCAACCCTGCGGTTATCGCTGACCTCGTCGGCGATAACGTTGGGGACTGCGCCGGACGTGGCGCCGACCTTTTCGAGTCAACGGTCGCTGAGAACATCGGTGCGATGATCCTGGGCGTAGCGCTCTTCTCCGTCTTCGGCGTGAACGGCGTGCTCTTTCCCCTCGTGGCGGGCTCGCTCGGCCTGATCGCGACGATCATTGGAATCCTGTCGGTCACCGAGTCCTCCGGAAACTCCGGGAATCCCATGGACGCACTGAACCGCGGTTACTACATCACCGCACTCCTGTCTGCGGTCTTCATGTACTTCGCGATCCAGTGGCTGCTCGGAAATATCTGGTTCTTCTATGCAGCCGTGATCGGGATCGTCCTTTCGGTGATCTTCCTCTACCTGACTCTCTACTACACCGATAGCAGGTACAGGCCAGTCAAGGACATGGCAAAATCATCGGTGACAGGAGCGGCAACGAACATCATCTCGGGTATCTCGGTCGGGTTCGAGACGACTGGAATTGCAGCGATCTCGATCGGCGGCGCGCTCCTTGCCGCATATTACTGCGGTGAGATGTCCGGTGTCACGAATGGTGGCCTCTACGGGACAGCCGTGGCGACCATCGGGATGCTCGCACCGGTCGCCTACATCCTGGCGATGGACACCTTCGGTCCTATCGTCGACAACGCGGGCGGTATCGTCGAGATGTCAGGGGAGACCGACGAGGTGATCGACCGGATCGCCGCGCTCGACTCCGCCGGCAACACGACCAAGGCGCTCACCAAGGGCTACGCCGTCGGTTCGGCAGCGCTCTCCGCGTTCCTGCTCTTCAACGCCTACATGTCGGAGATCACGATCTTGATCGGTAAGCCGTTCGAGATAGTCAACCTGGCGAGCCTCCCTGTCTTCGTCGGTGCGCTCTTCGGCGCGATGCTGATCTTTGTCTTCGCCTCCCTCGCCATCAGCGCCGTCGGCAAGACTGCCCAGTACATCATCGAGGAGGTCCGGAGGCAGTTTAAGAACCCCGGAATCCTCGCCGGCACGGTGAAGCCCGACTACGGTAGCTGCGTTGACATCACCACCCGCGGCGCGCTGAAGAACATGGTGGCACCTGGTGTCTTGGCAATCGTCTTCCCCGTCCTCGTCGGATACTTCCTGAAGTACGAAGCGATGGCAGGCTTTTTGATGGTCGCGACGATCGTCGGCATCATGCTCGCGCTCGTGCTCAACAACTCAGGCGGTGCCTGGGATAATGTTAAGAAGTTCATCGAGTCGGGTGAATACGGTGGAAAGGGCTCGGAGACGCACAAAGCAGCAGTCGTGGGCGACACAGTTGGTGATCCGTTCAAGGACACAGCCGGCCCCTCGCTTCACGTGCTCGTCAAGCTCCTCGCGACCACGACCCTCGTGCTCGCGACGCTCTACATCTAAATTCCCCTTTTTTCCTACAGCACAGGCTGGTATTTTCCCCAGGGACGTTCTCAACATTCGCAAGTAGACGAGTCCCGTAATCCCGGCCATGAGAATAGAAATAAAAAAAGAGGATGGCCCCGGAGGGCGTCTGGTCAGTCCCTTGAGGTAGATTTCACGATCACCGGGTTTTTGGAACTACCAGAACTTCCACCAGGGACGTTTTTTCTCTTTCTCCTCCTTCGGTTTGACGGGCTGTTTCAGTCCATCACCGGGAGCGCTCGCAAAACCACCAGCCGCCTTCGCCACATCGACGCCCTTGCCAACGACACCGGTTGCCGCTCCGGTTACGGCCGATGTAGCCGCTTTCGCCGTGTCAACGCCCTTGCCGGCAACATCCGTTGCCGCTCCGGTTACGGCCGATGTAGCCGCTTTCGCCGTATCGACGCCCTTGCCGGCAACATCCGTTGCCGCTCCGGTTACGGCGGATGTAGCCGCTTTCGCCGTGTCAACGCCCTTGCCGGGCACTTCAGGTGCAGAATCAGTCTTTTCGGAGGCGCTCTGTGCTGGTTCCCCAAATCCCCAGGCGCCGATCAGTCTGCCATCAGACGAGTACTTCTGGATCCTGCTCTTCTCGGCATCGAGCAGGAATACGTTTCCTGCGCCGTCCACCGATACACCGATCCCCCTATTGGGCTGCACCGCCTCGGGGCTCTCGAAACCCCATCGGGCAATGAGGGTGCCATCGGACGTGTATTTCTCGATGCGGCCCGTTGCCGGGTCCATCATGAAGACGTTCCCAGCGCCGTCAACCGCCACTCCTACCTTCTCCCCAACTCCCGTATCAACTGTCACATCTATCACCAGTCCTGTCTTCTCCTTGATGGTTAGATAAATATTTCTTTCCTTTTTGTCTGCAATGGGACAGAAATTGGAGAAATAGTGACGATAATTTGTCACAACTCGTTTGTAATCGTAATAGGTATTTCCGCGATGAGACGAACTCGAATGAGTTATTAAAAAACGGCACCGCAGAGTGTGAGGAACTGGAGATGGCGGGATCTGGATTCGGCACACCTTTCACTCTCTCTTTTACTCATCCTGGCCCGGAGTGGCACCCATCCTCTGCCTGGATAAACACGAACCAATCCACCATGCCGAAACCCTGATAATACACCCCGTTGACAATCAGCACAATCGATGAACCATGATATACACGCTCACATTGAACCCGGCCCTTGACCGGACAATCCACGTGGACAATCTGAGCTGCGACATTGCGAACAGGATCGTCGAGGAGTTCAGGTTTCCTGGCGGAAAGGGGATTGGTGTCTCGAAGGTCCTGACCGCCCTTGGAACTCCGAACGTCGCGCTCGGTTTCATCGGAGGTTTCCGAGGTGACGAGCTTGAAGCCCTGCTGATCGGGGAGGGTGTGCACTGCTCATTTATCCGAATCGCAGGTGACACCCGCTCAAACATCGTGATCCGGCAACACTCCTCGGACTGCCAGATGCTCCTGAACTCAAAAGGACCCGAGGTTGAACCATCGGCGATCATGTCCCTGCTCCGGCAGCTTCGGAACCTTCCCGACCCAGAATTTCTCACGATCGGGGGCTCCCTCCCACCAAACATCAAGCCGGCCATCTACCGAAAATGCATTGAGATAGGTCGTGATATCGGTTGCCGGGTGCTCCTCGACGCGGACGGAGAGGCCCTCAACGGAGGGATACGTGGACAGCCATTCGCAATCAAGCCGAACGTCCACGAACTCTCGGAGCTTGTCGGCCGACCCCTGAAAGGGATTGAAGACGTCCTCGTCGCAAGCGAAGAGCCGCTCGATGCCGGCGTCGAGGTCGTCGTTGCCTCAATGGGCCCCGATGGTATCCTCCTTTCGACCTGTGACCAGGCCGTTCATGCCATACCTCCTGAAGTCGAGGTGGTCAACACGATCGGTGCCGGTGACTCGGCGGTCGCAGGTTTCATCCACGCGCTCTCGAAGGGAAGGCCCTACGATCAGGCCGTGCGCTGGGCGGTTGCGGCAGGGACGGCCACTACCCTCCACGAAGGGACGGCTCTGGGGCGGTGGGAGGACATCGAACGGCTACTCGGAGAGGTGACCGTCACGACACTCCGTTAGAATCGGCCAGCAACGACGACGAAAAGTGACGAGGTAGGGACCGGAGGGTCGTCGACCGTGCCGACAGAGACTCGCTCATCAGGATATCCCAGGGACTCGCATACTGCGATTCGAGCATCACCCGAAGTCTCGCGGAGGGCGTTGGCTAGCGCGTGCACCGAGAAGGTGGGATCGGCGATGAGAAAGACCGACCGTCCCCGAACCAACTCAGCACTCGCCTCGGCGCAGGCGGCGACGTGGTCACGTCCATGGGCGGAAAGAACAACCACGCGAGTCCAGGATAGGTGAAGACGAGAGAGAGCTACCTGGAGCGATGAGATCCCCGGCACGATCTCACCCGGGAGATATCCCAGGCCTGAGAGCATCGGATCGCCGGTCGAGAGGACCACCGCTCCATCTCCGAGGTCTCGAAGTGCCCGGTAATCGCCAATCTCGTGGACCAGGCACCCGGGACGAATCATCCCCGAGGCGAGTTCTATCGCTCTGGCGGACCCGTGGATCACCTCCGCCCTCCTGATGACCCGGGCCGCCTCCTCAGTCAGCATCCCGGGTCCGCATCCAACTCCGACGACTTTCATGGCCCCTCGGCGATGATTGCCCCTGATCGATCGATCAGGACAACTTGCAATCCGGGATATCGAGCGGCAGCCTCAGTAAAGGCCCTTTCAATGGCCATCTTCGACTCGGGTAAACCAATCAGTTCCTCCACGGTCGGACTCCGGGACTGCTCTAGGATATCGGGCCAGAGGTGCTTAAGGATCAGGGCGGGCAGTCCGAAAAGGATCGCAGTCCCGTGCGCCGCTGCCAGCCCCTCGCCGATCCTCCCGCCGACGAGCACCACCTCTCGTTCAGGGTACTGTCGCCGGGCGTGGGCGAGACCAATCCGCCCGGTCGTCAGGACGACCTGGTCGGCGGATCTGATCCGGTCCATGACAGATTCGGTGAGGTGGTCGTCCCAGGGCTCCACCAGGCCAGTCGTCCCGAGGAGGGAGATACCACCCTCGATCCCGACGCGAGAGTTCAGGGTCCGGGAGGCAATCGTCACTCCCTCCTCGACCTCGAGTGTCACGACGGCTCCCGTGATCCCGATCGCCAAACAGGCCTCTTCGATCTCCCGCTCGATCGCTCGCCGGGCCGCTTCGCTTATAGCAGCAGCACCTCGACGGAATCGAGGCGTGTCTCGGGCGTATCGGCCTATCCCCGGGCCAGCGATCACCTCGGTAGAGGGGGCGGTTGTCGCATACGCCCGGACGAGGATGCCCGCCGTCACGTCGTTGGGATAGTCCCCCGGGTCCTTGCGGCATGTACCGTTGCCCCTGAACCCTTCAGCTGGAATACGAGCCTTGATGCCGCAGGGTAGAACAATCTCCACTTCGTCACATGAAGAATGGAGGGAAAGGACCGCCGCCTTCGCCGCGGCTGCAGCCGTCGTGCCAGTGCTGAATCCCCGGCGGAGGACGGTCCCGTTCGCGGTCAAAATTCCCAGCCCCGACTCTGCAAGCGTCAGAGCGTTCGGGGAGGGGCAGGCCTCAACCCATGCGTCAGGATATGAAAAACCGGTTACCGGATCGATCATACCCGACGCTCGGCGCCGATCGTGATTATCTCGTTGATCGCTGAAACTGCTACGGGAGTACCGCCACGGGTGCCTTCATTGGAGATTGATGGGACCTCCAGGGTGCGGAGGAGGGCCTTGGACTCTGCCGCGTTCACGAAACCAACTGGGGTGCCTATCACGAGTGCCGGCCGACACCCCTTCTGGACCAGGTCGCATACAACGAGCAGAGCAGAAGGAGCGTTCCCAATGACCACGATTGCACCGTCAAGCCGGGCTGCAACGGCGAGGAAACCCGCTGAGGTGCGAGTGATCCCCTCGGCAAGGGCTCGATCCCCTCCGTAATCCAGCGCGCAGATAACCGGGGAGGCATGACTCCGTTTCTGGATGCCGACCTCCACCATGCGGATGTCGACAATGACCGGTGCAGCAGCGCCGAGGGCTGCTAGGCCTGCCTCGATGGGGTTGTTCTGGAATCGCAGCAGGTCCGCCATTCCCAGGTCCCCAACAGCAATCGAGCAGCGCTGCCGAACCCGGTCCTCCAGGGTCTCGTTTCCCAACTCGGCACGGGCGTATTCGCGGCTCCGCCTTGAGATCGAGAGCGCCTCAGGTGTGGTTGCTCCCAGGTCAGTATACGTATTTTCGGTGATATCCCCGAGGGGTGATGATACCATTGCCTCCCTCCCATGTAATGATTCTGCTCTCGTCATTCCCGATGATAACGATGGCATGCATGTCCACCTCGTCCTCGATGGACTCGAACGATTCAAGCGTGGTTACGAATACCTGTTCGCCTGAACGATATGCATTTCGGACGACACCAACCGGGACGGTGCCGGGCAACTGCCGACGGGCGGCGGCGATCGCGAGCGCCAGGTTGTGCGGACGGCCCCGACTCTTCGGGTTATACAAGGCAACCGGCACACCCATTGCGAACGCATGGTTAAGTCGTCGCTCGATAACCTCGAGCGGTGTCAGCAGGTCCGAAAGGCTGAGGATGCAGAAATCACCCGAGAGAGGCGATCCCAGCAATGCCGCAGCCCCATTCGCCGCGGTAACGCCGGGGACCACCTCGAACGGGACCGACTCTAAACCATGGTCGATCACCTCGAGCACAATCGACGCCATTCCATAGACGCCGGCGTCGCCGCCGGAGACCATCGCTACGTTCATCTCGCGTGCAAGGGCGACCGCGCGCCGCGCTCGGTCCACCTCCTCTCCCATCCGGCTCACGATCACCTCCTTATCTTTAATGAGGGGCCGGATCTGCTCAAGGTATGTGTCATTGCCGATGATACAGTCGGCCTCGTTCAGGGCATCACGTGCCCTTCCAGTCATCTGGTCTATCGCACCCGGGCCAATGCCAACGATCACGAGTCTACCGGGCGATGGCAACGGTAACCCTCCCGTATACAGTCTTTCTCATGCACCACTCCTGTTGCCGGGCGAGAGCAAGAGCCGCCGGCTCGGCGACACCTGAAAGCCCAATAAGCCCCGCCCTCGATGGACCGCATCCCTGAACCCGGTTGAGAGTATCATCGTCAAGCAGGACAAGGGACCCGCCGAGGCGGGAAACCCCCTCGGCAAGGCCCGTTTCGTACCTTTTTTGCATTGTCGTCGCGTAGGCGAAGACCCCTTTCGGTTCGATTCCCGCATCGAAGAGGGCTGCGCGCAGTGCTGCCTCGACCTCGTCCGCCCCTACTCCCCGCCGGCAGCCAACTCCGACGACGTGCTCCGCCTTTGGGAGCAGGATCGATACTGCCGGGCCTGCAACCACGATTGCCGGCCCGGCGACGTGGAGTACCGGCACCTCCCCGTCCAGTTCCGCAGCATTCACCTCTCGGGTTGAGTCCCGGTTTACTACCTCGTATCCGAGGGAACCAGCGATCCCTTCGACAGATGGTCGCCCCAGGCATTCAGTCGCCGTGGAGAGCACCGGGATAATCCCGAGCGTTTCCTCGAGGCGCCGGGCGAGAGCGTTTGCGCCGTGGTGACCACCGAGGATCGGCACGGCGTATTTCAGGTCCGGAGTGACCACAACAAGGGAAGGGTCGACCCACTTATCCCGGAGAAAGGGCGCGACACCTCGAACAGCAATTCCAGCCGACATCACGACGACGAGGGCATCGAAACGCGCCCACATCTCCTCGAATCCCCCGGAGGAATACGCCATGACCTCTCCGTCGAGGACACCGGCGATCCGTTTGGCTCCCTCCAGGAAGCGAGGCAATGCGATGACGCCAACGCTGGTCATGAGTAGAGGACCGAGTGCTCGAAACCAGCAGCAGCAGACCGTACGACCTCGCCGACGATCAACAGGGCCGTCCGGGTGATCCCCGCATCTCGTGCCCGCTGGGCGATATCGTCAACGGTGCCGATGACAACCCGTTGATCGGGCCAGGTGGCATGATAGACGACAGCGGCGGGCGTATCTCGAGAGCATTCGAGTCTCGCAGTGATCGATTCGAGATGCTCGGTGCCGAGAAAGATGACCAGGGTCGCGCCGAGGCGCGAGAGGGCGGGGATGTCGTCGTTCTCCAGGGTAACACCGGCGGGGCGGGTGACGATTACCGACTCCGAGACACCCCGCAGGGTATACTGGGTCTTGAGTGCCGCCGCTGCACCGAACATCGACGAGACGCCGGGGACCACCTCGACAGTCACCCCGAGCGCCTCGAGAGCGGCGATCTGCTCGACGATCGCCCCATACAGAGCGGGGTCACCCGAGTGGAGCCGTACCACCTTTCGACCATCGCGAGCTGCCATTACCATCGCCTCCACGAGCTCATCGAGCGACATCCCGTGAGAGTTGAGCAACTCCGACGCCCCGCTCCGCTTGACAAGCTCCGGATTGACGAGCGAGCCAGCATAGATCAGCAGGTCGGCCTCTTTGAGCAGGCGCAACCCGCGGACCGTGATCAGGTCAGGGTCGCCGGGCCCGGCCCCAACAAAGTAAACAGTCCTCATCATCGCCTCGCAAAGAGAACTGAGAAATAGTTCGACTTCTCGGGGAGTTCATCGTCCCGATAGACCCGCATCTCGTCCATGAACATCCTTTCGACAAGCACGAACTCGGAGAAGCCGTCTGCACGGAGCGACTCTGCCGTCTGGCGTGGATGCCGAACCTTCAGGAGGATTCGTGCTCGAGGCTCGGGGCCGTCTGAAACATAAAAACCGCCCTGGAGGCTGACGCCCGCTACCGAAGCGAAAGCGGTGATTGACGATATCCCTGGTTCGGTCCTCCACGCGATCCCCGGGTGGCGATCGGCAAGCACGGCACAGAGACGGGAGAAGGTCGAGTAGAAGTTGGGGTCTCCGAGGATGCCGAGCACGACTTCGCGGTCTCCGTCGCCGACCGCCTCGGCGATCCTATCCGCGTTTCGTTCCATGCACCGATGAATCTCCGCCTCGTCCTCGGTCATCGGGAATTCGAGGACCTCCGCTTCTCGCCACGGGGCGACGAGTGCGGACGCAACCCTTCCCGGGACGAAGACCGCGTCGGCCGACTCGAGAAGCCGGACTGCCCGGAGTGTTAGGAGTTCTGGATCCCCTGGACCCAGCCCGAGCCCTACGAGCATCGTCCCCTCCCGACAATCACAAAGATGGGGTCGATTGGCCTGAAATAGAACGAACCCGCGAGGGAGGCGGCCCGGGAGCACTGGAGGTGTAGGGCCTCTTCGTAGATTGCGAGGTCGTTCATCCGGACGAGGGCGGCGTGAAGGGTTTCGACCAGCACTGCGTTCACCACGATCCGACGACGGACCCTGTCGGCCAGGAGTCCGAGAAGGGTATCGAGGCCGCGACTACCTCCGACGAACGCCGCATCGAAAGTCCCGAGCCCGGGGAGAAGGTCCGCCGCTTCTCCTTCGATGAACCGGATGTTGTTGACCTGCGCCTCTTCGGCCTGCTGTGTCGCGTACGCGATCGCCTCGGGCCGGCGGTCGATTGCAACGACCTCCGCTACTCGTGCTCCGGCGGCAATTGAGACCCTGCCTGTCCCGCATCCCAGATCGAGAACCCGGTCGCCCGGCCCGAGCTCGAGTTTGTGAAGCACGACCGCAAGCACCTCCTCCTGAGTTGGCCCACCCTTCAGCCCCGCCATGTGAATCTAAATTTTTGTTGCCCTAACTAAAGAAGATTTGTCGATCCCTCGGGAGGAGTCAGGATAGGGCTATCCGAGTCGTAGAGCTCGACAACACCGCCGATCACGATCACCGCCGGCGGTCGGACCTTTCGCTCCGTGGCGAGGAGCGCGATCCGGTCCAGGGGACCAACCGTGACTCGCTGGTCGCGTCGCAAACCACGTTCGATAACGGCGACGGGAGTCAACGGGTCACGTCCATGGAGAATGAGGGCCTCGGCGATTCGACCGAGGTTCTTTACGCCCATCAGGACCACGATGGTACCGGTGCCAGGGGCAAGCCCCGCCCAGTTGATGGCACTCCCTTGCTTGTTCGGGTCCTCGTGCCCGGTCACCACGGTCACCTGCGAAGTGTAGCGTCGATGCGTGAGTGGAATGCCGACCGAGGCCGGAACCGCGATCGCCGAGGTGATCCCCGGTACCACTTCGACAGGGATGCCCGCCTTCCGAACCGCTTCGAGCTCCTCGCCGCCCCGCCCGAACATGAAGGGGTCGCCACCTTTCAGCCGGACGACGACACTTCCGGCGACGGCGTGATCCACGATTAACCGTTCTATCTCGCCCTGTTCCTTCGTGTGGTCGGCCCCGTACTTGCCGCAGTCGATCCGCACCGCCGTTGTGGGGAGCGAGGCGAGAATCTCGTTCCCGGGGAGCTGATCGTAGAGGACCACGTCCGCCTGTGCAATCACCTCAGCACCCCGCTGAGAGAGGAGCCCGAGAGTTCCCGGGCCCGAACCAACCAGAAAGACCTTACCCACCATCTGTCAACCTCAACCGTTCGTATGCCTCGCGGATCAGGTCCGCCGCCCTTTCGCGGAGGGCCCGACCGAAGGCGCGCGCCTCGTGGATCCCACTGATCTGCGCCTCGTGTCGGACCCAGCGATCGCCGTCGAGGCTCAGCACCTCTGCCACCAAATGGCCTTTGCTGCACCAGCAACCGATCGGGGTGAAGCAGCCCCCGCCAAGCTCCTCCATCACCGCCCTCTCCACGAGGGTGTCTCTCCGGCTCGCCGGATCGTCGAGCACTGCTCCAAGGGTGGTGATCATCCCAGGATCGTCTCGGCTGACGACGGCGATAGTCCCCTGGTTCGTTGAAGGGACGAACTCCCTGGGATCCAAACGCCTTCCCGCCACCTGGAGTCCGAGCCGTTCGAGACCTGCCTCGGCGAGGACGACCGCATCATACTGACCCTCGGTGAGGCGGCGGAGGCGTGTGTCGACATTACCGCGAAGCGATCTGATATCGTAACCAGGGTCGTGTCGGAGAAGCTGGGCTCGTCGACGTGTCGAGGAGGATCCGATGACCTGCGGCACCTCCGCATGGGTCGCGAGAAAGTCACACGGTGAGTCACGGGTGAGGACCGCTGCCGTCGCGACGCCGTCCGGACGAGCCGCGGGGATATCTTTCATCGAGTGGACAGCGCAGTCGCATTCCTTCCGAAGGAGGGCGTCGTCGAGCGCTCGCACGAAGACACCCTGGCCCCCTATCTCATGGAGCGGGACTCCTGTGACCGTATCGCCGATGGTGGCGATGATCCGCAGGTCCGTCTTGATGCCGGAACCCTCCAGGAGCCTGCGCACACGATCTGCCTGGGCGAGCGCGAGGGCGGACCCACGCGTCCCGATCACGAGAGGCATGTGTGGTATGCCGCCTCCAGGAGTGCCATCTCGTCGTCACCGTGGGCGACCGAGAGAAAGTTCGTCTCGAACTGCGAGGGTGGAAGAAAGATTCCCTGCATCAGCATCCGCTCCCAGAAACGTCGGAACGCGACTGTATCGGACTGCTTCGCCTCCACATAATTCTTCGGGGGCTCGGTCCTGAAGAAGTGCTTGAAGAGCGATCCTTCCCGGACGAACGAACCGAGGCGTGGATCAATGACCTCCTCGATCGCCCGGGTGTTCTCCTCGAACCGGGCATAGACCTCACGGTGTTCTTTTAACCAGCGGATAGCCGCGAGCCCCGCTGAGAGCGAGAGTGGGTTGCCCGAGAATGTCCCCGCCTGGTAGACCGGGCCAGCCGGGGCGATGAGTTTCATCACGTCTGCACGTCCTCCGAAGACTCCGATCGGGAGCCCGCCACCCACGACCTTGCCCAGGGTGGTCAGATCCGGTGTCACCCGATATCGGACCTGTGCGCCTCCGATCCCGAGACGGTACCCGGAGATCACTTCGTCGAAGATGAGGAGTACGTCATGGGCCTTCGTGATCTCGCGGACATCTTCGAGGTAGCCCTCCGCGGGTAGGATTGGACCAATGTTCCCGAGGACCGGTTCGAGAATAAACGCTGCCACATCGTTATCGGCTGAGAGGACTGCCTCCAGGGCGTCTGCGTCGTTGTATGGAACCTGGAGGGTTCGCGCCGTCGTCCCGGCCATGACACCGGCGGAGTCGGGAATTCCAAGCGTGGTGGCACCTGAACCGGCTTTGACGAGCACACCATCGTGGGCACCGTGAAACCCGCCTTCGACCTTCACAAGTCCGGTCTTTCCAGTAAACCCACGGGCAAGACGGATCGCGGCCATCGTCGCCTCAGATCCGCTCGAGACGAACCGCACTTGGTCGATAGACGGGTGGTCGGCAATGATCTCCCGGGCAAGGTCGAGCTCTGCGGGCGTTGGCGTACCGTATAGCCATCCGCGGGATAGCTGGGCCTCGATCGCCGAACGGACTTGCGACGGCGCATGCCCGAGGATGAGAGGACCATAACCGAGGCAGCAGTCCAGGAGTCTGACCCCATCAACGGTCTCGAGATAGGCACCGGAGGCGGACTCGGTATAGAACGGGTAGGGAGTGATCGCCCGTACCGGGCTCGAGACACCGCCAGGCATCAGGCTGGTCGCCTCCCGGAAGAGATCTGCGCTCTTCATACATCCTCCCTAAGCCACCGTGCCGCGTCCTCGGCGAAGTAGGTGATTATCAGGTCGGCTCCGGCCCGCCGGATAGCGATCAGGCTCTCGAGGGCCACTGAACGCTCGTCTATCCACCCATTCGCCGCCGCGGCCCTGATCATCGCGTACTCGCCGGAGACCTGGTACGCGGCAACGGGGAGCCCGATTTCACGCACACCGGCAATTACATCGAGATACAACCCCGCCGGCTTGACCATCAAGACGTCCGCACCCTCCTCCTCATCCATCAGCGACTCGCGGAGCGCCTCACGTCCGTTTGCCGGATTGATCTGGTAGGTCCTGCGGTCGCCGCACTGGCATCCCGAATCAGCCGCCTCCCGGAATGGCCCGTAGAGCGCCGAAGCGAATTTCGAGGAGTAGGACATGATCAGGGTCTCGGAAAAGCCGGCAGCGTCGAGCCCTGCTCGGATCGCCTGCACCATCCCATCGAGCATGCAGGACGGAGCGACAATATCGGCCCCTGCCCGCACGTGACTGAGCGCGATCCGCTGCATCAGTTCGAGCGAGGGGTCGTTCAGCAGGTCCAGGCACCCGTCGGCGCACTCACCAACGATCCCGCACTGGCCGGTGTCGGTGTACTCGCAGGCGCAGACATCGGTGATAATGACCAGGTCCGGTACTGCCTCTCGTATTCGGCAAATGGCCTGCTGGACAACACCGTCTTGGTCGAAAGCAGAATGACCCTCCCTGTCCTTTGAGGAAGGGATACCGAAGAGGAGGACGGAGCGGACTCCAGCCCGAGCGAGCCGGATAGCAACAGGAGCTACCTCGTCGATGGGGTACCGGAACTGCCCGGGCATCGAAGGGATAGGGGTCGGCTCTTGTGCGGTTTCGTCGACGAAGAGCGGGGCGATAAGCTGCTCGATCCTGAGATGGTGCTCGTTAAAGAGCGGCAGCACCCGTCGCCGCCGCAGGCGTCTCATGCGCTTTTGGGGATACATGCATCGTCTCCTGAGGGATTGGGGGTCTTTGTGGGACTCGCTTCGGCAATAGACGTTGTCGCAGTTCCGGTGATTGCGTGTACCAGCTGGTTGGCGCTGTCGATTGCTCCCGTCTCTGCGGCCCGCCGGACTGCGAGGGTTGCCTCGACGAGGAGACGTGCCGACAGGACGCGCGAGAGATCCTCGATAACCTCGCAGGTCCGAGGATCTACGTTACCCAGTCTTTTCAGGGCCCGGTCCAATTCACGCTCGCGGACCTGCTCTGCCCAGATGTGAAGGCGGGCGAGTGGGATGTCTGCCGCTGTTCGGTTGAGCCGACGCAGGCACCGTCCGAGTTCGATTTCAATCAATTCGCGGACCCGGTCGGCCTCATTCCGGCGCGTTTCCATATTCTTTTCACTGATCAGTCGAAGACTGTCGATGGTGCAGAGATGGATGCCCGCCACCCGGTCGGCCCCCTCTTCAACGTCGCGCGGTTGGGCAATATCAATCAGGATGAGGGGGCGCGGTACGCCTTCGAGTGGCCAGCAGCGCCCCCTCATCACCTCCTTCAGGTCGTCGACCTTCAACACAGGGTGGGGTGCCGAGGTGCAGGAGATGACAACGTCTGAAAGGATCAGGTATCGACGGAGCTCCTCGAGGTGGACTGCCTTCCCACCGATCTTCCGGGCCAATTCAACCGCCCGCCCATGGGTCCTGTTCGCAACGTAGATCGCTGTCAGGTCGCGTGCCGCAAGCGCCTGGGTAACGAGCATCCCGATTTCGCCTGAGCCGATCACCAGGATGTGGCGTCCCTCGAGGGACCCGAGCAGGTCTTCTGCGAGTTGGACGGCCGCAGACCCGATAGAGACCGCACCCCGGTTGATCTCGGTCCTCTGTCGTGCCTCCACCCCGAGGTGGATGGCTGTGTTCACGCAGATCTCCACGAGCGGCGAGAGGGTGCCAACCTCACGGCTCAATGCGAGGGCCCGCCTGAGCTGCCCGAGGATCTGGTCCTCGCCCATGATCATCGAGTCGATCCCGCAGGCGACCTCGAGGAGGTGTCTGACCGCTGCATCGCCCTCAGCGATCGTGAATCCGGATCTCCCGGACTCGTTCAGGAACGCCTCGAGTTCGGCACCGGTACCGGGGACGAGAAGCTCGACACGATTGCAGGTCTGGAGGAGGAGCGCACCTCCGAACCGTCGACCCGCCCACTCGAGTGCGGCAACCTCCTCGGGGAACCGGAAGACCTCGAGAGCATCCACGCCCGCACAGTGATGGACGAGCCCACCGATGGCAAGGGGAGGGACGAGCGGTTCAGCCATGAAGATACCTCGCTTCAACCAGCTCCCAGGCCCGCTCCTCGTCATGGTCAAGAGCCGCCCAGATCTCGTTATCTTCGAGAACCTGTCGGAGGAGGGCTGACCGCTCGTCCTGGTTTCCGTACCGGACCCGGAGTTCGCTCCGGAGCCGCCCCTGAAGCGCGATCATGTGGTCAAGAGACGGATAGGCCCGTTCGATAGACTCACGCAGGAACCGGGCCATGCCCGGGCTCTCGCCCATCGTCGAGACCGCGACAAGGTACCGCTCGCCCCGAGAAACGGCCGGAAGCTGCACATCCCCGGGAGTCCCGGCAGCATTGTTTACATGAGCACCCTCGCTTCGTGCAGCCTGGATCACCCGTTCGTTGAGGGTGATGTCGGAGGTGGCGGCGATCACGAGAAACACCCCCCTGCAGAGCGAACGAAGTGTGTCGTTCTCCAATGCGTCGAGCTCGGCCTCGACCCGCTCCACGTCCGAGGGAAGAGATGGATGGAAGGATCGTGAGACAACAGTGACCCGTGACCGGCCTGTGAATGCTCGCGCCTTCCGGGCCGCGACCGCTCCCCCTCCGAAGATCAGAACCCGTTGGTCGGAGAGATCGAACAGCAGGGGGATCATTGATCACGATCTCGCGCTCGACTCTAATGAAGGTGCTGGAATGTCTGGCGATTCGGCGGGTATTTGGCCGGCAAATCGAACTTGGCGCCGCAATCCGGGTCCGCCGCGGCACATGTACCTGACAAACCTTTAAGTCGTATGCTCTAGAGTAATAATTGAGAGGGAGAGTGCGGCCGACGGTGGCGCTCCTGCGCCGCTGAGGAAAGTCCCCCCACCCACCGGACACGCAGCCGCATGCAAGTGCGGATGGCGAGAGTCATGGCAATGGCACAGAAACGGTACGCCCCGCGCGGAGCAATGAGACGATCGAGCCCTTCGGGGCGAGCGCCGCCCTAGAGGCGGAGACTCGTCGAGCGTCGAGGCGCGGGTGACGTTGAAACGGTGAATCCCTGCGGGTGCAAGTCAAAACAGGGTGTTTCGGGAGTCCGGTCCCGGCCCGGGTTTGACGCGATAGCCGAATGCCGCACCGAACAGAAGGGGGCTTACTCCTCCCACTCATTTTCACGTTCTTCTCGGAACCTTCGCATTCAAGCTCCATTTCCTGATCCATCTGTAATTCATCCACAGAGCGCGCGGGCGGATTAGTTTTAACCTCTAATACACTTCTGATTGATGATGCAACTTCACTGAGGCGCCCGTTTATCATTTCATCGGTTATAACTCGACTTTTTGTTTTTGACTTTGATAAGGGAATGAGCAAATAGGCGCCGTTGATATTGAAGGCGGCAACGGGTCGATCCACCAACTCTTTGTGCGCGTTCTTCTCGAACCTGAAGAGAATAGCTACGAACCCTCACTTTTCTCCGTTTTTACCGGGGACTCTGCTCGCTCCTGTCCGTTTTCTCCCCTTAACGCCCCGCAATGGGTCTCATTCTGATCAGATCGCGAGAGCTATCGCTCG
>JBFXGJ010000005.1:40846-78769 GCA_050178135.1 Methanoregulaceae archaeon | reverse complement strand
ATCCTGCCGGAACGGAGCTCTTAACCCCCTCCAGGCTCCAGTTAGAGTGAGAGAAGGGCTCATGTTCGCATACCTCGAAGGGGCGGTCGACTCGGTCGACGAGCGGTCGGTCACAATCGACGTGGGCGGGATCGGCTTCCGGGTGCTCGCACCGGCACCGGTGCTCGCGGCCCTGCACCCGGAGCGGGGGCGGATCCGTATCCACACCCATCTCGCAGTCCGCGAGGACGGCTGGACCCTCTACGGCTTCCTTGACCCCCGGGACCGGGAGGTCTTCCGGGCTCTGATCGGTGTGACCAAGGTCGGGCCGGCACTCGCGCTCAAGGTACTCTCCGAGGTTCCCGTCGACGAGCTGGTCCGCGCCGTCCAGGGCGAGAACGAGGCGGTGCTGACCCGCGTCCCGGGGATCGGGGCGAAGTCGGCCCGGCGATTGATCCTCGAGCTCCGCGACCGGCTCGCGGGGGTCAGGACCGGACCCGGGGTCCAGGCCCCGATCGCCGGCCCCGACCCTGGCACCGATGCCACCGCCGCCCTGGTCGCGCTCGGCTTTGGAACCCGCGAGGCCCAGGAGGCGGTCGAGACCACCCGTGCTGAGGCACCGGACGCCGACCTTCAGGGCCTGATCCGGGGGGCGCTTGCTCGCCTCAGGAGGGCTTAAGGTGCGGGACGACCGCGAGGTCTCACCGGCCCTCCGCGCCGACGAGCCCGAGGAGACCGCGATCCGGCCCGTCTCGCTCGACTCGTTCATCGGCCAGCCCGAGGTGCGCGAGTCCCTCGCGATCGCGATCGAGGCGGCGAAACGGCGGGGGGAACCGATCGACCACATCCTCTTCTCCGGGCCGCCCGGGCTCGGCAAGACCACGCTCGCTCACATCATCGCCCGGGAGATGGGGGCCGCGATCCGGACCACCACCGGCCCGGTCCTCGAGAAGCCCGGAGACCTCGCCGCCCTTCTGACCGCACTCGGCGAGGGCGACGTCCTCTTCATCGACGAGGTCCACCGGGTCTCGCCGGTCGTCGAGGAGGTGCTCTACTCCGCGATGGAGGACTTTTTCATCGACGTTATGATCGGCGAGGGGCCGAGCGCTCGGTCGATCCCGCTCACCCTCGAGCGGTTCACGCTGATCGGCGCCACCACGAAGATCGGCAACCTGGGCGCCCCGTTCCGCGACCGTTTCGGGATCGTGAGCCGGCTGAACCTCTACGACGAGCCCGACCTGGTCCGGATCGTGGAGCGGTCCGCCGGGATCATGAGGATCCCGATCACCCCTGAGGGGGCGCTCGAGGTCGCCCGCCGGTCACGGGGGACGCCGCGGATCGTGAACCGCCTCCTCCGTCGTGTCCGCGACTACGCCCTGGTCAGGGGCGACGGTACGATCACCCGGGAGTCCGCCGACGAGGCCCTCTCCCTGCTCGGGATCGACCGTCTCGGCCTCGACGACCTCGATCGGCGGATCCTCACCACCATCGTCCGGGAGTTCGACGGCGGTCCGGTTGGGGTCAGGACGATCGCGATCGCGGTCGGCGAGGAGGTCCGGACGATCGAGGAGGTCTACGAGCCTTACCTGATCCGGATCGGGTTCATCAAGCGGACCCCACAGGGGCGCGAAGCGACCCGGGTCGCGGCCGAGCACCTGGCCGGAACGTCCGCCGGCCGCACTTAGCGGGTCGGCGTCATCAGGTCGAGGGCGGCGGCGACCAGGGCAGTCACGCCGGTCTCCAGCACGGCACGTGGCTCGGGGGCGAAGTCCGGAGAGTGGAGCCGCCCCGGGCCAGCCCCGATCCGCAGGTAGCAGAGCGGGACGGGCGGGTCGGCCCTGCTGAACGCCCCGAAGTCCTCGGAGCCCGACGAGGGGCCGAGCATGCCGACCCTTTCAGGGTCGAGCGCCGCCTCGACGGCGGTTCGGACGCGGCGGACAAGGGCCGGGTCGTTCGAGAACGGCCGGGCCGATTCAGAGAGCAGCGTCAGCACCGGGAGGCGGTCCTCGGGTACCCCGGCGGCCCGGGCAAGCCCAACGGCGACCCGCTCGATCCCGGCGAGGAGCCGCTCCCGAACCGCGCCGTCGAAGAACCGGATATTCAGGCCGAGCCGGACCTCGTCCGGGATCGCGTTGTGCTTCGCCCCACCGTGGACCGAGGCCACGGTCAGGACGGCGAAGGCCTGGGGGTCGATCTCGCGGGAGACGACCCCCTGGAGTGCCACGATCACCTGCGCCGCGAGCAGGACCGGGTCCCGTGTCTCGTCCGGGTGGGCCGCGTGCCCCCCCACGCCCCGGATCACGAGGTCGAGAGACTCGCCGCCCGCCGACGCGATCCCCTCGGTGAGGAGGACGCGGCCCGGCGGGTGACCCGGCGCGACGTGCAGGGCGAGTGCGACGTCCGGCCGGCCCACCCGCGCGTAGAGACCATCGGCGATCATCGCCTCCGCGCCCGAGACCCACTCCTCGGAGGGCTGGCCGACGAGGACGAGCCGACCGTGCCACCGGCCCCGGAGGGCCTGCATGCCCCGGGCGACTCCGACCAGCGCGGCCATGTGCAGGTCGTGGCCGCAGGCGTGCATCACCGGCACCTCCCTTCCCTGCGGGTCTATGCCAGTCTCCTGGCTTGCGAACGGGAGGCCTGTCTCCTCCCGCACGGGCAGCGCGTCCATGTCGGCCCGGACGAGAACGACGGGACCCTCCCCGTCTTCGAGAACGGCGGCGAGACCATGGCCTCCGATCCCGGTCATAACCCGGAAACCGGCCTCCTCGAGGGCCGCGGCCAGCCGGGTGGCGGTGCGCTCCTCCTGCCCGGAGAGGTCGGGGTGGGCATGCAGGTCCCTGTAGAGCGCAAGCAGGCTGGCGTCGACCGCCTCTACGACGGCCACCTCGATCGGGGAGGTCATGCAGGGTACGTCGTGTCGCCGACAGATTAAGCCGGCGCTGGTCCGTGGGGATTCAGAATAAGAGGAGCGGGGTCGAACTCTTGTATGATGAGGACAGTTGGCATTCTCCACGCGGCCCTTTTCGCCGCCGTGCTCCTCCTGCTCGTCGTGCCGGCCGCAGCTGCGGCCGAGAACGGCACGCAGCAGGCCGTTGCGGCCGGGAGCCCTCAGGTCGGGTACATCCAGATCAACACCACCCCGGACGGCGCGACCGTCTTCGTGAATCGAACGAAGATGAGCGGGCTCACGCCGTTGACGGTCAAGGTGCCCGCGATGGTGCCGCAGGAGGTCCAGGTGAACAAGTATGGCTACGCGACCGAGAAGAAGGTGATCATCGCCCCGCCGAACGGGACCGTCCCATATACGCTCATGCTCCGGACCCTGCCGGGCGTCGACCGGCCTGAGACCGAGCGTCCAGGCGCCGGCCTCTCCCCGACCGCCCCGATCGGAGGGGCGGGTGCAACCGGCATCCCGACCGCCGCCGAGGCGGACGCGCCCGGATCGCCGCTCTCGTCGTTCGCCGTCCTCGGCGCCCTCGGTGTCGCCGGCCTGCTCTTCTCCCTCCGGCGTTAACGCCGCCGCCGGGCTGCGACAGCCGCCCCAAGGAGGGGGGCATCGCCCCCGAGTGGGCTCGTGACGACCGCGGGGAGCGGCAGGTACCGCTCCATCCGGGCGACAGCGGGGCCAACGAGCAGGTCCGCCTGGGCCTGGACGACCGCACCGTCGAGCACGATCCGCTCGGGGTCGTATGCGACCACAAGAGTCGAGAGGGCGCGGCCGTTCAGGACCGCGACCGCCTCGAGGAACCGGCATGCACCCGGGTCGCCGGCCCGTGCCGCCGCGAAGATCGCCTCGGTTGTCGCGTATACCGGGTCCTCCGGCCGTTTCTCCACCGCGTAGAATCGCGGCAGGTTCCGTCCCGAGCAGTAACCTTCCCAGTGGTTCGGGTAGCCACAGCCGCAGGCGAGCCCGTGGCGCGTCTCGACCGTGATGTGCCCGATCTCGCCCGCGTTCCCGCCGCGTCCCTCGACCAGGTGCCCGCCGGCGATCACCCCCCCGCCAATCCCGGTCGATACCGTGACGTAGACCAGGTCGTCACACCCAAACCCGGCACCGTGAGCATGCTCCCCGAGGGCCCCCGCGCGGGCGTCGTTCACCAGGGCGACTGGCGCCCCGAGGGCCGCCTCGAGCGGCTCGACCAGGTCGACCCGTGGATAGGGAAGGTTGGGTGAGGAGACGATCGCCCCCGATGCGAGGTCGAGGGGGCCCGCCGCAGCGATCCCGATGGCAACGGGGCATGGGCCGGCGACCCGGCGGACTGCCGCCACGATCGCGTCCGTCACCGCCTTCCCCGAAGAACCGGCGGTCGGAGTGGAAAAGACTTCGCGGGCGAGCACCCGCCCGGCGTCGTCGACGAGCGCAACCCGGGTCCGGGTCCCCCCGATGTCGATTGCACAGACCGGTCCCACGACCCCTCACTCCTTCTGGAAGACCACGATTCGGTTCGTGTTGGTGCCCCCCCGGTGGTTCGATACTCCCCAGATATGGGAGGTCTTGGTAAACCGCGACCGGTTGACGAAGATCGCCCGGCAGGTGAGCCCCGCCTCCTCTCCGAGCGGGACCACGTGCTCATCGAGCGGGATCGTGCTCCGGCGGACCTCACCCACCTCGAACGCGACATGCCCTCCCGGGGCGGTGACCCGGGCGAGCTCGACAAAGACCTCGCCCATCACCGCGGACCACGTCGCGACCGTCCGGCTCATCGTGATGCCGGCCCCGACCGTCTCCTCGTCCAGCCCGTTGAACCAGCACCGGAGCCAGTTGTCCTTCGCGTAGGCGACCTGGTCGAGGAACGGCGGCGAGGTGACGGTCAATCGGACCGAGTTCGAAGCGAGGGCCGTGGTCGACCGAGCGTCCCCCGTCATGAAGCGGGCGTCCTGAGCCCCGCGTGCGAGGCGGGCGCGGTCCTCGTTCGAGAGGTCGCGGAGGAGCTGGGCGGTCTTGCGGACCACGATCTCGTTCACGTTCTTTACCGGTGGGACCTGGTCGAGCCGCTGGTTGATCCGTCGCTGGCTCTCGGGGCTGGCAGCCTGGTTCGGTGGCAGGGTGTAGACCGAGAAGAAGTTCCGGGAGTGGCCGGAGAGGCGGTTGGTCGCGACCATCCGGATCCACCGGTCGAGGGCGTCCTCCGTTCCGGTTCGGGCTCGTTCGACCAGGACCCGGCGGAGCGAGACGAGGCGCGCCTCGGTCTCGGGGTGGTAGAACATCGAGAGATCGCGGTCGGCCTGTGCGGCGGGGTCGACCGGATAGGAGGCGAGCCGGTCGGCAACCACCCCTGGGTCGGGAGGAGGCGCGAGCCTGGGCGCGGCGAGGAGGGCGGAGAGGGGGTTCGCGTCATTCGCCGCGACGCGGCGATCAAGGAGGGTCGCCTCAAGCGCGGTCGTACCCCTTCCCGAGAACGGATCGTAGACGAGGTCCCCGGGATCGGTCAGGCGTTCGATGAAGAACCGGGGGAGCTGTGGCTTGAAACAGGCGCGGTAGGAGAGCTCGTGGAGGGAGTGGGCTTGCCGCTGTCGCGAGGTCCAGAACTCGGCTTCGAACCGTTCGATGGTCCGGCCGCCGCAGGAGACCGTGCCCACCTGGACGTTGGGAGGGAGCGAGAAACGGTCCCCCGCCAGGGAGGGGTGGGTCGTGCCGGTCATGCAATGGAGGAGCGTGGGGGGGCCCGGAAGATAGGTATATGGGATGGTGGCGCCCCCATTTTTCAGGATGACACCCAGGCGCGTCCTCTTCCTCTGCACGCACAACGCGGCCCGCTCCCAGATGGCGGAGGGGCTCCTCCGCCACCGCTTTCCAGGTCGGTTCGAGGCCTTCAGCGCAGGTACCGATCCAACGACACTCGACCCGTGCGCTGTCCGGGTGATGGCCGAGCTCGGGATCGACATCGTCGGCCAGCGTGCCAAGGGGCTGATGGAGGTCTTCGACACCCCGATCGACACGGCGGTGACCGTCTGTGACCGGGCGCAGGAGACCTGCCCCTTCTTCCCCGGCGCAAAAGAGACCCTCCACGCTTCGTTTTCCGACCCGGCAGTGGTCGAGGGGGCGGGGCGGCACGAGGCCTTTCGCCGGGCACGGGACGAGATCGCCACCTGGCTCGAAGAGACGTTCGGGGATTAAGCGGTAATTATTTATATCGATTGAGGTTAAGGGACGTGTGCGCCTCTATCAGGCGGTGCGGGTGAGGATAAGGTGGCAGTCCCAGACGACCTCAGGCAGGTGATCGAGGACCAGGGGGGAACCGAGGCGCTGAGGGCGCTGTTGCCGGACCCCGAACGGATCCGAACCGACAGTCGACTCTTCCATACTCTATCGGACCCAATACGCCTCTCCATCCTCTTTTTGCTCCAGTCCCAGCCGCTCTGTGTATCGGTGATCAAGGAGGTGCTCCGGGTACCAGACTCGAAGCTCTCCTATCACCTCTCGGTTCTTCAGTCGATGAGGCTGATCCGGGGTGAGCGGCAGGCGAACTGGATCGTCTACCACGAGACCCCGCTCGGACTCCGGATCGTCGCCCAGGTCGAAGAGCTCACCCGGACCGAGCGCGAGCTCCCTCCTCCCGAGGCATCGAGCGCGGAGGGGTAACCCCAGCGGGGTGACATCAGCCCCGCGTCTCGTCCGTCTTTCGCTCGTGCAGGAGCAGCGCCGCCCGGTTCCGGACGAGCGGCGAGGGATCGGCATATGCCTGCCGGATAAGGTCGATTGCCCGGTCGCCGCCGATACCGCCGAGGGCAATCACCGCGCCGAGGCGCAGGTCCGGATCCGGGTGGACCAGGAGTGAGGCGAGCGGTCCGAGGGCCGCGTCGCCAAACCGGGCGAGCGTGCGCCAGTCCTCCGCCGCCAGGGCGAAGCCAAGGGATCCGCTCTCGTCCGAGGCACTCCACCCGGCCTCGTGGAGGACCTGGGCGGCACCGGCACGGACCTCCCGCTCCGGGTGTCCGAGTCCCTCGATGAGTGCCTCGATGGCCCCTGGGCCTGCCCGGGCGAGGGACGCGATCGCCGCCTCGCGCACCGCGTAGTCGGGGTCGGCACATCGGTCGACCAGGAGATGCATCGCCTCTGGGGAGGAGAGAGCACCGAGCGAGGAGACCGCCGCCTCCCGGACCCCGGGATCGGGATCGTGGAGCGCCCCCGCGAGCGCCCCCACGGCCCCCGCGGGCGGCATGGACCGGAGGGCCTCCGCTGCCGCACGCCGCTCGGGGGGAGCGCCAGCGAAGAGACGGGCGGCGAGCGCTCCGAGCCCGCGCGGGTCGCCGGTACGGCCGAGCCGCCGGAGAAGGATCGGCGCGTCCGCGGGCGTCCCGGCGAGGGCGGCGAGGAGAATGGGCACCGGGTCCGCGTCCGTGGGCTCCGGGGAGGACGCCTCCGTGGTCTCTTCATCCTCCTCCTGTTCGGGCTCGGGACGCTCCGTCTCCGGGACGACCGGCGCGGGGCTCACCGGGGTCCCCTCTTCGAGCATGCCGAGCGCGGCGAGGGGCATCGTGGGCGCGGGGCCCGGGGCGGTGACGACCGGTTCCGTTGGCTGCCGGTGCCACGCCTCGAGTGTCACCTCGGCCTCCTCGGCCGCTGGGAGGACGACCTCCCGTACCGGAGACACAGTTGGCGCGGGGTGCTCCTCGCCGAGCCCCCCGGGGCGGAGCGACGCGAGGGCGGTCCGCGCGGCGTCAGCGACTTCAGGATCCGGGTCGGCTGCGAGCGGGACGAGCCGGTCCTCCGCGCTCATGCCGAGCTCCGCGAGGGCCCGGACAGCACGCACCCGGACCGCCGTCGGGATCCCGGCCTCGTGTGCGAACGCGGTGACGGGACCGGCCGCCGCCGGACCGATCGCCCCCAGGGCTGCGATCGCAGCCGTCCCCGCCCCGGGCTCGTCGCGGGCTAGGAGGGTAAGGAGGGCCGGCACCGAGGCACCGTCGCGGAGGGCTCCGAGGGCGTGAGCCGCGGCGATCGCTGCCGGCAGGTCGTCTCCCGAAAGGACCGGCCGGAGGGTCGGCGGGACACCCGGCCCGAGAAAGGTGAGCGCAGCGGACGACGCGGACCGGACCCGGAGGTACGGGTCCGAAAGGGCACTGACCAGCGCCGGCACCACACCGGGGTCGCCGGACTCTCCGAGCGCCCATGCCGCATGCTCCCTGACCTCCTCTTCTCCGTCGGTGCGCAGTCGCAGGAGGAGAGGGGCCGTTGCCCGGGGATCCATCAACCCGGCGAGGGCGTCGACGGCCGCACATCGGACCAGGTGATCGGGGTCCTCGAGGGCCCCGAGGAGGGGCTCGACCGCATCCGGGCCGAGTCGGCCGAAGACCTCGACCGCGACCAGACGGACCGCCGGGTCGTGACCCTCGAGAGCTTCCTCCAGGGTGGAGAGGAGTTCGGCCGAGGGTGATGGGTGGCCCGCCTCCTCACTGCGGTGGAGGGCCTCCTCGATGAACTCCCGGATCGCGGCCTCCCGCTGCATCGATGGCGGGGCCGAGATGCGAGTCCTGATGGGAGGGGCGCCGCTCGCCCCCGGGGCCGCGAGGGTCGCGAGCCGGGCGAGGAGGGACCCCTCTCCCCGGGATCGCGGAGCAGATTCCAGCGAACCGAGTGCAACCAGGGAGGGCCTGAGTGACGGGACGAGGTCCACCGGCGGTGAGCTCGGGGTGGGGGGAACCGCCTCGAGAGGCGCCTTCGCCTCTTCTGTCTCCTCCACAGGCCCGGGCGGCGGGGAGAGGGCGTCCGGGGCGGGGCCGGCCCGGACCAGGAGACCGATGGCGCCGTCCCGGATCGTCGGGTTCGGATGCTCCCGCGCCTCATCGAGCGCTCGCCGGCCGATCGGCCCGAGGGAGAGGAGGGCCTCGCCGGCACCGGTCCTGATGCCGTAATAGTCGTCGGCGAGGGCCTGGACCAGGGCAGGGACGGCGGGCTCGCCGAGCCGCACGAGCAGGGGCCACTGCTCGGTCGCCAGGAGGAGTGCAATCGTCTCCTCTTCGGTCTCCGGGAGCCAGCCGAAGGTCTCGAGTGCGCTCGCCGCGGCGAGCCGGACGGCGTGGGATCGGTCGTGCAGGGCGCCCCGGAGGAGCGGGATCGCCTGTGGCTCTTCGAGTCGTCCCAGGGCTTCTGCCGCGGCGGCCCTCACCTCTTCCTCGGGGTCGCGGGTCAACAGGGCTGCGAGAGGTGGATATGCGGCTACGTCTCCGATCCGCCCAAGCGTTCGGGTCGCCTCCTCCCGTATCCCGAAGTGAGGGTCCCGGAGGGCACCGATCAGGGGCGGGACGGCGGCCTTGCGCATCCGGACGATCGCATCCCAGTCTTCGAGGGCGAACCGGAAGGCGAACTCCTCGCGCTCGTCGGCGGGCGTCCATTTCGACTGTTCGAGTGCCTGTGCCGCCCCGAGCCGCACCCGGAAGGAGGGGTCGGAGAGACGGGGCTTCAGCGCTGGCCAGGCGGTCCGCCCCATCTGCTGAAGCGCGAGCACGGCTCCCCGGCGGAGCTCCTCTCGCCCCGATGCGAGCGCCTGGACCAGTTCGGGGATCGCCTCCTCGCCGTAGCGGGCGACCAGGGTGGCCACCGCCGGGTACACCCGCCCTGTATCATCCCCGAGGGCCGGGATCAGCTGGGCGGCATCGAAACCTGGACGCGAGGCAAGGACCCCGATCGTCCGCCGCTGGACCTCGCGAGTCCCGGTACGGAGGAGTTCGAGGAAGGGGGACAGGTCCTCCTCAGCAAGGTCATTGAGGGCCCGCGATGCCTCCTCCCGGACGAGGGCGTCGCGGTGCTCGAGGAGGGGCAAAAGCGCCCGGAGATCGCGTTCGGCGGCAAGCCGCTGCACGTTCGGCCGAAAGAGGTCAAAGAGCCCGATGACAGCATCACCTGGAATACTACCCGATATCTGGAGCGAACGGGTATTATCAGTATTGGCCCGTACAGGCCTTCCTACCGGGGAGTCCCCACCGGGGGACCGTCGAACAATCCTCCGTTCCACCCGGTGAATGTTTCCCAGCAGGAGAAAATATCCAGGTAGAAAGAGACAACTGTATCATGTTTCTGCGGCGCATACTCGAGACGACCTTCCAGACCGCGCTCGCCGAGGAGCTGGCGCGGCGCGACATGACGATCCGGGAGCTCTCGAACCAGACGGGGATCCCCCTTCCGACCCTGTACAAGATCTCGTCGGGGGAACGCGACCCCCGCCTCTCGACCGTGCGCGGGATCGCTGAGGCCTTCGAGCCACGCCAGCATCGCTCGGTCGCGGTGATCGCGGCGCGGTTCCTGCTCGACTCGGTTGCCGGCAAGGAGATCGAGGTCAGGGACCGGCGGTACCCGGTCAGGGGCTACGCGGCCAACTCGCTCGAGGAGTGCCTCGTCGCCGCTGTCCGTGCCGAAAAGGAGGGAGCGGTCGCGATCGTCTGCGCCCCGGTGCTCGCCTCCATCGTCGAGCGGATCGTCGATATTCCCGTCGTGATCCTGAAGCCCCGGCCCGAGACCCTCGAGGAGGCCCTCGAGGCCGTCCGCCGCCGGCTCTAGACGCCTGACCGGGAAGTGGGGCCAACACCCGGCACGGGGCGCGTCCTCAGTCCTTCCAGTTCCACCAGAGGAGGAGCGCGGGGTCGGGGTCGGGGCTCCCGGCGAAGTAGACCGCGCATCGGAAAGCATAGAGGACACAGCGGTCCACATGGCACCCCCGCCTCGCGCAGTGGGCCAGGTAGAGCGCCTCCGGGTCACACCCCCGCAGGTCATCGACCGAGCGGAGCC
Source organism: Methanoregulaceae archaeon (assembly GCA_050178135.1). Classification (GTDB taxonomy): domain Archaea; phylum Halobacteriota; class Methanomicrobia; order Methanomicrobiales; family Methanospirillaceae; genus UBA288. Next base: position 68,061 of record JBFXGJ010000005.1, on the reverse strand, counting down.
CGAGGTCGAACAGGTCCCGGGCGAGCGATGGGCCAATCCCCGGGCAGCGCTGCAGGTCCCGGAGGGCGTCCTGCTCATCCACGGGCGTACCGCCGGTAGAGGGTATCGAAGGCGATCAGCTGCCCCTCGTAGAGACCGCCGCCCGCGTCCTTGTACTCCAGGCAGGTCATGTTCTCCGGGTGCTCCCGGATCCAGGCGAAGGCGTGCTCGAACGGCACGCCCCCATCGGGCGCGTCGAGCGGGGTGTGCCGGTCGAGGACCGACCCGGAGGGAGAGTTCGAAAGGTGGTGGTAGAGGACGGGGAGGGCATCGAACGCAGCGAGCGCCTTCGCGTACTCCCAGCCATAGTAATTGGCGGCAACGTAGAGGTGGGCAAGGTCCAGGCAGTAGCCCCGGACGCGCCCATTGCCGAGGGCCCTGAGCTCGTCGGCCGACGTACCCAGGAAGTGCAGGTCACGGGAGACGGCAGGCAGGTTCTCGAGGAGGAGGCGCGGGTCGGCCCATTCGTCGAAGAAGGCGGCCATCGCGGCAATGCCCTCGGCAGGGCTGGACGTGACCAAACACCCCCCGTGGATGACGATCCGGTCCGCGTCGAGGAGGTCGGCGGCTTCGAGCGCGACGGTCATGCCGGCCCGGAGCCGGGCCTGGCCCTCCGCCGCGGCGAGCCCGTCCGGGGCGGTCGGCTCCACCGGGTTGAGCCCGTCCCGGTGGTGCGGGGCGTGGACGACGAGCCGGGTCTCGAGGGCCGCGTAGCCCTCGAGGGTCCGCCGGTCGTCGGGCGTCAGCGGAGACCGGACGTAGACCTGGACCGCGTCGAGCCGCCCGTCCTCGACGAGCCGCGCGAAGACCGGGAGGGCCTCCGGGTCGTGGAGCTTCGACGCACCGGCGATCCGGTAGGGGCGTGACGTGGACATGCTGGACCGTGGGCGCCAATCCGAGATGAAACCAGGGTCCGGGGCAGCTTCAGGCGATCAGGGCAGCGATGATGCCGGCGAGGAAGATCCCGTCGAAGGTACCGGCCCCCCAGATCGAGACCATCCCCGCCCCGAGACGCGGGTACTCCCCCCAGAGCAGGAGGTCAGCGCCGATCAGGGTTCCGAGCGTGCCACTGATGTACCCTATCGCCGGCCCGGTGCCCGGTGCCAGGGACCCGAGGAGGAGGCCAGCGAGTCCCGCACAGAGGGTCGGGACAAAGAACGGGGTCGTGATCCCGAGCCCCGGCACCGGGCGCGCAAAGAGCCGGGTCACGACCGTGACGGCGAGCACTCCGGCACCGACCAGGAGAAGGCACCCCGGGCCCCCGAGGCGCACGGCGGCGAGCGCCACCCCGACCGAAACGACGGTCGGGATGACCGCACCACCGAGGTTGACCGCGACGGTGGTCTCCTCCGCGAACGGCGGGATACGGTAGAGGCGTTCTGCCAGGCGTCAGCCCTGCGAGAGCCGGACCGGGTAGGGGTCGCGGGCCCGGACGCGGGCAACCGGGATATTGATGAACGAGCCGGCGAGGGTGAGAGCGAGCAGGGCGAGCACCTGCACGGGCGTGAAACCGAGCCGGGTGAAGGCCCCGCCGACCAGCCCGAGGAAGAGAAGCGGGACGAGGAGGAGGAGAGCGGCGGCGAGAAGGAGGAGGAGGACGGGCGGGACGGGGGTGCGGTCCACCTAGTCCACCCGCCGCCCGAGGATCGCAAGGTGGTCCCGGTGGTGTGGTGTCAGAGAGCGGACCGAGTCGACGGCGAAGCCTCCCTCCTCGAGGACTCCCACCGCCTCGTCCCCGACCTCGTCGAGCGGGCGGCTCTGGTCGATGGAGCGGACCTTGAGCATCAGGGCGAGCCGGCCTCCCGGGATAAGGAAGAGCCGGTTCCGAACCGCGATCGCCGCCTGGTTGGGCTGCGCGACGTCCTGGAAGAGGAGGTCGACCGGCTCGAGCAGGTGCGCGTACTGGCCAGGCCGGCCGGCGTCCGCCATGATCGGGATGATATTCGTGCGCCGCCGTGCCACTGCGAGCAGGTCCTGCATCGGCCGCGGGGCGAACTCGACAGCATAAACGACCTCAGCGTAGTCGGCCACGTGCGAGACGGTGGTGCCGTTCGCCGCCCCGAGATAGAGAACCCGGGTGCCGGGCGCGAGGTCGAACGTCGGGTCGAGATGGGCGAGGGCAGAGAACTTGGACCGGCGGGGGTCCCAGACCCGGTAGCCCCCCCGCGTCCTCTCGCCGTACACCCCCCCCTCCCCGGGTGAAAGGAGGGCACCGTCGCGCCAGATCACGCGAGCACCCCGTCGATCCGGGCGTTCGCACCCTCAATGAAGGCGGGGTCGAGCTCCCCCCGGTAACGGTCGATCCGGGCTGCAATGGCGAGGCGGGACGCCAGCACCCGGGCCACCCGGCCCCGTACGGCGAGCGGAGCGTTGTGGACCCGCCGGTGCTGGAAGATGAGACCGTGCTTCGGCGGCGGCGTCCCGGCCCGGATGTGGGAGAAGAGGGCGCTCTTCGCCCCGAGCACCTGGAGACCCGAGGCAGGGAGGCGGGCGAGCGCGTCGAGCGAGCCAGCGGCCGCCATCAGCCGCGCCGCCACGAGCCCTCCGACGAGCTCAGAGGAGTTCGGCATCACCCGGAACGCCGCCCGGGTCACCTCGCGGGCGAGCTCGGCACGGGCGGTCCCGAGCGCCTCGACCTGGACGAGCACGGACCGCAGCGGGCCCCGGGCCCGGGGGGAGAGGACCTGGACGAGTCGCCGGGCCGGCATCGCCCGGAACTTCCGGGTGAACTTCGGGTCCTGGGTCGCGTACCACTCCACTGCCCGCTCGGTCAGGAGGTTGATCACTCCGTCGAGCTCGTCGAGGGTCCGGACCATCTGGAGGAGCTCGAGGTCGGGCCCGCGAAGGGCGTCGGCTACCCGGTCGGCCGCGAGACGCATCGTAAGGACGTGGAGCCGCGCCAGGAACGCGGCCCGGTCGGGGACGACGCCGCAGGCGACCGCCGCCTCCCAGGTGCCTGGGACTGTTCCGTCCATCGGGCTCTCGAGCGAGGCGAGCCGAAGAAGGGCCTCACCATCGTCGGACGGGGCAGGCCGGCAGACCCCGTTCTCATCGACCTCTCCCCACCAGTACCGCGCCGTCACGGGTACGGATCGGGGGCCGGCCGGCAAAAAAGGCACCGCCTAGAACCCGGCGAAGCCGAAGGCCCAGGCCATCACCGGGAGCATGATCGCCCCCATCGCGTGGACCCGGCGGACGTTGACGAGCGGCGGCACGGACCCAACCAGGGTGGCGAGGCAGAGGACAAAGAGACCGAACGGCCCTGAAAGGAGGAGGGAGAGAAGGACGAGAAGCGCCGCCACCGCGAGGTTCAGGCACCGCCCATCGATCCGGGCGAGGTACCGTGCGGACCGGGCGAGCCGGACCGTCAGGAGGAAACCGCCGACGGCGGCGGCGAGCCCTGCGGCCATCAGCACGGGCATCGTGGGGAGCTCGAGCCCGGCCATCGCCGCCATCACGCCGTTCCGGGTCCGCCCAAGGGCGAAGAAGGCCGCGAGCCCGATGAACGCATTCGCGGTGTTCGCCGCCGATGTCGCAACGATGAAGCCGCGCCGGTCGCGGTCGTACCCGACGACCGCGTCCAGTATACCGTTCGCGGTCGCGTTCGAGAGACCGGGAAGCCACCCGACGAGGAGGCCGGCGAGCGTCCCCAGGAACGAATGGCGGGCGAGGACGGCCGATGGGATCGAGATCCCGGAGAAGTGCTGGTCAGGGACGGGACCGTGCGAGGCGGAGAGGAGGACCGGCAGGCCGAAGAGGCCCGAGAGGAGAGGGAGGAAGATCGCCTCTCCACCGAGGGTGTGCCAGGCAAGAAACCCGTACCGGAGCGCGAAAAGACCGAGGGCGCCCGATACGGCAAAGATGCCGAAGGCCCATCCCGGGGAGTCGGAGGAGAGAACCAGGTAGCCCGCCACCGCCACCAGGAGGATCCCGATTCCCCAGTCAAGCGCGGGCTGGAGCGGGGGCAGGAGCACGACACAGGCGAGCGAGAGGGGAACCGCAAAGCCCATCGCGAGGGCGGAGCCGAGGGCCGAGCACCGGACCGCCTCCTCGCCGCGACCCTCGAGACAGAGGGCGTGAGCCGGCAGGACGGCGAGCGCGGTGTCGGGCTCAGGCACCCCGAGGAAGGTTGCGGGGATGTTGTCGAGGAAGGAGTGAGTGATCAGGGCCGCGAACATCGCCGCCGCGAGGCCTTCCTCCCCGAGCAGGGCGCCGAGCCCGGCCCCCGCCGCCAGCAGGGCAGAGGCGAGCGTATTCGCGTGGACCCCGGGGGCGAGGCCCGAGAAGGTACCGAGGAGAACGCCGAGCAGGGTCCCGGCCACCAGCCCGAGCATGCTCTTTCGGTCGGAACGGCAGACCATAAGAGGATCGATATCGTTTAGTCCGGGCGCGCCGACGACTCTGGCGGATGAGAATCGCCATCACCAGGCTGCCGAATAAGGGTGGGGACGACGCGGAACGGTGCGCTCGGTTCGGCCACGCCTGCTACCCGGTCTCGCCCCTCCGGGCCGAGGTCTTTCCCGAAGCACAGGACGCCTTCGTCACCGCGCTGGAAGAAGGGCGGTTCGACGGCCTCTTCTTCACCTCGGCCCTGCCGGCAGAGCTGGTCGGGCCCGCCCTGGTCCGCTCGAGAGAGCGGCCCCGGGTCATCGCGATCGGGCCGGCGACTCGAGCCGCGCTCGCCCGACACGGGGTCGAGGCCGAGGTCCTGCCGAGTTTCTACTCCCGGGATTTTGCACCCCACCTGGGTTCGTGGCTCCGGGGGCGGACGATCGGCATCCCCCGCGCGGACGTCCCGAACGAGGCTCTCCTGGAGGCGATCCGGGAGGAGGGGGGCATCCCGGCCGAGTTCCGCATCTACGGCCTCTCCCGGACCGGCGAGCCGCTCGACCTCGCTGGGGCCGACGCGGTCCTCTTCACATCGGCCAACTCGTTCTCCGAGGCGGTCTGGACCCCCCGTCCGGGACTGCTGGTCTGCGCGATCGGGGAGGTTACCGCAGAGCGAATGCGCAAGGCCGGGGTCGAGCCCGATGCGGTCGGCGACGGGTCGCTCGAGGGGGCGCTCCGGGCAATCGAGGCCCGATGAGCGGGAGCCTCGTCCCCGGACCGGGGATCGTCGTGGTTGACAAGCCGCGCGGCCCGTCGAGCCACCAGGTGGCCGCCTGGGTCGGGGAGATCCTGGGTGCCGAGGTGGGGCACGCGGGCACGCTCGATCCCCAGGTCTCGGGGGTGCTCGTGGTGATGCTCGGCCGGGCCGTGCGGCTCGCCCGACTGCTGCTCCGCCACGATAAGGAGTATGTCTGCGTCCTCCGCCTCCATGGCGACGTGGAGGAGGCGCGGGTCCGCGAGGTCGCGGCAGGGTTCGTGGGCCGGCTCTACCAGCGCCCTCCCCGCCGGTCGGCCGTAAAAAGGCAGCTCCGGATCCGGCGGGTCCACGCCCTCGAGGTGCTCGAGGTGAGGGGGCGCCTGGTCCTCTTCCGGGTCCAGTGCGATGCCGGGACCTACATCAGGTCGCTCTGCCATCACCTCGGCCTGGTGATCGGGTGCGGCGGCCAGATGGTGGAGCTCCGCCGGACCCGGTCGGGCGCCTTTGGGGAGGAGCAGGCGGTCACCCTCCACGCCCTGAAAGACGCGTCCGTCCGTGCCGCCGAGGGTGACCCGTGCCCGCTCGGATCCCTGGTCCTCCCGGTCGAGGCGGCGGTCCCCGACCTGAAGGTGATCGTGATCGGAGACCGGGCGGTCGACGCGGTCTGCCACGGGGCGGTTCTCGCCGGGGTCGGCGTCCTGGAGCTCCCGACATTCCGCGCCGGGGAGACCGTCGCGCTCGTGACGAAGAAGGGAGAGCTCGTCGCGCTCGCCCGGACACTCATCGAGAGCGCCGCGACCGCCCCGGGCCGTACAGGGCTCGTCGCGACACCCGAGACTGTCTTCATGGCGCCGGGGACGTATCCCCGGGGGTGGGCCTCGAAATAGGGCACATATGAGTCAAATTCGCTCCAGGTATGATTCCCATCCATTTTCCTCATAGCAAAATTTTTAATACCGAGACGGCAATATGGAGTGGGTTGTGCAAGGCAATGCGAAACCAGACCTGGCTGGTCACGACCGTGGCCCTCCTGCTTCTCCTCTCCGGCGCTCCCCTCATCGTCTCCGCCGGCGAGATCTCTCACCCGGTCATCCGCGGTGACGACGCCCAGCTCCGAGCCTGGATCGCGCAGTACGAATCATCACCGGCAGTCCCGGTCGACCTCTCGCGCCAGCGGTCGTTCGCCAGCACCACCGGGGCGAAGAGCCTCCTCCACCTGGTCCCGTACAACGCCCAGGAGAGGAACCAGGGAGCCGCCGCCAACTGCTGGGTCTGGACGGGAACCGGCATCCTCGAGACGGCCCATGCGGCCCGGGACGGCATCAAGGACCGTCTCTCGATCCAGTGGTTCGACGCCACCTATAACGGCGGGAGCGGACCGTCCTGGGCCGGCAACGGCGGGTCGCTGGGTGAGTTCGTCCGGTTCTACAACACCGAGCAGATCGCCGTCCCCTGGTCGAACCCGAACGCTTCCTACCAGGACGGGCGGACCTGGTGCCGCGACAACCAGCGCACCTGGGTACCGGCCGGATCGATCATGACGGAGCCGCACTACGACCTGGAGACGGTCGCCCAGCAGCGGGTCGTGACCCGGGGCGTCGGCGATGCAGCCGCCCGGGCCAACATCAAGGCCGTCCTGGACAGCAACCGCGCGATCTACCTCTCGTTCCGTCTCCCGGACATCGAGGCGTGGTCCGCATTCGATGCGTTCTGGAACACCCTTCCCGAGACCGCGGTCTTCAACATCACGCCCTACAACGGGCGCCCCTGGTCCTCGACGGCGGGGGCGCACGCCGTCATGGTGGTGGGGTACGACGACACGGACCCGGCGAACCCGTACTGGCTTGTCCTGAACTCGTGGGGTGATGGGAATGGTCACCGCCCGAAGGGCACCTACCGCCTCTCGATGAACATGCCCTACGACGGATCCTACCAGGGCTCGTTCTCGGTCCCCTCGACCGAGTGGCAGACGCTGGCGGTGGAGTTCGATGCGCTGGCACCCACGGCGACGCCCACCCCCGTCCTGAACGTCGCGTCTCCGGGATTCGACGGGGCATGGGAGACCGAGTCGGGCCTGATGGCCATCGAGGTCTCCGGCACGACAGTGACGGGCAGGTATGAGATAGAGGATGGAAGGATCACGGGGACGCTCTCCCCCGACGGCCGAACGCTCTCGGGCACCTGGTCAGACGGGCCGACGTACGCCCCGCCCTTCGACGAGGGGACCCTGGTCCTGGTCCTCTCGGAGGACGGCGACGCGTTCGAGGGGCACTCCTTCTCGGCGGACATGCAGCGGCAGGCGGTCCTCACGGGCCGGCGGATCGCGGCAACCCCGAGTCCCACCCCGACAGTGACGGTGACCCCGACGGCGACACCACAGCCGACGACGCCCTCTGTCCGCGCGTTCCCATCGTCCTCCTGCCTCCCAACGGACATAAACAGAGACGGGAAATTCGAGGACGTGAACGGCAACGGCCGGACCGACTTCGCAGACGTCACCCTGCTCTTCAACAACCTCGACTGGTGCTGCGCCAACGAGCCCGCCTGTTGCTTCGACTTCAACGGGAACACCCGTCTGGACTTCGGCGACGTAGTCACCCTCTACGAAGGGATCTAGGGTGAAGGCATAGGCTTAATTGCCTGTCCCGACAACCTGATCCCCTGTTCTATTCTGCTGAGGTAGTCTAGACCGGTAGGGCGCAGGCCTGGAAAGCCTGTGGGGCTTTGCCCCTCGGGAGTTCAAATCTCCCCCTCAGCGTCTCGAGGCGACGGCCCATGACCATCGGGACCGATTCACGGTCTTCCCGACTTTTTCTCGTGCTCTCACTCGTGGGAGGGGCGGCGATCTTCTCCTCGACGATCGCCAAGAACCCGATCCTGCCGCTCCTGGCCGCCTCCCTCGGTGCCGGGCCGGGAGAGATCGGCCTCATCGCCGCCGCCTCGACAGTGACCGGGATCGCGACGAGCCTCGCGGCCGGCCGGCTCTCGGACCGGTTCGGCCGGCGACCGCTCCTCCTCCTTGCAGGTGTGTTCTTCGTCACTGCCCCTCTCCTCTACCTCGCCGTCGACAGCCCGTTCGAACTCGCACTCGTCCGGGTCTACCACGGGCTCGCCACCGCGATCTTCGGGCCGGTTGCCACGGCACTCGTGACCGACCTCGCCCCTGTGCGACGGGGAGAGCGGCTCGGGTATTTCTCTTCCGCCCAGCTCGCGGGCCGGGCCCTGGCGCCGGCAGTCGGCGGTACCCTGCTCGTCGCCGGGCCGTGGGAGTGGGTCTTCATCGCTTCGGCGCTCTCCGGCCTCGCCGCCCTCGCCGGGACCTGGTCCCTCCCCGGGCCTTCCCCGGGCAAGGAGAAGACGGACGGGCAGGAGGGCGTGGACCCGGTCCGGATCGCGTCCCCGGCGATCCTGGCGACATCGGTCGCCGAGGCGGGGCAGTTTTTCGCGTTCGGAGTGATCGAGACGTTCCTCCCGCTCTACGCCCTTGCGCTTGGGCACTCGCCCGTCCTGATCGGCATCCTCTTCGCGGCCCAGGTGGTCGCCCGGACCGTCTCCCGGCCCGTATTCGGGCGGCTCTCCGACGATCGGGGACGCCGGAGCCCCATCCTGGCCGGCCTCATCCTCTCGGCGCTGGCCACCGTCCTCCTGCCGTTCACGACCGTGTGGGCCGGCCTGCTCCTTCTCTCGGTGCTCTTCGGCCTGGGCCTCTCGGTCTCCCAGGCGGCGACACAGGCGCTCGTCGCCGAACTCGCCCCTCCCGGGGGCCGGGGGGCCGCACTCGGCCTGATGTCGACGGTCATGGACATCGGCCAGGCAGCCGGGCCGGTCGCAGCGGGCCTCCTGGTTGCGCTCGGATCGTATTCGACCGGGTTTTTTGGAGCCGCCGCCGTCCTGCTCGCCGCCGCCCTCGTCTTTTTCACCGGTGTCGGGGACGACCGGGGAATTGACGACCACATATGATGAACAGAGTCGCTCGGCAAACTCTCATCTTGCGGGACCGCGGAAAAGGGTACTGACCCCGCGGGCCACGCATCACTGTCCCTGTGGACGGACGCATTTATCGGGCCGCACTCGGATTCGCGTCCGCCCATTCGCCGCGGGTTCGACTTTTTCCGAGCCCCTGGTTCGAGGGCTTCCAATGCTCGTATATCTTCGTGTCTGTCCGGGGCGATGCCCTGGGGCCGGCCCCATCGTTGATGGAATCCGGCACGGTTATCCCCGCTCCACCGCCACCATCATCCATGCGAATGCTGCCTGCCGCGCTCGTTGCGGCCCTCCTCCTGGTCGCGCCGGCGCTCGCCTGCTCGACCTTCATCATCACCCCCGGCGCCTCGGACGATGGGTCGATGTACATCGCGCACTCCAACGACGGGTTCGGTCCCGGGGTGCTCGGGCACAACATCTCCGAAGAGGACACGCACCTGGTCTACATCTCCGGAGCCGACCACCCGGCCGGGGCGAAGCGGACGGTCCATTTCGACCCGAATTCGGGCTCCGACGACCCCGTCGACCGTGCCTCGACCGACCACCGGAACACCTCCGAGATCGACGAGGTCCCGCACACCTTTGGCTACCTGACCGGGAGCTACGGGATTATCAACGAGGTCGGGCTGATGTCGTCGGAATGCACTGACTACGCCCGGGTCCAGCCGAACTGGGACCCCGAGCGCCGGATCTTCTACTCGTCCGAGCTCTCCAACATCGCGCTCGAACGCTGCCGCACCGCCCGCGAGGCAGTTGAGCTCGTCGGCGGGCTGATCGACCGCTACGGCTACTACGGGACCGGCGAGACCCTGCTCTTTGCCGACCCGGGGGAGGCATGGGTGATCGAGATGTGCGGGTACGACATGAACGCGACGGGCGGGCTCTGGGCGGCAGAGCGGATCCCTGACGGGCACGTCTTCGTCGCCGCCAACACCTTCCGGATCCGGCAGGTCACCCCGGGGCGCGAGGACCAGCTCCACTCGGAGAACCTCTTCCGCGTCGCCGAGGAACGGGGCTGGTGGCGCCCATCGGACGGACCGCTCGACTGGCTGAAGACGGTCTCGACCGGTGAGTACTCCCATCCCTACTACAGCCTATCGCGGGTGTGGCGCCTCTACGACCGGGTGGCCCCGTCGCTCAACCTCTCCCCGTACGTGGAGGGGACATACACCACCGCCTATCCCTTCTCGACGAAACCCGACGCGCCACTGAACGCCACGATTGCGCTCTCGCTCTTCCGGGACCACTACGAGGGAACGGTCTTCGACCTGACCAACGGATCGGCGGCGGGCCCGTTCGGTGACCCGTACCGTGACTCCGGCCCGTTCGACAACCACCAGGCCTTCGCACCCGGTGAAGTCCGGCCCGGCGCCTGGCCCCGGCCGATCTCGCCCCTCTTCTGCAGTTACAGCTATGTCTGCCAGGGCCGCTCCTGGCTCCCGGCCGATGTGGGCGGCATCGCCTGGGTCGGGTTCGCCGTGCCGGCCGAGACCGTCTATCTCCCGATCTACGCCGGCTCCACCGCGCTGCCGGCCTCGTTCACGACGGGGAACCGGAGCGAGGTCTCGCGCGACTCGGCCTGGTGGGCTTTCAACCTGGTGACCAACTGGGCCCGTCTCCGGTACTGCGACATGATCCCGGAGGTCCGGGCCGAACAGCAGGCGATCGAAGCGGCGGCGCTGGAGAACCGGACCGCCGTCGACCAGGAGGCCCTCCGGCTGCGAAACGTATCGGGGGAGGTAGAGGCCCGGAAATACCTGACCAACTGGACGGTATCGAACGCTGAGGCCGGGGTGGACCGCTGGTGGCACTTCTCGGACCGCCTGATCGCACGGTACGTGAACGGGATGGTCAACGACTTCGCGAACCGGACGGCTGCGAACCCCGGGTACCCGGCCTCCTGGTTGGACGCGAACGGCTACCAGTACGGACCGAGGGTCTACGACATGGAAGGGCTCGGCGCGATCCCCGACCTCGCCTTCGTGAACACGACGGTGATGGCCAGTCCCGGAGACGAACTCCGCCTGATCAACGAGACCCAGCGGGGTGTGGTGAACGTGACACCCACACCCTCTCTTCCGGGGATCCCTGCGCCCTGATCGGGCCACCGGCCGAACCTGGGCAAGGATGAAATAACCGGAACCACCACACCCTCTATGGACGACGAACAGGGGCCCCTCCCGGGCGACGAGGTGGTGACGGGGCTCCCCCCGGCGCCGGACCGGACCGGGTACCGCGCCCTCCTGGCCGGGACCGCGGTCGCCGGCCTGGCGGTCGTTCTCCTCCTCCTCTCGAGCCCCGACCTAAACACGGAGTTTATGCTCCTCGGGGCGGGGGCGCTCCAGGTCGCGCCATTTGTCCTGATCGCGATGGTCGCCTACCTGGCTGAAGATTCGCGCCCCCTCCGGTACGTGACCGGCCTTCTGCTGCTCGGCCTGATCGGGATCCTGGTCCTCCTCTCGTGCGCGCTCGGCCTCATGGCGGCCCTCCCCCCCGGCGCCCTCGAGAGTGCGGAACTCCCGGCGGGGATGGAGGGGACCGTGCTCGCCCTCTTCGGGCTCGGGGCGGTCTGCGGGCTCGTCTCGCTTGCCGGGTTCCTGTCCCCGGTCCGGCGCATCCTCTCCCGGGTGGTCCCGCTCAAACCGAACTCCTTCGTCCACGCGGTCGCCCTTGTCCTCGTACTCGCGATGGTCCTCGTCCCGCCCGTGCCCCTCGTCGTGAACGGCACCCCCCCGTTCCTCTCGGAGGCCCTCCTCGGCGGCGACGAGCCCGCAGAGAGCCCGGGTGACTTCGCCCGTTCGGAGGCCTACTCCCTCCTCTTCATCATCTACGGCTCGTTCCTGATCGTCGGGCTCTTCGTCCGGCGGACCTTCACCGAGGCCCTTGAGCGGCTCGCGTTCGTCCGCCCGACGGGTCGGCAGGTCGTCTTCGCGGTCATCGCAGCCCTGGTGCTTGTCGTGGTCTTCGGGCTGGTCGACCGGGCGATCGCCGCCGCCTGGGGAGTTATGGGCTGGGCGGTCACCGACGACGAGGCCTATCGCCGCCTCTTCTCCGACGTCCTGACCCCGGTCGGCGCGGTGACGGCGGCGGTCTCTGCGGGGATCGGGGAGGAGCTGGCGGTCCGGGGAGTGCTCCAGCCGGTCTTCGGGGTGGTCCTGCCGAGCCTCCTGTTCGCCGCGCTCCACGCCTGGCAATACTCCTGGGACGCCCTCCTCTCGGTCTTCCTCGCCGGCCTCGTCTTCGCCTGGATCCGGAAGCGGGCGAACACCACCACCTGCGCCATCACCCACGGGCTGTACGACCTGGTGCTCTTCGGGGCGCTCACGGCCGGGGTCACGATCTGAGTACCATGAATGTCGATATGCGCCTCATCGTCCTCCTCCTCGCCCTCTGCCTCGTCTCTGCCGGGTGTCTTACCCCGGAAGACCTCCCGTCCGACGGACCGACGGAACACCCATCCACCTTTCCGTCACCGGCCCCAGTCGAGAGCTCCGCCACAGGCGTCCTCGAGACCGGTCCCATAACCTCCATTTCCACACCCCCCACGGCACCGCGTATGACGGACAGCGACGGAGTGCTCTTCTTCTGGGGCGTGGACTGCCAGAGCTGCGACGAGGTCCGGCCGTTCGTCGAAGACCTGGCCCGGGAGCACCCCCACATCCAGTTCGACTACGTCGAGATCTTCAGAAACGAGACGAACGCGACCCGGTATTACGAGGCAAACCGTGCCCTGGGCGTCGCGCCCCGCGGGATCCCCGAGGTGATCGCCGGCGGCTCGGCGTTCTTCGGAGGGGAGGAGATCCGCGAGGGGCTCCCCGGTGTCGTCCAGGCGGTCGAGGCGGGGGACGGTACACGAGGCGGTTGAGGTGCCGGCCGGATCCGGCGCCACCTATATCAACCCGGACGGCGACCGATCGCCCATGACCGAACCACGTCGTGGACTCGATACGGAGGTCGTCCGGGACCTTGTCGGGCTTGTCGACTACCAGCCAGGTTCCATCGCCTCCCGGATGCTGGTCTTCAAGCACGCGGGAACGATCACGCTCTTCGCCTTCGACGAGGACACCGGGCTCCCCGAGCACACGGCGCCGTACGACGCGATTGTGACCGTCCTCGAGGGGAAGGCCCGGGTCACGATCCGCGAGAACGATTTCACCCTCCACGAGGGCCAGGTGATCATCATGCCTGCATCCGTCCCCCACGCAGTGCACGCCGTGACCCGGTTCAAGATGCAGCTCGTGATGATCCACGAGTAGGACCGAGACGAGGTGCGAACGCAATTGGACCTGTGCTAACATCGGAAAGGTTGAACCGGTCAGGAGACCCATTCACGAGGGATGAAACAGATCGCCCTCTACGGCAAGGGAGGTATCGGCAAGTCGACGACCTCGGCCAACCTCTCGGCCGCGCTCGGTGAGAGCGGGCGATCGGTCCTCCAGGTCGGATGTGACCCGAAGCACGACTCGACGCGGATGCTGATGCACGGCGAGCCCCTTCCGACCGTGCTCGAGCTGGTGCGGGAGCGCGGGGCGGCGGGCGTCGCCCTCGAGGACGTGGTGCGGACCGGGTATGCCGGCGTCCGGTGCGTCGAAGCCGGCGGGCCAGAGCCCGGGATCGGCTGCGCCGGCAGGGGGATCATCGCGACCTTCCAGCTCCTGGAGGCGCGGGGCGCCCTGAAGGCCGATGTGATCGTCTACGACGTTCTCGGCGACGTTGTCTGCGGCGGCTTCGCGATGCCGATGCGGGAGGGCTATGCCGAGGAGGTCTACCTGGTCACCTCGGGCGAGTTGATGTCGCTCTATGCGGCCAACAACATCGCGAAGGCGATCGCCCGCCTCGCCGAGAGGCCGCGCTGCCGTTGCCGGCTCGCCGGCGTGATCCTGAATGCGAAGGGGATGGAACGCGAAGAGGAGCTGGTCGACGCGTTTGCCACAGCGATCGGCTCCCGGCTCGTTGCTACGATCCCCCGGGACCGGGTGGTCCAGCTCGCCGAGCTCCACCGCCAGACCGTGATCGAGTATGCCCCCGACTCGGCCCAGGCCGGGGTGTACCGAAGGCTCGCCGACGACCTTCTGCGCAACACCGACCTTGCGATCCCGCACCCCCTCACCCAGGATGCCCTCGAATCCCTCGCCTTTGCCCACGCCCCGATCTGACGGGTGCACCCTCGCCGGTGCCCTTTCGGTCGCCGCCGCAATCTCAGACGGGCTGACCGTCGTCCACGGCCCGGCCGGTTGCGCCCATCACCACGTGTCGCTGCTCCTCACCACGCTCCTCGACCAGCCAGGGGCCCGGATGCCGACCCTTCTCTCGGACGACCTGGGCGAGCAGGAGGTGATCTTCGGGGGGGAGGAGACCCTCGCCCGGACCCTCGACGAGGCCGTTGCGCGGTCCCCGGGATCGATCGCAGTCCTCTCGACCTGCGTGGCCGAGGCGATCGGAGACGACTGCGGGGCAGTGGCCACCCGTGTCCCGGCGACGGTCCCCGTGGTAGTCATCCCGGTCGGTGGGTTCTTCGGGGGGGGGTTCCTCGAGGGGGAGCGGGCTGCCCTCCAGGCCTACGGCATGCTCGCCTCCCGGATCCCCGCCCCCGAGTGGGGCGAAGAACCCGTGATCGCGCTGGTGGGCGAGAAGAACCTGGAGTTCGAGGCCGATGCCCATGCAGACGAACTCGGTCGGCTCCTCGGGCGCCTCGACCAGGAGGTCGGGCTCCGGTTCGTGCGGGAGACCCCCACCGCGGCGCTCGGCCTTCTGCCCGGTGCCGACCTCCTGGTCCTTCGCGAGCCGGCCCTCGCCCCGGTTGCGGACCGGCTCCCGGTCCGGCCGGGCACGCCGCGTGTCGGCAGTTTTCCGGTCGGCCTCTCGGCGACGGTCTCGTTCCTCCGCACGGTGGGCGCAGCACTGGGCCAGGACGCGGATGCCGCCTGCGAGGCCGAAGCCGACCACCAGGAGAGAGTCCTCGCCCGGTTCGCCGGCCTCGCGGGAAGCCGTGTGCGGCTCCCGGTGGGGGTCCGGTGGCTCGCTGAACTCGCGGACACCCTCGAACTGGTCGAGGGTCCCGGCGGCGTCCCGCTCCCGGTCCCTGACCCCGCCCCCGTCGGGACGGCGGGTATCGCCCGGCTCCTCTCACGCTGGAGGCGAGCGCTCTGACACCGCCGCCGTGCCGTGCCGGGCCGCTCGTGCCATGCGCCATGGTCGGGGCGGTCGCCTGCCTCTCGGCCTATTCCGGGATCGGGATCGTCATCCACGGGTCGTCTGGCTGCTGGTTCTACCCCTCCTCCCTCCTGAAGACCGACCTTCTCTGCACGGACCTCTCTGCCGAGGACGCGATTTTAGGAGCCGGGGACCGGGTCCGGGCAGTCGTCGAGGCAGCACTCGCCCGCCACCCCCGGGTCGCGGTGGTGAACACCTGTGTCCCGGGGATCATCGGGGAGGACCTCGCCGGGCTCCTGGACGGCCTGCCGGTCATCGTCGTCGACGCGCCCGGCTTCCTCGGAGGTGCGCCCATAGGGCACGCGGTCGCCGTCGGTGCCCTCGAGCCGGTCGTCGAACCGGGGGCGGAGACAGTCGGAATCGACGGCCTTTCACCCCTCGACCCGTTCTTCCGTGGCGACCTTCACGAGATCGAACGCCTTCTCCGCCTGGCCGGGGCCGTGCCGGGGACCCGTTACGCAGGCGGGCCGGTCGCGTCGGTCCGGCGGGCTTCGCCCATGACGGTGGTCGCCAACCCGGCCTTTTCGGTCGGGCCGGGCGAACGGTTCGGCGACCTCCTGGGACTCGAAGCCGTCCAGGCGACCTTTGCCCGGCTCGCGGACCGTGACCCCCGGATCGATCTCACCCCGGTCGATGCCGAATGCCGCGAGGCCGACAGGCGTTGCCGGCGCGCATGCGATAAGCACCTCGCCCGGCACGAGCCCCCCCGGGTGGCGGTCCTGGGGGACGGTGCCAGGGTGAGGGCCGCAGCCAGGATTCTCGAGCATTACCTGGACGCGGACTGCGTCCTGCTGGGGGACCGGTCCGGGACCCAGGGGCCGGGCGGCTCCCAGTGGTGCCGCGCCGAGGACCTGGGGCCGGTCGAAGAGGCCCTCTCGGCCGCCGGCCCGGACCTCGTCCTCGGTTCTTCGTTCGAGGAGCGGTTGGCGCCCGACGCGGCCTTCGTCCCCTTCGCCTCCCCGATCCGGGGTCGGCCCCGCCTGGCTTCAGTTCCGCTCTGCGGGGTCGAGGGGACGCTCGCCCTCGTCGACGCGGTGCTCACCGCGTGCGCGTGCCGGCGAAAGGCTTGAGGCTGAACAGAACCCAGGAGATGGGAATGACGGGCACACGACGTGACGCTGTCCAGGTAGGCCTCAGGGTCGCAATCGTCTTGAAACAGGACCAGCGGACCGGCCGGACGGTTGAGGGAGTCGTGGCGGAGATCCTGACTCGCTCGGCGACGCACCCGCACGGCATCAAGGTCCGGTTGACCGATGGTCGCGTCGGACGCGTGGCGCGGGTGATCGGGAACGAGGAGATGGCCCACAGCGGTTGAATTGGCCTCCTCCTGACGGAGACGCTGTGCGACGTCCCGCGACCTGTTACAGGAAAAACAGTGGCCGGGGAATAAAGGCCCCCGGTGGCCCAAATGACCCTGTCTGGCTCTATTCCCGTTCAGCTTCCTTCCTTCAGTTCCTCAACCACCCCCCGCCCGAAGGGATCGGCCACGAAGACCTCCTCGACGGTCTGCCGGATCTCATCGTCCCCGATTCGGTTAAGGGCCGCCGCGGCCATCCAGCGGCAACATTCGTTCTTTCCGTGCAGGTTCTCCAATAGCGATGGGATCGACCTCTGATCGCCGATGTGCTCGAGTGCCCAGATCGCCGGTACCCTGACCCGCCAGTCCAGGTCCCCCGCCGCCACCATCAGGGCTTCGACGGCCGGAGGCCCCACGCGCTCCAGCGCCACGGCGGCACGCCACCGGGTCTCCCGGTGGACGGACCGGAGTAACGGGGCGACGTCGAGGACGGCACCCTCGCCGATCCCACCAAGCGCCGCGGCAGCATCGAGCATCTGGTAGGTCGTACCATTCACAAGCATCCGGACGAGCTCGCTCGTCTTCGTCTCTTCCTCACTCATCTCTCTCCCCCCTGTCGACGCGGCATCGACGGACCAGACTCGGAACGGAGCGATAATAGATATTTGCAGCACGATGTCGCCCGGCAACGTCGCCCGGCAAAAAAAAACAGGAGGATCAGGAGGAGGAGGAGCCGTTGACGTCCCCCTCCGACTCGATCGGCATCGGGGGGAGCGTCGGGATCGGCATCGGGGGGAGGGGGTTGGGGATCGTAGTCGGCACCTCCGGGGTCGATGGCTCGGGGAGGGGTACGGTCGTGGGGATCGTGGTCTCCTCCGGGGTCGGTACAGGCGTCACGGGCTCGGGGGTTGGAACGCTCGTCACCGGCTCCGGGGGAGGCGAGGTCACCGGCGCGACGGTCGGGGCGCTCGTCGTCTGGACGGGCGATGGGGTGGGGACACTGGTCTCCATCGTCGGTTGTGCCGAGGTGGGCTGCGCCGAGGTGGGTTGTGCCTGGGTGGGCTCAGACGTGTCGGGCGCCGCCGTCGTCCCTGGGGCGATCGGGGTCCAGGTCACACCGGGTTCGATCGTCGCCGTGGACTGACTCACCACCCGAACCGTCTGGAAAGGCGTCGGGGTGTGCTTGCCCCCGGTGTACGGGTCGTCCGGGGAGCGTGTGGTGACGACCGTCGTCGCCTGGACCGGGGCCGAACCGGTCGTGGCGGGTGACCCCGTTCCGACCGTCGGGGTCGGGCTCGGAGCGGCTGTCGGCCCTTCGCCGAGACCGCTCATGCTTCCGGACGGGGCGAGGATTACGGGGCGAAGCCCGTCTGTGCCGCCGCCGATCACGCCTGGTCCGTGGTCGCCTGAGAAAACCCAGAGTGGTCGGCCCCTGAACGCCGTCTGCGGCGGCCCGTTCACCCCTTCGACCTCCGAGAAGTCGCTGGAGGTGACGAGGGGGGAGGGGCCGATCACCGGCGATGCATGGAACGGAAGGAAACCCTCGGTCCGCACGGAGGCATTGGCGCTCTCGGGAGCGTAGAGGGTGAGCCCGTCCGGCGTCGTGAGGTAGATACCGTAGCTCGCGTTCTCAAGGACCATCAGCGTATATTCGGTCCGCGCCAGGAACGTGACGTTGTTTGCGCCCTGGCTCTTGGCATCGCCCGCCGCCCGGTCATTCAGGTAGTAATAGAGGGGCCACCCGCGGTAGGTGGTCTGCTTCGAGCCGTCGGGCCGCGTCAGGATCCCGAACTCGCTCGTGTCGATCCCCCGTCCGCCCGGCATACTCTCGGCGAAGAAGGGGGGGTAGAACCGCGACACGTCGCCGAGGTCGGCGATGATCCCGGTGTTCGGAACATCCCGTGCGATCACGTAGAGGGAACGGCCGTTCGAGTCCGTGAGAATCTTCCCGTAGGTCGGGTGGTCGCTGAGCTGAACGGAGAGCGGCTGCGCCTGGGTACAGCCGGCCATGAGCACTGCCGCACCAAGCATGAGGGCCAGCATCAGTACCAACGCAGCGCGGGATGAACGGATCATGGCAGTGAAGAGGTTGGGACCCTGATTATTTTATAGCTCTGATCGGATGCGTGACCGGGATCACCCCCCCGCGGCGAACGACGAATAATCTCTGCGAGGGCAATACTCGCTGGTAACGAAAAATCCCTATAAGGGTCGGTATCGCTCCAACGACCTGACCACGGGATTCCGATCGCGGATCACGATGGGCAGCGAGTTGACGGATGGCGAACAACGCCCGGTCCGCATGCCAGACCGGGCATCTTACCGGTGTACGAGGTATACCCGTCATCCCGTGAACCCGGGGTCAAAGGAGACCTGGGGTGCACCGTGAGTGTATCGGGAGACGCTCGAGAACCTCTGTTTAACCCCCGGTGATGTCGGAGGTCATGAGAGTTGCACGGCAACGCCCGGGATGAACCGTGCCGGATGCGATGAAACGAAGACGGTCTGGTCCATTCATCGGGAAAAAGGGGCGACAGTTAGAGACCAGCCAGACGGAGGCAGGTCCCGATCGTGCATCCGGTCATGGTCGTCGTCGCGGCGAGGAGACCGAGACAGACGGTCCGAATGCTCTCCGGGATCTCGACCGCCCGGTACGGCCGATCGAGACTTCTCCGCCGCACTTCCCTCGATACAGGCGCACTGCCCGAGACCAGAGGGCGGTTCTTCCGGATCCGTACCACGTCGATCACCATGAAACGAACAGTCAGTGACCGTTCGACAGAAGGAGATCCACCACCATCCATAAAAATATTCTGGACGAGGTCGTGTTGCCCTCCCGGAAGCAGCGGTGGAGGGGTCCGGGAGAGGCGCACCACTCCGCACCGAAAAGGGATGACGTAGCCCTTATTGGACCTCGTTCGGCTCGACCGTGATCACGTCCGCAGGCTCGGGGGGGACCTCCGCTGCCGGCGGCATCTCTTCTTCGGGGATGATGATCCAGGCGAGCAGGTAGGCGAGCAGGCCGAGCCCGACGCCGAAGACGGTTACGACGACCCAGACCAGTCGGATCACGTTCGGGTCTATCCCGAGGTAGACACCGATGCCACTACAGACACCGGCTACCATCCGGTCTGTCTGGGAGCGCTTCAATTCCTTCATGCGCCTCCTGTCGGCGACAGGAGATTTATAGATTTCCGGCGCCGGATTAAAGACGTAGAGGAGCGAAGGATCGATCCGTGTCAGGACGGGACCGATCACCCAGCGAACTCGGGAGGAGGTGTGCAGGGGCATGGCCCTGAACGCCATCGCTGGCGTGTTCATCTGCTCGGGAATCCTGATTGCGGGAGTTGCCGCCGCCACCTGGCCCCGCCGCCGGGTGCCGGGCGGCCTCTCTTTCCTGGTGCTCCTCCTCGCCCTGGCGATCTGGGCGGGGGTCTACGGCATCGAGCTCGCCGCCGAGTCGATGAAGACGATGGTCCTGCTCGGGGTGGTTCAGGATATCACCATCGCGACGCTTGCTCCGCTCTGGCTCGCCTTCTCCGTCTCCTTCTCCGGGCGACTGGTGCCGTCCCGTCCTGGCTGGGGAGTGATCCTTGTTATCCCGGTCCTGACCGTCCTCTTCGTCTTTACCAATGACCTGCATCACCTCTTCTACACGGCATTCGAACTCGACACGAGTGGACCTCTTCCGCTTCTCCACCGTGCCCCCGGACCGTGGTACATGGTCCAGGTCGCCTACTCCTTCGTGGCGATGAGTGTCGGTACCGGTCTCCTTGTCGGGCATGCCTGGAATTCACCCCCACCGCTCCGCCGTCAGGTCCTGGTGATCGCATCCGCGGCGATCGTCCCCGGCGTGGCCCTCATCCTCTACACGGTCGGCGTCCGGCCGCTCAACGAGGTCGACCTGACCCCGCTCGGCTTCGCCGTCGCGGCGCTCATCATCGCGCACGCGCTGTTCCGCTACCGGTTCCTCGACCTGGTCCCGGTCGCCGCTCCCACCGTGATCGAACGGGTCCCGATCGGCGTCGTCGTGGTCGATCGGAACGACCGGATCGTCACGATGAACCCGGCTGCAGCCCGCCTCTTCGAGGTTGATCCCGAACAGGTGATCGGCACACCATTCTTGGCCCTGGCTGGCGAATGGAACGGGTTGCGGGCCGTCCTCGACCGGATGCAGGCAGACGGGCCGCTCGCTGTCGAGCGGACCCGGAACGGGAGGCCCGACGAGCGGTTCGAGGTCGACATCGCATCCCTCGAGGAGTCCAGGGGCCGGGCGATCCTGGTGCGGGACATCACTGCCCGGACCCGTGCCATCGCCGCCCTCCAGGAGAGCGAGACCTTTATCCGGGGCCTTGTCGACAACCTCCCCGACCTGGTCGTGGTCTTCGACCAGGACCGGAAGATCCTCTTCGTCAATTCTGCCGTCGAACAGGTGCTCGGGGTGCCGTCCGACCGCCTCGTCGGGACGAAGACCTCGGACCACGTCGCTGCCGGGTCGCTCGGGATCATGGAGGTGATGAACGGGATCCACGAGACAGAGGGACCGGTGTCGCCGTATGAAACGGAGATCCGGACCGTGACGGGGCGGCTGGTCTTCGTCTCCGTACGGGTCGTTCCGGTCCCGTATCACGACCACCCGGCCAGCCTCGCCCTGCTCAGGGAGATCACCGAACAGAAAGAGCTCGAGGCGGCCCTGCGTCGGAGGACGACGGATCTCGAGGAGGTCTCTGAAGCGGCGCTCCGTGCCAACCGGGCGCTCGGGCTCATGAACGCCCTCACGAGACACGACATCAACAACCAGCTCGTGGCGATCCGGGGACACCTCGACCTCGCCTCTGAACTGGCACAGACGGATGAACTCGCGGACCGCCTCGCCCGCACCCGTGCCTCCATCGCCCGGGTCGAAGCGATGGTCCGGTTCATGGGCGAATATGCCACGCTCGGGACTGCAGCACCGGCCTGGCAGGACCTCTCCGCCCTCGTCCGGGCGGCGGCGAGCGGACTCCCACTCGAAGGGGTCGTGATCGAGGACCACACGAGCGGTTTCGAGGTGCTGGCCGACGCCCTTCTCGAGCGGGTCCTCTCCACGCTCTTTGAGAACGCAATCCGCCACGCTGGCCCGACCCTCTCCAAGATCACGATCGCCGCCCGTCCCGAGGGGTCCAGGCTCGTTGTCACGGTGGAGGATGATGGCGTCGGGGTGCCGCGAGACGAGAAGGACCGGATCTTCGAGCAGGGATACGGCAGGAATACGGGGCTCGGTCTCTTCCTGGCACGGGAGGTGCTCGCGATCACCGGGATCGTGATCGCAGAGATGGGCGAACCGGGACGGGGGGCACGGTTCGAGCTGTGCGTCCCGGCAGAGGCCTGGCGCCACGCCGGCTAGAGCGCGGCAAAGAGCCGAACCGCGTCGGCAAAGTCGATTCTGTCGTTCGCATTGAAGTCGAACGCGGCGATCGGCTCGTTCCCGCTGATCCACGTCATCTCGTGAAAAAAGAGCACGACGTCCGCGAAGTCCGGCCGGTTGTTCCCGTTCACATCCTCATGGAGGCCGTCGCCGTCCAGGTCAAGCGGGGGGCCGAATCCGCCGGGAACAGGGGGCAGCAGATCGGCCGTGCGGGCGGAGAGGATGAGCCTGTCCAGGTTCAGGAACCCTTTCGGGAACCGGACCCTGAGAGTATGGGGACCGGCCGAGAGATACCGCTCCCCTGCCGCCTCGACCGAGGTGTAGGTCCCGAACCCACCGCTGTTCGGGACAGCGATTGTGAAGGCGGTTGAACCGTCGACGAGCACCTCGATCCGGCCGTCCGCATTGGGTGACGAGACCCATGCCTCGAGGCGGTAGACACCGGCCGGGACCACGGTGACGTCATACTCGAGCCATTCGCCGTCGCGGACGTAACAGACGGCGTACCCCCCCGGGATGGGCTCGATATCGACGTCGTCGGACCGATACGCACCCCCGAGGTTGCCGGGCGTCGTGTCCGAGAACCCGCCCGGCCGGTAATTTTCCGCCTCAACGCCCCCCGGGAGCGGGATGGGCGTCGTATGAGGGACGGGCGTCAGGGTCGTGGTCGGAGACGATGGGTCCCAGCCGGCAAGCCGGGCGAAGAGGTGCCAGGCGGCGAAGGCCTTCCGATTCGCGTTCAGGGGCTCCGTATGGGCCGCACTGCAGGTATACCAGGCCACTCCCTCAGCATGCGAGGTCTGCCAGGCCCGCGCCCAGTTGCCCCCGTCGTAGTCGCAGGCGTCGTTCGCCCAGCGAGCGAGATAGCCGTTTCCGTCGGGATCGAAGGACTCGATGTCCGCAAAGTCATAGAGAACCCCGTTATGGCTCCGGACCCAGGCCCGGATCTGTTCGTTCCGCTGGTTGAGGTTTCCCGCCACCCCCGTGCCATCGAGGTGCCCGGTCATATACACGAAGGTGACTGAAGGGAAGTCGTGCTCCAGGGCGGACATGAGCGAGAGGTAGGTGTTGATATTCGCCTCGGACGCCCCAGAGACCTGCCCGCACCAGGACCACATGACAACGTTGACATCGTCGTTCGCAGGATTGGAGAGATAGGTCCTCGTCCGGGTGGCCCAGGAGGTGAAATCGGGATTACCGAGATCGCCCGAGGTGAAGTAGTCATCGATGTCGAGGGTGCCGGCCGTCCCGCCCTCGCTCCATGCGTACGTCTCCGGCGGGAGCGGGGCCCCCTCGAAGGTCACGAGACCGTTCATACCGCCGATCAGCTGGGACCCGTGGGAGGTGTGCCCGTACGCGACATGGAGGTCTGACTTCGCATCTTCTATCGCGGAGGCCGGGATGGGCACGAGGTCGGCCGAGGCATGATCGATGACCAGGGGAGAGGTGCGGGCGCCCACCACCGGCGAGGCAGAGAAAAGGGTGGCGACCAGCACGGTGATAAGGAGGAGGCGGAAGGTGTGCATTGGAGACGGGTCATCACAGGAGTGGATAAATTTGCCGAAGAATATCCATATCGCGTTTTAACAAAGAAGAAAGATTAAATGGAGACTCTGAACGAGAGACACTGACAGTGGTCCCGTCCGGTACCGTGTCAATCGAGACCGTCCGCGATCAGAGTCCACCGAAGAGCACGACCACATCCGCAAAATCGATCCGGCCGTTCCCGTTGTAGTCGAAGGAGGCGAGCGGTTCGTTCGCTGCTATCCAGGCCATCTGGTTGAAATAGAGGGTCACGTCCGCGAAGTCCGCGCGGCTGTTTCCGTTGACGTCCTCGAACCGTGTATCGCCGTCAAGGTCCTGCGGAGTGCCGTATCCGCCGGGCACCACCCTCAAGCCGCCACCGACACGGAACGCATGGACGAGGAACGAGTCGCCGTCGCCGCGAAATTCAGAGACCAAGAAAGTCTGCGAGGACGGATTGTACGTGGACGCACCGAGTCGACGTTTCTCCTGAGTTCCCCGCGACCTGAACAGGAAGGGCTCAATCACCATCTCGCTGACAGGCTGCGGGGTGCACGGGGAGAGCCGCCCGGAAGCGACGGCCGCGAGGTCTTCCGGGTCGTAGAAGAGCAGGACGGCCTCGAAGGAGTCTGCCCACCACCCCCGATCCCCGTACTCAGGACCGGGATCGGGTTCTCCCGGGACATAGTGCTTCCCGTTCGCCCAACCGTACCAGCAGTCACCTCGCGCCCTGGTGCCGGCGAAGACGACCGCCGAACGGTTTTCGGCGGTCACCCAGGCACACCCCGACCATTCGTCCGCGTCCCGGTACCCGTTCATCACGTTCGACGAGCCCTCGTATCCCCGCTCGTACAGGAGGAGCGGGACGACATGCGAGAGGATGGTGTTCGGGGCCGGAGGGTCCCCGTCGAGCCAGGGGGCGAACAGAAAGAGCGCCGGGCCGGAACCCCCGAGCGAGCCCTCCCGATACCGTCCGGTGGCGAGCAGATAACCGGGTGCATTGGCCGTTGCCCACTCCTCCGGCACGACGGTCATGTAGTCGTCGGTCGCAAAATTGGGATGATCACCGAGGAGCCATGGGCCGCTCGGATGGGGATGAGAGAGGTCGGGAGAGACCGAAGCGTGCCGGGCGGTCTGTTCAAACTCGAAGTGCTCGGCGAAGGAGAAGTACAGCCGGGCCTCCCGCTCACCATCCGGGGGCACGTAGGCAAGGTCGCCCGACTTCGGAACGCCGTCGCCCGAATCCACGAAGATCCCGGCCTTGATATCCACGAAAGGCTGGATGAGGCGAGCTGTCGGCAGATCCTCCGGGGTATCCGACGTCGACTGTTCAGGCACCGGTACTGAGATCTCCGCGACGAGGTTCTGCTGGTCGTGGCCCATCACGAAGAGGGAGCCCCGTCCACCGTCCCCGTCAGGGCGGAAGGCGAGTCCGCCACCACCATAAAGAAAGCCGTATTCTGTTCCGTCCTCTGGCATTCGAAAAGCGCCGAGGTAGGTGAGGTCGGCCGGTCCAAGAGGAGCCGCACCGGCGGGCAGGATGAACAGGAACAGGGCGAGCAGAACCGACAGAGGACGCGGTTGCATCGAAGGTTCATTGTCCGGTCGGAAGAAAAAGGGAACCGCTGAGACTGGTCAGGAAGGTGTCGGCCAGACGATGGCGTTCCGGACTGTTTCGAACGCCCGAATCAGATCCTCCGCTGCCGAATCGGCCCCGGCGTCATGGGCAAATCCTCTCAACGCGGTATACAGGAGCGTTCGCTCCCGTGCGGGCTGGTCCGGCAACCCGGCCGCAAGCCCGATGGCCGGGTCAACCGCCTCTCCCGCGCGGGCCTGGGCCCAGAGGTAGAACGCCAGGTCGGGGTTCTCGGGCGCGAACTCGTTCGCACCAGTGGCGGCGAGCCCCGCCCCAACCACTGCGGCCCCGAGCATCATCAGCATGAGGTACGATGGGACTCCCTGCATCCGATTAAGGTATTTGCCGTCCCCAAGATAAAGCCGATACGAATGAGGCAGACCTCCATACTGCTCCCCGGCAGGTCCGGCACGGACGAACGGCGGGGCGCGCCGAAAGAGAAGGTGGCCGGTCGATGCGGTCCGGCCGGGGAGGGGGGTAGCCGCCCCCGGGGGCTGTTCGGACGAAAGTTCTGCAAGAAGGCCGCAATTCAGTGTTTTCCGCGAATTGGGCCCCGAATTTCCCACCGATGAGATTATCTATTTTGGATGTCCAATCTGGATCATACAGCGCCCGACGCGCACGTGATCCTGATGAAACTCATGAACGCAATCCTGCTGATAGCCTTCCTGGCACTGCTCGTTCCGATGCACGCAGGAGCAGCCGGCCCGACCATCATCGTGGCCGCAGCCGATGCGAGCCAAGCATCCAAGGCACAGGCACAGGTACTGTGCAACGGGAACAACGACGAACAGCAGATCAATGCTGCATTCAATATGCTCCCGGCAGAAGGGGGTACGATCCAGCTGACCGAGGGGATCTTCCAGACCGCTGGTTGGATCCACCCAAAGTTGAACTCCAACCTCTACGGTGCAGGCGAGGACCGGACCGTTATAAACGTCTTCAATCCGACCCAGTATTTCAACCCGATCCACCTCTCCCGCCCAAACGTCCACGTCAAGGGTTTCACCCTCCGGGGTATGGGCTTCTTCCTGGTCAGGACCAACGGGGTCCTGATCGAGGACGTCACGGTAACGAGCCTTGACGTCAACGGCGTCCGGCAGCCGGTAGGCGGCAACGGGATGTTCTCTATCTGGGTGGATAACCCCGAGACGGGCGACATCACCTTCAAGAACTGCAAGGCGATCGACTGCAACACCCACGGGTTCAATATGAATTCGGACCGGAACGCCTCGGAGGAGAAGAATAACGGATTACCCACGTGGACGATCAGCAACCTCAAGTTCATCGACTGCCAGGCAATCCGCTGCGGTTTCGGGATGAAGAACGGCTCGAACTCCGAGTTCTCATGCGGATTCGACGTCCAGGAGGCGAACAACCTCGAGAACGTCCAGCTGATCAACTGCCTGGCCGAGGACAACTGGGAGAACGGTTTCCATGCCGAGCCGGGCTGGTACCTCGGGACCAAGAACTACTACATGGAGAAC
The DNA here is from genome assembly GCA_050178135.1 of Methanoregulaceae archaeon. Lineage (GTDB taxonomy): Archaea > Halobacteriota > Methanomicrobia > Methanomicrobiales > Methanospirillaceae > UBA288. Next base: position 41,388 of record JBFXGJ010000005.1, on the reverse strand, counting down.
TGCATCAGCCGGAACAACGGCCAGCGCAAACCGGCCGAGCCGCCGTTCCGTGACTCCTACCTCTCGGGCTACTACATTCACCGGAACTCGTACCTGAAGAACTGCCTGTCGGAGAACAACAGGAACGCGGGCTTCTTCGCTCACGACGGGGTGAACACCACCTTCGAGAACTGCGTCGACATCGGATCGACGTACGGTTTCAAGATCGTCAAAGGATGCACGGATATCACCCTCAAGGACTGCTGGTCCCAGGACGCAAAGGAATGGGCATTCTGGGGTGCATTCGGCCAGAACATCCGCCTCGAGAACTTCCACCAGATGAATATGGGAGGTAAGTCCGTCGACGGGGAGCCTGCGACCCAGTCGAACATCGGCTATTACTACCATGACCCCTCATATCACCACTCGGTCTCGGACTCGTACTTCGACATCACCGGGTACGGCCCCAACATCGATGTGATGAACCGGTACGGGAACAACAACGTCTACATCCTGAACCGTGCGACGTCGCAGTATCCGATGCCATCGGTCCCGCAGATCGC
>JBFXGJ010000005.1:0-40746 GCA_050178135.1 Methanoregulaceae archaeon | reverse complement strand
ATACTGCTGGTCGATCGTGACGAGGTGATCCGGGAGCGGCTGGCGCGGGGCGAGCCCCCATTCTTCGAACCCGGCCTCGAGACGATGATCCGCGGGAACCGCTCCCGCCTGGAGACGACCGGCGACCTGGCCGGGGCTGTCGGTAGGAGCGCGATGACCTTCCTCTGCGTGGGAACACCCTCGAACGGCGTGGGGGAAGCCGACCTCTCCGCCGTCCGAGCGGCGAGCGCGGCGATCGGCGCGGCTCTCGCCGATTTGTCCAGTCCGCACACGGTCGTGGTCAAGAGCACCGTGCCCCCTGGCACGACCGCGAACGTCGTCCGCCCGGCGGTGGAAACGGGCGCCGGAAGGTCGGCCGCAGACGGTCTCTCGGTCGTGATGAACCCCGAGTTCCTCCGCGAGGGGGCGGCTGTGCGGGACTTCTTCCTCCCGGATCGGATCGTCCTCGGGGCCGACGACCCCGTGGGGGCGGAGGCGCTCGAGGCGCTCTACCGGCCGTTCTCCTGCCCGCGAGTCCAGTGCGACACTGCGACCGCCGAGATGGTGAAATACGCCTCGAATGCGTTTCTCGCTGTCAGGATCTCGTGCGCGAACGAGATCGGGAACCTCTGCAAGCCGCTCGGGATCGACACGCACGAGGTGCTCGGCGCGGTCGGGCTCGACGACCGGATCGGGCCGCGGTTCCTGGGGGCGGGACTCGGTTTTGGGGGTTCCTGTTTCCCGAAGGACGTCCGGGCTCTCATTGCCCTCGCCGGGGCCATCGGGCGCGAGGCGAGGCTCCTCTCCGCAGCGCTCGATGTGAACGACCGGCAGCCTGACGCCCTCCTCGACCTCCTGGAGGCGCGGATCGGTATCGCCGGGCGCCGGATCGGGGTGCTCGGCCTCGCGTTCAAACCCGGGACCGACGACATCCGCGAGAGCCGGGCGATCCCGGTCGTGCAGGGGTTGGTCGACCGTGGGGCCCGGGTCCTCGCCTACGACCCGATGGCCAGCGATCGGTTCCGGCAGATCCACCCCGGGATCGGGTATGCAGAGAGCGCCGCGGATGTCGTCTCCGGGACCGACGCGACCGTGATCGTCACAGAGTGGCCTGAGTTCGAGGAACTCGATTACACCGGACGGACCGTGTTCGACGGGCGGCGCTGCCGCCGGGCGGAGAAGACCGCCTCGGTCTACGAGGGGATCTGCTGGTGACCCGGATCACCCGGGCGGTGATCCCGGCGGCTGGCCTCGGGACCCGGTTCCTCCCGATGACCCGGTCGATGCCGAAGGAGATGCTCCCCGTCGGAAGCAAGCCTGTCATTCAGTACGTGATCGAAGAGGCGGTGGACGCCGGCATCACCGAGTGCCTGATCATCACGGGCCGGGGAAAGCGGGCGGTCGAGGACTACTTCGATCGGAGCGACATCGGGGATAACGAGGAGAACGCCCGCCTGGACGCCCTGATCGACCAGCTCGATATCTACTTCGTCCGCCAGAAGTCTCCCCGCGGGCTCGGCGATGCGCTCCGGTATGCCGAGCCGTTCACCTCGGGAGAGCCGTTCGTGGTCCTGCTCGGGGACACCTTCACCCGCCCCTCCTGCCTGCCTGCTCTGATCGAGGGGTATCGACGGCACCGGGTCTCGACGATCGCGGTGCAGCCCGTCCCCGAGGAGTTCCTCGACCGGTACGGGGTCGTTGCCGGCACCCCCTGCGGTTCGAGAGAACTCCGGATAACGGACCTGGTCGAGAAGCCGAGCCCCCGGAATGCCCCCTCGAACCTGGCGGTGCTCGGCTCCTATCTCCTCACCCCATCAATCTTCCCCGCGCTCGCCCGGACTCGTCCGGGGAAGAACGGGGAGATCCAGCTGACGGACGCGCTCCGCGGGGCGGCCGAAGCGGGCCGTCTGGTCGGCTGCATCTCGACCGGACGGCGCTACGACATCGGCGAGCCGCTGAGCTGGCTGCTCGCCAACATCGAGCTCGGTCTCGCCGACCCGAAGACGCATGGGGCGGTGCGCGAGCTCCTCGAGGAACTTGGGATCAGGCATGGTGAACCCGCACCCCAGGACCGGTCGATCCCGGCTCAGTAACCCTTCCATCAGGACCCGGGGGTCTGGTTGAGGGCCGACTCCAGCGCGTCGATCCGCTCGCCAAGCCGGGCGACGAGGCCCCGGAGCTCCGCGATCACCGCTACAGGATCGCCAGCACCGGGTGCCGGGGCAACCTCGCCGATACGGGCGAGCGCTCCTTCAAGGGTCGAAGAGACGAAGGTCGTGCCCCCCCGCGCCCGGACGAGCCCGACCGCTTTCATCTCGCCGGACGGTGCGATCACCGGGACGACCCAGACCTCCTCCCCCCCGATCACGTACATGATCGGCTGGACGACCCGCAGACCCATCACCTTTGAGACCTCCGGATCCTGCTGAACGTTCTGGGCGGCGCCGAGGTCGTTATAGATCCCGTCGTGCCGGTGGAAGACTGCGCTGCCGTCCCGGGCATCGACCAGCATGTACCCGACCATCGAGAAGTCCCGCCCTGCAGACGTCAGGGGCGAGAACCAGTACTGCCGCCCGTCGGCCCCGACCACCAGGTAGACGTCGGTCCCAGCGGCCTCGACCCGCACTCTCCCGTCCTCGCCGGCGCTCGTCGTGAGCCCGCCGGTCGGGTGGAGCACGTCTCGCTGGCCGAGCCAGGAGTTGACCCAGCCCCCGCGATAGGCCCCCCACCAACCGAGGTAGTCCTCGACCAGGGCCTCGTCGTACGGCCGCTGGACCCAGTCGGGGACGCCGTCCGTGGGATACACTATGACCGTCCCAGTGACGGCGTCGACGACGGCAATGCCCACCGGGACGTCACCGGTGACGCCGAGCACTGAGGGGGAGGTTAGGTGCGCGACCCAGGCGGGACCCGTGCCGACCTGGAAGACGGGCTCGCGGATTATCACGCCGGGCGACTCGAAGTAGATCGAGCGGAAGAGGTCGTGGCCGAAGACCGCGTTCGGAGTGTAGCGGAGGTCGGCCGAAACGAACCGGGCCTCGGCATAGGGATCTTCAGCCGGGACCAGGACGTAGCCGCCGGTCCCCTCATCGCCATAGACCAGGGCCTTGTACGGGTCAGTGAAGTCGAGAGGGCAGAGCCATGCAATCGACCCGTCCAGTTGCTGGACGTGGACCTCCTCGGTGCCGGCCTTGTACCCTATCCGGCCGACGGGCTTGTCGGCCCTCCAGAGCGCCGTCTCGGCCGAGACCTGCCGGATGTGTCCGGTGGAGATGACGGTGGCTGTCTCGGACGACTCGTTCACCGGCAGGAGGCCGGCGAGGTCCGGGGCGCCGAGCGGGACCGCGACGAGGGCGAGGAGACCGACGCCAACCAGGATGAGGGCGCCCACCGCGAGGCCGCGTGCAAACCCGGTCTTTCGCTCCAGGAGCAGGCCGACCACCTGTGAAGCGGCGAGGTTCAGGCCGAAGAGGAGCGCGATGACGACGGGAGTAAGGGGGGGCATGACGAAGTAGAGCGTTACGAAGGCGGAGAGGCCCCCGAGGAGGAGGGCCCGGACGAGCGCAGTGCCCCGGAGCCCAGGTAAATCCGGGCGGACGAGCCAGGCGGCAAGGATCAGCACGGCGACGGCCGGGATCAGGAGGTCCATGCCCGAAGGTTGGGCCCACAGGTATTTGAGGACCGGGTTCACTTTCGCGGGGGCGAGGCCGCCCCTTCAGGTGCCGGAGGGTACAAGAAGAGCCGGGCGGATCTGCGGCATGTATGGCCTGCCCGGGAGCGAGCATGAGAAACAAACGGAGCATGGAAGGTATGGAGGGGCGCCGGTGACCGTAGCGAGGACCTTCGCCCGGCATGCCCTCGAGACTGCCGGCTATGCCGTCGTCCGGCGTCGCAGCGCGGTTCGCCCCCGAGATCGCGGCCCTCCGAGGTTTTTGCCCTTCCGGACGGATTCACCTGCTCGGCGGAGCTCTGGCTCTACCACCGGCTCGAGGGATTCGGGCGGTACCGGGTCTTTCGGGGGGGGGTTCATGGAGCGCCACGCCGAACGTACCCCATCCCGCTCCGCGTGACCCGAACCGCAGGTTCTTGGGTGGAGCCGTCTGATCGATCAAAAAGGAGAGTCCCGCCATGACTGACGCACCGTACCTCGCCGGCCCCGTCCTGGACTGGTGCGAGGAGAACGGGGTCGTCCCGGTCCCGTGCCGACCCGGGAGCAAGGTGCCGATCGGGGCGATCTCGCGCCGCGGGGTCTACGGCGACAGTCCGCCCCCCCCGGAGGAGCTCCTCGCCCGCTACGGCAGGGAGCGGTTCGGGGCGGTGGTCCGCGACTCGTTCCACCTCCCGACGCCCGAACGCCTCGAGCGGATCGCCCGGTTCTGGCGGACCCCCGGAGTCAGGCTCTGGGGCCCCGAGGTCCTCTCCATCTCGGTCGACATGAACTACCCGACGGCAGACGGGTTCACGGTCGCCTGCCTGGACATCGACGACGATGCCTGCGTTTCAATCCTGGACCGACCGCCGTTTGACGCCTGCCCGGTGGTCGCAGGTCGGCACGGGGCAAAAGCCCTCTTCAAGCTCGACCGCGAGGGGGGGCGCACCCGGCCGATCACCCAGTTCGCCGCTGAGCCGCAGGGCCCGCCGGCGTTCGAGCTCTTCACCTGCTCGAAACACGCCCTCGTCTTTGGGCTCCACCCGGCGTCCACGCCAGAAACCCCGGTGCACTATCGGCTCATTCGGGGGGCGCGCGGCCGGATGCCGGTCCTGCGCTGGTCCCCGATCACGGCAGCGCTCCTTTCGGCCGGGCGGGAGCGTGGCCTCCTAGTCCGGAAGGGGGCGGGGCCCGACCTGGACCAGGCGGGCCTCGAGCGCTGGGTCTGAGTTCTCACGTCGTGTAGGTGCCGCTCCCGACGAACCAGTCGTCGCCGGCCATCGCGACGTAGACATGTTTTTCCCAGAGACCCGGGTGGTGGAGCCGGTGGTTGGTGATGTAGGTGACGAATCCTCCGCCGTCCCCGGCTGCTTCCTTCATCTGTCGGACTATCCGGACCCCGTTCGGGTCGACCAGGTTCCAGGAGCTCGTCCCGACGCTTGCCGGGTCCGCCGGGAGGGCGAGCACGGTGCCGACCAGGTCGTAGGCGAAGATATACCAGTCGCCGCGGACGAAGGTGCCGTTCGGGTCGGCGAACGTGGCGAGCGCTGCGTCCTTTCCGTTCGCCTGCGCGTACCGCACGGCCTCCTCGACGAGGGAGACCGTCTCGGCCACCGGGTCGGGATCCACCGGTAGGTAGACACCCGAACCGAGCCACCAGTCCTCGTCGACCTGCTCAACATAGCCGAGTTTCGGCTCGGTGGTGTTGCCGTGAGCCGGGTTGACGTACCAGAACCGGGAGAAGCCCGTCCCGTTCCGGGCGACGTCGCGCAGATTCCGAATAAAGAGGGTGTCGCCCGCGTCACGCTCCTCGAGCCGGCTCGTGCCGACAAGGTGCCGCTGGAGCGGGTGGGCGAGCGTGATCCCGTTGAAATCGTAGGCGTAGAGGTAGAGGTCGTCCTGGAAGAACGGACCCGAGGTGTTCATGATCGCGTCAAAGGCGGCGTCCCTCCCGTGGGCGCGGGCAAATGCGGCGGCATCGTGCACGAACGCGACCATCTGCGCAGTCGTGTGCCCGGAGAGGTTTCCAGGGGGGATAGCGGGTGAACCCGAGGGTACGACCGTGGGCACGTCGTTCTGCGGGGCGGTTGTGCAGCCGGCGGCAAGGAACGCAAGGACGAGACAGGCAGTGATGAACAGGTTCCGCATGAGATAAGGATCGCACCGCTTGACCATTGGGTCTTACGGATCCACCTGCCGGCGGAAGGTGAGCGGCGCCCCGAGGATGGGGCGCCGGGCGAAGAGAGGGGGTGTTCGCAGGGACGTTCTCGACGATCGCGGCGAACGCCACGACGCTCTCGATCGGCGATGGCAGGGTGCGCACGGCACTCCTGGTCCCCGCCTTCTGGACTAAGTCTCCCATTTTTTTGCATCTCCGACCCATTTCTGGGCCGTCATGATGGTCGCTCTCGCCGGGCATGAGCGCGCCTCCCCCTCGTAAACAGCGACTCAGATGCGACTCAGAACAGAGGACGGAGAACGCCCGCAGGAGGAAAAAACAGTTGTTCCATCCAGGATACCTTCGACCTGCACGCTCGCGGCCGGGGCGAAACCGTTGACCGCTCAACTGTTGCTTCATCAACTTTATCACCCGGCGCGTCGTACGGGTACCCCCAATCTCGAATATCATGTCCACCGAGATACCCCTTGCCCGTCACCTCTCCATTGTGCTCCGGCACCACTACGCCACGATGAACGAGCAGCTCCGGCCCCTGGGGCTGCTGATCGCCCAGGTCCCGATCCTGCTCCGCCTCTCCACCGGCCAGAACGTCACCCAGGAGTCGCTCGCCCGGCACTTCCACTTCGACAAGGGAGCCGTCGCCCGCGCGGCCCGGGGGCTCGAAGAGGCCGGGCTCATCCGCCGCGAGGTCGATCCCGCGGACCGGCGGGCCGTGCGCCTCTTCCTGACACGCGAGGGCGAGGCGCTCGTCCCGGAGATCCGCCGGATCAACCGGGAGTGGGAGGACCGGGTGACCGCGGACCTCGACCTCGAGGAGCGCGCCGCCATCCGATGTCTTGTCGCGAGGATGGCGGCGACCTGCCTGGAAGGGAGGTGCTGTCGTGAGTGAGATCGGCGAGAACGGGGAGATATGCCTCCCGCGCCGGCCCGAGACCGCCGGCGTCGCCCTGCTGCGCGGGGACCCGAAGACCGCGATCATCCGCCTCTCGGCCCCGATGATCGCCGCAATGCTCCTGATGTCGACCTACAACATCGTGAACGCGATCTGGGTCGCGGGGCTCGGGTCGGACGCAATGGCCGCGATCGGGTTCGTCACCCCGCTCTTCATGGCCCTGATGGGACTCGGCAACGGTATCGGGGCGGGTGCCACCTCGGTTATCGCCCGCCGGATCGGGGCCTGCGACCGGGAGGGAGCGAATCGGGCGGGGCTCCATGCGTTCGCCCTGGCGATCGGCCTTGCGGCCGTGCTGACCCTCCCCCTGGTCGTCTTCGCCGAACCGATCGCGCTCCTCTTCGGGGCAGGCGAGACCGCCGGCCTTGCCGCTGACTACGGCCGCGTCATCTTCGGCGGGATGGTGCTCCTGCTCTTCGTGAACATCGGCTACGCCGTGCTCCGCGCCGAGGGAGACTCGAAGCGGACGATGTACGCGATGGCCGCCTCGTCGGTCCTGAACATCATCCTGGACCCGGTCCTGATCTACTGGGCCGGGCTCGGGATCGCCGGGGCCGCGTGGGGCGCGCTCCTCTCGATGGCGATGGTCTCCGCCGTCCTCCTCTACTGGTTCTACGTCAAGAAGGACACCTACCTCTCCTTCTCGTGGCACCGGTTCTCCTTCGACCGCTCGATCATCGCCGACATGCTCCGCGTGGGGCTGCCGGCCTCGCTCGAGTTCGGGCTGATGTCCGTTCTCGCAATCCTGGTGAACTGGATGCTGGTCCTGTCGGCGGGGACCGACGCTGTCGCCGTCTACACGGCAGGGTGGCGTGTCGTCATATTCGCGATCATCCCGATTGCCGCGATCGGCACGTCGGTGGTCTCGGTTGCAGGAGCCGCGTACGGGGCACGCGAGTTCGTGAAGCTCCGCGTCGCCCACCGATTCGCGACCGGCCTGGGGGTCGTGATCGCCCTCGTCATCAGCGCGGTCACCTACGTCTTCGCCCATCCGATCGCCTGGATCTTCACCTACTCCCCCGAGAGCGCGCACCTCGCGCCGCAGATCGCGGCGTTCCTCGCGGTGATGTGTTTCTTCTTCCCGTTCGTTCCTCCGGGCATCGTCTCGGGCTCGGTCTTCCAGGGGACCGGGAGGGGGATCAACTCGCTCATCGTGAACCTCTTCCGGAACCTGGTCTTCATCGCGATCTCGGCGTACGTGCTGGGTATCGCGCTCGATCTCGGCGAGGTCGGGATCTGGTGGGGGATCGTGATCGGCGACGTCCTCGGCGGCCTCTTCGGCTACGCCTGGGCCCGGTTCTTCGTGGAACGGTTGATCCGGCTTCACGCGACGGCGTCGGCGGAGAGGGAGTAGGGCTGGGCCGACCCCTGCCCCCTCCATTCACCATCGCCCGAGCCGTGGGTGAGCAGGTGGACTTCGATCAGCGCCAAGTCCTGGACCTCGATGTTCGCGCCCGACCTCGAGCATCGCCCGAACACCAGAGCCTTCAAGACGAACGGCGGTCGATGGCCTGTGGGAGGCGCACGTCGAACTCAAACACGGTCGATGAGCTCCCGCCCATCACCTGAAAGATCGATAGAGCGGCATACCGCCCGTTCGGGCTCGAGATCGAGGGCAGACCGATGCACCGTGCCCTGGGCCCGGCGGAGGCAGCGATGCCCTTGAAGGCGGTTCGTATCGGTCAGTGTACTACCGCCGGATAACTGGATTCGTCTCGGACACCGGGAAGACACGACGAGGGTGTTGATCGAGGCTGCCTGGTAGTGCGACGGGGCTCTGTATGGGCACCTGGATTGGTGACTGGATCAACTGCTATGACGGGACCGCCTACGAGGTGGGCGCCTTACTCAATTGCGTCGAGTCTCGCGAAGGGGGCGGAACCCTGTACATCGCCAGTCTCCTGCCGATGCTCGGCGATCCCTCCAATCCCGACGACTGGATCACCGTCCAGTTGATCGTGAATGGGGATGTACTCCTCTGTCCGTACGGTTGGGAGAGCAACCCGGACGCCTACCTGATCGACATTCCCGAGGGTCAATGGGTCGAGATGGCGACCGGGGCCCGGTGCGTGATGATCGACGGATGGCCGTACCAGCCCCAGGGGTCAGCCGATCCGGACGAACGCCCGGGTTCGGTGGATGACTGATCGAGCACGCCGACCGTCTCCCCTCTGGCACGAACCATGATTGCCAGCACGAATCCGACGTGAATGGCAACGGCCGGATGGGATTCGCCCACATCGCCTGGTTCTTCGACCGCCTGCAGGTCCGGTCTCGTTCTTTTTCGCAAATCCGTTACCCAATCAACCCGGATCTCTCCAGGGCGACGCCCCGGGGTATGGTAGACGATCGTGGTTTTCGCTACAGGAATCCAGGAGGGTGCCGCGACGATCAAGTCACGGAATCGTGTGCGATGTCAATGGAACGTCCAGCCCCACCGGAGCGTGTCGAGGATCTCCCATGAGATCGCCGAGGCCCACCAACCCTCCGGGGATAGGCAGAATTCGGAATCATCATCATGACAGGGAAACCAAGCAACGGTACCGAGGACGGGGACCGTGCAGAATTCGCCGAGCCCGGGAGATGGAAGACGAATGAATCCAGACACGATCACCACCCCACAGGACACCAGGAAGGTGTTCCGAAGATTGGGTACCTGCTCACGTACCTTCTGCCATGTACTGAACCGTGGATTCGGATCTCCATCGGAACTGGAGGAACGCGCCGCGGACCCCCTGGCAGGCGGAATCATGGGGCACGGCCATCAATGCGGCATGCTCTGGGGTTCCGCACTGGCCACTGGAGCGGAAGCGCATCGCCGGTGCGAAGACCGCGATCGGGCCATCGGCCTGGCCATCACGGCGACGCAGCACCTGATGAAATCGTTCGTGGAGCGGGCAAAAAGCATCGACTGCCGGGACGTCACCGGGTGTGATATGACCAGGAGGCTCTCCATGGCCAGGTACCTCCTCTCCGGGAGGTTCCGGTACTGTTTCGACCTGGCGGAACAGTGGGCTCCGGAAGCGATCCGGTCAGCAACCGGGGGGCTGACCGACGGCGAGACGGGTTCACCCTGCATGTCGATGAGTTGCGCCTCCGAGGTAGCGAGGAGAATGGGGGCCAGCGACACACAGATGGTCATGGTCGCCGGATTTGCCGGAGGGCTCGGTCTGAGCGGGGACGCCTGCGGCGCCCTGGGAGCCGCGATCTGGATGAAGAGCCTCGCCTGGTGCAGGGACCACCCAGGGAGATCCGCATACACCAATCCGGAAGCGAAGCGCCTGCTGGAGGCATTTCGCGGTGCTACCGGGCAGCAGATGCTCTGCAGCACCATCACGGGACAGCGTTTCGTGACGATTGATGAGCACACGGAATATGTCAGGAGCGGCGGTTGCGACGAGCTGATCGAGCTTCTCGCACGATCATAACTCCTATCCTTTCCGGCACTCACCGGGATTCGGCCCCGAGCATTCGAGTCTCCCGTCAACCTCGCCACGTGCCCCGGCAAGGACACGACAAGAACCGACCAGGTTCACCGGCCTCGCACCCCGACACCGAAGCCTTGGGCCAAACGATGAGGGGTACGGGAACCCGTTCCTAGAACCAGTCCATTCGGATCGCCCACCTCATCACGAACTCCATGAACCCGCCGATCGCGGAGTAGACAGGGTTGATCGGCGCATCAATGTAATACCGGGTGCCTGGCTCGAGCCACCCATGCTCCTTCCAGTACCGGTGATCAACCGGAGTCTCGTCCGCCTGCTCGTCAACGAGCGCCCGCCCGGCGCGAAACATGAAGATCTGCCTGAGCCTGGGGCTCGTTCGCCGCCCGGGCTGGAGGGCCAGGAAGAAGGACGCGGCGGCCTTCTCGAGGATCCGCTCGTTCTTCTCCTGTGTGCGGGCAGAGACCGTGGGCGGCGTGATCAAACCGGCCGTTCCCGCGACCTCGACCGCCCAGAACCGGGCCACCCGTGTGAGGTAGTCCTCGACCAACCCGGTGCTCAACATCCCGGTCACGAGGATGAGCGCCTTCTTGTCGTAGAACCGCGGGCGATGCATGGTGTAGCTGAGCCGGTCGATGAAGACTTTGAGCTGCCCCGGGACCATCCAGCTGTAGACCGGCGAGGCGAGGATGATACCGTCCGTGGTATGCATCTTCTGCACGATCGCCGGCATGTCGTCCCTGTTCGGACAGTACTCCTCTCCCTTTCCGACACAGACCGCGCACCCCCGGCATGGCAACAGGTCAACGTCCCTGAGCCAGAGGTACTCGAACTCGACAGTCCCTCCAGCCTGCATCAGTTCCCGGATTCGTTCAGCCGCACGGTAGGTGTTGCCCTTTCTCGGGCTGCCCATCACGACGAGCACCTTCATACGAAACCCAGGACTGCACTCGTCGCTCCTGTCTATTGAAGCCTTTCCCGGAATGGGGAGTATGGAACCATTCTCAGCGGTTGCCCCCGGTGCACCCTGCGAGGTTTATCGAAAAGCGCTTTCAGGGTGGTTCCCCTGCGCCGGGACAGAGGACGACCGGAACCTGGGTCCTCCCTCCCGTCTCTGCCGGCAACCTCGGTTCATGCAACCCCGGTCGCATTCACCTCAACCCAGCACAGCGACGGTGCCCGGTTCGTGTGGATCCGGTCAGTTCTGGATCAGCCACCTGCATAGATCCCCATGCCCGTTGCTTCTCCCCGGGTGTGATCGGTTCGCGGCTCCATTGGAACGAGTCCGGGTCGTCCTCGATGAACCGTCCCACAGGAGTCATTTCTTCAGCTCCATCGCAAGATCCTGCGATCGCGGGGCCGGCTGTCCGGGGCGATCGTCACACCGGAAAAAACGCTGCCCTGAAACGATATTCCGGGCCGGGTCACGCTGCAGGATGAACATATCCTGCTCGGGGACATGCGCCCCGTGGGCGTTCCCGGGGAGGCTGATGGCCATGACGTTGTGATAGGTGTCGCGCCGCTCTGCAGGCTTTCCAGGGGTCGACCGTCGTATCAATACAACCCCTGTTCGTGTATACGTTCCCGTGGATCAGGCCCACGGCCATCACAGTGGCCATTCCACAATAGATGATGCGAAAGGCCGCCGAGTCCGTACCCGGCTCCATGCGATCACCCCTGTCGGTTGAAGGTACACGCACCGTAAACCCATTGTCAACTGCTGTTCGTGGGGAGAGGGCCGCACCGCAGAACAGGATGAACCGCCACGTCGCGTGGGTGAAGGCCGAGGTGTAGCCCCGGAGGAGGGCTGCGAACAGAGAGACCGATCCCTGACCCATCGTTTGCGCCTTTTCCCGAGATCCCGTGCTGGCCCTTTACTTCCACTCGAATCATGACTGAGTCCCGGACCAGTCGGACGAGATGGTGGAGGGGGAGCGCCCGTGGGACAGATTTCCAGTCCCAGGTTCGAATCAGACACCAGGCACTGCATGAGATCCCTTGTTGGGCCTGTGAACAGCGAATTTCATTCATGACCCTGGTCTCGGAAGACGGAGCATCGTGCTCATTCGTGCTGACGGGGAGAACGGGAGATGACCGGAGATGAAACCGGCATTCGTCAACAACATCTGTATCATTCGGCAGAGTTAGGAGGGACGCAGAGGTCATTTCGGGTCGGCGATGATCCAGATGGCCCGCCGCGTCCTCTCCCCTCGCGGACCGCTCTCCTCCCGGTTCACGACGACCACGTCACAGGGGCAGGGGATCGGTACTGTCGACGAGGTGAATCCCTTTCTGGGAGAAATCGGCGAAGCGTGCATTCGCCAGGGCTTCGTAGTCTATCTCGGGGTGACGGATGGAACTCGTGCAGTCCTGGAGCACGAAGACCCTCCCGAGGACGTCCGGCCGATCGGCATACTCCTCCACCAGGTCCTCGACGGTCTCGAGCACGCAGTGGCTCTTCGCCTCGCCGGCAATGAAGATGAGATCCGATGTCTCGAGCAGGTCGAGAAGCTCCCGGCACCCCGTGTTCAGAGGGTGTCCCGGGACGGGGATTTCCGGTCGGAGTATGGAGTAATGCTCGGTCCCGGGAATGCTACCTTTCATCCACCAGGTGGGCTGGGTGCCCCGGGCAAGCGAATGCCAGAGGACCGCGGCGAGGAGGTCGGGATCGAGGCAGTGGCCCGGACTACCGATAAGACAGTGATACGGCCAGATGGTCAGTTCGTTCCGGCCAAGCCGCCGCAGGCTCCGGGTGTACTGGGCCGACCACTCCGGCTCCAGTAACGGGACCCAGGTGCCATCGACCAGGTCTTCGTGCCCGATCATGGTGAACGGTGGGGGGTGCTCGCCGTTCCTGTCGGCCCACCAGGCCGGATGGAAGATCTGCAGGGGGAGGTGCGAATCCAGAGAGCAGGTGATGCCGGAGATCTGCTCCGCGTTCCGAAGGATAAACCGAATGAGCCGCTGCAGGTCCTCCCGGGCTCCCGGAACGGAGAGGGCTCCGTCGGCATGGCAGAAGTCCACCTGCATGTCGACGATGAGCAGGTGAACTCCCGGCCGGCCGGCGCGGACCGGAGGGAGACCGGCGCGGGCGGCTTCAGCGCCGATGGAGGTCATGTCCGGGTGGTACAGCGTTCCGATCCGTTCCGCATCGTGAGCCCGGGGTGCGTCGTGCATGGATCTCTCCGTGGAGGTCTGGTACGATCTGTGCACCGTCCGCAATAAATTCCCGGTTCGGGAACGGAGAGTCATCCCTCCGTGGCCAGCCAGGTCATGCTCCACGGGCTGCCCTGGGGCGATCGCCCCCGGCGGAGGGGAGATCGGACGAATATCCGACAATAAAATCGCACCGTTCGCACATCGTCGGTGGGGGCGTTGCGAACGTTCTGTTGTGTGGTGTGTCCCTCGATCCAGAATCACTACGGAACCAGGAGAACTCGAATCATGGAGCCCCGGCGGTGTCGACTCCCGGCGCAGCGGGATCGGTGATAGCCTTGAGACTGGTCTCCCGGGTGCCGATGATCATCCGATGAACCGTTTTTGAGCGATGGCAGATCGTGGAGCATTGGATATTCCGATGTCGATGTTTCATCACGGTCTGAAAAGAACCGGCGACGAGTCGCGGGCCGCGATCACGACCCGGCTCATCGCCGCCCCTCCTCGATCAGGTCCGCGCTCAGGGCGGCGACCCGGGAAAAGAACCGGTCGACCGCACTGGCCAGGGCGCGGGCCTCCTCGTCCGTGATCTCGCCGTCCTCCTTCGCGTCCCGCCAGGCGGCCGCTTCCTCGGCACAGGTTCGCACCACCCCGGCGAGGGCTGTAGCCCACCGGGGCCCGAGCTCGGTGCCGATCCGTAAGGCCCCGGCGACCGCGAGGGTGGCGATAACCCAGTCCGCAAGCGGTTCAGTCTCCACGACGAGCCCCCCCGCCGCGATGAAAGAAGCCGGCATGGACGCCGGCCCTCCTTAGTTCCATCATCTCCTTCTTCTCCTGGTCCCCCCTCCTTCGCCGGAGATCATGGGGCGGCAGGGGCGAAGAGCGGGTTTCGGACGGTTCCGGAGGGGCGGGGACGGCACGGCACCGACGACCCGGTCCGCCGGCGGAGCCGAAACCGATCGGGTCACGATCTGAGGAGGAGGAGAGAATCCCGCGCCGAATCGTCACTTTATCCGGCATTCGACCACTATTCAACCCCAGATCGAGATAGGAACGCATGCGTGGGTCGAAATCCGGGAAACTCCGGTGAGCAGGGACTGCCCATTCCCCCTGGTCTCCGTTCTTATCGCGAGATCGGTTCACCTGCCGGAAAAAAAGGTGACCAGTCAGGCGACGACCACGATCGGTGGTTCATTTGCCCGCGCTACCGCCTCGCCGGTGACCGTCACGGTCGAAGTGGAGACCGAGGCACCCCACCGGTTCTTCGCGGTGAGCGAGACCTCGTAGGTCCCGGGCCGGCGGAAGACGACGGAGGGGTTCGGGGCCGTGGTCCAGGCAAGTCCCCCGAAGTCCCACCGCCAGGAGGTCGCGTTCTCCGATGCGTCCGAAAACCGGACATAGAGTGGGGCCGGCCCAAACTCCCGGCTCAGGTTGAAGTGGGCCACCGGCGCCCGCGGGTCGGGCCCGACCGTGACATACCCCGGACGAGAGGCAGTCGCCGAACCGTTCCCGGACCATACGGTCAGGTTCACGGTGTAAGTCCCGGCGATCGTGTACGTGTGAACGGGGTCCTTCTCCGTGGAGGAGGCCCCGTCACCGAACTGCCACCACCAGTGGACCGGCGACCCGGTCGAAGCGTCTGAAAACTGAACCTCGAGCGGTGCCGGGCCACCGGTCTCGTTCGCCGTGAAGTGGGCCGAGACAGTGGGGGACGGGGTCGGACCAGGGCCGGTCGCCACCACGCAGTCGTACCGGGTCGCCGTGCTGGTCGTCCCGTCGCTCCCTGTCACCGTGAGAGAGACCGTGTACCGGCCGGGAAGAGCGTAGGTATGGAGGGGCTCGTGTTCAGCCGTGCTCGTGCCGTCGCCGAAGTCCCAGTGCCAGGTGACCGCGCCTGACGAGTAGTCGAGAAACCGGAGAGCGAGGGGTGCCGGTCCCGACTGGGTCGTCACTCCGAAGGCCGCCCTCGGGGCTCCCCCACCCGGCCCGCTGAGCCGCTCGAGGCCGAGAGCCCGCGCTAAGGCGAGCGCATCGGGCCACCCGTGACCCCAGCCGTAGTCGAACCCGGCCGGGCCCCTGTCCTGCGCTGTCGAGAGGAGGGCGCTCCGGACCTCCGCCGCGGTCGCTGTCGGCCGTCCGCTCCAGGCGAGTGCAGCGAGCGCGGCGACGTGCGGTGCCGACGAGGAGGTACCGTAGAACCGGTAGTGGGCCCCGTCCCGGAACCCCCAGCCGCCGGCCCCCGAGATCAGGTTGCCGTCGGGGCCGGCGATCTCGGGCTTCTGCCGAACCTCCGGGGCCGGCCAGCGGATCGTGACCGGGCCCCGCGAGGAATAGGGCTCGAGCGTCCAGGGGGTCGCAACGTCTGCCGCCGCCACCGCGATCGCCCCGTGAGCGGCCGGGTGGCCGAAGATCGAGTCCGCCTCGACCAGGTTGACCGGGACGAGGCTCTGGGCACCCCGCTGCACGACAAAGACCTCGAGGGTTCGGGGTTCGCCGGAGAAACGGGTCACGTTCACCTCGACCACCATCTCCTCGTCGGCCTCCGCGTAGACGACGGCGAACTCGATCGGGTTCCCGTTCCCCAACTGGGCGTTGTCCGAGACGGCGAGCAGGGCGAGCGGGTCGCCCCGGCGATGGATTGCCAGGTCGTAGTCGTTGGACGAGGCCCCCCAGGGGTCGTCCCAGTGGAGGATCACGATCGCGTACGCCCCCGAGCTGGCCGGCAGGGAGAGGTAGAGCCGCCGGAATTCCGTCTCCGAACCGACCGAGAAGTCGTGGATGTTGGTGCCGGGCTCGGGCCGGAACCGACCCTGGTAGTGGGCGTTCGCAAAGTTGGCGGCGCTCGAAACGTAGAGGATCCCCCGTTCCGCGACGAGATGATCCACGTGAGAGGCAATCAGGCCGTCCTCGAAGGCGGGTTCCGCCAGGTACGAGATGTCGTCGACGATCACCCGGCAGCCCGCGTTCACCAGGGCCGTGATTCCCTCGTTGAAACCGATCTGGTTGTTGCTCATGTCATGGAAGTAGAGATCGGCTTCGGGGGCGATGTCGTGGACGATCTCGAGCATCGCGGTCCCTTCGTCGCCGCCCTGTCGGTTCGAGAGGACATGAAGGTCTCCCGGCAGGTCGCCCGTATCAAGCGCCTCCCGCCAGGAGTCGACCCCGTCCGAGATGACCCCTATCCGGACTCCCTGGCCGGCATGGCCAAGCGTGGACCGGAGCCGTTCCGCCAGGATGAGGGCATCCCCCTCCGTCGTGACCGATCCGGCGTTGACCTGCGGGGGATCGACCGTCCGGACCGACCGGACGAAGGGCTGGGAGGCGAGGTCGATGAGGCGGTCGGTCGCGACCCACGCCGCCACGACTCCGTGCTCCTCGTCGCGGTTCGCGACCCGTCTGACTAGTGGATCGACCTCTCCCGTACGGGACCCGTCGATTACCGAGACGTAGACGAAGATCTCCTCTGCCCCGGGACCACGGGTGCCAGGAGTCCCGCGGAGCGCGCCCCGGTCGCGGATCCCCCGGACCACCGACGCCCGGGTCTGGCCGGAAAGGCGGGCTGCCGGATCGACGAGCTGGACCAGGTCGGTCGAGAGCTTCGCCCGGGCACCCTCTTTAAAGAGGGCGGGCGGGGGAACCGCGCCGGGAGAGCCGGGGGAGCTGAGGTTCTCGGTCGGGTCCACGGCAAAAGCCGGGACAACGGTTGCGCAGATGAGGAGCGCCAGGAGGAAAA
Source organism: Methanoregulaceae archaeon (assembly GCA_050178135.1). Taxonomy (GTDB): domain Archaea; phylum Halobacteriota; class Methanomicrobia; order Methanomicrobiales; family Methanospirillaceae; genus UBA288. The sequence continues at coordinate 23,655 of JBFXGJ010000005.1, read as the reverse complement.
ACGGGAGGCGGGGCATGCGAAGGACTCACCCGGGGGGTTCGTGGAGAGAGACTCGACAGGATCCCGGTTGAACCTGCCGATCGGTTGCCGCAGGAGAGAGTGGGAGCAGAAGTCCTACCCCACCACCTGGATGGGCGGCCCGGAGGTCGATCGACCGGCACCCACGCCGGGGCCGGTCACGGAAAGGGTGCGCGTCGCAGACGAGGACCCGAAGATGTTCGTTGCGACCAGGCGGATCGTGTAGGTGCCGGGCCGGCGAAAGACGACCGATGGATCCTTCGCGGTGGTCCAGGCCATCCCCCCGAACTCCCATCGCCAGGAGGTCGCGCCCGTCGACCGGTCCGTGAACCGGACATAGAGGGGAGCCGGGCCCGTGTCGCGGCTCATTGAGAAGTTCGCGACCGGTACGCGGGGGTCGTCGAGGACTGTGACGAGCCCACTCCTGGTGACGGCATCCGATCCGCCCTCGCCGAAGATGGTCAGGGTGATGTCGTACATACCCGGACGCTGGTAGACGTGAGCCGGGTTCTGCTCGATGCTGCCGGTTCCGTCGCCAAACTGCCACCACCAGAACCCGGGCGAGCCGGTGGACGCGTCCGAGAACTCTACCGCGAACGGCGCAGAGCCCACAGTCCGGTTCGCCTCGAAGTCAGCAACCGGGATCGACGGACGGAGGATGTCGATGCCAGAGACGTACACGAACCGGGACTTGACGGCGGTCGACTTCTCGCCCGACCGGCCGGTCACGGTGAGTGAGACCTCGTAGAGCCCGTTCGAAGTGTAGGTGTGAACGGGTTCGTGGTCCTCGGACCGGGTCCCGTCCCCGAACGACCAGGACCAGGCCGTCGCACCGTTCGACTCATCGAGGAACTGGACCGTGAGCGGTGCCCGCCCTCGCTGGACCGATGCCCCGAAGGCGGCGATGAGGGTGTCGGTGGGTATGGAGCGGGGCACGAACCGCTGGACGCGGTTGATCTGGTCAATGACATAGACCTGGCCATCTCGCGCGACGGCGATTCCGGTCGACTGGGAGAACTCCCCCATCCCGGTCCCCTCGGAGCCCCACTGGAGCAGGTACCTCCCGTCCGGAGCGAACCCCTGGACCCGCTGGTTGGACGAGTCGCAGACAAAGATGGTGCCATCGCTCGCGACTGCAACCCCGATCGGACCGGAAAACTGTCGGTCGCCCGACCCTCTGGTCCCCCACGAACCGATGAACTCTCCGTCAAACGTGAACTGGAGGATACGGTTCCTGGACGGGTCGGTCACCAGGAAGCCGTCGTTCCGGTCGTCCACCGCAATGCCGGTGGGGCCGGCGAACTGGCCTTCGTCCGTGCCCGGGCTGCCAATCTTCGTGAGAAAGGACCCGGACGGGGAGAAGGCCTGCACCCGCTTATTGTTGCGGTCGGTCACGAAGACCGTGCCTGAGGCGTTCACCGCGATACCCGAGGGGCACTGAAACCGTCCCTCCCCGAGGCCGATGCTCCCCCAGCTGGTAACGAACTCGCCGCTGGACCTGAACTTCTGGACCCGGTGGTTCTGCGTGTCCGCGATATAAACGTTCGACACGGCGTCGACGGCAATGCCCAGAGGAGCGTTGAACTGCCCCTCCACCTGGCCGTACGAGCCCCACTTCCGGATAAACGCCCCCGTGGCGTTGAAGACCTGGACGCGGTGGTTGCCCGTGTCGAGGACATAGACGGTGCCGTCGGGACCCACAGCGATACCCTGGGGGCTGGAGAACTGTCCGCTGTAGCTGCCGAACGAGCCCCACTGCCCGGCGTAGGTCGCCCCCGGTTTTGTGCCGATATCGAGGGCGCTCGCCACCGGGAGGGCGGTGACGAGGACAAGGAGGACGAGGAAGAACGAGGTGCGTACCATGGCGGTCACCAGATGATCTGCATCATCCCGGTCAAAAGATAAACGTTATTCTGACGGCAGGACCGGGGCGGCGACGCGCGGAGAGGTGCGGGAGGAGCCCCTCAGGAAGAGGGTGCGCCGGCAGCCCGGCCAAGCTCGAAGGCCCGGCGGTTCACCTCGACCGTCTTCGGGGGGACGGATCGTTCGATCGCCGCGAGGAGCGAAGCCTCCTCGAGGGGGAGGAGGTGGGAGGCGGCCCCGATCAGCACCACGTTCTGGGCGAGCTCGGATCCCGCCTCGCAAGCGAGGGCGGCCGTGTCGATCGCGAGCGGGGAGAAGGGCGCGAGCCGGGCCAGGCACTCGTCAGGCGTCGGCATCGGCAGGCGCTGGGAGAAGACCGAGGTCGGGGTGATCACCCCGGTGCTGGTGACCACCCGCCCCCCCGGCCGGAGGAAGTGAAGATAGCGGACCGCCTCGAGCAAGTCGAAGGCGATGAGGAGGTCGGCCGTCCCCGGGTCGACCATGGGGCCGAACTGGCCGTCGATCCGGACATGGCACTCGACCGATCCGCCGCGCTGGGCCATACCGTGGGTCTCGGCCCCGCGAACAGACCGGCCCTCCTCGAGCGAGGCCCGGCCGAGGATGTTGGAGGCGAGGATCGTGCCCTGCCCCCCGACCCCGACGATCAGGAGATCGAAGCTCATGCGGCACCTCCCGGGGTGGTCCCCTTCACAGGCGGGCGGGCCTCCTTTCCGATCGCTCCTTCGGGGCAGAGCGAGGCACAGACCCCGCAGCCCGAGCAGAGGTCCGAGATCGAGGCCTTCCCGTCCTCGAACGCGATGGCCGGGCAGCCGAAGCGGAGGCAGGTCCGGCAGCCCGAACAGGCTGACGGGTCGACCTCGAACCTGGGCCGTTTCACCCTCGCCCGGCGCTCAACAATGACGCAGGGCTTCTTGGCGATCACCACCCGGACGCCCTTTCTCGTCCGCGCTTCGCGGAGGGTCGCGATCAGGCCGGTCATGTCATATGGGTCCACGGTCTCGACCCATTCCACCCCGCAGGCCCGGCACAGGGCCTCGAGCGAGACCTTCGGGCTCTCCTCGCCGGTCGCCCTCACCCCGGTCGTCGGGTTCGGCTGGTGACCGGTCATCGCTGTCACCCGGTTATCCAGGATCACGACGACCTGGTCGGCACCGTTGTAGACCGCATTCACGAGGCCCGGCAGGCCTGTGTGGAGGAAGGTCGAGTCACCGATCGTCGAGACGACGTCCCCACCGACGGTCTGGGCGATCCCCGATCCGACCGTGATCGATGCACCCATGCAGATCGTGGTATCGACGGCCCCGAGCTGGAGCCCAAGGGTGTAACAACCGATGTCCGAGGGAAAGATCCCCTGCTTGAAGACCTTCTTCATCGCATAAAAGACGGCCCGGTGCATGCAACCGGCGCAGAGGATCGGGGGCCGGGGAGGGAGGCCCTCCACGGCCAGAGGGGGTGCCGGGGGTGCTTCGTCGATGAACCCCGCGCCGGCCAGCGCTGCTCGGACGAGGGTCGGCGAGAGCTCGCCCTCGCTCGGGACGTGACCCGACCTCTTGCCGAGCACGGCGACGCAGCCGGCCGCCTTCTTCACGTCGTCCTCGATCACGGGCGCCCCCTCCTCGACGACGAGCACCTCCTCGTGCTCGAGGCAGAAGCAGCGAAGCTGCTCGGGATCGACCGGGTAGGCCCGGATCACCAGGAGAGAGACGTCCACGGGGAGAACCTCACGCACGTACGCTGCCGCTACGCCACCTGCGACCACCGCCCGGCGGCCCCGGACCTCGCCCGTGTTGTAGCCGAGCTCCACGAGGCGCGCCCGGATGCCGGCCTGCTTCTCGTTCAGCCGCCGGTGGAGCACCCGCGTGTGAGCCGGGATCACGACGTACTGCCGGGGGTCGCGGACAAAGGCCGGCTCCCGGCACTCGGACGAGACCGGGCCGAGCTCGACGTCGGCCTTCGAGTGGCAGACACGGGTGGTGGGCCGGAAGAGGACCGGGAGGCCAAACTCCTCCGAGAGGGCGAAAGCGTCGCGGAGCATGGCATGCGCCTCCTCGATCGTGCCCGGGTCGAGGCAGGGGAGGCCTGCCATCGCGGCATAGAGCCGGCTGTCCTGCTCGTTCTGGGACGAGTGCGCGAACGGGTCGTCGGCGGAGAGGACGACGAAGCCTCCGGTCACGCCGGTGTACGCCGAGGTCATAAGGGGGTCGGCGGCGACGTTCAGGCCGACGTGCTTGGTCGTGAAGAGGGCGCGGACGCCGCACCAGGCGGCGGCAAGCGCGTTCTCGAACGCGACCTTCTCGTTGGTCGACCACTCGACATGGACCCCCTCGGGCCTTCGGGCCCGGAGCAGGTCGATCACCTCGGACGAGGGCGTGCCCGGGTACCCGGCCACGAAGCCCACCCCGCCCTCCAGGGCGGCGTGGGCGATCGCCTCGTTGCCCAGCAGATATTGTCTCGGCATGAACCACTCCCGCGTCGGGCCGACCGCGCGCCAGGGCCTGGAGACGCCGGCGCGGCCCGTCCATGTCTATTTATCCGGGGAGGATACAAAGCCGTCTGTCGAGCGGCCATCAAAAATCTATAAGAACTCAGAAGAGTCATCTTGTAGGGTAACCCCTGCGGGCCCGTAGCATAGCCAGGTGGTGCGCCCGGCTGATAACCGGGAGGCCATGAGTTCGAATCTCATCGGGCCCATTCGCGTCTTGTTTTTATTCATTCCCCTGCAACCACTTCTCATGGAGCGTTCATTCCTTGTCGTCCTCGCGATCGGCGTCGTGGCCGCAGCAGGGCTTGCCCTGATATCGCCGTATCTATCGCTGATTGCCCTGATCATCGTCGGGGTGGTGTTGATGGTCCAGAAGATCGGCAGCGACACGCACGACCTGCCCGACCTGCAGGTCGAGTTCTCCGAGGACGCGCGCGCAGTCATCGTGGAGAACAAGGGAAACGCCCCGGCACACGGTATCCACCTCTCGCTTGTCCCGATAGGTGTCGAGGCCGATGTCCCGTCCCTCGCGCCCGATGCAATGCACCCGGTGCCGCTCGCCGAGCAGGTGGCCGAGGTGAAGGCGATCGTCACATACCGGAACGGACAGGGCCAGGAGTTCAGGCGGAGCATGGTGATCTCAGCCCTCCACTCCACGGGGGACCTGCTCCGCCCCTCCTTCGCCCTCTTTCGCTGGAAGTAATCCCAGCCCCATCAAAGGACGTTTCAGTTACCCGTGGACGAACTCGAGGGTGGTCCGGAGGGCGGATAGGAGCGCGTCCTGCCCCTCCAGGTACTGCCTGAGCGCACGGTAGAGCATCAGGAGGAGCTCTGGACCGTAGATGCCGAGCGCGTCCTCTGCCGAGAGCGAGGCGAGGTAGCTGTCGATCAGGACGGTGTCGTTCGAGTACATCAGCTCGGCGAAGGTTCCGTCGTGCCGAAGCACGCAGAACTGGTCGGTGACCGACTTGCCCGCGTCATCGGGCCGGAAGGGCATCGGATCGCCGCGGGCGAGAAGGAGCATCTTCTCCGGGAAGAACGCCTGGTCGAAGAGCTCCCCTGAGGCGTTAACCTTTCCGCGGGCCATCACTTCGAGCCCGGCAAGGGGTACGATCTGGGCCGCGGTCTCCCCCATCCGGGCGAGCAGGGCTGCTTCGTCCTGCCGCACCCGCCCGGACTCTTCGCCGATAGTATCGGCGTTCATGCGGATCAGCGTCTCCAGGGCGGCGAAGCCGCGGTCGATCTCGTCGATGGTCATCCCAGATCGATCAGCGGCCCCGGACATCAGGCTTCTCGTCCGCGAGAAGGACAGACGGAACCATCCCCGCCTGCTTTATCCCGGGAGAGGACCACACTGTATCCATGATGCGGGTCGGGCTCCTCGGCTGCGGCAACATCGGCCACCTGATCGCGTCGCACGCGGAACGCTTCGAGATCGCGGCCCTCTACGACCAGGATATCGATCGCGCCCGCGAACTCGCCACGGCGACGGGGGGGACTGCATACGACTCGTTCGAGGCCTTCGCCGCCGCCGACGTGGACCTGGTCGTCGAGGCCGCCTCGGTCCGGGCCGTCCGGGCCCACGGAGAGGCCGTGCTGGAGGCCGGCAAGGATTTCGTCGTGATGTCGGTCGGCGCGCTCGCCGAGCCTTCGTTCCTCGAGCGCCTCCGCGCGGCAGCGGTCGCCGCCCGCCGGCGGGTCTACATCCCGAGCGGGGCCGTGATGGGCCTCGACAACCTGAAGGTCGGCCGGATCGGGGGGATCGACCGGGTCGTCCTCAGGACCACCAAGAACCCGACCTCCCTCGGCCTCTCGATCGCAGAGAGGACCCTCGTCTTCCAGGGGCGGGCGGACGAGTGCGTCCAGGCCTTCCCGAAGAACATCAACGTCTCCGCCGCGATCGCCCTGGCGGCGGGACAGGAGGTGCAGGTGGAGCTCTGGGCGGACCCCGCCGTCGACCGGAACGTCCACGAGATCGTCGCCGAGGGGGCCTTCGGGGACGCCTACATCCGGATCCGGAACGTGCCGAGCCCGGACAACCCGGCCACCTCGTACCTCGCCGCCCTCTCCATCCTGGTCCTGCTCCGCGACCTCGCCGAGCCGATCAAGGTGGGGACGTGACTGCAGTCCCACTCTCGCGGCTCCTCGCCTTCATCGAAGAGGACGCACCTTTCGGGGACGCGACCACGGAGGCCGTGCTCGGCGACGAGACCTGCGAGGCACAGCTCCGCTTCCGCGAGGCGGGGGTGGCCGCCGGACTCGCCGAGGCATCCGCGCTCTTCTGGTACCACGGCGTCACGGTGACGCGGCTCGCCGCCGACGGAGACCGGGTCGAGGCCGGCGCCGTGGTGCTCCGGCTCGATGGACCGGTCCGCGCCGTCCTCCTCGTCGAGCGCACCGCGCTCAACCTGGTCGGCAGGATGGCCGGGATCGCGACCGCGACCGCCGGGTTCGCCGCACGCGCCCGGGAAGCCCGTCCCGGGGTCCGGGTGGCGGCCACCCGCAAGACCGCGCCGGGCCTCCGGCTGCTCGACAAACGGGCCGTTGTCCTGGGCGGCGGCGACCCCCACCGGTACACCCTCTCGGACGCGGTCCTCCTGAAGGACAACCACCTGGCGCTCGTCGGGATCGAGGAGGCGGTCGGCCGGGCGCGGGCCGTCTCGGCCTACCGGGTGATCGAGGTGGAGGCGGAGACGGCGGACGAGGCGGTCCGCGCAGCACGGGCCGGCGCCGGGGTCGTGATGCTCGACAACATGACCCCGGACGGCGTGAAAGAGGCCCTTGCCGCGCTCGAAGCGGCAGGGCTCCGGGACCGGGTCACGGTCGAGGCCTCGGGCGGGATCACCGAGGAGACGGTGGGGGCTTATGCCGCCCTCGGGGTCGACATCATCAGCGTCGGGGCCCTCACGCACTCGGCACGGGCGCTCGATGTCACCCTCGAGGTCTCCGCGCCGCGATAAGCGGATTGAAGAGGGAAAAGGGCCCAACAGGACTCATGGACGATGTCCGACCAGTTCGTTCCCTCGCCCCCGAGGGCGAAGTCCGTGTCTGCCCCGACTGCGGCTATACCCGTGGGTTCCATGTCACGCTCCTTGCCGGCGACGCGGATGACCGTCCCGCCGTCCTCTGCTGCCCCGAGTGCGGGGCCCGGTACGATGTCGGCTGGCGAGTTCGGCTGTAGCCTCGTGGTCCACGGGCCAGCGGTGATCGACTCGGGGGAGATGGCAGACCTTGTCGCCCGCCTGCGGCCGGTACGGGTCACAGTGGCCGGGGTGATGGCCCGGTGCGCAGCGGAAGAGCACGGCCTTGCCGCCTGCTGGACCGGGGAGCGGCCGTCGGCAGCACTCGCCAGGGATCGGGCGGCTGTGCTTCTGAACCGGGGCCGTGACTCAATCTCGGGCCGGGTCTTCGGCGAAGAGGTCGCCTGCAGGCTCGGTCGGCCGCTCGTCCACCTCGAATGCGCCGACCGGGTCGTGATCGCCTGGGATGGAGCCGACGGCTGGCCTATCGCCCAACGCCTCGGGTGGCCCCTCGAACAGTGCCGGGCCGAACCGGCGGCGGCGACCGGGAACCGGCGGACGATCCGGGGGTGCCGCCCTGGGGACCCCGTGATGGTGGACGGTCTCGTGATTGGGAGAGCGACCGCCCCTGAGGTGCGGCTCACCTCGGGTGGAGAGGTGATCACCGCCGAGGCCGGCTGCGTCGTCCGGCGCCACGGTGTCGAGAAGCTCAGGCGGCGTGGGCCGATCCGCCTTGCCGGCGCCTGGTGCACGGCCGGCACGCTGCGGGATGCCACGCCCCGGAGTGCATCCGGGCGTTCGAGGACCGGGCGCGTTCTCGTCCTGGACCACGATGCGATCGGCCTCTACCGGGCGCTTGACGAGCATGTCTGCGGGGTCCTCGCCATCGGCGACGATACGACGGCGGCCCTGCTCCATCTCGGGGTCCACCTGGACCTCCCGGTCTTCGGGGTCACCGATGGGGATGGGGACGGCCTGGTCGCTGGAAAGGGGGCGCCCGGATCGGTCGTGGTCCGGGCGATCAGTGAGCGCGACGACGACCTTGGAGGCGAGCTCGCCGTACGCCTGGACGGCGGACCGGTCGAATGGGACCGGTTCGTCGCCGAGCTCCTCGGGTACCTCGGGGACCGGGTGCGGGTGATCGGATGACGGACGGCGGGATGCTCTGCGCGAGCTGCAAGGGAAAGGGGCTCTGTGGTCTGCCGCGCTGCCCGATCACAGCCCGTTTCCTGGCGCGGGTTGGCACCCGTCCGGTCAGTTCCTACATGGGCGCGGCGCCCTCGGTCTTCGTCGGCTCGTACGGTTACCCTGCAGTCCAGGGCGGCCCCCTCCTGCTCGGCGACGAGGACCGGCCACCGGCCTGGCTTGCCCGGGGCCTCTCGATCGACGAGGTGGTGAACCTCCGGGCTGCCACGATCGCGGCGAGGGCCCCGGTCACACGGGTGCAGGACGCGATGGCCGAGGTCGCCCTCTCGGCACGGCCGGTCGACGTCGAGGTCGCCTTTGAACGCCCGGTCGACTTCGACCTCCGGTTCGACGGCGTCCTCACCCCGGTGGGGCGATCCGGGCCTGTCCGGGCCCTCGACGTCCTGGACAACCCGGTCGTGCCCCGCGCGGTCGACCGGGTAACGTCCGATTCGGACCTCCCTGCCTCCGAGGGGCTTGCCGAGCTCTACCGGGCCGACGTGGACGTCTACCACCTTACCAACCTGCTCTCCGCCGGCGTCCTCGGCAAGCGCCCCCGGGTGGTGCCCACCCGCTGGGCGATCACCGCGGTCGACGACACGCTCGGGAAGGCCCAGAAGAAGGAGATCGCCCGGTATCCGTCGATTGAGGAGGTGCTCGTCTTCTCTCACACCCTCTACGGCAACACGGTCGCCGTCCTCCTCGCCCCGGGGGGATGGCAGTACGAGATGATCGAGTGTTGGCGAGCCCATAGCCTCTGGACCCACGACTTCGACTCCGTGACGGTAGATGGCGAGGGGAAGACCAAGTCCGGGTACTCGCCGATCGCAGGCGCCTATTACTCGGCGCGTCTCGCCGTGACAGGCTACCTGTCCTCGATCCGCCGGCAGGCCCGGGCCCTGGTGCTTCGCTCGGTGACCGGTGAGTACTGGGCTCCACTCGGCACCTGGGTCGTCCGAGAGGCGGCTCTCGCGGCAATGCGCACGCCACCGGAGCGGTACGCGACGCTCGTCGAAGGGGCGGCGGCTCTCGACCGTCGCTACGGGGACGCCTCGTGGCGGGCGAAGTCGACCCTATTGCCCCGGATGCGAGCCGAAAGGACACTCAGCGACTTTTTCTGATCGGCCGTACGACCGGATAACCGGCACGAGATGGTGAGATCCAGGCGAGAGTCAGTCAAAATAACCTGACAAAAAGTAAAGTTTATCTTACATTATCACCCAGAAAACTTGGGGAGTGCGGGTTCGTTCTCCCCGGAGGCCATGGTGCCCATGGAGGGGGTGACACGGCGAAGGAGAGGAGCGTGGACACGGAAAGGAGAGAGACGATGGAGAAGAGTGACCGGGACGACCGGAAGAGAGGTGAGGGAGGGCAACGGCCCTCGTTCACCGTGCGGAGAGCCGGGAGAGATGAGATGAATACCACCACGCCGACACACGAAAAGAGAAGGCGAGCTTCCCTGCTGGCCATCGCAGTCGCGGGACTGCTCGCCTGCTGCATCTGTATCGCCGGCTGCTCGGAGAGCCCGTCCGGAGAGGCGAATCCCGGGACGGCGGCCCCCCAGGGTTCGACACCGACGACAGACGACCCTTCGTCACCCGGAAACAGGACTGAGATATACGCGCCAGGGGAGAACCGGGAGCAGGGCCTGGCCCCGAACGGGACACGGCCCGGCGGCGCACCCCCCTCCGGGTTCCATCCCAACGGAACGCCACCCGCCGGCGGACCGACGGACGGCGTGCGGCCGAACGGCACCCCGCTTGAAGGTGAGCCAGGGGGGGCATGGTCGAACGGAACCGCTCCGGGCGGCCCTCTCCCGGCCAGGAAACCACCGGGCGACGCTTCAGACCCACCTCCAGCGGCCGGATAACTCGCCCCCGGGGTGTACCCCGCGATACGACCCCCCTGCCCGGCCCCTCGAGAGAGAGATCGGGACGCCCCTCGGCGGGCTCGAGGGGCCGGATCGTTTCGACGACTTTTTTGTTGACCATGACGCACGCTCTGCTATGGCGATCGACGTCCACGACGCGGCCCTCGGCACCCTGGTGGGGCTCGCGGTTGGAGACGCCCTCGGTGCGCCGGTCGAGTTCCTGAAGCCGGGTACGTTCGAACCGATCACTGGGTACCGATCGGGCGGAGTGATGAACCTGTCCCAGGGATACTGGACGGACGACACGGCCCTCTCCCTCTGCGTTGCCGAGAGCCTGATCGCGTGCGGCAGGATGGACCCGGCCGACCAGCTCCGGCGATACGTCCGTTACTGGCGAGAAGGATACCAGGCCCCGACCGGGGTCTGCCTCGACATCGGTACCACGACGCGACGCGCCCTCGAGACCTTTCTCCGGACCGGGGCGACAGTCGCGGGGCCGGCGGTGGGGCTCACCCCCGGAAACGGGTCGCTGATGCGCCTGGCCCCGGTCCCGATCTTCTGGGCGATGGACCCGGTCGGGGCGGTTGAAGCGGCCGCCGATATGAGCCGGACCACCCACGCGGCCCCGGAGTCGGTGGACGCCTGCCGCTACTTCGCCGCCCTCCTGGTGAGCGCAATTCACGGAGCCCGGCGCGAGGAGCTCGTCGTGCCGCACTTCTCGCCGGCGCCCGGGTTCTGGGACGCCGAGCCGCTCTGCCCCGCCATCGCCCGGGTGGCAGCGGGCTCGTTTCTCACGCGTGAGCCTCCCGAGGTCCGGGCCGGGGGCGGCGCCGTCGACTGCCTCGAGGCTGCGCTCTGGGCGTTCTCCCGCGGGAGGTCGTTCGAGGAGGTCGTCCTCGCGGCCGTCAACCTGGGCGAGGACGCGGACACCGCCGGCGCGGTCGCAGGGCAGCTCGCCGGCGCATGCTACGGCCACCAGGGGATCCCACCCTCCTGGCGCAAGGGGCTCCACCGCCACCAGGACCTGGTCTCGACCGGCATGCGCCTGGTGGTCGCCGGTACCCGGGCAGCGCTCGGTCTCGGGCCGTCGGACCCGGTGGAGACGACCGCGGTCCGGCGGCGCGGCCGCTGGTGATGGAGTTAATCGTTGTGGACACCCGGCTCCCCTCCATGACTTCGTATCTCGAGACCATCGTTTCCTTCATGCTCGGCCTTCCCCGCGAGGGGCCGGGGGACGACCGGTACACGGAACACCTCTATGCCCTGCTCGCTCTCCCCCCCTCCCCACGAGTCGCTGATATGGGCTCCGGGAGCGGAGCCGCCACGCTCGTCCTGGCACGGCTGGGGGCGGACGTCACGGCGGTCGACCTGGTTCCGGAGTTCCTCCAGCGGCTCGCCCGGCGGGCCGAGCGCGAGGGACTCTCCGACCGGGTGAGGACGATGGCGGTATCGATGGACGCGGTCCCGGCAGATGTCGGACCGTTCGACCTAATCTGGTCCGAAGGCGCGCTCTACACCATCGGGTTCGACCGGGGGCTCACCGTCTGGCGCGACCTGCTCGTGCCGGGAGGGTACGTGGTCGTCTCGGAGATGTCTTGGCTCGTCGATGATCCCCCTGCAGAGGCCTGGGAGTACTGGCGGACCGCATACCCGGGGATGCGGTCGGTCGCGGAGAACGAGGTCGCCGTCCAGGCTGCGGGGTATCGGTGGCTCGGGTCGGTCCTCCTCCCCGACGAGGCCTGGGAGGCCTTCTACGTGCCGCAGCGGGAGCGGCTCGCCGAGTGGAAGAACCGGGCGCTGTCCGCCAGGGAGGAGGACCTGGTCCGGGAGGTGGAGGAGGAGATGCGTCTCTCCGCAGCCCATCGGACCGCATACGGCTACGTCTTCTACCTGATGCGGCGCGAGGACTAGAGCACCACGAAGAGGCGGACGATGTCCGCAAAGTCGATCCGGCCGTTGCCGTTCCAATCGAAGGCGCCGACCGGCTCGTTGCCGGTGATCCAGTCCATCTGGTTAAAGAAGAGGACCACGTCCGCGAAGTCGGTCCTTCGATTGCCGTTCACGTCCTCGACGAGGCCGTCCCCGTCCAGGTCATTGGGACGGTCCATGCCGCCAGGGAGTTGGAGGAGGGAGGAGGGTGGTGGGAGCCGGCCCGGCTTGAGCACGAGGTCCCCCGTCCAGAGCCCCCAGTGGGGCCCCACCCCGCCGGGCTCCGCGGTCTTCCAGGCCTCGTCGAACGCGGCAAAGTAGAAATAGGGCACCCCGCGGGCTTCAAGGAGGGCCATAGTCTCGTGGAGGTACCGCTTCGCGTTCTCTGCCGAGGGGACCGCCTGGTCACGTGGTCCGCCCGCATCCGGCCAGCCGAGCTCACCGATCACGACGGTCCGCCCGCCAGCCAGAGCGGTCACCGACTCCCAGGCGGTCACCGTCCGGGCCGGCGCCGCCGCGACATCGACCCCTTCCCAGAACGGGTAGACGTGGACGACGAGGATATCCGAGGCCTCGACCACCGCCGGGTGGGCCAGGAGCTCCGCGTACCCGTCCGCGGTCGCCACAGGCACCCCGGGGACCTCGCGCCGGACCCACTCGAGGCAGGCGGCCAGGTCCCGCTCCGAGAGGTCGCCCCGGATCAGGCACTCGCTCCCGACGATCAACAGGTCCGCGTCCCCCGCCCGTCCGCACTCGACGAGGGCCAGGAGGGCGCGCCGGTTCGCCGTGGGGTCTGTGGTGAGCCAGGCCCCGACCGCCGCCTTCCGGCCGAGGGCATGCACTATCGACCCGAACCTTTCGAGGCCACCGTCGACGCCGTAGGACCGGAGCCAGGTGGCACGGGGTGCAACAACTGCGAGCCGGTCGTGGAGGGTGGCGGTGGAGAGGATGGTCACGCCGGGGCGTTCACCATCGAGGTACGGCCCGACACAGAGCCCCACGAGGTCGGTCCCGTTCCTGGCAAAGGAGGGGGCTGCCCGGTACACCGGCGTCGCCCGGGCACGCTCGTCGCATGGGAACGCGTCGAGAGCAGCCGGGAGGGAGGGAGCCCCCGCGAGCGCCGGGGGGACTGACTCCTCGACGGCGTTCAGGGGGACGAGGTAGGCGGTAAAACGGGTGGCCGCCAGGTCGTTGCCGCCCGTGGCGAAGGTGGCGTTCCAGAACCCGTCGGACCGGATCGGGGTGAGGGGCTCCGCCCATGTCGGTTTCGGACCCCACCACAGCCCATCCACCTGGATGTAGAGTACGACGCACCAGTCGGCGGGAACCGCGCCCTCGACCACCCCCGCGACCCAGTCCTGGGTGCTCCCCGGAGACGGGACAGAGAGGAGCGCGATCGACGGGTCAGCAGAAGCAATCGGGGCGAGGAGCAGGACGAGCAAGACCAGGACGAGGGCCCCGTGGGTGCGTGGCATGCTGCGCCGGTTGACGGGTGAAAGAATAAGGCTTCCCAGGACATCGGGGGATCTACTCGGGTCTGTCTCGCTGTCCAGGCCGGGAGGGGCGGGACGCGGAGAGGCCGAGCAAGGGCGCCGCTGTCCGGACGAGGGCCTCGACCGCGCGGGCCGTCCGTGCGACGAGCGCCACGTCGACCTGGTCGAGGGTGTCGACCGGGGTGTGGAGCACGGCATCGAGCGCGTCGGGAGGAACCGCGCTCGAGACGGCCATGCTCGGCACACCCCCCATGCAGAAGACCATGTGGTCGCCCGCGGGCCAGGGATCGACCTCCACCAGGTCGGAAAAGCTGGCGAGGACCTCTCTGGCCCCGGATTCGAGGGGCGGCGGGCACGCGAAGAACGCGAGGCTGGCGGGATATCCCGCAAGGCCGATGCCGTCCAGGTTGATCGCGAGCCGGACCCTCCCAGGGTCGAGCCGGCCGGCCTCGATGTAAGCGACTTCGCCCGGCGCCGCATACTGCTCCTCGCCGTTGAAGCAGACGAGCTCCAGGGGACAGGGTGGGTCGGCAGCAAGGCGGGCGGCGAGGGCGAGCAGGACCGCGAGCCCCGTCGCGTTGTCAAGCGCACCAGGGGTGAAGTGCTTGGTGTCGAGGTGGGCCGAGAGCACGATGCACGGCTCGTCGCCGCCGATCCGTCCGATCACGTCCGCCGCTTTGACCGGTCTGGTAACGGTCTCGATGACGAGCCGGGCTGGTCCGCCGCTGTGGGCGAGGAGGCAGCCCCCCGCCACCGGTCCGACGGTGCACGAAGGGATGCCGAACGATCCGTCAATGATCACGGGCACGGGGAAGTCCTCTCGGGACGAGACCGTGATAACGGCAGCGGGACCCATTGCCCTGAGCAGGCGGACCCGGGCCTGTGCCACCTCGTCCGTGTAGAACGGGAACTCTTCCGGCATCCAGGGTGCGGCCGTGAGGGCGCCGTGGAGTACGACGATCCTCCCGGCCGCGTCGAGGGCCGCGAGCCCCACGTCCGTGGAGGCCGCCACGATCCCTGCCTCGACGGCGCAGGGCGGGCTGTACGGGTTCGCCACCCCGAAGAGATCGTCCCCGCCGCACCGGCAGGTGACCCGGCCCGCCCGCCAGTCCGCGCAGGAGAAGACGAGGCGTTCGACCCGGCACCCGGCAGCGCGGAGGGCTTCTTCGACGTACGCCTCTGCCTGGCGGTTCGCCCCAGAGCCCGTCGGCCGCTCGCCGATGGCGGCGACGGTGGCCAGGTGCCGGGAGACGAGGTCCCCGAGTCCGTCCGGCTCGAGAGAAGGCATCATTGGAGCGAGTCGACCCGCGGCTCACCGTTCCCGTTCCGGGTCGCCTGCGCCCGGTACCGGTCCTCCAGGCTCTCCAGGGTCTCGACCTCCTCGACCCCCTTGTCCTCGCGGACCCGGACGAATCGTGGGAAGCGGAGGGCGTACCCGCTCGCGTAGGTGGGGCTCGCCTGGATCTCGGAGTAGCCGACTTCGAAGACCACCCGGGGCTCGAGGGTGACCGACGAGCCCGATTCGGCGATCACCAGGTCCTGGACCAGGGCGTGGAGCGCCGCCAGGTCCTCATCGGTCATACCCGTGGCGACCCGGCCCACGGGAAGGAGGCGGCCCCCGTCCTGGACCGCGAGTTCGTACGTCCCGAAGGCGCCGGCCCGCCGCCCCTCGCCCCAGCCCGCGCCGACGACGGCCAGGTCGAGGGTCTCGGCCTCGGGCTTAATCTTCACCCAGGCCCGGCCCCTGGCTCCCGGCGTGTACGGCGAGCCGGGGACCTTCAGCATCACCCCTTCGTGCCCGTCGGCGAGCGCCCGGTCGTACACGACCCGGACGCTCTCCTCGTCACCGAGCACCTGCTGCGGAGCGAGGTGATCGGCGAGGACGGACTCGAGCCGGGCCCGCCGCTCGGCGAGCGGCCGGTCGAGCAGGGTCTCGCCCCCGGCCCAGAGGCAGTCGAAGACACGGGGGACGAGCGCGATCGCCTCGCGGGCCTCGGCCACGCCGTGCTTGCGCCGGAACCGGCGGAGCACCGTCTGGAACGGGAGGGGGCGCCCGTCGGGGCCGACGGCGACCACCTCGGCGTCCAGGATGACGTCGCCGCTGGTCGCCGCAAGGAGGGCCTCGACCACCTCGGGGAGGGCGTGGGTCACCTCCTCGAGCCGGCGCGACCAGCATCTGCCGACGTTGCCGACGCGGTGGAACTGGATCCGGGAACCGTCGTACTTGTATTCTACCGCGACCGGGCCATAGTCCGCGAGCTGCTGCAGGATCGTCCCCTGCTGGGCGAGCATCAGGCGAACCGGCCGGAACGGCACGATGGAGACCGCCCCGAGCGCCGCCGGCCCCTCCCGGGCGAGGAGGGCGACCTCGCCCAGGTCGTTCTTCACCTGCTGGGCGTGTTCGACCAGCGTCGGATCGACGTCGAAGGCGAGCGCGATCGCGTCGCGCACCGTCCCCTCACCGATCCCGATCCGGAGCTCGGCGAGGACGAGCCGGGCGAAATAGCGGGCCTCGAGTGGGGTCATCGCCCCGAAGCCCTGCCGGAGGAGGCGCATCTTCGCCTGCTGGGACTGGGCCCCGGCGGTCGACGCGACGCGAACCAGGAGGACATGGACCTCGGCGAGCGACATGGAATCGGAGAAGAACGAGGACTGCTGCCGCCGCTCGAGGAGGCGCTCGACCGCGAGCCCCGCATCGCCGGTCTCGTTCACGAGCCGGACGACGTCGGAGCGCTTTCGGCCCGCGACATACGCGACCGCCTCGTAGAGGAGGTTCGGGCCGATCCCCAGCTTCTCGGCGGACCAGTCCGGGAAGACCCGGCCCTGGACGAACCGGACGAAGACCGGGAGCTCGGCCTCCCCGAGCCCGGGAAGGAGCGAGGCGAGAAGGTCGCGCATCTCGAGCCGGCCCGAGATCGCCTCGAGCCGTTCGCAGACGAGGGCGAAGTCGGCGAACTCCACCTAGATCACCATCGGCGTGGAGATCGCCTGCTGGAGAGCCACCGAGAGGCGGAGATCGGAGGAGAAGAGACCGAACGCCTGCTCGACCGCCGACCGGGCCCGCTCGGGAGTATTGTTGGTCTCCGAGAGGTGGGCGAGCATCACGGCGGTGAGGTCCCCGGAGAACGAGCGGAGGAGCTCGGCCGTCTGCTCGTTCGAAAGGTGCCCGCGCTTCGAGCGGATCCGGCGCTTCAGCATCGCCGGGTAGGGTCCCTCCTCGAGCATCCGAGGGCAGTGGTTCGCCTCGAGCACCAGCGCGTCACAGCGAGCGAGGCGTTCGCGGACCCCGTCCGGGACGATGCCCGTGTCCGTGCAGTACCCGAGACGGGCCCCGTCGACCTCGATTGCGTACCCGCAGGGCTCGCGGGCGTCGTGCGATAAGGGCAGGGGCTCCACCGTGAACTCGCCGATCGTGAACTGCTCGTAGGCCCGGATCGCGCACGTCTCGACCGGGCGCCGGGTGGACTTCCGGTGGAGCAGGAACTCGGCGAGGGTTCCGGGGGTCCCGTACACCGGGAGGTCGAGACGTTTCGCGAACGCGTCCAGCCCCCGGACGTGGTCCGTGTGCTCGTGGGTCACGAGGATGGCCTGGATCGCGCCGGGATCAGCCCCTGCCGCGACGACCCGTTGAAGGAGTTCTCGGGCGGAGAGCCCGGCATCGACGAGGAGACTGCCGCTTGCGCCCTCGACCAGGACCGAGTTGCCCTTGGAGCCCGAGGAGAGGGCCGTGACCCGCATGCGGAAAGGGTTGAACCGGGAGGCTCTTGAACACTCGGTTCGAGCGGTCCCGGCGGAGTGTGAAGAAGGAGGGGAGAAGGTATGGAAGGGTGGGGTGCCAGCCGGCTAGAGGAGCTCCTCCCCGGTCCGGACCCGGACCGTCCGGGTAACCGGCACGACGAAGATCTTGCCGTCGCCGACCTTTCCGGTCCGGGCGGCACTGCAGATGGCCTGGACGGCGGTCTCAACCATCTCGTCGGCGACCGCGACCTCGACCCGGCACTTGGGGAGCATGTCAACCGACATGGTCCCCCCGCGGAACTGGAGCGCGATCCCCTTCTGCTCGCCGCGTCCGGCGACCTCGGTGATCGTCATGCCGAAGAAGCCCCGGTCCTCGAGCGCTCTCTTGACGAAGTCGAGCCGTTCGGGGCGGATGATGGCCGTTATCAGGTGCATGGTGTCTCCCCTCAGGTGGTCGCCCGCTCACCGTGCGGAGCGGTATTCAGGCCGATGGACAACTCCTCCCCGGTCCGCACCCGGATCGTCCGGGCAACCGGCACGACGAAGATCTTGCCGTCACCGACGTTTCCGGTCCGGGCGGCGTTGCCGATCGCCTGGACCGCCGTGTCAATAAGCACGTCGTCGACCGCGACCTCGACCCGGCACTTGGGGAGCATGTCAACCGACATGGTCCCCCCGCGGAACTGGAGCGCGATCCCCTTCTGCTCGCCGCGCCCGCGGACCTCGGTGATCGTCATGCTGTTGAGGCCCTGGTCCTCGAGCGCCTTCTTGACGAAGTCAAGCCGTTCAGGGCGGATGATAGCGGTTACGAGATGCATGGTGCGTCCTCTCAGGTTGTCGCCCGCTCGCCGTGCTGGGCGATATCCAGGCCGACGTACTCCTCCTCCTCGCTCACGCGGAGGCCCATCGTCCGTTTCACGATCCACGCGAGCACGAAGGTGAGACCGAACGCCCAGACCACCGCCGCACCTGCACCGAGCAGGTTGTTGACGAACTGGGTCGTCGACCCCTCGAGCAGGCCCGGGTACTTATTGATCGCGGTGCTCGCGAAGATCCCTGTCGCAACCGCGCCCCAGAGACCGCCCATGCCGTGGATCGCCCACGCGTCGAGCGACTCATCGAACCCGACCCGGAGCCGCAGCAACATGCAGGCGTAGCAGAGGAGGCCCGCCACCGCGCCTATCACCAGGCTCGCCGGCACCCCGACGTACCCCGCCGCCGGCGTGATCGCGACCAGACCCGCGATGCCGCCCGAGACGAACCCGAGCGACGAGGGCTTGCCGTGGAGCCAGCTCGCCGCGAGCCAGGCGAGAGCGCCAATCGCCGCCGACGTGTTGGTGACCAGGAACGCGTTCGCCGCCAGGCCGTCTGCAGCGAGGGCCGAACCCGAGTTGAACCCGAACCAGCCGAACCAGAGCAGGCCCGCCCCGAGCAGGGTCATCGGGATGTTGGTCGGCTCGAACGAGTGCTGGCCGTAGCCGACCCGTTTCCCGATCACGAGCGCGAGCGCGAGGGCCCCGAAGCCCGAGCTGATATGGACGACCGTCCCGCCCGCGAAGTCGAGCGCGCCCAGGCTCATCGCCCAGCCACCGCCCCATGCCCAGTGGGCCAAGGGGTCGTAGACGAGCGTGGTCCAGAGGAGGCCGAGCACGAGGAACGAGCTCAGCTTCACCCGCTCCGCGACCGCCGAGGTCAGGATCGCGAGCGCGACCGCCGCGAAGACCAGCTGCCACATCACGAAGAGGATCGGGGGATACGTCCCTTCACCTGCGTCCATCCCGATCCCGGCTAGGCCGAGGAAGTCCAGACCCCCGACCAGGCCCCCGATGTCGGGGCCGAACGAGAGCGAGTACCCGGCCACGACCCACTGGACCGAGGCGAGCGCAAACGCAATGAACGAGAGCGCTATCATCGAGATCAGGTTCTTCCGGCGGACCATCCCGCCGTAAAAGAACCCGACCCCGGGCGTCATGAGCATGACCAGCGCTGTCGACGCGAGGATCCATGCCGTTGCACCGGTATCGAGTGCCATACTCTGTCAACCTCACTGGGGTGGCGCCCTGCGCCACTCACTAGGAAGGAAGTTGTATTCTAACATATAAAAATATAACTAATTACCACCATGCGGCATCCGATTCGTTCCGCGGGATTGGTCAAAAAGAAGGTCCTCAGGCCGTACCGATTGGGGGCCGCAGGAGCAGCGCCGCGATCGCGACCCCGAGGAGTGCGAGCCCCGCCACCGGGAGAAAGACCGCAGTGTACGAGCCGACCAGGTCGCGGAGCGTCCCGGCGAGCAGGTTTCCGACGATCGCGCCGACGCCGTAGGCGGTGAAGACGAGCCCGTAGTTCGGGCCGTAGTGCCGGGTTCCGCAGTACGCGGCGGTACAGGCCGGCGCGATCGCGAGCCAGCCGCCGAGGCAGAGCCAGAGGGCGGCAAAGCCGAGCACATAGACGGCCGTCCCCCCGCTCCCGGAGCCGGCCCAGAGGAAGAGGGCCGCCACCGCGATCAGGGCCAGGTTCGCGATCGCGGTCGTCTGCGTCCCGATCCGGTCGACGAGCGCTCCGAAGATCGGCCGGCCGACCCCGTTGAAGACCGCGAAGACTCCGACCAGCGCTGCCGCCGTTGCGGCCGGGAGGAGGAAGACCTCCTGTCCGACCGGTGAGGCGATCCCGATCGCCATCAGGCCAGCGACCGTGCCGATGAAGAAGCAGAGCCAGAGGCCCCAGAACGCCCCTGTCCGGACCATCTCCGACCGTGTCAGGTCGCAGGCGGTCGCCTGTGCCGCCGTCGGTGTCCAGCCGCTGGGGGCCCAGCCTGTAGGAGGGAAGCGGAGGGGGAGACCGGCGAGGACGATCGCCACCAGGGCTGCAGCGCCCACCCAGGCCATCGTCGTGAGCGGCCCGATCGAGGCGATCAGCGCGTTCGCGAGCGGGGCGGTGACGAGCGGGGAGAGGCCGAAGCCCAGGACGGCCAGGCCCACCGCGAGCCCCCGCCGATCGGGGAACCAGCGGGCCGCGACCGCGATCGGGCAGTTATAGACGATCCCGACGCCGGCTCCGCCGATCAGGCCGTACGCGAGGGTCAGCATGATCATCGAGCTGGACTGCGACCCGAGCAGCCAGCCCGCGCCGACGATCACCCCACCGGAGACGGCGAGGAGCCGGGGGCCGTACCGGTCGAGGAGCCCCCCGACGAGCGGCATGCTCAGGGCAAAGACCGCGAGGAAGACCACGAACGGGAAGAGGCTCTCGGTCGCCCCAACCGCGAACGCCGCCTCAAGCGGCTTACGGAAGACCGACCAGGCATAGATGGACCCGATCGCGAGGTTGATCACGAGCCCGAGCAGGACGAAGACCCAGCGACCACGTTCGGTCGGCATGCCGAAGAGGGTGGGGGACGGGTCCGTCATCAACTACTCCTCCAGGGTCGAGAGGTCGCCCGGGTCGACCCCGAGCTCGCGGGCCTTGAGAACCCGGCGCATGATCTTGCCGGACCGGGTCTTGGGGAGCGCGTCCACGAACTCGATCTCAGACGGCACCGCGAACGGCCCGAGCATCATCCTGACCTGGTAGACCAGGTCTTTCTCGAGCCGCTCCGAGGGCGTCTGGCCGAGTTTCAGGATCACAAACGCCTTGATCGCGTTACCCTTCATCGGGTCCGGCTTCCCAATCACGGCCGCTTCCGCCACCGAGTGGTGCGAGACGAGCGCAGACTCGACCTCGGCGGTGCCGATGTTGTGGCCTGAGATGATGATCACATCGTCAGCCCGGCCGATCACCATGATGTAGCCGTCCCGCCCCTTAACGGCCAGGTCGCCGGCCGTGTAGCAGCCCGGGACCGTCTCCCAGTACTGCCGGTACCGCTCGTCGTTGTTGTAGACTGTCCGGAGCATCGCGGGCCATGGCTTTCGGATCACCAGGAACCCACCCGTCCCCGGCGGGACCGGCTCCCCGTTGCGGTTCACCACGTCGGCCACCACGCCGGGGATCGACCGGCCGGCGAAACCGGGGCGCATCGGTTCGCCGACCATGGTCGTGACCATCTGCATCCCGGTCTCGGTCTGCCACCAGGTATCAACAAGGGGACAGCGCTCCTTCCCGATCACCTGGTAGAACCACTCGAACGCCTCCGGATTGAGGGGTTCGCCGACCGAGCCGAGAACCCGGAGCGACCGGAGGTCGTACTTGTTGGGCCACTGCTCCCCGACCTTCATGAACATCCGGATCGCGGTCGGGGCCGTGTAGAAGATGGTGACTCCCAGGTCCTCGACGATCTCCCAGAACGAGCCGGGATCGGGGTAGTCCGGGGTCGTCTCGGCGATCACGACCGTGCCGCCGACCATGAGCGGGCCGTAGACCACGTAGGAGTGGCCGGTGATCCATCCCGGGTCGGCCGTGCACCAGTAGACGTCGTTGTCCTTGAAGTCGAAGACGTGCCGGGTCGTGTAATGGGCCCCGACCATGTATCCGCCGCAGGTGTGGACGATCCCCTTGGGGGCGCCGGTCGATCCCGAAGTGTAGAGAATGAAGAACGGGTCCTCAGCATCCATCACCTCGGGGTCACATTCGAAGGACTTGCCCTCCATCAGTTCGTAGAAGTCGACCTCGCGTTCCTCGTGGACGGGAACCGGGTGGTCGAGCTGCCGACGCAGGATCACGATCCGCTCGACCGAGGGGGCGTCAATGACGGCATCCTGGACGATCGTGATCAGGGGGATGCGCTTGCCCCGCCTCATCCCGACATCGGCCGTGATCACGATCTTGGCCTGTGCGTCGTTGAGGCGCGTCGCGACGGCCTGGGATCCAAAGCCGCCGAAGACGACCGAATGGACCGCACCGATCCGGGCGCAGGCGAGCATCGCGATCGTCTGCTCAGGCACCACGGGCATGTATATGCAGACCCGGTCTCCCTTCTTCACCCCCAGGGAGCGGAGGCCGTTCGCGAACCGGTTCACCTCGCGCCAGAGCTTGTAGTAGGTGTAGATCCGCTCCTCGCCCTCGTCGCCGCGCCAGATGATGGCCACCTTGTTCCGACGGTGGTCTGCGATGTGCCGGTCCAGGCAGTTGTGGGTGATGTTGAGGCGGGCGCCGACGAACCACTGTGCGTAGGGGTAGTCCCAGCGCAGGACCTCGTCCCACCCGCGGAACCACTCGAGTTCGCGGGCTTCCGCCTCCCAGAACCCCTCGGGATCCTTGAGGAACCCGGTATAGGCCGCCTCGTAGTCGCTGGTCCAGGCATTCTCACGGTACTCGGGTGCCGGCCGATAGTATTTGACCTCCTCGGCCAGCCGAACGTCGAAATTCTCTTCCATGGGTCTCTCTCGTCTCTCGCACTCGTCCCGCCCGTATCACGGGGCGGGTGCTCTCAAGGTCGTTCCCGGAGGCTCAAGCCTCTGCCTTCGTCTCCATCTCGTGGGCCCGGAGGTCTCCCCATCCTGGGCCGCGGCACTGTTCGCGAAGAATTCCTGACGCCTCCAAGTTTTGCAATGATAAATCATTATAGTTATAATACTTATGTGTCCGCGGACGGAGTCGGAGAGGATAGGAGGAGTTCAGCGCCGGCGGCGGGGCTTCTCGGGAGGAGGAGCGCGCCGCGAGCGGGTGGGGAGGGCGCCGGCGATTAGGATGAACATCGTGCCGAGGACGAGAAGGGCCCACCCCCACTCGCTGGAGAACGAGGCGAGTACGGCCTCTGCTGGCGAGCCGTTCACGGGGAGGGGGAGGAGCGCGTCCCGCCGGGAGAGAAACTCGAAAAGGACCATCAGGCCCGAGAACGCCCCCGTGATCAGAAGGGCTCGCCGCCGGGCGAGGAGGATAAGCGCCACGGAGGCGATGGCCCCCACGAGGATCATCCGCGCCGGGACGGAGCTTCCCCCGAGGAGGGTGGTGTACCCGCCGCCGGGCAGGGCGGTCATAGGGGTAAAACAGCCGGCCGCGAGCAGGATGGCGCCGAGAAGCCCGAGCAGGACGGCTCGCGGCAGCCTCGTCCGCCTGCGCCTGGTCAGGGGCGCTCGCTCCCGACCGGGATCGGGACCG